>NZ_JAVTSQ010000011.1:0-345142 GCF_032678445.1 Pedobacter nutrimenti
TTTGTTTTTAATACTGATGGCTGGAGGTTTTAAGGATCAGGATTTCCTTTTCTAGTTTTTTTAACAGCGTATTGAAGGTTTCAAGTGTGTTTTCCAGCTCCTGTATCACTGCATTCCCTCTGATCTGATCTGTTGCTTGTTCCTCCCTATCCTTTCCATGAAGCAACCAGTTATAGCTTTTGCTATAATATCTGGCAATTACATTCAGGATATTAAAAGAAGGAAATTGATTTCCCAATTCAATTTGAGAGTAATTGCTTCTGGAAATACTCAACAGGTCCGCAACTTTTGACTGAGAAAGACGTTGTGCAGTTCTGAGGGCCTTTATTCTTTCGCCTATATCTTTCTTTGATAGGATTTCTTGCATAAGTAATATTAATTTCGTTGATTTGTTTAGGATCTCGTTAGTGAATATTAATTATATCGAGACAATTATTACTCCAAAATCAAGTATTAGGGTTAAATTGCCGGGATTTTGAACTTTTTTAGGAAAATTGTTTTCTATTAATGTAATCTTCGGTAGAAAAAAATATGCAAGAATGAGTGTCATGTGGTCTACAGTTGTAAATAAAGGGTATTATGTCAAACAATAGTGTTTGTGAGCTGATTGATAACTCATTTTTTTTAATTGACAGAAAATATCAGTTAGCCTATTATAAAATAGAATCATTGCATTTCGTGGGAAGTTTTTTGGAAAAAAATCCCATAAGTGGGGAGCAGATTGTAGAATTGATTGCCCATCGCTATAAGCGGACTTTGATGAGACTGCTTTCCAAATGTTTTGAAGGCAGGTGTTTTAGTATAGAAAAGAGATTACCGGTTGCCAATGCAAATGATCATATTTTGCTCATCACTTTTACGCCTATAGAAAAGGATGGAAGAATTGAGCATGTGGCTTGTACAATATTTAGCGACAGTGTGAATGCAAGGCAATTGAAGTTGATTAACGAATATTCTCATTTGACCTCACATCAGCTGCGCGCGCCTATAACAAATATTCTAAGCCTGTCCAATGCAAACAATCATGTTTCTTTGGAGTCTTATGATACTTTGAAAATCAACCAGTTGTTAAGTGATATCAATACGCAGGCCGGTAAACTGGATAATATCATCCGTATGCTGAATTCTCTGCTTCATGAAGGAGACCAGGAGGATTATGGACCTGGAATAGAGGGGATGACAAGTAAACACATCGTTCTGGTGGATGATGATGTGATCACCAATAAGATTCATCAGATGCTGATCAGTAAATTACAGATGGATAAGCGTGTGGTTTTGTTTGATAAACCGGAACAGGCGCTTCAGTATGTACTGGAAAATACACCGGACTTAATTTTGCTGGACTTGCATATGCCGGAGATAGACGGCTGGAAATTTTTACAGTTGCTGGAAGAGCATCATATTGAAACAGATGTGATTATTGTTTCATCTTCGATTGATCCGGTAGAAAGAACCCGTGCACAGCAGTTTATCTGTGTTAAGGACTTTTTGACCAAGCCCTTAACCTACGATAAAGTAAAATTGATTTTTGACAATTAGCTTTCTCTGTTCATCAGCTCATTGGCCAGGCCGCTGATTTCTTCTTTTTGCTGTTGCGGTACATTGATCGCTGATAAAGCAGCAAAGGCTTTATCAAGGTAATTCCTCATTTGCTCAGTGGCAAGCTCCTTTACATCATACTGGTTATATAATGCGGTAACGCGCTCTATTTTAAGCAAGGCATCGTTATTGCCTGCCTGCTGATCCAGAAGCACTGCATCTTCAGTGTTTGCAATTTCCTGAAGTTTTAGCAGCAGATAAGTCTTTTTGTTTGCAATGATGTCGCCGCCTACCTGTTTGCCAAATTTCTGCGGATCACCATATACATCAAGAATATCATCCTGAAGCTGGAAAGCAATTCCGAGGTTTTCACCAAAGTCATAGATCAGATTTGCATCGGCCTCATTGGCACCGCCTACAATGGCTCCAATTTTCATAGCGCCCCCAACCAATACCGCTGTCTTTAGCCTGATCATATCAATATATTCCTCAATGCTGACATCATTACGGCTTTCAAACTCCATATCCAGCTGCTGTCCTTCGCATACGCCCTGGGCTGTTGCGTTAAAGGTATCCAGGACTTCTTTTAAGACACTAACTTTTACTTTAGTGAGTAGTTTGTTGGATTCTACCATCATCACGTCTCCGCTAAGGATAGCGTTGTTGGTTCCCCATTTCTCATGAACGGTTTGCCGTCCACGGCGTAAGGGCGCATTATCCATGATATCATCGTGGATGAGGGTGAAATTATGGAAGGTTTCAATAGCTAGAGCCGCCGGAAGTGCCTCGTCCAAAGAGCCGTTAAACAGATCTGCAGCGAGCAGGACCAGTGCCGGGCGTAATCTTTTGCCGCCCAGGTTCATAATATAGGAGATTGGATCGTAAAGGCTTTTGGGGTGATTGGAATAGCTGAGCCCTTTAATTGCTTTTTCTATAATTTCCTGTAATTCAGAAGTCGTGTGCATTCGTCTTTATTGCCGTGTATATGTTGTTGTGTATTGATTAAGGATTTTGAAGGAGTGAAAAATCGATTTGACGTTTGGAAAGGTCTACTTTTTTTACTTTAACCTGTACTTCATCACCCAATTGGTATTTTTTCTTTTTGCGCTGACCAATGATGCAATAGTTCTTTTCATCGAGTACGTAAAAATCATCCGCAATGTCTCTGAGCCTGATCATCCCTTCACATTTGTTGTCGATCAGTTCCACATACATACCCCATTCTGTTACTCCTGAAATAATGCCAGTGAAAATATTTCCAATATTCTCTTCCAGGTATTCTACTTGTTTGTATTTGATGGAAGCGCGTTCCGCATCTGCAGCACGTTTTTCCATGGCTGAAGAATGGGAGGATGCAATTTCATACTGTTCCTCGTTCGCCGATTTTTCTCCGTTAAGATAAGAAGCCAGTAAGCGGTGAACCATTACATCCGGATATCTTCTGATTGGAGAGGTAAAGTGTGTATAGTGGTCAAAGGCAAGACCGTAATGGCTGGTCTTTTTAGTAGTATATACCGCTTTGGCCATGGAGCGGATGGCCAGTTGGGTAAGCACATTCTGTTCTTTTTTACCTTCCACATCTTCCATCAGGAAGTTCAGGGATTTGGCGATTTCCTTATCGGATTTCATATTGATCTTGTACCCAAAACGAGAGGCAAAGAGGGCGAAATTATTCAGCGTTTCCAGGTTAGGGGAGTCGTGGGAGCGGTATACAAAAGTATATTTTTGCTTTCCTTTTCCTTTTTTGGCAACGAATTCTGCTACTTTTTTGTTCGCCAGCAACATGAAATCTTCAATGAGCTTATGCGCATCTTTACGTTCTTTTACATAAACACCAATCGGTTTACCAGTTTCATCCAGCTTAAATTTAACTTCCGTACTTTCAAAACTAATGGCGCCGGCTTTAAACTTTTTATCGCGTAAGATATAAGCGAGTTCGTTCAGCTTGAGGATTTCTTCAGCAAAATCGCCTGCTTTGGCTTCAATGACTTCCTGTGCTTCTTCATAGCTGAATCGTCTGTCAGAATGGATCACGGTTCTGCCAAACCATTCGTTGTGAATATTGGCTTTGTCATCAAGTTCAAATACAGCTGCAAAGCAAAGTTTGTCTTCATGCGGGCGTAAAGAACATACGCCATTACTTAAGCGCTCAGGCAGCATAGGGATCACACGGTCTACCAGGTATACTGAAGTTGCCCTGGCATAAGCTTCTTTATCTAAAGCACTGTTAGGGAGTACATAATGAGAAACATCTGCAATATGTACACCAACTTCATAATGTCCGTTCTCCAGTTTTTTAAAGGAGATGGCATCATCAAAATCCTTGGCATCTGCCGGATCTATGGTAAAAGTAGCGGTTGTCCGGAAATCTTTTCTGCCTTTAAGCTCTGCTTTTGTAACCTCTTCAGGAATGGCATTGGCTTCTTTTTCAACTTCGGCGGGGAAGGTGAGCGGGAAGCCGTACTGCGCAAGAATGGCATTCATTTCTGTATCATTCTCGCCTTGTTCTCCTAATATATGGGTAATCTTTCCGATCGGATTTTTGGCTTCTTCCGGCCAGTCTGTAATAGTGACCTGCACTTTTTGACCATTTTTAGCGCCGTTTAGATCGCTTAAGGGTACAAAGATGTCATGCAGCATTTTCCGGTCGTCTATCGCCACAAAAGCGAAACGTTCTGAAATTCTGATCACGCCGATAAAGTCTGTTTTTGCCCGTTCCAGGATCTCTACAACTTCGCCTTCATTTTTGCGGCCGCTTTTCTTTGCATAGATGTAAACTTTTACCTTATCTCCATGTAGTGCGTTATGCAGCTTCCGTGCAGATACGTAAATGTCTTTTTCAAATTCGTCGTCGGGAACAACATAGCCAGAACCATCGGTGGTAATGTCTACTTTTCCAATGATAAAGGTTTTCAGGTCCTTTAAACGGAACTTACCTTTTTCAGCTTCAATGAAGGTGCCTTTATGAGTTTGATCTTTGAGCACTTCCAGGATAGTTTCCCTGGAAGCTGCATCAGTTATGTTGAGTTTTGCAGATACCTGTTTGTAATTCAGTGCTTCTTTGCTCTTGGTGAGCACATCGCTGATCAGCTGTGTGAGCACTTTTGTTAGGTGGGATGATTTATTCTTTGCCATAATTAATTTATGAATCACCCCGAAGGTAGCAATTTGAAGCGAAAAATAAACCTGTATCTGGTTAAAAGGGGTTTAAAATGCCCTAAAAGTGCCAGTGTATTCCCATATTCAGGTAATAATTGGAGGCCAGTTTAGAGGTTGGACCCTGGTCAAACATTTTAGAAAGTTTCTTTTCCCCAAACTGATAGGTGCGTAAAATGACCATGCCACCGCCAACTACAAAATCAAGGTGTTTAAAATGCCATCTGTTTTCCAGTCCGGCGGGTAATTCCCATGAACTGAGCATTCTTCTTTTGTCGCCAAGCGTTTCTGTATCATAAGACATCAACCTGGGTTTGAAAACCAGGGCCAGGTCTGTTTTTTTATTCACTTGATAGGCATAACTGATTTTATTCACAAAACCAGAGCCTCCATCTCCGTCGGGCAGGCTAACGTCCAGTTTAAATTTATCTCCGGTTTTCCATTGCACAATAAGCACCGGCCATACCATTGGTGTGCCATAAGCGTTGTTTAGAAAAGCCCCGAAACCAAAGGTGAAGTTGGGATTGTAGCGTTTGATAAAAGCCACACCTCCATTAAGGAACACATCTTTTTCGTTTACTTTTTCCATGTCAGAATAGACGCCTGCAGAAAGGGCATATAGTATGCTCCAGCTTCTGTTTAGGCTGTGCAGGTGCTGGATGCCAAAGTCTGCCGTAACCAGTCTGGAAGGGAAAACCTGCTGTTCGTAATTTGTATTTTGCAAATCTGTATATGAGCCACTCAGCGTAGCCGTCCATTTACTATAGCTACCTTTAAGTGTATCTACTTTATTGGACAGGTCGAATCTAAGCCCAAGTTCCGCCCGGCTCATACTGGTTTTTGCTGTGGATTTATCGGTTTCATTGGGTCTGATGAACCTGGATTCCGGAAAATAAGTGCCGCTCGCACGGATGTCTGTAAGTTTGATCTGGGCAATTACCTGTACTGGCTTTCCCATTAAAAATATAACCAGAAACGCTAGAGCGGTTATAACGAGATGTTGCTGAGTGATTTTCATGTTTTTTAAGGTGTGACAACCAATTCCCATTTTACCACTACGGCCAAAAGAATAAATTGTATTTTAGCTTTTATAAGCAATTACTCGTACTGATGATAGAAGAACAAGAGAGAAAGACCAGGAATGAAATTGTTATGATTGTAATTAAGACAGTTGTATACATTGCGCTTGTCTATTTCAAGATCAATATTCCCCCGATATACAAACATTACCCTGTGATCGCTCAAGCTGCAGAGGCTCTTTTTGTATTCCTTGGGCCCAGTTTAGCCGTTTCCGCGATCCGGCTGGTGATCATCTTCTGGTACATCAAGAAACATAAGTTCAAGAGTAATATAAAAGACAACTTTATCCTGGGTATTAACCGGATTGTATCCATTTTAAATACAGTCTTTTTTGCCCTGGCCTTTATGGTTTTCCTAGGGGTTGATCCAATCAAATTTCTGACGAGCATCACCATTGTAGCGGCAGCAATTGCACTGACTTTTAAAGATTATATAACCAATATGATCAATGGATTGATCATTATGTTCTCTGACCGGCTTTCTCTTGGGGATCACATCCGGGTACATGATATTGAAGGTAAGATCATCGATATTACTTTGATCAATATGATCCTGCAAAATGAAGATAATGATATGGTGATCGTTCCCAACTCCGTGGTTTTTAGTTCTGTAATTGTAAACCAGTCTAAGCAAAACATCAAGAAGCTTAGTGTGGAGTTTCAGATGCTGCTCCATTTTGGCTATACTCCGGAGTACCTGGAAAATCATTTAAGACAAATAGTGATGCCATATTCTGGCTTTATTATGGTGAATGGCCTGACCGTAAAAACGATGGCCATCAATAAAGATGAAGCCAGGTTCAAAGTCCAGGTCTTATTGAATCAATACGACAAGGTCAAAGAAAGGGAGATCAGGCGGGCATTAAATACCGCAGTAATGAAACTGGCTGTTCCGGATCAGAAATTATAAATACAGTGTCTGTGTACCCGGAATGGCAGCAATCAGTTTTTTCGTATAGTCTGCTTTGGGATGATTATAGATATCTTCCGGAAAACCTTGTTCTTCAATTTTACCTTTGTTCATCACAATCATCCGGTCGGAGATATGTTTGACAACGGCGAGATCGTGAGAGATGAAGATATAGGTTAAACCGAGTTCCTGTTGCAATTGCCTTAACAGATTCAGCACCTGGGCCTGTACAGAAACATCGAGCGCGGAGACAGATTCGTCACATATAATAAACTTAGGTTCAAGAGCCAGAGCCCTGGCAATCACAATACGCTGACGTTGCCCGCCGGAAAACTCATGAGGATACCTGTCAAAATGCATCGCATTCAAACCCACTTTCTCCAGTAAACTGATCACATGCGCTTTGCGTTGCTGATCGTTGTGGTGCAGCTGGTGAACTTGAAGGGGCTCCATAATAGCATTGCCGGCCGTCATTCTGGGATTTAAAGAAGAATAGGGGTCTTGAAAGATGATCTGAATGTCTTTCCTTATTCTTTTTAAATCGTTCCTGCGCAAGCTGCAAAGATCTGTATCATTAAAGATCACTGTGCCCGATGTGGGGTCGGTTAATCTTAAAATACTTCTTCCAAGGGTGGTTTTTCCACAGCCGGATTCGCCCACCAGACCGAGGGTTTCGCCAGGATAAACATTAAAGGTGATGTCATCCACCGCTTTCACATAATTGCTGACCTTGCCAAACCATCCCGGATTAACCGGGTACCAGGTACAGAGGTTCCGGACCTGGAGGAGTGGGGGCTGGGCATAGAGTTCCGCTCTTCGTGCTTCTATTTCTGCCGTAGTATAGGTATTGGCTTCCAGCAGATGCTGGATAGGTTGGTCCTGTTTACCATCGAGAAAATCGGCTATGGTTGGTAAAACTTTAAGTACCCTGCAGGGGCTTGGTCTGCAAGCCAGTAAACCTTTGGTATAGGGGTGCTTCGGATTTTTAAAAATTTGTTCTACCGCACCCTGTTCAACAATTTTTCCTTTGAACATGACTGCAACTTCATCTGCAATCTCACTCACTACACCGAGATCATGAGAAATGAAGATCATGGCCATATCTCTTTCTTCTTTAAGCTTGGCCAGCAATTGCAATATGGTTTTTTGTACCGTAACATCTAAAGCTGTGGTAGGCTCATCTGCAATTAGAAGGTCAGGATTACAGCTCAGCGCCATGGCAATCATTACCCTTTGTTTTTGCCCACCCGACAACTGATGTGGGTAACTGTTAAAAATGCGATCGGGCTGGGGCAGCTGTACTTCTTCAAACAATTGAAGAGTATGCTGTTTGGCTGCCTCTTTACTTAATTTCTGATGTAGGATAACGGCCTCCATGACTTGATCTCCACAAGTAAAAACGGGATTGAGTGAGGTCATGGGTTCCTGAAAGATCATAGATATCTTATTTCCACGGTATTTTCTGATCTCTTTTTCCGAAAGATTAAGCAAATTGATGGTCTCAAACTCAATGTCTCCTTCAACCCTGGTGCTCCGGGGATTGTGAAGCCGCATGATGGAGAATGAGGTTACCGATTTTCCTGAGCCAGATTCACCTACGATTCCAAGAACTCTTCCTTTTTCAAGGGTGAAATTGATCTGGTTTACAGCCGGAGTCCAGGATTTGTCCTCTTCATTCAGGAACTGTACGGCGAGATTTTTTACGTTTAACATCAGATTACCAAGATAAGGAAATTTATCCCTCAAATTCCGTCAGTTTCTTCTATTTTTGTGCCATGGAAAGAGAAATTCTGGATACTAAGCGTAAAGCCTTAAAGATCAATTTAGATCCAAAAATTTACGGAACTTTTGCAGAAATTGGAGCAGGCCAGGAAGTGGCACGTAATTTTTTTACCGCAGGAGCGGCTTCAGGCACGGTTGCTAAAACCATGTCGGCATATGATATGACATTTAGCGATGCGATTTATGGCGCTGAAGAGTCGGGGAGATATGTAAGCCAGTCTCGCTTAAGTAAAATGTTAAACCATGAATATGGTTTATTGAATGAGAGGTTAAGTGGTGAAAAATACGACGACAGGACCTTTTTTGCTTTTGCAGATACGGTTACAACCTTAAATTACAACAAATCGAACGATCCGCATGGCTGGATTGGAATTAAGTTCCAGTCTGAACCCGGTGGTGAATCCAATGAAATTGTATTCCATGTAAGGTTATTGGATACGGATTCTGCCTTGCAGCAAAACGTTCTGGGAATAATTGGTGTGAACTTAGTATATGCTGCGTTTTATTTCCATCACGATCCTAAAACGATGATTGAGTCTTTAGCAGACAATTTAACTGTAGGTTCTGTAGAAATTGACCTGATCTCCGTGAACGGTCCCGCATTTAAAGAGGTAAACAATATTTTGCTGAACTTATATCTGATTGTTAAAGATTTTTCCAGTGCGGCCATTTTTGACTCCCTTGGAAGGCCTTGCTTACCCAAAGACCTCCTGTATAAAAAGGACATTATGATTCTGCGGACGAAATATGCGCAGAAATCAAATCCGAATTTTAGCATGTTAAATAAGGCTGTTGATCAGTTTGTACGTACAGAGAATGTGAAGAAAGACAATTTGAGTGTACTGATTGAAGTATTGCTTTCCAATGTTTTGTCTGAAGATGAAAATTGGACCGAGAACCTCGACCTGCGTGCTGTGGCTAAAAGGGCAGAGGAGATGTGCAATACCGGTAACCTGGTGATCGTATCGAACTTTGCAAGACACAATAAGTTGGCTAAATACCTGGACAGGTGCAAACCTAAAAGTGTAGGAATCTCGACCAATATCAACAACTTGAAATTTGTATTCAACTCGAGCAATTTTGGAGATAATTATTCCAGCATGTTGTTGAGTTATGTAAGTGATATGTTCAGTAAAAATGTAAAGCTTTTTGCTTATCCTTTCCTGGACAAGAAGACCAGTGAGGTGATTACCAGTGCCAATATGCCGGTTACACCAGATGCAAAACCTTTATTCGATTTCCTGATCATTAATGGATATATTACTGATATCAGAGATTACAGTGAGGGAGACGTGAAAACGGTTTAATGTTTTACGACTTTAATATATAACGAAGAAGGCCCTGCAAATTTTGCAGGGCCTTCTTCGTTATATATTGCCTGGTGATTTCTTAGAACTTATAGGCTAAAGTTGTAATGAACTGACGTGGAGGAATAGGGTTCACACTGTAGTTTTCATGAACATAGTAGTTCAACACGTTAGTAATGTTCGAGATCTTACCAAGTAAGGATAGTTTTTTCCAGCTGTAACCTGCGGAGAAGTCAAGTGTTGTAAAACCTTTAAGTGGAATGATTCCAGTGGAAGAATTATTCTTTGTTGTATTTCTACCGCCGTTGCGATCTCCTGTATAAAATGCGGAAGCTCCTAGTTTAAGACCTTTAAGCTCACCAGAATTAAAAGTATAGAACAATGTACCATTTGCAGTGTTCTTAGTTGTACCAACTACACGTTCGCCTTCTACGATACCTGTGGTGGCACTGGTAGAAGTATATCTCATATAGTTATAACTATAGCCCGCAATAAAATTTAAACCATCTACGATCGTTCCAGTAAGGTCAATTTCTAAACCATCACTCTCAGATTTACCGCTAAACTCTTTCTTGGTTGCATCTGCAATGGCAGTTTGTGCATACCTATTGTTCTTAATCTTATAATAAGTTAAGTTAGCGGATAGTTTACCCTCCAAAAAGTCATTTTTCACACCTGCTTCATATTGATCAATAATGGAAGGAGCGATTGGGGCGTTGGTTGCAATATCAATGCCTGTGTTCGGTGTGAAGTTATTGGAGTAACTCGCATAAACAGATGTAGTTTTTAGCGGCTGATAGATTAGTCCGATTTTAGGAGAAAATGCTTTATCTATTTTAGTATCACCAGTAGTTTTTATTTCGCTTCCGTCAGCAATTGTTTTAACCGTTGTTACAGGTGTTCTTTGATAAGTCCATCTCAAACCTGCCAGTACTTTAAATTGCTCAGTTACAGTAATCAAATCTTGTACAAATCCGCCCATTCTATAGATTGGTGCCACCGTATTGGTCGATAAAGTAGTTTCAGGAGTATTAAAATTTGTCGGTTGATTAAAAGTTAGCGGATCAAGTATATTTACCTGATCATAGTATTTGGTCTGAACACCACTTAAATTCACTGTTCTTGTGTTTGGATTGTTGAATGCACCGGTAGTTGTATTAGATTGATCTGCGTCAACGCCTACTAATAATGTATGCTGTAAAGATCCCGTTTTAAATGATCCATTTAAATTGATCTGCTCATTGTAAGTAAATTCTTTAATATTAGACCGGGTAAGAGAACGGTACCAAATTCCTTGTGCATCAGCAAATGGTCGCTCAGAAGAAAAATAGTTTCTTTTGTATGACTGCAGGGATGCAATCGCATTTAACTTCCAGTTGTCATTAAACCGATGGTTTAAATTGGCCTGCGCTGTAGAGGTATTTGTTTTATTATATGCCCAGTCTGTGTTGATGTATACATTTCTTCCTAGCGGAGATAGTTTGTTTGCAACTGTACCTATACCAAAGTCAGGTGTATAATCACTTTTTAAATAATCTCCTTGAACCAATAACTCGGTATTATCGCTGATTTTATAGAGTAAGGATGGATTAACATAGATTCTTTTAGAGTCTACATTGTCTCTAAAGCTCCCAGCCTTTTCATAAGTTCCAATTACACGGAAAGCTAGTTTTTTTGAGATTGGGCCATAAAGATCCAGTGTTGGCTTGTATAGATCGTAACTTCCAACACGCATGGAAACTTCACCACCATATTCGAATTTAGGCTTTTTAGTCACCATGTTTACAACAGCTCCACCACTAACTCCTCCATATAATAAGGCAGCGCTTCCTTTTAATACTTCAATTGATTCCAGTGTGCTGGCTTCTGGCATACCACCAATAGTTGTTCTTGCGCCATTTTTAAAAACATTATTGGAACCCAAACTATAACCACGGGCAAAAAAATTCTCACCAACAGAACCGCGGTTCGCCCCTAAAGATACCCCATTCACATTCTTTAAAACATCGGCTAACCTATTAGCTTGCTGATCCTGGATTACCTGACTGCCAATAATCTGTACAGCCTGAGGCAGATCCCTAGGTGCAATGGCAATCTTACCCAGGTTCACTGGTTTCTGATTTGGCGTTTTGTAACCATTAATGGCTACCTCATCCAATTGAGAAGCGGATTGCGAGATAGAGAAGCTGATCTCCGCAGTTTGTCCGGCAGCAACATTGACAGATTTCTCTTGCGAAGCGATACCAACAGCCGATATTTTAATCACATAACTTCCTGGCTTTACATTTTTAATGGAAAATGCACCATCTTCATCTGTTACTGCAGCTTTTCCTGCATTTTTTAGGCCTACGCTTACATACCCGGCAGGTTTGCCATCACTTGTTTTAACCGTACCGACGATTTTACCTGTGTTTTGTGCATAAACAGCAGATTGAAGAGCGAAAAAGATAGCGAGGAAGCTAAATAATTTGTAAATATCTGGCATATTGTTATTAAGATTAATTCTAATTGGCCGCAAAGATAGAATCTCATTTGGTTTTAGCAAAATTATTTAGAATTAAAATAAATAAGACTAATGAAAAGTCTGAATATCAGATATCAAGGCAATGTCATTTATGATTTGTTTATTGGTATATCGGAAAAAGTCGATATATATTTGTGTCATGAATCATTTAGATGTTTTTAAGGCACTGTCTAACAAAGCAAGGTTACAGATTTTACAATGGCTGAAAGATCCGGAGGTACATTTTCCAGATCAGCCTGGATTTGAATCTGGTGTATGTGTTGGACAAATCCAGCAGAAGGCTGGACTGACACAATCTACTGTTTCCGAGTACCTGTCTATTCTTCAGCGTGCCGGATTGATAGAGTCAACCAGAGTAGGGCAGTGGACTTATTATAAAAGAAATGAGAAAGCTTTTATTGAGCTCACACAGATTATACAAAAAGACTTATAGAAAATAATATGAATACAGACAGTTTATTTAGGCCGTTTAGCCTTAAATCTTTGAATATCAAAAACAGAATTGTCATGGCTCCAATGACACGTTCCTTTTCGCCTGATGGCGTGCCTACTCCAGAAGTAGCGGCTTATTACAGGAAAAGAGCAGCCGGTGAAGTTGGATTGATCTTGTCGGAAGGAACCGTTATAGAACGTATTTCTTCATCTAATGATAAAAACATTCCCCATTTTTATGGAGAACAGGCATTGGCAGGATGGCAGAGTGTAATACAGAATGTTCACCAGGTAGGAGGACAAATGGGACCTCAGATCTGGCATATGGGCGTTATGGATAACCACCATTCCGGATGGGTACCGTCTGCACCTTTTGAAGGCCCTTCTGCTTTTAATAAACCTGGTTTTGAGAATGGAAAAGCAATGACGGAATCCGATATTGCAGATACCATTGCGGCTTTTGGACGTGCTGCTGCAGATGCCAAAAGACTGGGTTTTGACTGCTTAGAAATTCATGGTGCACATGGTTATTTAATTGATCAGTTTTTCTGGACAGGAACCAACAACCGAAAAGATCAGTATGGTGGGGAAACTTTGGCAGAAAGAAGTCGTTTTGCAATCGAAGTGATCAAAGAAGTAAGAAAACAAGTTGGTGAGGATTTCGCTGTGATCATTCGTCTTTCACAATGGAAACCTCAAGATTATACCCACCAACTGGCTAAAACACCTGCCGAACTTGAAGCCTGGTTAAATCCTATGGCTGATGCTGGTGTAGATATTTTCCACTGCTCGCAACGCCGTTTCTGGGAACCGGAATTTGAAGGCTCTGATTTGAATTTTGCAGGCTGGGCTAAAAAAATCACCGGGAAATCAACGATAACTGTAGGATCTGTAGGGCTTAGCGGTGAGTTTTTGGCTGCTTTTGCAGGAGAGAGCTCGCAACCAAGTTCACTGGATGAATTGGTAAGAAGGATGGACCGTGGAGATTTTGATCTTGTGGCTGTGGGAAGACCACTGCTCGCAGATCCAAACTGGGTACAAAAGATTCATCAAAACAAAACAGATGAATTGAAAGGATTCAGCAGAGAAGCCTTAGCACAATTGATTTAAGAATAAAAGGGGACCTTAATCCAGGTCTCCTTTCTATTTTATACAAGATATTTATTGTTGATAAGCTTTTGGAACCACAACTGCCATTAGCCTGTCGGGGTGTTCTAATGGTTTAAATCCAAACTGGGCATATAATCCGTGGGCATCCTGCGTAGCCAGCATATATCTCCTTAGGCCCTGAAGGGCTGGATGAAAAAGCATCAGCGACATCAATTTTTTAGATAAACCCAAACCCCGGTGTTCTTCCAGAACATACACATCGGCCAGATAAGCAAAGGTTGCCTTGTCTGTGATCCATCTTGCAAAACCAATTTGGTTAGTTTCCTTATAAATTCCAAAACACAAGGAATTATCGATAGATTTTTGAACAGTTTCCAGCGGGATTCCCTCTGCCCAATAAGACTGAGTACTCAAATAATGGTGTACTGATATTGCATCAATTTTTTGAACATCGTCTGAAAAAATATATCCATTTTCTATAATTTCCATTCTTTGTTATTGGTTTTTAAGACATTAAACCGTCATTAGTTTCTCATATTGATATATTGTAATGGCTGACCAAAATCTTCCTTCCTGCACAAGGAAATTACAGCCTGAAGATCGTCAATGCTTTTGCTTTGTACACGTACCTGGTCATCCATCATAGAAGCTTGAGCTTTCAATCCGCTTGCTTTAATTTTTGCAACGATTTTTTTTGCGGTTTCTTTGTCAATTCCTTCTTTTACAGATATTTCCTTTCTGATCATGTTACCTGAAGCATATTGCTCTTTGCCAAAGTCAAGGCTCTTGGCATCCAGATTTTGTTTGATCATCCGGGAGATAATGGCATCCTGTATGGCTTTTAACCGCATGTCGTCCTCTGTTACGATAGTGATCACATTGGTCTTTTTATCATGGTCTATCGTACTCTTAGAATTGTTGAAATCATAACGGTTCAAAATCTCTTTTTTAGCGTTGTTCATCGCATTGTCGAATGTTTGGGCGTCTACTTTACTTACAATGTCAAAAGTGGGCATGATAATAGCTTTAATATAAAAAATTGTTAAATTAGTTAATAATTGATTATCCACAACTTATACGTTTGTTATGAAAACCAAGAAATCAAAAGTGCAAAAAAAAGTTGCTAAAAAGGCAGCAAAAAAAGAATTAGAAAAAACTTTGACTGAAAAGTTCCTGGAAGTGATCAGTCATCTCGGTCATGATGCAGAGAAAATCGCCGCAGACATTACTAAAGCGAGTAAATCGGTAGCCGAAAAGCTTTCTAAAAAATTGCAGGAAGTTAAAGAATCAGTAACCAGTAAGACGGAAGAGGTTGTGAAGAAGAAAGACAAGGTTGCGAAGAAAGCTTCTGCAAAAAAAGCACAGGTTTCTAAAAGTGTTAAAAAAGCGGAAAAAGTAGTAGAAAAAGTTGCTGCCAAGGCCAAACCTGTGGCACAGAGTGTTAAAGTAACAGCCATTGCTACAGAAGAGAAAGTAGCCAAGGCTATTGCAAAACCAGTTGCAGCTGTTAAAAAAGCGGTAGCTGCTCCTAGAAAAGCCCGTGTAGCAAAAGTTGCAAGCCCGGCTAAACCTGTTTCCGAAAAACCAGCTGTTGCTAAACCCGTTGCTGCTAAACCTGTCGTTGCTAAATCAGCAGCTTCAAAAACAAGTGCTGTGAAAAAAACTGCAGCGGTTAAAACCACGCCTGCAAAACCAGCAGCCAAACCTACCGTTGCCAAAACACCGACTGCTAAAACACCGACTGCTAAAACACCAACAGCGAAACCAGCTGAACCGGCTTCAACTGTTTCAAAAACAGTTACAGAAAGCCCGGCCGTAGTTAAAACTTCCGAGGCTGCTGAAAAGGAAGCCGAAGCAACTAAATAAGGTTAAATTATTTTTATGTTAATTCCTCGATAATTAACAATGATTTAACATTAGAATTTGCAGTTTTGACTATCCCCGGTCAAACGGGGAATTGATACATATACATGACTAAGAAAAAGGTTCCTTTTTTAAACAGAGAGATTAGCTGGCTATATTTTAATGAGCGGGTTCTGCAGGAAGCCGCCGATGAAAGCGTCCCTTTAATAGAACGAATCAAATTCTTGTCTATATTTTCTTCAAACCTGGAGGAGTTTTACCGCGTCAGGGTAGCTACCATGACGCGGCTTACCAATTTGAATGATAAGACTAAGGCGCTTCTTGGTTTTAACCCCAAGAAGGTACTCAACGAAATCAAAAATATAGTCGTAAAGCAGGAACGCAAGTTTGAACAGCTTTTCCAGGCCACTTTGATTAACGAACTGGCTCAGAACCGTATTTTTATCTTAAATGATACCCAACTCAATGTGGCAAGGGGCGAATTTGTCCGGAATCATTTCAGAGACCGGATCTTATCGAACCTTGTTCCCATCATGATTGATCTGGATAAACCTTTTCCGGAGCTTAAAGACCGCAACCTGTATTTTTTGGTGCGCTTGTCTAAAAAGGGCTCTAAAAAGAACCAGAAATATGCACTTATTGAACTGCCAAATGATCTTCCCCGTTTCCTGGTCTTACCGGAAACGAACGGATTAAAGTTCATTATTCTTGCAGAAGACATCATCAAGTATTGCCTGGATGATATCTTTTATGTTTTCAATTATGATGAAATTGAGGCTTTTTCGATACAGGTTACCCGCGATGCGGAGTTGGATATAGACAAAAACATCAGTGATAAGTTTATAGAAGAATTAAAGACAAGCCTTGATAAGCGCAAAAAGGGCAAACCCATGCGTTTATTATACGATACAGAGATGCCCTTTGATATGTTGAGCGTACTGGTTTCCAAGATGAAAATTGAGGCCGAAAGCCTGATTCCTGGTAACCGCTATCATAGGTTTGGCGATTTTATCCGTTTTCCAAATGTAGGCTCCGCAAGTTTGGAATATCCACCAACGGTACCACTTAAGGTTGCGGGTTTGCACCGTACGGAAAGCATTATCAATAAACTAGCAGAGCGTGATTATCTCATCAACCTGCCTTATCAGTCATACGATTATATCATCTTGTTTTTAAGAGAAGCGGCTATAGATCCCAAAGTTACAGAGATCAATATTACCCTTTATCGTTTAGCCGAAAACTCGAGGGTGGTCAATGCCCTGATCAATGCGGCAAAAAATGGTAAAAAGGTGAATTGCCTGGTTGAATTGAAAGCGAGATTTGATGAAACCGCCAATATTTACTGGTCTAACAGGCTGGAAGAGGAAGGGGTTAACGTAAATTATGGTTTAACAGACTATAAAGTGCATTCCAAGATCTGCCTGGTAAAAAGGATGGAACGTGGAAGGGCAGTATATTATGCGAATCTGGCTACAGGTAATTTCAACGAAAAAACCGCCAAACTCTATTGCGATCACAGTATTTTTACCGCTAAAAAAGAGATCACTTCCGATCTTTTGAAACTGTTTACTGCTTTAAACAAAAAGACAGTAGCGAAAGGTTTTAAACACCTTATAGTTTCTCCCCTGGAATCCAGGCTAAAGTTCTATGAACTGATAGACCGGGAAATCCGGCACGCTAAAGCTTCCAAACCTGCTTATCTGATTTTGAAAGTCAACAGCCTGGCCGATGAGGGTATCGTAGAAAAATTATACGAGGCAAGCAATGCAGGTGTAAAAATAAAGCTGATCGTTAGAGGAATTTGCTGCCTGGTTCCGGGAATGCAGGGCTACAGTGAAAACATTACGGTAGTGAGCATTATAGACAAGTTCCTGGAGCATGCACGGGTATTTATATTCGGTAATAACGGCAAAGAAGAAATGTTCCTTTCTTCGGCCGATTTAATGAGCCGGAATTTTGAACACCGTGTGGAAGTTGGTTTTCCCGTACTGGACCACGAGGTTCGGCAGGAAATCAGGGATATCATAGAATTTCAACTTCAGGACAATGTTAAAGCCAGGGACATCACCAAACTGAACAACAATAAATACCATAAAAACAGATTAACAACTAAAGTAAGGGCACAGGTTCAGACTTATAACTACTTAAAAAATAAACACCAGTAAATTCATGTTAAGATACGCTGCTATAGATATTGGCTCCAATGCGGTCAGGTTACTGATCGCCGATATTACAAAAGACGAGACCGGATATGGTTTTAAAAAAAACACCTTAGTCAGGGTTCCGTTACGTTTGGGAGACGATGCCTTTCTCGACCAGAAGATATCAGACAGGAAAATTGAAGATCTGTTAAAGACCATGACGGCTTTTAAGAATCTGATGGATGTTTACCACGTTACAGAATACCTTGCCTGCGCAACCTCTGCCATGAGGGAAGCTTCAAATGGTGCAGATATCATAGCCAGAGTAAAAAAACAAACCGGACTGACACTTGAAATCATAGAAGGTCAGCGTGAAGCCAATATCATTTATTCCAATCATATTGAGCAGACCCTGGATGCGAAAAAGAGTTACCTCTATATTGATGTGGGCGGAGGCAGTACAGAACTTTCTGTTTTTGTGAATAAAGCGCCCGTGGCTTCCAAATCCTTTGATATTGGTACCATTCGGATACTGGACAATCAGGATAAAGAGGAAACCTGGGAAGACATGCGGATATGGGTAAAAGAGCAAACCCGGAATTATAAAAATCTGGCTGGTATAGGCACAGGAGGGAACATCAATAAGCTCTTTAAAATGTCTAACGAAAAAGAGGGTACGCCACTTACTTTTCTAAAGTTAAAGTCGATGTACAATCAACTCAATAGTTATTCTTTAAAAGAACGGATCAACCTGGTCGGCTTGAATCCCGACCGTGCAGACGTGATTATACCCGCTTGTGAAATCTATATCACCTTACTAAAATGGACCGGCATTAAACAGTTGTATGTGCCAAGAGTGGGTATGGCAGACGGGATCATTAACCTGCTGATTGAAGAAAATCTGAGCTAGAGGTATATAAGAGCAAGATAAACCCCGTGATGGCTAACGCTGTGCGGGTTCGTACAAGCATATACTGGGTATACACCATCCTGATGAAGAGATATTCTGACCTCTATTTCCTTCAGTAAGGATCGTTTTGGGGCCGCCAGTGAATGGATCATTTCCGCATTTAATTCGCTTTGGGTGTAGTAGGTGCAATTTTCTACAGATACGAAGCCAGTAGAATAGCTGAGGTTAAGTGTTTGTACGGTGGTTTCCAGAGAAGCGGGGGCATAAATCCTTTGACCTGTTTTTCTGGAATGTATTTTATAGGCGGCTTCCTTCATGCTCCAGAACAACCAGACGAGTTGATCGGCATATTCACTTTCCTTAATCAGCAATTGTTCCTTTTCAGAGCATATTTTTTGCAAATAACCTTTCCGCATCCAGTTGCTTTCTGTCGCTGCAAGCCGCAGGTCTACAATGTCATTCCCGGCCAGCTTCATGGAGTTTGCTTTCTATAATCTCAATGGCTGCACGTACATTGAGCATTTTTTCCATCGATAAGTTATCGATCTCGATTCCAAATTCTTCTTCCACATCCAGTACAACATCTACCAGATTTGCAGAGTTGATCTTCAAGTCTTTCAGGAAATCGGTGTCCTCGTTAATGCTGTCCAGTGCCTCCTTATTCTGGGTGTAGTTGGAAACAATGACTTTCAAACGGGAGAGCAATTCTTCTTTATTCATGATCTATATTTTTTAAAGATGATACAGGCATTAACGTCGCCAAATCCAAAACTCGCTTTTGCAAGATACTCTATAGGAAGAGATTGATATTGAAGAGGGATTTTTTGAGGATCTATTTGGGCTGCGATATCCGAATGGAGATCCTCACAGTTGATGTTGGGGAATAAAAAGCCTTCAGCGATCTGAAGAACCGAAGCTACACATTCCATACTGCCTGAAGCGCTTAATCCATGCCCGGTCATACCCTTTAGGGCATTAATATATGGGAAATTCTCCCCCGAACGCCCCAAGGCAGTACACCAGTTCCTGATTTCGGTGCTGTCCATTATCGTCGCTGTTAAATGTCCGTTGATCACATCAATCTGGTCTGCATGCAGGCCCGTGTTTTTTAAGGCAGAACTGATGCAATTTTGTACAGCTTTGCTATTCGGAGCGGTCATCGTACCAGTGCCCCTTTGTCCACCCGAATTGAGATGCCCGCCAAGTACTTCTGCATAAATTACAGCCCCGCGTTCAACCGCACTGTCCAGCGATTCCAGCAGCAGGGCACCTGCTCCACATGCCGGTACAAATCCACTTGCAGAGAGGCTCATCGGTCTTGAGCCTTTTTCAGGCGTTTCATTGTGTTTATAGGTACAAACTTTCATGGCATCAAAACCTGCCCATATATAGGGGCCGCCGTCACTGGTACTTCCGGCTAACATGCGTTTTGCTCTACCAGACTGGATCCGCTCAAAGGCCATCAATACACTTTCTGCACCAGTGGTACAAGCCGAAGAATTGGTGCTGACCTGATTGCCTAAACCCAGTTTTCCACCAAGGTAGGCACTGACGCCACTGGCCATGGTTTGCATCACTGCATTGCTGCCCAGTTTGCGGACCTGTTTTTCGTCAATCTTATAAATGGCTTCCCTGAATTTTTCTATGCCAGAGGTTCCGGCGCCAAAAATAGTACCGCTGTCCCAATCCGGATCATCCTGTCTTTCCAGAGAAAGACCCGCATGTTTCCAGGCTTCCATGCCGGCAATTACGCCATATAAGATGCCTTCACTGTTAAAGTTCCGAAGTTCAAGTTCTGTAAAGCAGCTTGAAATCAACTCAGCGCTCAAGTCCGGGTGGCCGGCAATCTGGCAGGAAAACTGAAGCTCCTGTAGCTGGCTATGGTGTTTAATCCCGGACCTGCCATTTTTAATGGCCTCTTTGAACATAGGAATTCCTACGCCATTTGGAGCCACAATGCCAAGTCCGGTGACAACAACCCTGTTAGCCATTTAATTTTGTGGTTACCATACCGGATAAAGTTCCTTTACAAACCACATCACCAGCTTCGTTCTTCATTTCTACCTTGCAATGCAGTTTCTTGAAACGGAAATATACTTTTTCAGAAACCACAGTTACTTTTTCCCCAGGGAAAACAGGCTTCATAAAGTCAATAGCTGTAGAAGTCAGCATAACATGGCTGGAAGCGGCTGAATCAATATAACCGCTCAGGTAAATACCCAGGCAAACCAATCCAATCTGTGCCATCGTTTCTGTAAGAATTACACCAGGGGTAACAGGGTGGTCTTTAAAGTGGCCTTTATAAAAATCCAGGTCTTTGTTAAAAGTATAAGTTCCTGTTGCGCCATTTTCATCGATAGTAAGCAGTTCATCAACAAATAAAAATGGGACACTGTAGGGTAATTTTTCTAAAATTTCTTGTTTGTTCATCATATAAATTTTTGTTTTACCACTGTAACAGTATTCTTTGCGCAGAAAAGCCAGGTCCAAAACTCAGCATTAATCCTTTTTCTCCTTTTGATGGTTTTTTGTCCATAAAGCGTTCCAGAACATATAAAACAGTGGCACTCGACATATTTCCATACAAACGTAACACTTCTTTTGTATCCTCTATATTTTTATCTTCAGCAGCAAACAAAGATTCTACCATTTGCACAATTTTTTTTCCTCCGGGATGAAAGATCAGGTGGTCAATATCCTGAATAGTTAAATGATTTTTGGCCAGGAAGGGATGGATGATCTGAGGAAAATGTTCTGCAATAACTTTTGGAACATCAATATCCAATACCATTTTCAATCCGGTATTGGTTAAAGCAAAGCCCATCATCTGTTCTGCATGGTAAAAGTGGTACATCGCTTCGTCCAAAATTTCTGGTCCCTGGTCTGCTTCACAGGAAGACAATAAAACGCAAGCTACCCCGTCTCCGAATATGGCTGCGCTAACGATATTGGCCATGGAAAAATCTTCCAGCTGAAAGGTCGCTGTAGGAGATTCTACCGCCACTACTGCGGCCCGTTTGCCAGGATTTGCCTTTAAAAAGTTTTTGGCATAGATCATTCCCGATACCCCTGCGGCACAGCCCATTTCTGTAACCGGGAGGCGGACCACATCTTGGCGCATCTGCAGTTTGTTGATCAGATAGGCATCTAAAGAGGGAATCATAATTCCTGTGCAACTTACGGTGATCAGGAAGTCGATATCCCCAGCCTGCCATTTTGCTTTCTCTAAAGCACCTGCAACGCATTGAGCCGATAATCTTATTCCTTCTCTGATGTAAATATTGTTGCGTTCCTCAAAGGAGCTGTTGGAAAAAACTTCTTCCGGAGAGAGAAAGGAATAACGTCTGTCTACAGCAGCGTTTTCAAAGATCTTTTTCACCTTCCGGACAAAACGCTCTTCTTTTCCTGCCAGCCACCCATCCAGGAAGGGTAGGATCTCTGCAGTTTCCCTGGAATGTTCGGGTACTTGTTTGTTAACCGTTATTACTTTAGTGCTCATAAGTCTGAATGATCCATTGGTATCTGAATGCCCATTTCCATCGAATACGATCATGTTTGAAGTAAAGTTGCTTTGAAAAGTTTTTCAGGTCTTTTTTTTTAAAGCCCTTGAGTATGGAAATCAATCCATCTTCTCTGGACATGTCATTTAATCCGAACACAAAACAGAGCGCTTTAAACAAATAATAAGCAGCAGAACTTCTGTGCAGGTCATTGATCACAATGCCCAGCCGGCTAAGTTTAGAAAAACCACCAATAAGAAACAGAATCTCCTGATCTGTGAAATGATGCAGGGTCAGGGTACACAATATGATGTCATAAGTTTCCTCTTTATTGATCTCTTCAAAGATGTCTGCGGTGCGGTAATGAATGTTTTTGTAATTTTTTGATAGGGTTTCTGCGTGCTGTATAGTATAAGGATTGGCATCTATCCCTACCAAATCTAAGGTCAGGCCTTGCTTTGCGGCAAAATCTGCCAGTGTTCTGAGCATATCTCCATTTCCACAACCCACATCCAGTACACGGATAGGCGTTTTGCTATTGGTTTGGATCAGTTTTTTAACACCTTGCAAGGTCACTTTATTCCCACCCAGCAACTGATTGATCTTTGCAATCTTATCCAGGGCATCTCTCAGGATTTCGCCCTCCATCTCAAAATCATCCATCATCTCTATAGCCTCGCTTCTGCGGGTGGTATTAATCATAAGGTGGAGGGGTTAAAGGTTGACCATGAGTTCTTTTGATCATTTGAGGCAGAAGGGAGGGAAAATGGGCCAGCATGGACATGGCTATATCAGATAGAGCTCCATTCAGCAAAAGAGAAGATAATCTTTTACCGAAGGTCATACGTTGTTCAAAATTAGCCTTCCACTGCATGCTGTAGCTTTTTTCCAATTGCAGCTGATCAGCAATCCCATATTGCTGTACAATCAGCTCTGCACAGATTTTTGCACTGTGGATAGCCATCCCCATACCGTTGCCGCAAAGCGGATGAATAAGCCCCGCTGCATCCCCGATCATCAGGATATGGTCTTTCACCAGCTCCTTTTTTTCAAAGCAGATTTGTGCAATACTGAGCGGACTTTCAAAAGCCAGTTCTGTATGTTCAAAAAGGTATTTAAGGTGTTTATTTTTAAAAAGTACCTGTTGTTGAAAATCTTCCATGTTCTGGTATTTTTTAAACTGATCGTATGCTGTAAGATAACAAATATTAATCAGATTGGTTTCTACTTTCGATACGCCGCAGTATCCGCCTCTGAAATTATGGAGAGCCACCAGATCGTCGTCAAATTCACCTCTGTAATGCGCCTTTACGGCAAGCCAGGGTGATTGTTGATCGATGAAATGGCGGTGAAGCTTTTTGTCCAGTGATGATCTTTTACCAAAGGCACCAATAAGCAGCGGCGTCTGGTGGGTTGCTGCATCTGTTTTTAGACAAAAGGTCTGCCCGGAATGCGTAATGTCCAGGATCCTTTCGTTCAGTATCTTACAGCCTTTGTCTAAAGCTTTGGAATATAAAAAATGATCGAAGGCAGCCCGGCTAAGTCCAAACCCGCCAAGCGGAAGCTTGCATTCTATCTGCCTGCCTTTAACTGTAGAGACTTGTAATCTTGTAATTTTTTTAGGTTGGAGAACTACAGGGTCTGCATCAAGCCATTGCAGGTAAGGCAAGACTTCGTTCGAAATGTACTCTCCGCAGACTTTATGTTGCGGATAAGTGTTTTTTTCAATAATGGTCACTTCGAAACCTGCTTTTAGTAAATGGAGTGCACAGGTTAACCCCGCCAATCCGCCACCTGCTATTATGATATTGTTATTGACCTGCATATCTAAAAATACACAAAAAGCAGGTCTTCATGTTTGTTGTACAAAAGAAATCGGCTTAATGCCGGTTCATCTTTAGAAATCGTAGCATTTTAACCCACGGTCTCTTCTCAGGTTAGGGCGACTGATGTAGAAACCTACAGAGATCTCATGGCTGCCATAATTATAATTCCGTAAACCATTCAGGGAATAGTCGTAGGAATAACCGATCCTTAAATTGGGGGTTGCAAACAGCTCCAGGATCAATCCCATTGCACTTTCCTTTGGAAGGTCGCTTTGCAGGTTGCTTTTGTTATAAAGGCTTACTGAAGTTCTGTAAAATGCACCTACCCATACTTTTTCTTTAACCAGGAGGAAAGCATTTAAATCAAGGGAGGTAGGACCTTTGACATCATCTTTTAGCAGAACAACAGGTTTTAACCTGAGGTCATCTGAAACCGGAAATTGCGCCCCGGCCGTTAAATAGAAATGAGGTTGTGGCACCAGGATATTGCTGTTGTTGCGTTTTACCGCATATTGTGCCAGTAAATTGGTTGCAGAGAAGCCTGCAAAATAATCATCGTTGGAATAATAAACACCGAGTCTTGCATCTGGCAGCAGGGTGGTTTGTGAAATTACCGGGATAGCCCCATCGTCAGGAGTTACACCATCCAGCTTATTTCCATCAATACCAAGCTGCATGAAACCCGCGGCTAAACCAAAGGAAAGCCTGGAGTTGTCATCATTGCCCAGCTGTAATTTATAGGCATAATTGGCATAGGCTGTCAATGCGCTTTGAGCCCCGATCTGATCATTCTGTATAATCAAGCCTAGGCCGACCCGGCCATCGTTTAATGCCCCATCGGCAGAAAGAGAAAAAGTTTTGGGTGCACCTTTAATGCCTTCCCATTGAGAACGGTACATAGATTGAATGTAGATATCTTCTTTGTATCCTGCATAGGCAGGATTGATGTGCAGCCCGTTAAATATATACTGTGAAAACTGGCTGTCCTGCTGTGCATTGCTGCCCAGAGCGGAAACTATTGCTGTAATAAGTAAGAAGATCCTTTTTATCATTTTTTGAATGCCCTGATTAAAGTGATGTATCCTTTATAAACTTCCCATTTGTCGTTGGCAGATTTGACTTTTAGAAGGTAGAAGTATGTCCCTTCGTTCAGGTCACTTCCGTTCCATTCATTTTTGTATCCTTTTTTGTAATAGACTGTACTTCCCCATCTGTTTACGATGGTGATTTCATTGGCTTCATAGTATTCTAATCCAGGAATTTCAAAGGTGTCGTTCTTCCCGTCACCGTTAGGTGTGAACACGTTTGGTATAATGATTCCTGTAATCGCTTTACTGTCTGAAGAGCTGTTGTTATTTGGATTAGGATCTGTTTCATTAGCGGTTACTGTAGCCGTATTTCTGATCACACCCGCTTGAGTGGCAATCACTTTTATTTTCAGATCGGCTGTTTGTCCGTTATCCAGTTTAGGCATTTCCCAAAATACCGTGCGGCTAACGGTATTGTAATGCGCCAGTCCCAGGGTAGGGGTGGCCAGTTCCTGGAAGGTCAGTTCCGTAGGAAGTACATCCTGAACCTTAACCAATGTGGCCGCATCTACACCGTTGTTTTTTACCTGTATAGTGTATTCAAAAGCATCTTTAAGGGTTACCGCCCGGAATTCAGAATGTTTAGTCACCATCACATCTGCAGACAGTGGTGTTCCTGTACCAACAGTTACTATAACCGGTGGGGAGATGTCGGAACTACAACCTTCAGTATTATAGCTAACTACCGTGTATTTTCCAGCAAGGAATACGGTGTAGCTGGATTGGGTAGCCTGGTCAATAACGTCGCCGTTTCTGAACCATTGATAGCTTTTTGCGTTAACAGAATTTGCCTGCAGGCGGATGGACGATCCTTGTGGGATCGTTACCGTCTGGTCGGTAGATTGCGCAAGGCCTGCTGTTGCGCTTAGCAACAGCAGACTTGACACAAAACTTTTTTTTCTGTTAGACATGAATTTATATTATCGTTAGATTTTAAACCTGGATAATTTTTATTAGAAAGTAATTACTGGAGTAGTAGGTTTTGGAGTTACAATTACAGACTTAGCTGCTGTCGTAGCATCGCATCCCTTTTTATTACCAGATGTGTTTATGTTTGAAGGAACAACATATTTCACCGTTGGAGTAAAAGCATAGGTGCCAGCAGAAATGGTGTTCACTGTAAATGTGCTTGATTTTGCTGCATCAGCAATTGTTCCAATATCGCTATTTGAAGCTGGTGAACCACCTTTGGTAACTACCCAGCTAAACTCATAAGTTACTTCTGCAGGGATAGTGACACCAGATGGATCTGTTACCGTAGCTACCAAATTTGAATTAGGAGTTGTGGTAGATGCGCAATATGTTGGGTTTGTTGGATCTGCAAGCGTTAATGTGATGTCAGGAAGTACAAAGATTTTATAATCTGCAGAAACATCACTGGAACATCCAGTCGTTGCCGGATCTCCGGAAATCACCTGTACGTTAAAAACATGTTCACCCGGAGTTAAAGTGGTAGGTGTTGTAAATGTTGCTCCTGTTGTACCTGTCTGAATGTTATTTGAACCGCCTACAGTTTCTGTCCAGCGGAGTGTCTCGCCTGAACCCGGGGTTGGTCCTGTAAGTGTAACCGCTGTTCCCTTACAAGCATAAACCTGATAAGTTTGAGCAAAAGAGTTTGCCGCCAGTAGCATAAATAGAGCTAGAAATGTTGATTTGAGCATTGTCATTTTAGTTTTCATGTCGTTTTTATTTAAGAGTTTATATTAATTAGCTATTGAAATATTTGGTTGATGTGGAGTTGCGTATATATCTATGTTTAATGGCATATCGTTGCTGCAGGTTCCATTATTAATGGTTAACGTACCATGATAAGTGTTGGCTGGTACATTATTGGGCATTGTTATGGAGATGACCCCTCCAGTTAAAGGTGTGCTGGTCACTCCGGCCCAGCCTGCGGTTGTAGCGGTTAAATCCCACTGTATAGTGTATGAGGTTGGTGAATTTACCGGATTGGTATAATTTATTTTAAACTCCGTTCTGTTTGCACAGATTGGTACAAGGGGTTGTAAGGTAATTGAGGGTAGAGGGTTTACAGTTATGGTAACGTCAGACGTGCTCATTGGACAGACACTATTCTGTATAATCCAGCTAAATACATAAGTACCGGTAACCAGTCCTTTAACCTGGGTGGTATTCGATAGGGGAGATGTGATGCTGGGAACTGTTGGACCGCTTTTGAAAGTCCATTGACCACTTCCGGTGGTAGGAAGATTTCCAGAAAGGGTTGTGCTTGTAACACCACATAAACTCTGGTTAGAGCCTGCATTGGCGGTTGTTGGAGGTGCAAATACAGTTACCGTTACATCTGATGAACTTTTAGTGCAAGGACCGCTGCTAATCGTCCATCTAAATAGATAAACTCCCGGTGCCAATCCGGTCACACTGCTGTTATAGAGGGATGGTGTTGTAAATGTGGGTGTATTTGGTCCGCTAACCAAGCTCCATGCTCCGGTACCGACAATGGGCGCATTGCCTTCAAGGTCTGTAGTTGTGGAGTTACATAGGTTTTGATTCGTTCCTGCGGCAGCTATTGTTGGGGGTGCATATACCGTAACCACAACACTTTGATCGGAATAACAAGTGGCGTTGGTATATCTTACATAATAGGTCTTAGGAAGTCCTAAAGAAGGTGTTATGGTCGTACTGCTTAAAGCTGTTCCTCCCTGGGTTAAAGACCAAACATATGTACCCGTTGTTGTTCCCTTTGTATCTGCTGGGTTTAGTGTAGTTAAGTCTAGTGATTGGCCATTGCATAGAGACTGCGGAGGTATAGTTGCCAATACAGGTTGTGTATTGACCGTTACACTTACAGCTTTTAATGTACCTGCAGCATTTTCACAATTTGTAGAATTGCTTACACTCACATAATAAGTGTAAGGGCTGTTTATGGCTGTAAGCCCGCTAATCGTTAAATTGCCACTGGCATCTACAGTATAGTTGCCTCCGGTAGTAATAGGAGTAGCTTTATTTGCATCCAGATACCATTTAAATGTAACCGGAGCAGTTAACGTCGATGTTGGTGACAGCGTTGCCGCTGAGCCCTCGCAAATAGCAGCATTAGCAACAGTGATATTGGCGGCTGTAGCTCTTGGATTGATGGTGAGCTTAGCCTCATTAGAGATAACAGTTTGCGGGCAACCTGGATTTCCTCCTGTTACTAAAACCCGGTATAGCCAATTGTTCATAGACGCAGTAGTAGCACCGGTCGTATAGGAGGCACTATTGGCACCAGAAATGGTGTTCCAGCTTGTTCCATCATAGTACTGCCAACTATAAGTTGGTCCAGTTGAGCCTGTTGGAACTGTTGCTGCAACAGAAAAACTCGCAGTATTTCCCTCACAAATATTTGTAGAATTAACAGATGTAGGTTGAACAGTGATTGTGGGTAAAGCCGGAGCTATGCTGACATCATAAATTCTTAATGCGTCGCCAATTACACCCACTCCAAGTACGCCTTTTTGAAACTCTATTTTAAATCTGTCAAATGGTACATTTAAATTGAAACTAAAATCAAGATTTTTCTGACTGCTTCCTATATTGACCAGATTGAGCAGGTCAAGCCCCAGAAGTGATGCAAGATCCCCAAGTCCCTTGGTATAAACCGGAATCTCTGAACTTCCGGAGTAGGCATAAAATACGATGCCGTTAAGTTGCAGTAGCGACAAGCCGATCAAACTGTTAGACAATCCGAGATTCACATGAATTCCATCATTTGCCGTAGCGGTATGATCATAATAGAAGGTTTGAGATACTGTACTTGCTACACCGACACTAGCAACGCCAGATGAGAAAGAGGAATACTGGCCTGCGACGCCGTTAATTGCATACTGCGGATTTGCAACCAGTTGGCTAAGGTCCAACCCGCCAATGATTCCTGTATTAAGATTGATACCTGTTGCTTCTCCCGGACTTGTAAATATTGGACTTGTATTACAAGTACCGCCCGATGATAGCGTAAATGCACTATATACATTTGCTTCTAAAGCACGTGCAATATCAGCGACCCGAAGGTCAGACGGTAAAGCCACTTCCAGTCTTGCTGCATTGTAGGCCGCATCTGGCGTAACAGCTGCATACCAATCTCCATTTTTATCGATGAGCATTTTGGTCGTGGTTCCCGCGGTGGTTCCCACAACATTACCTACGGATTCATTTCCGTTATAGGATGCACCTCCGGCAGTGTTCGCCGTATTTAGTATATAGTCTCCCGCTGATGTATAACCTCTGCCATTTATACTCTGCAGTTCAACCAGACCTAATAATCCGCCTACAGCCACTGATATACCACTTAACGTTGGTTTTTCTTTAATCTTGAAATAAGTAGTGGTACCAGCCGGAATGGGGGTGTTACTGGTGTTTCTAAATTCAACATACACATCGGATCCTGCACCGAGTAAGCCCAGCAGACCAAGGTCCTGACTTGCTCTGAGTTTAACAGGTAGAGTTGTAGCACCTGTTAGAATACTATTATCTCCATAGAAATATCTGAACGTTGTTCCAGCCCCTAAAAAATTAGTTGTTGTATGAGCTGTCATTGGGGGAATGCTCAAAGATGCACTACCTGGGCCTAATGAAAGTGCTGCCCCTCCACCAAAATAATTTCCCGTCTTGGTTCCATTTAAATATGTCCTTGTTTGCCCGTTCACACTCCCCATCCCCATAACCATTAGAAACACTGTTACCAGTGCTGGAATTAAGAGAGTATATAGAGCCTTTATTTTGTGCACGCTGAGCGATAAATTAGTTTCCTGCTATGCAAGTCCATATAATTTTTGAGATAAAATTTTACGTTCTTTATAGCTTTTCAAACTTATCACAGAAACTTCAACGATTTTCGTTCATTACATTCAGTTTGGGGCTGTATTCAGGGAGATTGATACGGATTCTCGACTCTCAGAGATAGCGAGAGTTAAATTGTATTTGATTGTTAATCAGTAGTTAAATAGAGGTGGTTAAGTTTTGTTCATTTTATTCAGCGTTTTTAACCTGTATGAACTTGTCTGGCTGACCAGAAAGAAGAATAATATTGCCTTCTTAAATATACGATTTAGACATAAAAAATCGTTCCAGCCAACTGTTTGCCGTTAGGCTAAAATAAACAAACAAAGAAGAAGCCATTTTACAGAAAATAGAGGCGATGAAATTCCTATCCACCTATTGCTAATTCTTTTAATTCTGTACAAGAATTGGGCCAATAAATTTTTCTTTGAAAGAGCACTTAACCTACGGGCAAATTGCTGCTCCGTAAAAAAGAAGGGTAAAATTGTATAAAAAAGAAACGGGACCGAAGTCTAGCGACCTGGTCCCGTTCCATTAAATTAACGCTCTCAAGTCAAAGGTAGGAATTTTTATTATCCCTGCAAATTTTTTTTATTTTTTTTCAATTGGTATGAATTCTATAGAGTTTGGAATTTGTTGTCAGCATCCAAGTCTTTGGATATAAATATTTTAAATAAGGGGAGTATCCAATTTATTTTTATTATACTAAAAATATTAGTATTTTTGAAGGCCGTAAAATAGTTTGAAATTTTAAACCCCAAATCATTCTCATGGAGATGGAGCAACTGAGTTTTTTTGCTGAAACAGGCCAAAGTCCCGGCTTGCCTAAAGATCTGCTGGATTACCGGCCGGCACTTTTCAGCCTTGCGGAAAGCGAAAGACTGATGAATAATTTTATTACAGAATGTCCGTGGAAACAGAAAGTAGTCACCATGTACGATAAACAAGTCATCACACCCAGGTTATCCGTTTGGTATGCCGATCCGGATAGTTATGATTATACTTCTCCAGGAAGGACAACTCCGATGCCCTGGACCAGCGATCTGCTGATGATCAGACAAAGGGTAGAAGCGATCACTGGTGTAAGGTTTAACAGTGTATTGCTTAATTATTACCGGGATGGCAATGATTCCGTAGCCTGGCACAGCGATAATGAAAAGGCTCTTGGAACACATCCAACCATTGCTTCGGTAAGTTTTGGTCAAGTGCGGGCCTTTGACATCCGGCATAAGGCAGACCACCGTTTAAAATACACTGTAAAGCTGGAGAATGGCTCCCTGCTGGTGATGAAGGGTGACCTCCAGGCGAAATGGGAACACAGGATTGCTAAATCCATACGGCCAATGCGGGCGAGGGTAAACCTGACCTTCAGGATCGTGGTTTAATCCAGCTCTTCTACGAGTTTCATTTTTGTGATCCCGGGCTTTTTGATATCGGTCTGCACTAGTACAAATGGGTTCTTCTCATCGGTATTGTCATAGGAAACGCGAATCTCTTTGTTGTCTGCACATTTATAGAGCACATTGATTATCTTAGTGGTATCGGCTACTTTTGCGCTGTCTACGGCAGTTTTATCTGTGCTTACTGAAGAAGTCGTATTGCTTTGTGTACATGACAACATAAACAGGCCCAGGCAGGGTATAAATAAATGTATTGGCTTTAACATAATTTCTTAGTCTTTCTTAAATAACAATCCAGGAATGGGGCTTGTTTTAAAAAACACCTGATAAATAACCAGTTTAAACTAGACAGGGTTCATAGTATGTTCTATTTGAGTACGCAATGTATTTAGTATGAGTACGCCATGACTGCGCCTTTATTCTGAAAAAAGGCGCAGTCATGGCGCACTCACTGCGCACTCATGGCGCAGTCATACTGAACGAATATAGAACCGTTTCCAACTCTTTATCAAGAGTTGGATTCCTAAATCGATTGCGTAATATTTTTAGAGGAATTGGCCTGCCGGAAGACAATTTGCTGCGTAATAGCTTATCTTAGTTTAAAGGATCTATTATAATCTAAATATAAGAAAGCCGAACCAAATATGAAGAAGTATATGTTTTTTATCTGCTGCAGCTTCAGTATGCAGTTGTTTGCCCAAACTGAGGAAGTCCATTTTTTGGATAAACGTGAAGACAAGAAAATTGATGTTGTGGTTGGAGGCCGGTATTTCAGTAGCTTTATTTTTCCTTCCAATTTAGAAAAGCCCGTACTTTATCCCATTCAGGCGGCAAATGGAGCAGTGGTAACCCGTGGCTTTCCGCTCGATAAAAGGGATGGAGAAAGAACAGATCATCCACATCATGTGGGCTTGTGGTTTAATTACGAAAGTGTAAATGGCCTTGATTTCTGGAACAATTCCTATAATATACCTGCAGAAAAAAAGAGCAAATACGGCTGGATCAGGAATGTGAAAGTATTGGAGCTGAACAAGGGGAAATCTGCAGGCAAGCTTGTTTATACGGCCAACTGGGAAAAACAAGATGGTACGGTACTGCTTATAGAAAAGACGGAACTGGTGTTTAGCGGAACAGAGAACAGCCGGACAATTGACCGGTATACAACCTTAACCGCGCAGCGGGACACCGTGCACTTTAACGATGTTAAGGACGGTTTACTGGGTATTCGTGTTACGAAAGAACTTGAACTTCCTTCAGATAAAACGGAGAAATTCAGTGATAGCCAGGGAAATATTACCGAGGTTTCTCCAACAAAGAACGGTGCCAATGGAAACTACCTGACCAGTGCTGGTCAAACAGGGAATGCGGCCTGGGGAACCCGGGGAAACTGGTGTTTGCTCTACGGTGTTAAAGATCGGGTTCCGGTGTCAGTTGCGATGATCGATCATCCCAAAAACCCGGGCTATCCAACCTACTGGCATGCAAGAGACTATGGGTTGTTTGCTGCCAATCCTTTAGGGCAAAAGATCTTTAGCGAGGGTAAAGAAGAGCTTCGCATGCATCTGGCGCCCGGAGCCTCTGTCAGCTTCCGTTACCGGGTAAAGATCAGTTCAGGAACACAACCAACGGCAGCCAGTCTGAATGCAGAGGCTGCAGATTTTGCACGTAAATAAATCACAATCATTATAAAAAACCGATCACAAAATGAAGAAATCAATAGGATTAATCCTAACGGTTATGGTCATGGGAAGTTATTCCCTTGTACATGCACAAACCGCAAAGTGGCAGAACCTTTTTAATGGAAAGGATCTGCAGGGCTGGAAACAGTTGAATGGAAAAGCAAAATACGAGGTCCAAAATGGAGAAATTATAGGAACAACGGTATCTGGTACACCCAATTCTTTCCTGGCTACGGAAAAAAATTACGGAGACTTTATCCTGGAGGTGGAATTGCTGGTGGATGATTCGATGAATTCTGGAATACAAATTCGGAGTGAAAGCAATGATGCTTATCAGAATGGGCGTGTTCACGGTTATCAGGTAGAAGTAGACCCATCTGAGAGAAGGTTTAGTGCGGGCATTTACGATGAAGCCAGAAGAGGATGGCTGTATCCTCTGGATATTAATCCTAAAGCGCAGATGGCATTTAAAAATGGGGGATGGAATAAATATAGAGTGGAATGTATTGGGCACTCTATCCGGACCTGGCTGAACGGGGTTCCTGCTGCAAACCTGATTGATGATATGACATCAAGTGGGTTTATTGCCTTGCAGGTCCATGCGATAGGTAAGGATGATACGCCCGGAAAGCAGATCCGCTGGCGGAACATCAGGATCCAGACGGAAAACCTGAAGCCCTCTAAACAGGATGATATCTTTGTGGTGAACCTGATCCCAAACAATCTTTCTCCGCAGGAAAAAGCAGAAGGCTATTCCTTGTTATGGGATGGTAAAACGACTAAAGGATGGAGAGGCGCTTATAAAAGTACTTTTCCTGAAAAGGGCTGGCTGATTGAAAATGGTGAGCTGAGCGTTCAAAAATCCAATGGAGCAGAATCTACCAATGGTGGCGATATTGTAACGGACAAGGAATACGCGGCCTTTGAACTGAAGTTCGATTTCAAACTGACGGAAGGTGCCAACAGCGGGGTTAAATATTTTGTAACCCTAACCGAGGGAAACAAGGGGTCGGCAATAGGTCCTGAGTACCAGATTCTGGATGATGAAAGACATCCGGATGCCAAGCTGGGTAAAAACGGAAACCGTACGCTGGGTTCATTGTATGATCTGATCACCAGTAAAAAGATTCCGAATGCACAGCGGAAAATAGGGGAATGGAACCGGGGGCTGATCCGTGTTTTTCCAAATAACAAAATTGAATACTGGTTAAACGGGTATAAAATTCTGGAATATACACGGGGTTCTGCAGAATTTCTGGCACTTGTGGCCGATAGTAAATATAAAGACTGGAAGAATTTTGGGATGGCACCTAAAGGCCATATCCTGTTGCAGGACCATGGTGACAAAGTATCTTTCAGAAGTATCAAAATCAAAACCCTCTAAATCTCTTTAAACATGATAGAATCGAGAAGAAAATTCATTAAACAATCGGCTATTGCTGCTGCGGGTACCTATTTGGGAACGATGGGTTTAAGTGCCAAGAGTTATGGTAATATTATAGGGGCGAATGACCGGGTGAGGGTAGGTGTGGTTGGTTTTTCTGACCGCTTTAAAGATTCGCTGCTGCCCAGTTTTTTAAACCATCAGAAGGAACTCAATTTTGATATTGTAGCGGTTTCTGATCTCTGGAATTACCGCAGAGGTTTAGGTGTGGAGCATCTGAAAAGTAAGTTTGGTCATGACATTACGGGCTGCCGGAACAATGAAGAATTGTACGGTTTAAAGGATATAGATGCTGTAATTGTAAGTACAGCTGATTTTCAACATGCGGTGCATGCCATGGAAGCGGTGAGTGCCAAGTGCGATGTATATTGTGAAAAGCCTTTTGCAGAAACGATGGCTGATGCAAGGGCAGCTTTAAAAATGATCAAAGCGTCTAAGCAGATTGTGCAGATCGGTTCGCAGCGCAGGAGCGGAAATAACTATCAAGCGGCATCGCAATTTATTAAAGAAGGTAAATTTGGAGATATTACCATGGTCGAACTGACCTGGAATGTGAATCAGCCGGGGAGATGGCGCAGACCAGACCTGGTGGCCAAATTGAAACAGGAAGATACCGACTGGAAACGCTTTCTGATCAATCGCCCTTTTGAAGAATGGGATCCGCGGAAATACCTGGAATATCGCTTGTTCTGGCCTTATTCGTCTGGAATGCCGGGACAGTGGATGTCGCACCAGATTGATACGGTACATTGGTTTACGGGTTTAAAGCATCCAAGAAGTGTGGTGGCTAATGGTGGCATTTACCAGTGGCGTGACGGACGAAGGAACTGGGATACCACTACTGCGGTATTTGATTATGGCCCCGCCGGGGACCCTAACCATGGCTTCCAGGTGGTTTTTTCTTCCAGGATGCACAATGGGGATGAAAATCCTGCGGAGATCTATTATTCAAACGGCGGCGAGCTCAACCTGAATACCAATATGGTGTCTCCTAAAGGAGGTCTTAAAGAGGGGCCAGCCAGTGCTATGCACATGAAGGCCAACCTGCTGCCAGAAATTAAACTGACGGACAATACGGAAAAGGTTGCCGCTTCGGCCAATACAGGCGGGGATAAGCTGACTTCTGCGCATATGCGGAACTGGATGGAATGCATTCGCAGCCGGAAGGAAACGAATGCACCTGTTGAGGCGGGTTATTATCACTCCATTGCCAATATTATGACCAATGCCTCAGCCAGAACAGGGATGAAAGCCACTTTTGATGAGGCTACCCAGGAAGTTATGGTGGGTGGCAAGGTATTTACTTATTAAATAAGGAATCGGAATGCGATTGGATCTAATCGCATTCCGGTACTGTATAAGTCCAGGTTTCTGAAGCATCGGTTGGTGAGGTATAGCCATTGCTTTTATTGAGCTCAAACCAAAGCCTGCCTCTAAGTTTATCCCGGCTTCCAATTTCATTCATCGACATGCTGTCGTAGATTCTTCCGTTCACCATCACATATTTGATCTTTTCAGAATTCCGGATGTCGTCGAGCGGATTGGAATCCATAACGACCAGATCTGCTAGTTTTCCTTTTTCCAGTGAACCGATTTCTTTATTCATACCCAGGTAACCGGCACCATTGATGGTGGCGCAACGAATGGCCTGTAGCGGGCTCATACCGCCTTGTACCAGCATCCAAAGTTCCCAATGTGCTCCTAAGCCCTGGATCTGTCCATGGGCACCCAGGTTTACTTTTGTACCGCCATCAGCAATTTGTTTAACCGCTTTGGCTACATCGATATGGCCGTAATCTCCATACTCTGAGGTGGTCCGTCTTCTGGAGCGGGCGTCTACGATGGCTCTTGGTGTAAAGGCCAGGAGTCTCTCATTTTCCCAGACATTAGTGCGGTCATACCAGTAGTTTTCGCCCCACTGAGAACCGTAGCTTACAATTAAGGTAGGGGTATAGCCTACATGGGTATTGTTCCAGAAGCTTTTAACGTCTTTGTAGACAGGAACCACCGGGATGCTGTGCTCTATGCCGGTATGTCCGTCGGCAATCATGTTCATATTGGTGAAAAAGGTAGATCCGCCTTCGGGTACCACTTCCATTTTGAGTTGCCGTGCGGCTTCAATAATTTGCTGGCGTTGTTCTCTGCGGGGCTGGTTGTAAGATTTTACAGAAAATGCACCCACTGCTTTAAGTCTTCTTAAATTGGACAGGGCATCGTCAAGGCTGTTGATCACGACTTTGAAGTCTCCGTCTGCTCCATATAGGATAGACCCGGTAGAATACAGGCGAGGGCCAACCATCCGGCCTGCTTTGAGCATTTCGCTTTGGCTGAAGACCATTTCTGTATTGCTGGATGGATCGTGTGAAGTGGTTACGCCAAAAGCCAGGTTGGCCAGATAGGACCAGTCTTGCTGAGGGCTGATGCCATCAGGACTGGTGTGCAGGTGTGCGTGTACATCTACAATGCCGGGCATAATTGTTTTTCCGGTGACATCGATCACCTGGGCGTTTGCAGGAACGGAGATTTCTGCCGCTTTTCCAATATTGATGATTTTGTTGTTTTCAATCAGAATTATACCTTCTTCTATAACTTCGTCGCCATTCATGGTGATGATCCGGGCGCCTTTTAAGGCCATGAGGCCTGTTGGGGCATCGGTTTTTAGGACCAGATTGATGGGGGTTTCATCCGCAGGGCTGTCATTTAGATCTGCTGTGGTTGAAGGGTTTTGAGCTGTACTGTCTGCAAAACTGAAAATGGTGTTGATGTCTTTGCTGTAATAATTCTCTCCGAGTGTCCAGCAAAGTTTTTTGCTGTCGTTGCTCCAGTGGATATAAGTACCGCCGTCTTTAGTGATTTTGCTGAGCGGAATGGACTTGTTGCCCGCAGAAAGGTCAAGTTCTGAGCCTACGGTAACCATAGGCGTAATGTAAACGTTGAACAATTCGGTAAAGGCCATCCATTTCCCGTCAGGGCTTGGTGCAAATTGTGTGGCATAAGTGGAGGTGTAATGTGTTCTTTCATTTCCACCGTTGATGTCTACACTTTTATAGGCTTTTTTGCCATTGCTGTTGCCCTGGAAATAGATCCGGCTATCGTCTGCATTGAATTGTGGTTTAATACCATTGTCCAGGATCTGGGTTTTATTGCCGCCGTTGGAGGAGATGATATAGATGCCCGGGTTTTTGCCGTAGGAATAGCCCAGAACATCATTGCCGCTTCCTTTTCTGTATATGATCTTATCGCCTTTTGAGGAATAAGAAGGGGAGTAATAGAAGCCCTTTTCATCCGTTAGGGTAATGGTTTTGCCTGATCTGAAATCTGCGCGTTTTACTGCACCCTTGAATTCATCACTCCAGGTGGTAAAGATTACATACTTCCCGTCGGGGCTAAAAGAGGGTTCAAATTCGAAATCCAGGCCATTGGTCAATCTTTCCGGTTTCCCCTCCGGGAGTTCTTTTTTGTAAAGAAAACCTGCCGCATTGAAAACAACCCATTTGCCGTCGGGAGAAGTTTTGAGCTGGCGGATCATTTTGGCTGTAAATTCGCTGCTATATACTTGTTGCGGGAAATGAAGGGCTTCCTGAACGGTTTGTTCGCTATTGACCTGGAATGGGATTTCAGTAACCTGAAGGCTGCCCAGATCTACTTTTTTGATCTTTCCTTTTGCATAAAAGATCAGGCTTTTGGCATCGGGCGTCCAGGCGAAATTGGGATACACACCAAAGATGGCCCAGGTTTCCTGCTGGTCATGAGAAAGATCTTCAAATACGGGCCATTCTTCTCCTGTTTTGAGATTTTGTATGTAAAGTGCGGATTTGAGGCGCACCCGTTTTACATAGGCCATGAATTTGGCGTCCGGAGAGATTTGCGGCCTGGCCGCGCCCCCTTGTTCGGCAATCAGGTTGCTGAGTTTGCCTGTGGTCATGTCCAGTCTTCTTATGGCGTAAATCATCCCATTAGGGTCTTTGCTGTATTCGAAATCGGGACCGGGGCTCATGTCTTCACTAAAGTAGAGGAAACGTCCGTTTGGTGAGATATTGGGTTCTCCTGCATCCTGCTGGTCATTTTTCCTTTTGGTGAGCTGTACGCCCTCCCCGCCATAAATGCTGTACATCCACATTTCTCCGGCACCAAGCGACCTGGTTCCTGTAAAGTGCTTCCGGGCTACAACATATTGGCTGTTTGGCATCCAGGTGGCATTGTTCAGCAACCGGAAACTTTCTTTGGTGATCTGTTTTTTATTAGAACCATCGCGGTTCATGATCCAGATGTTGTCGCCGCCGCTTTTGTCACTGGTATAAGAGATGTATTTTCCGTTTGGACTGAAACGGGGCTGTACATCCCAGGCAATACCACCACTCAGGAGCTGGGCTGTGCCACCGTTAACGGGCATAATATAAATATCTCCAAGGAGGTCAAAAACAATGTCTTTTCCGTCCGGACTGACGTCTAGGTTCATCCAGGTACCTTCATCTGTACTGATGCTGAAGGTTTTGGTGGTGCCTTTGTATTTTTCAACATCCCATTTAGGGCTTTCTTTCTTATCTTGTGAGAAAGCTGGACTGAAGGTAATGGAGAAAATGAGGAACAGTAAATATCGTTTCATCTTATTTTTTTGTTCTGGTTAAGTATTTCGTCGTGCTGAATTTATTTCAGCATACCGTTTAAGTAAGGGTTGAATAGTAAGTCCGGGATGCTGAAATAAATTCAGTATGACGATCGTACTGTTTCAGACAACCTCTTTAGGCCTGCAATTTAATAATATCAGTTCGTTTTTATAGTTTTGGTTTATCTTATTATGAATAAAACAGACATATTAAAGCAATATTGGGGGTTTGATTCCTTCCGGCCTTTGCAGGAGGACATCATTGATGCTGTTTTAGCGCATAAAGATACCCTGGCCCTACTGCCAACAGGGGGTGGAAAATCACTCTGCTTCCAGGTTCCTGCCTTGTTGCAGGAGGGGATTTGCCTGGTGATTTCGCCCTTGATTGCGCTAATGAAGGATCAGGTTGAAAATCTGAAAGCGAAAGGGATTGATGCGGTGGCTATCTATGCGGGTATGGGGAAGCGTGAAATTGACATTTTGCTGGACAATTGTATCTATGGCAAGATTAAGTTTTTATACCTCTCTCCGGAACGCCTCCTTTCAGACATTGTAAGGGTCCGGATCTCCCATATGAAGGTAAATTTGATTGCCATTGATGAAGCGCATTGTATTTCCCAGTGGGGTTACGATTTCAGACCGCCTTATTTACAGATTAAGGAGTTGAGGGCGATTTTACCGAAGGTTCCGGTGATCGCGCTTACGGCCACGGCTACACAGTTTGTACGAAAAGATATTGTAGAGAAGCTGGAACTGAAAGATCCACAGGTTTTTGTTAAAAGTTTTGCGCGTAAAAACCTGAGCTATGTTGTTTTTGACCTGGAGGATAAATACAAGAAACTGGTCGATATCATCCGGAATGTGAAGGGGTCTGGTCTGGTCTATGTGAGAAACAGGCGGGAAACGGCGGAGGTGTCTTTCTTTTTAAAAAGAAACCAGATTTCGGCAGATTATTATCATGCAGGCCTGGAACGGAGTGACAGGTCGAGAAAGCAGGAAGACTGGAAGGGCAACAGGACCCGTGTGATGGTGGCTACGAATGCTTTTGGAATGGGTATAGATAAGCCTGATGTCCGTTTTGTGGTGCATTTGGATCTTCCGGAAAGCCTGGAGGCCTATTACCAGGAAGCTGGAAGGGCTGGGCGGGATGAACACCGGGCTTTTGCGGTACTGCTGGCCAATAAGTCTGATCAGAAAGCATTGGAACATAAGTACTCGAATAATTTTCCTTCTGTGGAGGAGATTAAGAAAACCTATCACTATCTGGGTAGTTATTACCAGCTGGCTTATGGCATGGGTGAGGGTTTGAGTTTTCCTTTTGATCTGGCGGATTACTGTAAGAAGTTCAACCTGGGAGTCCTTAAGACCATTGGGGCGCTTAAATTTCTGGAGCATGATGGTTACCTGACCTTGTCGGAGAATATCTTTTTACAGTCGAGGGTGTTGTTTTTGATCCATAACGAGGATCTTTACCGTTTTCAGATTGAAAACGCTGGTTATGATCCTTTAATTAAGTCTATATTAAGGTCTTATGGTGGTTCATTTGATCAATATGTGAAGATTAATGAATATGACCTGACCAAACGTCTGGGGATATCATTTAATACCTTGGTGAGCATGCTGAAAAGGCTCCATGAGCTGGAAGTTTTGTCTTATTTGCCGCAAACGGATCAGCCACAGCTGCAGTTCTTACGTCCAAGGGCAGACCAGTTGCATATGGATATTGATGTGAAGTATATTGAACTCCGGAAGAAGATCCAGGATGATCAGATCAGTGCTGTTCTGGCTTATGCAAGTACAGCACAGTGCCGCAGTGTTCAGTTGCTGGCTTATTTTGACGAACCTGCCGCTGCGAAATGCGGGGTTTGCGATGTTTGCCTGGCCGAAAAGCGGGCAGAGGAGTCGAAGGAATTTCCGGAGAAGCTGGAGTTTGAAATTGCGACTTTGCTACAAACGGGGCCTCAGAGTTTGGATGATCTGGTTGCTGGAGTGAAAACAGGAAGTGAAACGGAGAAGTTGAACCAGATCCGGGAATTGCTTGATGCAGGCAAAATAAAAACAGATGGAAAAAACTATTATTTATAAATTGCGTTGATACTAAGATGTATTATGATAGCTTCATCTCCATTAAAAAACAAACCGAGTTTACGAGTTCATTAATACAAATGAAAACAATACACAAAGAATTAATAATTATATACTGATGAAACCATCATAAGCATACCGCTTACAAACAGCAATGAATATGCTTATGATAGCTTCATAACCTTTAAAATTAATTATATACTAATGAAAAAATTAACCTTTCTTATCCTTGTGCTGCCTATTCTATGGTCGGCTTGTAAAACCAAATGTGTTGAAGATTCAGGTGTCCGGACATCGCGGGGTCAGACAGTAAAGGAGTTTAATGAAATAGAAATTGCTGGTCCGATTAAGCTGGTCCTACACCAGGACAGTACGTTCCAGGTAAAGGTTTCTGCTGATTCTAATGTGGTAAATCTGGTAGAGACCAACGTGAGTGGGGGTACGTTAAAGCTGAAACTGGATACGGCTGCTTATTGTGGAAAGGATTCTATTGTTGTTCATGCGGGTATTGCGCAGTTAAAATCTTTGAAGGCAGAATCTCCAAGTAAGGTGGTGAGTGCCGGACGGTTAAATGTTGACGACCTGAAGCTCACGTTAAATGGCAGTACGGAATTGAACTTGGATCTCAACGCGGGTAAGGTAACAACAGAGGTTGATGGGGCGACTAAGATCCATTTGACCGGACAGGCTGGAACGCATTTGTTTAAGGCTAAGGGTGCTGTGGAACTGGATGCTTTTGATTTTGTGGTTGGGATTTATGATTTGAACATTAAGGGGGTAGGAAAGGCGAATATCAATGTGCTGAATGATTTGAAGATTGCGACTTCTGGTGCGACGTCTATTTTTTATAAAGGAAATCCTAAGAATGTTAAGGAGGATAAATCGGGAAGCAGTTCGATACAACAAGTAAAGTAGGGGTTTAAGCTGGGTGAAAAAAAATAATGTGCTCTTCGGGGTCTGGAGTCCTTGCCCCGCTTCGCTCTTGTGGCAAGGCCCCCTGAGGTCCCCTCTTAGCAACATTATTTTTTTACGAAGTGCTTAAAACTTTTTCTTTACTTTTAGTCCCTAGACAAACATGAAACAGAAGAATAATAAAAAAGTCATCCGGTCGTGGGCATTTTTCGACTGGGCAAATTCAGCGTACAACCTCGTCATTACCTCGACAATATTTCCCGCTTACTACACCATTATTACGACAACACCCGAACACGGAGATAAAGTCACCTTCTTTGGGATGCGATTTGTGAATACCGCGCTGTCCAATTACGCACTCGCAGTGGCCTACCTCATTATTGCGTTGACTTCTCCATTATTAACTTCTATGGCAGATTATAGGGGGAATAAAAAAATATACATGAAGCTGTTTACCTGGCTGGGTGCTTTGTCCTGTTGTGCATTGTTCTTCTTCAAGCTGGAGACCCTGGAACTAGGGGTGATCTGTTTTGCATTAGCCGCAATAGGTTATGCAGGCGGTTTTGTGTTTTACAATTCTTATCTGCCTGAAATAGCCACTGCTGATCAGCAGGATGCTGTGAGTGCAAAAGGCTTTAGTTATGGCTATGTAGGGAGTGTGATCCTGCAGCTCATCTGTTTTGTATTTGTTTTAAAGCCGGAACTCTTCGGGATCACAGATCTCAGTTTCCCACCAAGATTGTCCTTTTTACTGGTAGGCCTGTGGTGGATCGGCTTTGCTCAGATCCCTTTTAAAGTGTTGCCAAAAGGCAGTCCAAATTTCAGCGTAGAAGAGCAGAAAAAGGTTTCAGGGGGCTTCAAAGAACTGCAAAAGGTTTGGCATCAGGTTAAAACGATGAGTTTAATGAAGCGTTTTTTACTGGCTTTCTTCTTTTATTCTATGGGCGTTCAAACCATTATGCTGGTGGCTGCAAGCTTTGGAGAAAAGATCTTGCATTTGCCTACGTCCAGTTTAATCTTAGTGATCTTAATTATACAACTTGTTGCTATAGCGGGCGCCAACATGATGTCGTACCTATCTAAAATCTATGGTAATGTGAGCGTGCTGATTAGTGTTGTGGTGATTTGGGTGGGCATGTGTATTGCTGCTTATTATATCACTACAGCGGTTCAGTTTTATGTTTTAGCAGCAGTGGTTGGACTGATAATGGGTGGTATACAATCTCTTTCCCGGTCGACATATTCCAAATATATCCCTTCAAATACAGCTGATACGGCATCTTTCTTCAGCTTTTATGATGTTACGGAAAAACTTGCAATTGTAGCCGGATTGGCTAGCTTTGCATATATAGAAGAATTAACCGGCAATATGCGGAATTCGGCGATTGCATTGACCACCTTCTTTATCGTGGGGTTGGTGTTGCTGCTGGCTTTAAAAGCTGCAGAGCGAAAGATTTCCGCAAAACCGGTGCTGGATTAGAGAAAAAGAATTTATAGATGAAGATAGAATTATTTATTCCATGTTTTGTAGATCAGTTGTATCCTGAAACCGCTTTTAATACTATTAAAGTATTGGAAAAGGCAGGGTGTGAGGTGAATTACAACTCCAAGCAGACCTGTTGTGGACAACCGGCTTATAACGCCGGATACTGGGAAGAAGCCAAAGAGACAGGTACTAAATTTTTGAATGATTTTTCTGACAATAAATATATCGTAGCGCCATCGGCCTCTTGTGTGGGAATGGTGAAAGGCGGCTACAATGATTTGTTTACCAATACCATTGTGCATAATAAATGCAGGTCGATGCAGACCAATATCTTTGAACTTTCAGACTTTCTGATCAATATTGCAAAGAAGGATTATTTTGGGGCGGAGCTGGACGGAAGAGCGGTATACCATGACTCCTGCAGCGGGCTCAGGGAATGTAAGATCAAAGAAGAACCACGTTTGCTGTTGTCTAAAGTTCATGGACTGGAAATGGTAGAGATGAAAGATACAGATATGTGCTGCGGATTTGGCGGAACTTTTGCGGTTAAATTTGATGCCATTTCATCGGCTATGGCAGAGCAAAAGGTGAACAATGCGTTGGAACAGGAAGTAGATTATATCATTTCTACAGATCTTTCGTGCTTAATGCATTTGCAGGGCTATATTGATAAAAATAACATCCCATTGAAAACCATGCATCTGGCAGATGTGCTGGCCAATGGCTGGCTTGAATATTAAATTATATTTTGACATAAAATTTCTCTGATGAAAGCTTTAATGATCGCCGTTGTGGGCCTTTTATCCTGTAGTTTACAGGTCAATGCACAACAAAAACAGTCTGGAGCCATCCAATTTGAAACTCGTTTTGATCCTGCTGCAGCAATGGAAGCCAATGGGATTAAAATCACACCGGAAATGAAAGACAGACTTCCGGAAAGTTCAAAAACTGATTTTGAACTGTTGTTTAATGCGACAGGTGCAAGTTATACCAAGGTAGAGGAAACAGAAGACAGCAATGGCGGTGGACGAGGTGGTTTTCGTTTTGGCGGAATTTCCAATCGGGATTATTACTATAACTTTTTGGATCATAAATTGACGGCTGTATTCGACCTGAGCGATACAACATACTTTCTGGACGGTAAACTGGGGCAGGCTGATGTTTCTATGCTTGGCCGTGGTTTAATTGGGCAGCCTGTTGTGGAGTATATAAAATCTGATGAAGTGAAGAAGATCGTTGGTTTTGATTGCCATAAAGTTACCATTAAAACGACCTCCAAAAGAAAGATCATGGAAGAGGAAAAGGAAATTGTAGATGAAACTGTACTTTGGTATACCAAGGATCTGGGTTTTGAGTTTTCGCCTAATCCTGCACTTTGGACGGAAGGTGCTGTGTTGTCTATTCAATCGAAGGCAGGAAGCACACTGGCAACCAGCATAGAATTCAGAAAGGTCAATGCTAAAGATATAAACCTTCCTAAAAAGGGAACGGTGATTACCTCTGATGCGTATAAAGCTAAACTGGAGCAGATGATGAAGAACAGGGGCAGGGGAAATGGCCAGAGAAGGGCTGGGGGGAATTAATATAAATTTCAGTTTAAATGAACTGATTATTTGAAATTTACTTTACCTTTGTGCCTGAAAGAAAATCACATTGTAGGTGATTTTAATAAAATTATTTTTTTACTTATAAATCATAGTTGTAGATGATTAACATTACACTGCCTGACGGCTCAGTACGTCAGTATGAAAAGGGTATAAACGCCCATCAAATCGCATTATCCATTTCTGAAGGTTTGGCCCGTAACGTATTGGCTGCGGAAGTAAATGGTGAAGTTTGGGATTCTTCCCGGGCTATTGAAAACGATGCTTCTGTTAAATTGCTGACCTGGAATGATACTGCTGGTAAATCGACTTTTTGGCATTCTTCTGCTCACTTAATGGCTGAAGCCCTGGAAGCTTTATATCCTGGAACTAAATTTGGTATTGGTCCGGCTATTGAAACTGGATTTTACTATGATGTGGATTTTGGAGACAGGGAGTTTTCTTCGGATGATTTCAAAGCGATCGAAACAAAGATCCTGGAACTTGCTAAGCAAAAGGAAACTTTTGTTAGAGAAAGTGTTTCTAAAGCAGATGCTGTAAAATATTTTACAGAAAAAGGCGACGAGTACAAATTAGACTTAATTGAAGGCCTGGAAGATGGAAAGATTACTTTCTATACCCAGGGGAACTTTACAGATCTTTGCCGTGGTCCGCACATTCCCAATACCGGTTTTGTAAAAGCGGTAAAGTTAATGAATGTTGCTGGTGCTTACTGGAGAGGTGATGAAACCAGGAAACAATTGACTCGTATTTACGGGGTTACTTTTCCGAAAGCAAGTGAGCTGACAGAATATCTTCATATGATTGAAGAAGCGAAAAAAAGGGACCACCGTAAATTAGGTAAGGAACTGGAACTTTTTGCTTTTTCTGAAAAAGTAGGTATGGGTTTGCCTTTATGGTTGCCTAAAGGAACTGCTTTACGTGAACGTCTGGTTCAATTCCTGACTAAAGCGCAGGGAAAAGCTGGTTATGAGCAAGTGGTTACACCGCATATTGGACATAAGAACCTATATATCACTTCAGGTCATTATGAAAAATATGGTAAAGATTCTTTTCAGCCTATTAAAACGCCTCAGGAAGGGGAGGAGTTTTTCCTGAAACCGATGAATTGTCCGCACCATTGCGAAATCTATAAAGTAAAACCCCGTTCCTACAAAGACCTTCCTTTGCGTTTTGCAGAGTTTGGTACTGTATATCGTTATGAACAAAGTGGTGAGCTTCATGGTTTAACCAGGGTTCGTGGCTTTACTCAGGATGATGCGCATTTGTTCTGTCGTCCGGATCAGGTAAAGGAAGAATTTAAGAAGGTAATTGACCTGGTGCTGTATGTTTTTAAGTCTTTGGGCTTTAACGATTATATTGCACAGGTGTCTTTGAGAGATCCTGATAACAAAGCAAAATATATCGGTACAGATGAAAACTGGCACCTGGCGGAATCAGCTATTATAGAGGCTGCTGCTGAGAAGGGTTTACCTACTGTGGTAGAACTGGGAGAGGCTGCATTTTATGGTCCGAAACTGGATTTCATGGTGAAAGATGCCCTGGGAAGGAAGTGGCAGCTTGGAACAATCCAGGTAGATTACAACTTGCCGGAGCGTTTTGAACTGGAATACACAGGTAGTGATAATCAGAAACACAGACCGGTTATGATCCACCGCGCACCGTTTGGTTCACTGGAACGTTTCATTGCGGTATTGATTGAACATTGTGCAGGTAACTTCCCATTATGGCTTTCTCCTGAACAGTTTATTATTCTTCCTATCTCAGAAAAATATGAAGAATATGCGAAAAAAGTTTCAGATGAACTAAATAATTCCGATATTCGCGGTTTGATTGACTTCCGTGATGAGAAAATCGGGAGGAAGATCCGGGATGCAGAGGTTAAAAAGATCCCTTATATGTTGATTATCGGAGAGAAAGAGATGGCAGACGGTAAGGTTTCGGTAAGAAAGCATGGTGATGGAGATGTAGGTGAAATGACCCTGCAAGAGTTTAGTGAATTATTAATTAAAGAAATAACAGTTTAAATAAGATACAAATTTGGCATTAGGCAGACCAGGATTTAACAGGGGACCACGTCCTCCTTTTAAGAAAAAAGAAGCAGAACATAATATTAATCAGTTTATCAAGGCTCAGGAAGTGAGATTAGCTGGAGATAATGTTGAACCGGGGATCTATCCTTTGGCAAAAGCTTTGGCCCTTGCCGATGAGTTGGAATTAGACCTTGTAGAGATTTCTCCAAATGCAGTTCCGCCGGTATGCAGAATTATTGACTACAGTAAATTTGTTTACGAGCAGAAGAAAAAGCAAAAGGAGATCAAAGCAAACGCGAAGCAAACCGTTATTAAGGAGATTCGTTTTGGTCCTAATACCAATGATCACGATTTTCAGTTTAAACTAAAACATGCAGTTAGTTTCTTGGAAAATGGTGAGAAGGTGAGAGCTTATGTTCACTTTAAAGGTAGAGCAATCGTTTACAAAGAGCAGGGAGAGATCTTATTGCTTAAGTTTGCTCAGGCTTTAGAAGAAATAGGTAAAGTGGAATTGTTACCAAAATTAGAGGGTAAGCGTATGTTTTTAACGCTAGCCCCAAAAGTTGCAAAAAAATAAATAAATTACATAAATAAACACAGGTTATGCCAAAAATGAAAACCAATTCCAGTGCTAAAAAGCGTTTTTCGCTTACTGGAACAGGTAAAATCGCAAGGAAGAACGCATACAAAAGCCACATCTTAACTAAGATGTCGACTAAACGTAAGCGTAACTTAAGTAACACAAGCTTAGTGTCAGATGCTGACATGGGCAATGTTAAACGTATGCTTTGCATCGGTAAATAATTAATTTTTAACCAGGTACCCGGTAGTAAGTTTGCTGAAATACGCAACACCGTTTATCAAAAAACAACAACAACATGCCACGTTCGGTAAACGCAGTAGCTTCGAGAAGAAGAAGGAAAAAAGTCCTAAATATGGCCAAAGGCTATTGGGGATCAAGAAGTAAGGTTTTCACCATTGCTAAAAATACGGTAGAAAAAGGTTTGCAATATGCTTACCGTGACCGTAAAGTTAAGAAAAGAGAATTTCGTGGATTGTGGATTCAGCGTATCAATGCTGGAGCTCGTCAGCACGGCATATCTTACTCTCAATTAATTGGTAAATTGGCTAGCAAAAACATTGGTTTAAACCGTAAGGTTTTAGCTGATCTAGCGATGAATCATCCAGAAGCTTTTAAAGCGGTAATTGACACAGTAAAATAGATATAACTTCAAAGTTATTAGAAAAGGGGAGCTAAAATTAGCTTCCCTTTTTTTATACGGTTTATTTTGGAAAAAAATCAATGCTACTCTTCGAGGACTGGAGTCCTTGCCCCGCTTCGCTCTTGTGGCAAGGCCCCCTGAGGTCCTCTCTGAGCAGCATTGATTTTTTTCTTTGGGCGCATAAAATGCAGGGTGGATAGGCTGATTGTTTAGCTCCACTTTTAGATGAACTGTTGAAGGTTAAGGGGGGAGAGTCCGGGAATGAGTGCCGTGTTGGTGGTGTATTGGGAGGATAATTGAGGAGAAAGTATTGAAATTGAGCGAGAGAGAGGAGGAATTGGATATTGAAGGTTATGGAGAAGAATCAGGGAATGAGTGCCGTGTTGGTGGTGTATTGGGAGGATAATTGAGGAATTGGATATTGAAGGTTAAAAGGGGAAGAATCCGGGAAGGTAGGAAAGAATAAAAAGAAGAAGCTGATAAAGAAGAGCTCTTAACTTTTAGAGAAAACAGATAGGTCTGCATAATGCAGTTTGGAGGATTCCCCAACATAAATCCCTGACATTCAAATTAACAAATACTAAACAGCATTTAATACACTTGTCAGATTAAACGCCCTGTTCTGCGTTCAGGAAAAAATCAATGTTGCTCAGAGAGGACCTCAGGGGGCCTTGCCACAAGAGCGAAGCGGGGCAAGGACTCCAGTCCTCGAAGAGTAACTTGATTTTTTTTAGCAGATATGCGATTCCGACAAGTGCACTTATAAAGCTTAGTTTTTGTTCAGTTGCGACAGGGATTTCTGCATCTGCGACATCATGGTGGTTAGGGTTTCGATAGTCGGCTCCGGTGTAGGATCCGGCAAGCTTGAAGTAAAATAAGCCTTCGCTTTCCAGATTTCCAGAATGTCATCGGAAGGAACGGTATAAGGATCGTAGGCCTTATTATCAGAGATCAGCTTTAGCTCCTTATTTTCCTTGAAGCGGTTACCCGCTCTTTTATAAACAACACCTTCATTCTTGCTGATGATGATATAGGTCTCCCCGGTCTTTACATCGTTCCAGTTGTCCAGGTATTCGCCAATAACCACACTGCCAGGTTGGATGGGCAACATAGAATCACCTGTAATCTCAAAAGCCCTGAAAGTACCTTGCTTAAGAGAGGGCAGGGGCAATTGAAACTTGGGGAGTTCCCGGATATACTGAGGGTCTGAGAAGCCATTCATATAACCAGCACTAGCCTTTACAGGAACCAGTTCAATGTTTTCATTATCATCTTTATCAACAGAGATACTCAGGACCCTCAGGTTGGAACCCTGGGCTTTCAGGTTGGGTTTCCACTTATCGTTGATCTCTTCGTTGATGAATTCATCTATAGAAAAGTCATAGAAGTCTGCTATTTTTTTTAGCAAATCGTATTTTGGCTCTGCACGATCTTCTTCATAAGCACCAACCAAAGAACGCTTGATGCCTATAGCATCGGCGAATTGTTGCTGTGTAAGGCCTTTTTTCTTTCTGAGGTATTTAAGGTTAGATGAAATATTCGACATAAAATAAAAATTAGAAATAATTTGTTTTTACTAATATTGTTAGTATTATTGTGCCAATAAAGTTAGTAATATTAATTGGTCATACAAATATATCTACTAATTAATTTAGTTGTGAATAATTTTATTTAAATGCTATGAAAAAATTTGTGTACGTAGTAACTGACAGAAACCGGACTAATTTACATGTAGGTATGAGCTCAGATCTGATTAAGACGCTTGAGTTTTATAAACAGATGCCAAGCCTGTTTTTTGATAGTGGCCAGCAACTGACCAGGCTGGTTTATTTTGAAGAATTCAAAACAGAAGCTCAGGCAATAGGCCGTTTTAAACTGCTCAGCCGTTTTACGAGAATGCAAAAGGAAAGACTGGTTCGTTCTTGTAATCCAGATTGGGTGGATCTGACTATTGGGCTTGATTTTGAGCACATCATTAGCAGCAAGGCGATCAATACACAGGTAATGCTGCCATTAGGTATCATGTCCTGATAGAGAGATGATGTAGCTGAATACAGCATCTCTCTTATCTTGATAGGCTATAAAGAAATAGTTTATTGGGAATAGTTTATCGCTGGTTTTGTGACTCCTGCTTTTTCTTTTCCTTCTCTTCCTGACGTTTTTTTCTGCGGAGCTCCCGTTCTTCTTTTTTTGTAAGAGGGGCTGCCGGTACTGCTGCTGCTGGGGCTTCAGGTGTTTTTTTCTCTTCCTGTTTTGGCGTTTCTTCTTTTTGAGGCTGAGGTTGTACTTCTTCTATGGTTGGTACATTAAAAACTGAAGAATCTACCGCTACACTGTCCTTGGCTGTGGTATCTACAGAATACCTTGGGGTAGGGCAATTGATGTTCCTGGTAATCTTTTCTTTTGCTTTGGGAAAAGGTCCGTAGGTGTATCCGGAGTTCGGATCATGGTATACTTTCTCCATGAATTTACCGAATATTGGCAATGCTGTTCTGGAACCTTCACCGGTTTCTCCATTTTTAAAATGTGCACTGCGTTCGTCGCAGCCCACCCAGATTCCAGTAACAAGGTCTTTGGTGATGCCCATATACCAGGCATCTACGTAATCGGAAGAGGTACCTGTTTTACCGCCAATCTGGTTGTTCTTTTTCCAAAGGTCCCATTCCCATAAAGCTTGAGAAGTACCACCTGGTTCTTCCATACCACCTCTGAACATATACAACATCAACCAGCTGATTTCGTCGGAAAGCACCTTTTTGGTTTTAGGTTTGAATTCTTCGATCAGGTTACCGTCCAGATCAGTGATCTTTTCCACCAGAATGGGGTCAGTTTTAATACCATCGTTCAGGAAAGTTCCATAAGCTTTGACCATTTCATATACTGAAACATCATTTGATCCCAGACTTACTGAAGGCACAGATTCCAGATGGCTGTCAATACCGCATTCGTGTGCCCATTTAACAACGTTGTCCCAGCCCACAGTTTCCGTAACCTGGGCAGTAATGGTGTTTACTGATCTGGCCATAGCTAAACGTAAAGACATTTCTTTGTAGGAATTGGAATAACTGGCATTTTTAGGCTCCCAGTATTCTGTTTTTCCGTGTTCCTGGTAGGCGATGCTGACTGGCTTATCTACGTAAGTGTCGCAAGGGCTCATTCCTTTTTCTAATGCTGCCAGATAGGCAAAAGGTTTGAAAGTTGATCCGGCTTGTCTTTTACTTTGGTTTACGTGGTCGTATTTGAAAAACTTATGGTCAATACCACCTACCCAAACTTTGATCTTACCAGAGAAGGGGTCCAGACTCATCATACCTGTGTTCAGGATTTTTCCGTAATAACGGATCGAATCCATCGTAGAGAATAAGGTGTCGCGGTCACCTCCCCAGGCAAAGACACGCATTTTTTTCTTTTTGTTGAAATATGCGTCTATAGAATCTGCATTGTTGTTGTATTTCTTCTGCAGCATAGCGTAGATGGGAAGGTTCTGTTTGGCCCGGTTAGGGTAATCAACTTTCTTTTTTTCGGAATCCTGCCATGGATCTTCCTTGCCCCATACACTGTAAAAACGCTTTTGAAGACTTCTCATCTGTTCGTTTACAGCTTCCTCTGCATATTTCTGTAGTTTGGAATCAATAGTGGTATAAATTTTTAATCCATCTTCATAGAGATCGTAACCATTATCCGAACACCATTTTTCGAGGTATTTCGCAACTGCTGCTCTTAAATAAGAGTCTCCGTCGCTGCCATCGTCAATACGGCCCTCTTTTAACTTAATGGGGGTATTCTTGAAGGTGTCGAGCTGTGCAGCGGTAATGTATTTGTATTTGCTCATTTGAGCCAATGCCACATTTCTGCGTTCCAAAGCCCTTTGGGGATTCTTAACGGGATTATAGTAAGTTGTTCCTTTTAACATCCCCACTAAAAGTGCAGACTCAGGTACGTCTAAATTCAACGCATCTTTGTCAAAATAGATTCTCGCGGCAGTTTTGATTCCGTAAGCGTTGTTTCCAAAAGAAACGGTATTGAGGTACATGGTAATGATGTCGTTCTTGGAATAATTGGATTCCAGTTTTACGGCGGTCATCCATTCCTTTAATTTGGAAACCAGCGTACGGACCACCGGGATATGTTTTATAAAACCCTGCGATTTATTATATCTTGTTCTGTAGAGGTTCTTTGCCAGTTGTTGTGTAATGGTACTGCCGCCACGTTTATCGCCCGAAGCGGTAGAAAGCCCGCTGGAAATCAAAGACCTGAAATCGATACCCATATGCTGGTAAAAGCGCACGTCTTCAGTGGCTACAAGGGCATTGATGACACTTGGCGCAATTTCTTTAAAGTCAACAGGGGTTCTGTTTTCCTTAAAGTAACGGCCAATCAGTTTACCATCTGAAGTATATAATTCAGAGCCGACCCGTAGTGTTGGGGTTTTAATGTCCTCATAAGAAGGAGAGTATCCAAATAGCCACAAGAAATTTAACTGGAGCGCACAGAAGAAAATGATGATACAAAAAATTGATATAGTGGCGTAGCGGATATATTTATTGCGAATCTCTTTGAACATGTGGATAAATATCAATAAAACGTAAAACAGTAAATGTTAAAATTTGTTAAAAACGGTAGTTTAGACTACAAGTCTTAAGCTGCAAATTAACGTAATTAATTTAATAAAATTGCGCTATTGTATCGTTCTGCTGAGGCAAGGTAAAAATTATGAGGTGGGTGAATTTTTTGAAAAACACTTGTACTCTACTCCAAGGCTAACGATATCAGGTGCACGAAGGGCGCACAGATCTCTGAGGCCTTTTCGCAGAGTACAAGTGTTTTTCTTAGCAAATTGCAGAACTGGAGCGCCGAAGGGTGCAGAAATGGAGGGCCGAAGGGCTGGCTATGGGCCGTTTTAAAAAGCTAAATGAGGGATTGCTGATTGTTTAAGTATTATTAGAATAAAAGGTTTAGGCTTGTACAATATCGTAGACGAGGACTTTCTCCCATAAATGACCGTAATTCTTAATGAAATCCAAATGAATGGGGTGTGTTTGATAGGTTTCCTGTCCTTCAAGATCACTAAAGAACATCAACTCTGATACATCCCAGCTGTTGTCTACAACATCGCGTTTTTCTGTGCTGGCAACAATGCCAACGTGTATGTCGCGAACTGTTGGTATTGCTGAAAGTGTTTTCACTCCATTGATCAATTGATCGCGATCTTCTTTTGAATTTGGGTTTTTTAACCAGAAAAATACATGATGTACAACAGGATAAGTCTTATTCATAATGGATAAATTTAGGAAACCGGAATGATTATTCAAAGCAGACTTAGGGTGGAATGGGAGGTGAATTTTTGAAAAACACTTGTACTCTACTCCAAGGCTAACGATATCAGGTGCACGAAGAGCGCACAGATCTCTGAGGCGTTTTCGCAAAGTACAAGTGTTTTTCTTAGCAAATTGCAGAGGAGAGACCGGGAAGTACAGTGACACCGGGGATAGAGCACGCTTATTATTCATTGTTTTTCTGTCTGACCCCTGGACAAGACTTGGAATATTTGCTTATCTTTAAGTTGTAATGGCTTTTATACAATAGGTGATCATCGGTTGTTTAGTAGGTTGTTAAAATAAAATGGTGAAAGGCTCCCTGATTCTGGCTCTTTTATTTCAATGCTTATGCACTTTCGCGCAGCAAGATTCTATTTTATTCAGGAACATAGGTTTAAATGAAGGTTTATCACAAAGTAGTGTGGTCGATATCGCATTTGATGCCAAGGGTATGGTTTGGATGGCTACCCAGGATGGTTTAAACCGGTATAACGGGAAGAATTTCCTTGCAGTGGATAAGAAATTCGATGATAAAACTTCTGGAACAAGCAGCAGACTGGGAAAAATTGAAAGCGCGGGCGATCATTTTCTATGGATTCTGGTTAAAGGGGGGCATCTTGAAAAGTTTGATTTGCTTAGCCATACCTTTCTACGTGCGGATATCTTCTCTGGCAAAAACCGGGAGGTCATTGTCTGTTTTTATCCGGAAAAAGATGGAAAATTGTGGGTGGGTACAGAAAGCGGAAAGCTGTATGAGTATGACAGCCATACAAGAAAAGTAATCAGGCAAATTGCCATTCCTGTTACAACTTCCCAGCCGGTAGTTAATGCATTCTTTAAAGACAGCCAAGGAAGGCTATGGATCATTGGGAGTACAGTAGGTTATTTAGACAATAACAAAGTTAATAATGTGGCTTTTGAGCCATTGAAATCCAAACAAACCAGCTCGTACAGCTGTATGACTGAAGATAGTGATGGAAACCTCTGGCTGGGCAGTTGGGGCAGAGGGCTTTTTGTGAAAAAGAAAGCTGAAGCTCATTTCCATCAGTTTATGGGATATAAAACAAGAGGGCTTCCTTCTGACCTGGTCATAGAAGCAGTCCTGGCAGATGAGACCAATAGAATTTGGATTGGTACCTATGGTAAAGGGCTCTTTATTGTAGATACAGAAGAAGAAAAATTAGAGCAATTGGTTAATGACAGGAGAAATCAATTTTCAATTGCCTTTAATGATATACTTTCTATTAAACAGGATGCTCATCGAGGGATCTGGATAGGCACCGATGGCGGAGGTTTAAGTTATTTTAATCAAAACGGAAACAATTTTAAATTATTTACTGATCAGACCGTTCCGTCTGATGTAGAAATTTCTTTAGTCAGGTCCATTACTACAGACAAAGAAGGCAATATTTGGGTTGGTACCACCAGTAAAGGCCTGACCCAAATCAATGATAAACGGGTCCGATATAAAACCTGGCATTTTCCAGCTTATAAACGGAGCATTTCTAACCCGGACCGTATTGTTTCTCTTTTTAATGACGAAGCAGAGGTCTTGTGGATAGGTACCCAGGGTAATGGTTTAATTCTTTTTGATGCCAAAAAAGGTAAGATTATAAAAAGGTTTCATCCCGATGCAGCCTCCGGATTAAAAATGCCGGATGGAACGGTGTGGTGCATGTACCCTCATCGAAAAAATGAAGTATGGTTAGGTACACAAAGCAGTGGTCTTTGCCTGGTCAATGCGCGCAGCGGTCTAATGGCCAGGTATATGCCCGGTAATGGACCAAATAATTTTACTGATGCCATACGTGCTATGGTTTCTATAAATGACAGTACTTTATGCATTGGTTTTGAAAAAACAGGTCTGTTGCTTTTTAATACGGTAAGAAAGAGCTTTTATGAGATAGGTTCAAAAGATATTTTCAGTTTTTTTAGTGTGGAAACCAGTGTTAAATGCTTATATTACAGTGATTCCGTGTTGTGGGTTGGAACCGGGGGCAAGGGGATACTTACCTATAATATTGCGACCAGGAAGACCAGTTTGATCACGGAAAAAGATGGCCTGCCAAACAATACCATTTATGGAATATTACCGGGGCCGGATCACTTTTTATGGGCCAGTACAAATAAAGGCCTCAGCCGTTTTAACGCCTCCGTAGCTAAGCAAAATGTAAAGTCTTTTCAATTTACCAATTATACTGCTGAACAAGGTTTGCAGGAAAATGAATTTAATACGGGTGCTTTTCACAAAAGTTCGGATGGAATGCTTCTCTTTGGGGGTATTAATGGGCTTAATGTATTCGATCCTTCTAAATTTAATGAAGCGCGAAAAACAGCACCAGTAGTTTTTACCCATATTTTAATTGATGACAAAGCGGTGGGGGATGAAACAGCTGTGCCATTTTTAAAGGAGGTAAGGCTGGGTTACGAGAATCATTCGGTCATGCTCAACTTTGTTGCATTGAATTTCCCGCCTTTAACTCAGTACCATTATTATTATAAACTGGATGGCTATGATCAGGAGTGGATTGATGCCGGTCAAAGAAACTATGCTGCCTACATGAATGTTCCAGCCAATTCCTACCGTTTTCTGGTTAAATATGTACAACCTGGATATGTTAATAAAGGTGTGGTTACAGAAATTCGTATTGATATTGATGAACCATTTTGGGAAAAAAATTGGTTTATTGCTGATCTTGTGCTTTTGTTTCTGGGCTTAGTTTATTGCCTGTACCGCTATAGAATAGCCCAGGTTTCAAAGCTGGCTCAGATGCGCCAGGGCATAGCGACAGATTTACATGATGATATCGGTTCTGCTTTGTCTAATATCAATATCTTATCAGAACTTTCTAAAAAAAGCCTTCAAAATACCACTTTGGCTCATATTTTTCTGGACCGAATTTCTGAAGAGGTACAGACTTCCAGCCAATCTCTCGATGATATTATATGGAGCGTAAATACTCATAATGACAATTGGGAAGAAACTTTTAGCCGGATGAGGCGCTATGCTGCTGAAGTTTTTGAGAACAACAATATTCTATATCACCTTAAGCTTGATGAACAGGTCGGAACTGCGAAATTAAACATGGGGAAGAGAAGGGACATTTTTCTGGTTTATAAGGAGATTTTGAATAATATAAACAAACATGCTGAGGCAACGGAGGTAGAAATAGAGATGTGCTTTAAGGAAAAAAAACTGATGATGATCATATGCGACAATGGCAAAGGCTTTGATAAAAGCAAACAAACCCACCGGAATGGTCTTAAAAATTTAGCCCGGAGGATTGCCTGTTGGAAGGGAAGCCTGACTATAGATGCGGATGATAAGGGGACCCGGATAAAGATTCTGATATAACAGAGGATCACTCATTTGAGTGGGCTTTGCTATGGATTAAATGATTAATTTAGAGAGATGAATCCAATCAGTATTATATTGTTTGAAGATAATGAACGGCTCAGGGAGTCTCTTGTTTACCTGTTAAACAATACCGATGGATTTAAGGTACTGGCAGATTATGGGCATTGCAATGATGCGGCATCTGCTGTTAAGGTATATAAACCTGAAGTGGTATTGATGGATATTGATATGCCCGGGACAAATGGGATTAAAGGTGTAAAAATGGTTAAGGAGGCTATGCCTTTAACTGCTGTTATTATGTTTACCGTTTTTGAAGACGATGATAAATTGTTTCAATGTCTTTGTAATGGTGCAAATGGTTACCTCTTAAAAAAGACAGCGCCAGGAAAACTTTTCGAAGCGATACAGGAGGTGATGGATGGGGGAGCACCAATGTCGCCCTCTATTGCCCGTAAAGTTTTGAATAGTTTTAATCAAGGTAAGCCAAAAGAATATAATTTAACACCAAGAGAGTTGGATGTGTTGCAGTTGCTCATTAAGGGCTACAGCTCAAAAATGATTGCTGCTGAATTAACGATATCTTTTGATACCGCAAGGTCTCATTTAAAAAATATTTACCTGAAGTTACATGTGAATTGTGGCAAACAGGCCATCTCTAAAGTGCTTACCGAGCATATTCTTTAATGTTTTTATACTACCCAAAGATGTGATTTCAGGGTCAGGTCAATTGCTGCAATTTTGAGGTAATTATTTGAAACTTAAATCCATTTTCTTATGAAGAATTTTAATTATTTTTTATTTGTGATTACCGCAGTTGCGGTAGTTTTTACCTCTTGCAGCAAAGATGGACCAATTGGCCCTGCCGGGCCAGCGGGTACAACGGGAGCTACGGGCGCAACTGGTGCGGTAGGTGCCACTGGAGCTGACGGTACTAAAATTTATTCGGGCACTGTTGTCCCTGCTGCAACACTTGGAGCTAATGGCGATTTTTATCTTAATACCGCCACGAGCATGCTCTATGGTCCCAAAACGGCTGCAGGCTGGGGTACAGCCACAAACCTTATTGGCGCAACTGGCGCAACTGGTGCTACGGGGGCTACGGGTGCTACCGGTGCAACTGGTGTCGCAGGGTCTAAAATTCTCAGTGGTACCGGTGTTCCGGCAGCATCTGTTGGAAGTAATGGCGATTATTACCTTGATCCGGCCAATTATTTGTTCTATGGGCCAAAAGCCGGTGGCGCATGGCCTGTGCCCATTAATCTTAAAGGTGCTAAAGGTGATCCTGGAACAGCAAATGTGATTTACTCCGACTGGGTAACCCCAAGTACTTACACTAAAACTACCGTTTTTGGAACTGTCTATTTTACTGCTGACATTGCAGCTTCAAAAGTTACTCAAGCCATATTAGATCAGGGTACAGTAATTGTTTACGGCAAACTGAATGGTTACAACCCCGTTATATGGCCAACAGATCAGGTGGCAAACCTGCCTATTTCCATCACTTATATGAGCGGTGCGGTCTCTAATATTGATGTTTGGTCTGCATTGAACACAGTGGGGAGCATCCGAATTAGTCTGACCAGTTCAACAAATGCCTATGGTTCCATATCTAATGCTCATCAGTTCAGGTATATCATTATCCCTGGAGGAGTGCATACATTGTCGAATGTTAATTCCAAAAACTATGATGAGGTTAAGCAGGTTTTGCATTTAAGAGATTAAATAAGGGAGAGCTCTTTTTATGGAGTTGAATTTTTTCGAAAAACCCTTGAACTCTACTTCAAGGCTAACGATATCAGGTGCGCGAAGAGCGCACAGATCTCTGAGGCCTTTCCGCAGAGTTCAAGGGTTTTTCGTAGAAAATTGCAGAGGGAAGGGTGGGGAATGCAGGGGGGCAGGAAGACTATATTATGATGCACAATCGTTTTCGTAATGGTGAATTTTGATGTTTAATATTTTGTGCTATTTAAATAGCCGCTCGAATGACTGATTCTGTTAGTTGTTAAAGTAAGTATTTGTAATAAATAGTTAATAATAAAGTTTTTGTTGTTGTTGTTTTTAAAAATAAGGAAATCTTTGCTTGATTATATAAAGTGTTTGTGTTGTAAATGAACAGGTTATCAAACGTTTGCGTTAAAGTAAACTTGCGAAAGAAAACGGGTTTTAGTAGATTCATTAATTGTCTCCGTTATACTGAAGCAGGGTAAGAAACTTGAAGCGTCAGCTTGAGAAACAGATGAGGAGTTAAGCTGGGTAGTGGAGCTATAGACACAAATAAATTTTTAGGTGAATAATGGAATATGCGGTTTGGCGGATGCTAACCGCATTTCTTTTTTGGTTAAACTTTTGAAACTATTATTTCCGTAATTGTCAATTTGATTTCTAATTTTGAAGCACCTTATGAAAATTTGTTGCTTATATTTTTCGCTCTAGACCTGCCTTTATGCTAAAAGATATTTACCGGGAAAAATCCCCGCTAACAGACAAAGACTGCTTTTTAGTCTTCGATCGTGTGAAATCATCGTTTACTTTTCCTGTACATATCCATCCTGAATATGAATTGAATTTTGTGGAGGGGGCTGCCGGGGCGCAGCGGATCGTTGGTGATTCTGTGGAAACAATTGGTGATAAAGACTTGGTTCTGATTGCCAATCCGGAATTAAAGCATGCCTGGAAAAATGGTGAATGTACGTCTGATTATATTCATGAAATTACGATTCAGTTTCATCCATCGCTGATTAATCAGTACCTGGGTAAAAATCAATTTCAAAGTATACAGGAGTTGTTTTCCCGGGCTTCTAAAGGTATAATTTTTGGTGCTGGTGCCATTGATAAAATTCTTCCTGTTCTGAGGTTACTTACCATGGAGAGAGATGGATTCTATTCTGTGATGAAGTTATTGATGCTGTTGTATGAATTGTCTAAATGCGAGGACATCAGGGAGCTCTCCAGCGCGGCGTCTCTGAATATGTCTCCAAATGAAATTTTGATCAATAAACTGCACGGTTATGTTTCCAGGAATATTTCTGAGGTAATTTGCTTAACAGATGCCGCCGAAGCTTTAAACATGAGCCGTTCTACCTTTGCCCGTTTTATTAAGAATAATACGAAAATGAACTTCAGTTCCTATTTGTTCGATTTCAGGATAAATATGGCTATGGAAAAACTTAAAAAAAATGCTTCTATTGCGGAAGTAGTTAGTGAATGCGGATTTAATAGTGTTTCTTATTTCTATCGCGTATTTAAAAAAGCGAAAGGTTTAACACCTGCTGAATTCAGAGATAGTCACCAGAAGGACCAGATCATTATCTGATTGTGGTTGATGAAACAGAGAAGAGCATATAGTTCAATAGGATTGAGCGATTTGTGCAATTTGTTTTGATCTGTTGTTTTGTTTAAGGTTTTGTTTTTCAGTTGATTGTGATTTTGTGGCGTTCGCCGAAAATCAGATTTATGCCTTGAATTTTATTGCTGATAATGAAATGATTAACGCGGTTTGGCGTCATTGATGGCATACATGGTTTGTTTTGAGCCAAAATAAAGAATCAAAAGTTCAATTCGATTGAGCAAATCCTGCAATTTTCCGGTTTGACGAATACATAGTTTTATCCCAATTAACTACTTCGATTTAACCAAATGTAATGAGTATGGACTTATTTGTGTTTAAATACACGCATTCTGCCGTATACGCTCTGAATTCTTCCTGCATCATTGCAAAAAAAGCCAAGCAACATTAAATGAGAACAAGTCTATTAATTTTATTTTTAGTCAGTTTATGCCTTTTCGCAAGTGCACAACAGGCTATTACTGTGAAAGGCACGATAAAGGACAATGCCAATAATCCTTTATCTGGTGCTACTATCGTGATCAAGGGGAATACCGGGGCTGCCGGTGGAACCACATCGGATCTCAACGGGAACTTTAGCATTCAGGCACCTGAAGGCGCGGTTCTTATATTTTCATACGTTGGGATGCAAAAAACAGAAGCTACTGTTGGAAAATCAAAGACCATGAACATCGTACTTTCGGACGGCGATCAGCTGAATGAAGTTGTGGTAGTGGGCTATGGTACAGTGAAGAAAAAAGACCTGACGGGTGCTGTGGCTTCCCTAACCGGAAAAGAGATGCAGACTGACGTCGCTAAAAGTGCAAGTGGTGCATTGCAAGGCCGGATTGCCGGCGTAAGCGTGGCCAGCGTGAGTGGTCAGCCGGGAGCTGGTATGAGCATTAACATTCGTGGTTTAAGTTCGCTGGGTTCCAACACACCTTTGTACGTTATTGACGGAGTATACGGCGATATCAATATGGTTGACCCTTCTGATATTGCCTCTTTGGATGTACTCAAAGATGCTTCTGCAGCGGCTATTTACGGCTCGCGAGCGGCCAATGGTGTAGTTCTGATTACCACAAAAGGGGGTAAGAAAAATACACGTGCTTCTATTAGTGCCAGTGTATATTCTGGGGTGCAAACTATTGCAAAGAAACTGGATGTACTGGATGCGCAACAATGGAAAACCATCATGGGCCAGTCTGGTTATTTGCCAAAAGAGGCTATAAATTTTCAAGGAACGGGTACAAACTGGCAGGATGAAGTTTACCGCACAGCTCCTTTGACCAAAGCAAATGTTGGCATTACCGGAGGTTCGGAAACAGCAACCTATAATGTATCTGCTGGTTACATCAACCAGGATGGTATTCTGATCAATTCGGGATATGAGGCTTACAATATCCGCAATAAAAATACTTTTTCTTTTTTCAATGATCATTTGCGCATCGGTAACACTTTATTGTTAACTACAGCGGAAAGACAGGATAATCATTTAACGATAACGGATCCCTTGCGTCAAAATCCCTTACTTGGGGTATTAGATCCTAATCAGCTTGGTGGCTATGCTGGTATTTTACCCTGGATGAAAAACATGGACAATCCGGTAGGTGCTTCGAGGTTGTTTGACAACAGATTAAACAAAACGGATATTTTATTGAATGCTTATGCGGAGGTAGACCTGGGTATAAAGGGGCTGAAATATAAGTTGAATTACGGTTACAATAGAAATAACGGACGCAATTATAATTATAATGCACCTTATAACTTTGGATCGGGGGCGGTTCAGTCTAAATTAAACGAGTCGGCTTATTTTAATAACCAGTGGCTGTTGGAACATACTTTACATTATGACAATACGATTGGTAAGCATACCATATCTGCTTTGTTAGGCTATTCATCGCAGGAGAATTCTAACAGGTCTTTTGGAGCAGGACGGAGTGATATCCCGTTTGGAACCAATTCTATCGGTGCAGGATCGACTACACAACAGACAACCTCTGGAGATTTGCAGGAATATTCGTTGATTTCTATGTTTTCACGGGCGATGTACAGCTATGATTCCAGATATATGATGTCGGTATCGGTTAGGCGTGATGGTTCGTCACGTTTTGCTGATGGTCATCGTTATGGTGTATTCCCTTCAGTTTCTGTGGGCTGGAACATCATGAACGAGAAATTCTTTGCCAGTGCAAAGGATGCCGTTAGTGAGTTGAAAATACGGGCAAGTTATGGTAAACTGGGTAACCAGGAGATTGGTAATTATGCTACGCAAAGCATCAGCAGCAGCGGGATCAATTATATAGAAGGTGGTAACTGGTGGATGGGCAGCAACACCGGGGTAACCTGGGTATCTCCAAAAGACCTGACCTGGGAAGAAACACATACCAAAAACTTAGGATTGGATGCCAGCTTCTTAAAAGGCAAATTATCTTTAACTGCAGATTATTATGTTCAGGAGACTAAAAATGTATTGTTGAGTATCTCTATGCCTGGTTCAACAGGATTGAAAGGCAGCCCGACTATGAATGCCGGAACGATTCAAAATAAGGGTTTTGAGATGCTGTTGAATTATAAAAACAGTATTGGAGAGGTTAATTATTCTATTGGAGTAAATGCTTCTACAGTTAAAAACAAAATCACGGCGATTACTGTAGGTAGTGAAAAACAGGAATTTGCTGGCTACAATCCTCAAGGTGAGGGAACCATTACCTGGGCTAAACTTGGGGATCCGATTGGTGCATTTTATCTGATCAGGACCAATGGTATCTTTCAATCTGACGCAGAAGCACAAGCTTATAAAACGCCTGCCGGAAAAGTGATTCAGCCTAATGCTAAGGCTGGTGATATCCGATTTGTTGATTTTAATGGCGATGGGCAAATTACAGATGATGACCGTCAGTATGCAGGTAGTCCTTTCCCGGATTTTAATTATGGTATCCGTGGTAGTGTAAACTATAAAGGTTTTGATCTGGGGATCTTTTTTGATGGTATGAAAGGTAATAAGATTTATAACTATACCAGAGCGCGTATGGAGTCTATGAATGAGTTCACCAATTTTGGGGCAAACGTGCTGAATGCCTGGACGGATCAAAACAGGAATACAGATGTTCCCCGTTTTACGCAACAGGATGAAAACAAAAACAGCCGCCGCGTGAGTGACCGCTGGTTGGAAGATGGTTCTTTTTTCCGCCTGAAAACATTAGAAATCGGTTATACTTTCGATAATGGCTGGGTAAATAAGGCCCGTATGAAAAATTTCAGGCTTTTTGTAGCAGCAGACAACTTGTTTATTGTAACCAAGTATAAAGGATACAGCCCGGACCTTGGACAGAATGATGATCAGAATGGTGGTGGTTCCAGCACCATGTCGAGAGGAACGGATCACGGACGTTTCCCTGCCGCTAGAACGATCACAGCAGGACTTCAGGCAAATTTCTAAGCATTAACAGGAACAACTAAAAGAATACATCATGAAAACAAATATATTGAAGCAACTGTCGGTGGTTGCTATACTCACGATCTCCATGGGGGGATGTAAAAAAGACTTTCTGGATCATGTCAATCCAAATCAGGCCGTAGAGCAAACTTTTTGGACTTCTGAAGCCAATGCTCAATCTGCTATGGCAACGGTTTATTCTCCGATCCGCGGGCAAATGTATGGCTATTTTGGTGGATATACCGGATGGCATACCATGAACCGTGCAGATGATGTGTGGTTTATTTTAGGGGAGGAACTGCAAAACTGGGAGCCGGCTACTTATTCCAACACAGCGAATACTGCCGGAAGTGATTTTGATCAGATTTACCAGTGTATTAACCGGGCTAACGTGGTGCTGAAGAATGTGAAAAATGTGCCAATGAGTACGGATAAGATTAATTCGTTAATTGCTGAGGCGAGTTTTCTGAGAGGTTTCTCGTATTTCCTTTTGGCCAGCAATTTTGGCGATGTGCCTTTGCGCCTGATTCCTGCTTCTGAAAGCACGGAAGAAATTATGAAACCATCTTCTCCTGAGGAACAGATTTGGAAGCAGGTTGTAGAAGATTTCAAAGTAGCTAAAGAATATTTGCCAATTGTACGTCCTGCTGCTGAAGCAGGAAGGGTTACCAAGGGAGCAGCTATTGCTTATTTGGGTAAAACCTACAACTACATGAAGAAATATGCAGAAGCTGAAGCAGAATTGAGCACGATTATGAAAGCTCCTTATACTTATGATCTGGTGAGTAAATTCGAAGATAACTTTACAGAGAATACAGAGCTGAACAAAGAATCTGTATTTGAAATCATGTACAATGGCAGCTTTGGACAGGGCTCATGGGGCTCTGAAGAGGCAACAAGTACTCAAGGTTTTGTGATACCGAATTTTGTTGGTCCTCAGGGAACTGGTGGCTGGTTTAAATGGATGCCTACGGCTTCTGTTGTAAATGATTTCATGGCAGAACAAAGACCGGCGGGTTCGGATACTAAATTTGACAAACGGATGTACACTAGTTTTTTCTGGAAGTATTCTGATTTTGAAAATACATTGGCCGATGGGGCTTGGTTTGGAAATCAGTCTTTTGATCAGATCTGGGAAGCGAGTGCAACCAAACGCTTGAGAGGTGAGCCGGATTTCTCTACTGTTAATGGTAAAAAAGGTCGTTTTTTGATTAAAAAGTTTACCAATTTTTATAAAAACGTTGCCGATGCAAACAGTATGTACGATCAGCAAAATCAAAACAACAACCTCAGGGTGATGCGTTTTGCCGAAGTTTTATTATTACACGCAGAGGCGGCCATGAAGACAGGTAAATTGAGTGATGCGGCTAATGACCTGACGCGTATCCGGGACCGGGCAGGGCTTGCTGCCAAAACCTGGAGCGGTGTTGATGATTTATGGAAAGAAGTGATTCACCAGAATGAACTGGAGTTTTTCTTTGAAGGCCATCGTTTCTTTGACTTGAAGCGTTTTTATACCTATGACCAAATGAAACAAATTCTGGTACAGAATAAGAAGCAGGGTGCGTCGAATTTTCTGCCGAAACATTTTTATCTGCCTATCCCGCAGACGGAGTTGAATACGAATACAGCTATTCAGCAACATCCGCTGTGGAGATAATTTTAAAGCGGGGCAGGACAGTATTGGTGATGCTGGTCCTGCCGCTACTGCTGCTGGTTGCCTGTAAAAAGGATAAGACAGCGGAATCTTCCAAAGAGGGAACCTATGAAGCTTCATTGGAAAGTATGACGGAAAAGGGAAACTTACTCTTAAATTATGTAAAGGGAGATAAAGTTTATACGTTTAATTTTGAAACAGGAGCGGTAGAGGTACCAGTACAATCTATTCTTTCTGTAGAAGATCATCCTGATCAGTGGGCAACTGTGGTGAATTTTGCGGATAAAAAGAGTCTTTCTGTTCCCTCTAAAGGAAATGCCTTGGATTTTATGGTGAAGAAAGTAACTTTAGATCCATCAGGGTATAATCCATTGGCTGCAACAGTTGAGGTTTTTATGCCGGCCAGAGGCAGAATAAAGGTGATTATACAAAGTAAAACAGGTAAGAATGGCACTATAGAACATCTGTTTACGGCTTCAAATAACAGACAAATTATTCCTGTGCTGGGATTGTATGCCAATTATAACAACCAGGTTGATCTGGTTTTTACAGATATGAATGGAAAGGAACGTGGGCGAACACAGGTTAGCATACAAACAGCTCCTCTGAAGGTGAGTGCTTTTCCAACGTTTGAAGTAATTACCGCTCAAAAGGATCGTATGGAACCGGGACTCGACCTGGTGAGTTATTCTGGACAAAGTGAACTAGATACTTCATGTCCCTATATGATAGATTCGGATGGGGAAATCCGTTGGATTTTGTTGCTGAAGCAATCGCCCGATCTTAAGCGGTTTACAGAAATGATTGGTTTTAAGCGTTTGAAGAATGGGAATTTCCTTTCTGGTGATAAGGACGCATCACGTATTGTGGAAGTTGATATGATGGGCAACCTGATTAAGCAATGGGATTTAAATAAATTGGGTTATACTTTTCACCATGAAGTGACTGAGGCAGCCAACGGGAATTTTCTGGTTACTGTTTCTAAATCTGATGCACGTTTAGTGAATGGAAAACCGAGGATCAATGACCATATTATTGAGTTGAATCCTACTTCTGGTACTCTTGTAAAAGAATGGGATCTGGCGACTATGCTGGATACCTCCCGTTATGAGATCCATACTGATGTTTTGCCTGGTGACAATGCACAGACTGCCAGTAACTGGGCCCATAACAATTCAATAGCCGAACTTGGGACTGATTTAATGGCAACGGTACGTTTTCAGGGGCTCATGTCTTTTAACAAGGATGGAAATGTAAAATGGATCATCTCGCCTCACAAAAACTGGGGTACTGCTTATCAAAAATATCTGTTGTCTCCTGTGGATGAATCTGGCAGGGCTGTAATTGATCCTAAAGTAATTTCTGGGGAAACCGGGGCCAGTGGATTTGATTGGGCATGGGGCCCGCATACGCCGGTTTTAATGCCCAATGGTCATATTCTGGTTTTTGATAATGGTTATTATCGTCATTTTCAGCCCAATTATATTAATGGTTCAAGCTATAGCCGTGTTGTTGAATATAAAGTGGATGAAGCGTTAAGAACCGTACAGCAGGTGTGGTCTTATGGACAAGAAAGAGGGGCGAATGGTTTTGCTTCGGCACGTTCTTCTGTACAATACTTAGCTCAAACAGGACATGTTTTATTTTGTCCTGGTGTTAACACCAAAACAAAGAATGGCTTTGGCGGGAGGATTGTTGAAATTAATCCTGGTACGAAGGAGGTGATTTTTGAGTTGGAAATAACTGATCCCAGTGCAAGCGCATTTCACCGGGTAACCAGGATGGAAATTTATCCGGGTAATCTTTGAAATAGCTAAGCGCTTTACCTCTGAATAGTTGGAAGTTTTGTTTGAATGGGCAGTCTTGGTTGGGCTGCCCTTTTTTTATAAAATCTTTTTAACTTATTTTTGATGAATAGCTGTTAAATATATTCTAATGAAAGAGAATAAATATGATGATCCGGCTTTTTTTGAGCAGTATGGAAAGATGAATCGTTCGCAAAAGGGACTTGAAGGCGCAGGAGAGTGGTATGTTTTGAAAACAATGCTTCCCGATCTTAGTGGAAAGGATGTGCTTGATTTGGGGTGCGGGTTTGGGTGGCATTGTAAATATGCAATTGAAAATGGGGCAAAATCTGTAGTTGGAATAGATATTTCTGAAAAGATGCTTGAAAAGGTAAAACAGATTAACAGCCGGGATGGAATTCAGTATGATAACGTAGCGCTTGAAGATGCTGTTTATTCACCGGAAACATTTGATGTCGTATTTAGCTCGTTGACCTTTCATTACATACAGTCATTTGAAAGGCTTATTCAAAATATTTATAAATTCCTTAAACCAGGAGGTTACCTGGTGTTCTCTGTGGAACATCCGGTTTTTACGGCTGAGGGGACGCAGGATTGGGCTTATAATGAAGCTGGTGAAAAGCTTTACTGGCCTGTGGATGATTATTTTAAGGAAGGAAAAAGAAATACTGAATTTTTGGGAGAAAAGGTATTGAAATACCACAGAACACTCTCTACTTACCTGAATGTACTATTAAAAGCAGGATTTAAAGTTACGGAAATTAAGGAACCGATATCGAGTGAGAAAATGTTGAAGGAAGTTCCTGAAATGAAAGAAGAACTCCGCAGACCAATGATGCTATTGATCTCGGTTCAGAAATAAGAAGTTTTGTTTTTGAATATGATTGTTCTAATTCTCCAGTAATAAGCTCAGTGTAACTGTTTCGCGCCAAAACACAAATAATAAACTAAATAATAAGCAATACCATAAAACATCGGTCCACCTTCTGGGCTTAAACCCGAACAGAATAATCATAAAAACAGGTAGGCCTATTGCATAAATTAAAAGGAAATTATAGATTTCGTTAAAGAAGTCGGAATAGTGGTCAGGGATTACTGCACAAATGATCAATTGTATTAGCCATGTTAGAAATGGTAATGAAATAGATAGTAAGGACTTATATAAGATTTTAATATCTGGAGAAAGAGGTTCCTTTGTTTTGTGGTTTTTTCTCAGTTTTATTACTATTGCAATGCAAAACAGAAGTAGGATTGCAAGGTGAAGGCCTTTAAATATTCTGGTTTGTTGTCTGGTATTGATACTTTTAGAAGAGGCTAATTTCGAAAATTTAAATTCTTCGATAAGCGTAGTTTCACCATTTTTGAAAGTCCTTTTGATGGAGGTATTCAGGGATGGATCAGTAAAAGTCCATACAGAATCCGCTATCCCATTTTTGAACTGGCCATCAATCAGGATTTGATCCTTACTTTTTCTTAAAAATTTACCATGCAAACGGCTTCCTTTGAATACCACATCATCCTCATAGTTATTGGTATGAATCTTTAGTTTGTTGATCTGATTGGGTGGGATAATTTTAGATTGGCCTGGCAGCTCCTTTAAAACTTTTTGGTCCAGATCTCTCAAATATAGGTTCTTGTTAAAATCATCATCTTTTACAGATTCTCTATTCAGTTCCATATAATCTATCTCAACGGCGAGCAGGTGATCAAATGGATGAAATTTAAAGCCCTGGTCTACGAAGTTGCTGTCAATTAAATGATCAGTTGAGTTAAAAAGGACATATTGTGGTTGTTCGAAACGTAGGAGTTGCCTTGGCATAGATGTGGCACAAAACGAAAAAAGTGTAATCAGTCCGGCAAGAGGTGCATTGAAATAGGTTTTTCTTTGAGCAATTGCATAGAGATACCAGCTGAATGGCAAGACCAAAAGTGCGAAGAGATCTGTAAGATCTATTGTTCTTTGGACAGGAAAAATATAACAACTAAACAAGTTGATGAACGTTTCGGAATAGCTGCTTTTCCAGTAAATAAAAAACAAACAAGTTAACAGGTAGATTGCGAATTTTCTTTTTGGAAACAGGACGGACCAAAATATAGGGAAAATAAACAATCCGCAAACGTCTGAGAGTTTCCCTGTTAATGAGTTGTGAAAAATTATTTTGAGATAAAGGTCATTTAAAAGCAGCAGAAATAAACAAACAAGAAAGGGAAAGGTGGTTAATGGTTTGAGATTTACTGACATACCTGTTTTTTTAACGTCTGTAATTAATACCCAAAAGAAAGTTTAGTAACCCCTTTTTGTGGGGAGTTTTACGATAGGCTATATTGTTTCGGCTTCAATCAGTAAGTATAATCTGGGCTGCCGGAGCGCTGGACGTATCCTGATTATGGTGAGTTGTTGCTGTTGAACTTTTATCCCGGCAGGCACTAGCAAAAAAGATGATTATGATCAGGTTAATAAGGTGCTTTGATTTTTTCATAGAGCTTTAAAGAGGTAAATCCTTCTCAGAAATCATTTGAAAATTGGTCTTGTATACTATGACCAAATTAACAAATGAAGCCAATTTATTAGCAATCATTATTTACCAGAATAGAGATACGCTTCATATTGCGAATAATTTATATGATGGTTATACGCAGGGGCTTAAGAAATCATGGAAATGGAAGTTACAGGCTTCCATTTCTATGGTTATTTCTCTGATATTATTTAGAGTTCCTTTCAAAGGCTAGTGTTTCTACTGAAAGGTATTGGGTCTTCAAAGCCACGAAATTGTCGACGTTCAATTTCTGGGTGTCGCCGATTTCCAGTGTATGATCGTCGGTAGATCCGCTTAGCTTTAAGTGGGCATGATCATGTAGAGAGGTGTATAGACCCTGAGTACTTGTGCGGAGATCAGCTTTGGCATTTCCTCTTAAGAATATCTGGAGGAATTTCGTCCTTAGCCAGCCTTCAGTTTTAACTATAGCATTGTCTTCTGCCTCAATTCTGTAGATGTCATTTACATAAATAAAGAGCTTGCTTGACTCTTGACTGTTACCGATAATTCGGAGTATGCCACCGTTCTTTATAACTTTTACACGACCTGTATTCTCATCGGTATAGGAAATGCTTTCAGGTAGCCCCTGAACCAAGATCACCTCAACATTTCCCTTGACGGAGATTTTTCGGATGGGAGTGGTATTGGAGGTTTTTATTGGGTTTTTATCTGTTGCGAAGACGCTTACTGGAAGGGTAGCTGTTATTAACAGCAGCGCTGTTAGTGCTCTTGTGATTTGGATTTTGATTGAGGTTTTCATGGTTATATTTAACTATTTGATGTCATATAGACCAAGCTTGTGCCAAATCGAAGTTATTTTTGTAAGTGTATGTTAATCAGTTTTTTATTTTTAGTTTTAATATTGTTATGTTCGTTAACGAACAGTTTATGAACGCGAACGAACAGTTGTGCAATGAGCTCTATTTGATAAAATGGTCATATGAATTTTCTGAATGATTGATCTGAAGATCTATTTTAATGTAACATCCAGATAAACAGAGTGACGCCCGTATGTTTCATAAAATGGTTTAAAAACTACGTCATCAATAGTGAATTCCAACTGCTGTGGATCACCCTTAATTGACTTACTGATATCCTGGGCATTTAAAGTTATTTTACGCCATTCTTTTCTTGCTTCTGGTTCCTGAGCCGCCAGTAAAACCGGTCCGTAAAACAGACTGGCTATGTTCTGCTGGTCCATAACCGGATCCAGGTGAAACTGGAACGGTATTTTCAATTCTATCCTATCGCCATCCTTCCAGTTTCGGCTTATTTTAAGATAAGTACCAGGATCGGCCTGGAATTTTTGTTCTATGCCATTGATCTTTACAAAAAATCCCCCGGTTGCCCAGCCCGGTACACGTACATTGACATCAAATTTTCCATTGCCGCGAATTGTCAGACTGGTATGGTCTTCATTTGGAAAACTTGTAGTTTGCTCTACTGTTATATTGCGTTCTGTCCATTTTAATGTAGACGGTATATATAGATTTACATAAAGCGCCTTGCCATCCTTACTTTTAAAGTAAATAGAATTTTGCAGTTTGGTGCTGCTCTCAATAGCCGTACCATTGCAACAGGTAAAACCTGTCATATCTTCATTACTAAATTGTTTAACAGATCCTGGTCTGAGGGGAACATGGTAGGTATTGGCGGGGCTGTCTTTAGCTACAGAGGCTAGAATATGGTTGTACAAACCACGCTCATAATAGTCCATTAACTCTGCACGCTGATCGAAGAGAAAAAGGTCGCTGGTCAATTTTAGCATATTGTATGTGGCGCAGGTTTCGTTCTGTCCTCCTGCGGAGAAGCCGTTTTCGTACAGTGTTGCGGGTTGACTGATGAAGCACTCCGCATTGGCTGGATTACGTGCACCTGCAACTCCTCCGATACTGTACATATAATCATTAACGGTCTTATACCAGAAGTTATCCGCAACCCTGTAATATTCCGGGCTATTGGAAACACGATACATTTCTATACTTCCTACAATCTGAGGTATATGTTGATTGGCATGCAGTCCACGAAAGGAATCAACATTTTTGGCCAGTCCTTGTGAATGTGCCGTATCGCCATAGAATACCTTAATGTTATCAAACAGTTGCGCTGTTTTTAGGTATTTCTTTTCACCGGTAATTCGGTACAGGCGGGCCATGGATTCATTCATACCTCCAAATTCTCCGGCAATGTACGTATTCCACATTTTGATAAGTCTCTCCTGAGGCAATTGACTTAAGCGTGCGTATACCCAATCGCTCATACCAGTAGCTGTTTCAAGCGCTTTTTTATTACCGCTCACTTCATATACGTCTATTAAGCCAGCCAGTATTTTATGTAAGGTGTAATAGGGGGCCCAAACCTGGTTTTTCTGCCCTCCGTACAAAGCTCCGTTTTCTAACATAATAAACTGATCGGGCGGATAGGCACTGATGAATCCTTTACCCCAGTTCCAATAATCGGTACGGATACCCTGATCACTAAGATCTGAATCAAAACCTGATTTTCCAGGGCCATATGGTACGGCTGTTGGGTCTGATACATATGTAGTGCCCGCATCTTTTGCCTTTCCTGATCGTTGTGATAACTGATAAAGAGTATTTACCATATACTCCATTTTCTCGGAGAAATTGGCCTGAAGTGCCTTATCATATCCTGTGCTGGCGTAGGCTTGTGCAATTGCCGTAAGATAATGCCCTGTAGCATGCCCTCTTAATTTGGTGTCCTGACTGTCCCATACGCCCAATGGTTTTGCGCCTTCTGGTTGCTTCTGACCAAATGCATGGCGGAACATATAAAGAAAGGAGTTAGGATCGGTCTTAGCTAATGTCCGTATAAATTTATCGCGATTTTCGATAAATTTGGTTTCGTGGTGGTGAGCATCGCTTTTCAAAGATACCTGATCCAAATTAAAGGTTTCCAATTTAGCCTCTGGTGTAGTCGATTTGCTGGATTCTTTTACTGTGACAAATGCTTTTGGTTGAAAATCTGTTCCGCTAACACGTCCGGTAACGGTATAGTGTCCAGGCTTAAGAACAGCGCTGTTTTCCGCAGGAGAGGGCCACAGGATACGTACTTTTGGACCTTTCATTTCATTCCGGTAGGTTCCCTGTAGATAACTTGGTAATCTGGGTAGATTTCCTACTTCAGTTTCCACTTCTACATCGGACACATGAACTAAATAAGTATTATACAACTGTGCCTCAGTTGGAGAAAAATGTGGCAGATCATCCTCACGCTTTCCGGTGTTTGCCGGACCTTCATGAACACCGCCCAGGGAATTGTTGTAAATTCCGGCAATTTGTCTTCTGCTTAAGGGAACACGATAAATACGGAAATCATGTATCAATGCATTAAGATTGGGATCTCCTGGCACCAGCGATTTTCCGATATAAAGTAGTTTTCTCTCTCCTGATTGCAGACCGAATACCTCTGTTAACTCTGTTGGAATATCTTTAGTTTCGCCTGCGGGCTTACCATTGACATAGGTGATCATAGACTTTGAAGGAACATCTATCACTATAACAAGATGAACCCATTTATTGACCTCAATTATGGGAGAAACCGCTCCATTTTTATTGCCCTTTTCTGCAGTTATTAGCGCCTGATAACCTTTTTGAGTATTTGTTCCAGCAGGGGCTGCAAAAAAATGTCTGCTGGCGTCTCTTCCGAAATCAAAAAAGCGTTGTCCAGGAAGATCTGAACGTAAGTATATCCATCCTGAAATGCTGAGCGATTCGATATCCTTTAGTGCTTCTCCCGGGATCGTAAGAAAACTGTTGTTATCTCCGGAGAGCGACAAAACTTTTCCAAACCGATTTTCATTGATGAATTTGACCCCGGTGCCCTGAAATTTAGCGTGTAAATTATTTCGGGACCAGTCTTTGACATCTCCGTCAAACACGTAGCGCGCAATCATTCCCGTCTCGCCGATTCCATCTAGTATCTGGTCTCCATTTTGTGCTTTCGCGATATTGTTACCCTGGATTAAAACAGCAATAAACAGGATGATACCCAAGAATTCTTTATACGTTTTCATCAGTATATAGTTTTATTTTTAGTGGTGATGAAGCTATCAGGATGGTTGGATAACTTTATCAGTTCCTTGTTCTTGTAAAACTATAAAGAATACGCAGGTACTATAGGTCTGTTTTTAACTAATAAATGCACAATATTAACCGCTTGTACGGTAAAGCTGTTAGTCACCACCAGCTTTTTGTTTAGCAAGCCCTTTATTCCGTTTATCACTTAAATATTTCCTTACAGGGATATCGTAAATTACCATGATGAGGTAAGCTGCTCCAGTAAGTAGTACGAGTGCGGTTATAATTATCAAAGATAGTTCCGTTGTGCCTACCTTATGACTTGTGTAGTAGTTACCGAACATCCATAGCACGGCATAATGCGTCATATACAATGGGTAAGAGATCTTTCCTGAAAAGACGCAAAACTTTTTCAAGCCAGGGGCTAAGGTAGCACCTGCACCCAAAGCGATCAGCAATGGAAAGTAAACAAGTACGACTAAAGGTTCCGATAACCAATTCCATTTTGAGGATGGCATTATAAACGCCAGGAATAATAATATAGCTAAGCCGATAAATCCCAGCTTGTTTTTGATGATCCAATTGGAACGGTAAATAAGTAGTCCGGCTAAAAAAGAATAGGATATCCTTGCGCTTCCGTCCCAAAAGGTTGGACCGCTCCAGCCGCCCAATAAATTGCCGGAGCGATAACTTACCAGGCAAATAGCTGCCGCGGCTAGTAGGGTTAAAATGATCAGCAAGCTGCGACGAATTCGATAAAGCACAAATGCGTAAACAATATTAGCAACATATTCCCAAAATAGAGACCATGCTGGCGCATTGAAACTGAATAGATTAAATCCGCGATCTTCTATTACGGGTAACGGTATAAGTAGTATCGAACACAAAAATGTAAGAATAATTTTACCGCTGCTGTACAATTCAAGATGACCCCCAAATGGGTCGAACAAAAATGCCAGAAGGCCTAATACAGATCCAGCTATAACCAGCGGGTGCAGTCGGATGACCCTCGATTTAAAGAACTCGAGCACGCCCATTTTTCCTATACGATCGTCATAAGCATATCCGATCACGAATCCCGAAAGACAAAAGAAGAAATCGACAGCTAAAAAACCGTGTCCGATAAAGTTCTGGCTGGAATCGGTGTAAGCCCATTCCATAAAATGAAATATGACAACGGCCCAGGCAGCAATGCCCCTTAATCCGTCAAGAATCTCAAAGTGTTGTTTTGTTTGCAGAATTGTCGTAGCAGTTTTGTTGGTCTCCATTTAAAATATATCGTATTGCGTAAAAACTAGTGAGGTAATCGCTCCTGATTTGTTGCTGCGCCAAGATATCCAGAATTAATAATCTAACCAAATTTATAAGTTAGCAAGGTAGACAGTTGATTGGGCAGTTGCCACGCTTTTTGGTAAAGAGTAGAGGTCTTGGAAGTAAAAATTTCAATAAATTCAGTAAAAATTTCTTTTGTACACTCCTTTTTGTCACATTTGAGAGGAAAGACCAAGCGGGTTACCAGATAGGAAATTAGTTTTGGCGTTTAAATACTCATGGATAGCATTTTTAAGGAAATACAAATACTAGGGGATATACCTTCATATTCCAAGCATGATAGGTTTGTTCAGGGCATTATTAATGCCGTCAACGGAAAGATCATTAATCAGAATGAAATGCTTCCAACAGTAAAGGTCATGATGAAGGAACTTGGCTTCTCCAGGCAAACAGTTATAAGGGCTTATAAAGAACTCATCGATAGGGGCATTGTAGAATCTAAAAACAGACAAGGGTATTTTGTAGGCGGCGGCAATACCGACAGGATAATGAATGTCGCATTGCTGATGTATAACCTGGATACCTTCGAGGAACAATTCTACCGGAGTTTTCGGCACGAGATTGGTCAGAAAGTTAGCCTGAATACCTATTTTCATCATGGTGACATCGAAATATTTGGTACCATTTTATCACAAATAAAAAGCAAATACGGGATGTATGTAATTGCGCCAATACCTCATCCTCAGACTAAAGAATTGCTGGAAATGATACCGCGGAACAAACTTTTAATTTTTGACCGTTTTGAGCCCCTGGATGGTATTTTTAACCATATTACACAAGAGTTTGGAAACTCTTCTTATGAAGTTTTCTCAAAGCTGGCACCCAGAATCCGGCAGTTCGATGAATTTATTTTTTATCACTCTCCAATCTCTTTGGATCCTAAAGAGATTGTTGGGTCATTTAAAAAATTCCTTAAAGATTTCAATATCAAAGGCCGTATCGAAAAGGAATATATCGCCGGAACAGTTGAAAAAGGGAAGGTGTATTTTACCTTGGATAACTTTGCACTATGGCAGATTATGAGAGATTGTATAGGCAAAAAACTTGAGCCTGGAAAAGACCTCGGGGTGCTCTCCTCCAATGATGAACCGGCGAAAGAAATTATAGGTATCACCACATTTTCTGCCGATTTTTCGAAAATGGGTATATTGGCCGGACGTGCAGTTTTAAAGCAACAAGATATACAGCTTACAGTACCGATGATCTTATTTGAAAGAACTACACTTTAAAGATCCATATGAATTGGATTATCGCCTCAAGTTTCTTGCTTTTTATTGGCTCAGTTGCCTTCATCTCATTGTATAACTCCAGGCGCAAAAAAGCGGATACTTTAAATCGTTTCTTTTTGGCCGACAGAAAACTTGCATTTTTCCAGGTTGGCTGCGGGTTACTCTTTACCAATATCAATACCTCTACCATCATAGGTGAAAATGAACTTGTTTATACCCATAATATGACGGTTATGGCATGGGGCGTCACCTCTGTTCTTGCCATGTTGCTGGTGTCTGAGTTTATTATGCCAATGTATATCCGGCTTGGTATTTCGACAACGCCCGATTTTCTCACCGCGAGGTATGACCGTAGTGTTGGGAAGATTGTATCGATGATATTTCTGTTCGGCTATATCATTAATCTGCTGCCATCCGTATTGTATAGTGGAGCTCTGGCCATGAACGGATTGTTCAACTTTTCAGCCGCATTTAATGTAGATTATAGCACCAGTATTTGGATATTGGTTTGGATACTGGGATCGGCTGGCTGTCTGTTTACTATGCTGGGCGGATTAAAAGCCACCACAATTTCAGAGATGTTATTGGGTATGGGCCTTTTTGCCGGGGGCCTGATGCTACCGGTTTTTGGGCTTAAATATCTTGGGCATGGCAGTATCCAACAAGGTATACATGTTTTGTTAACGAATCATAAAGATCATTTTAATAGTATAGGATCATCTTCTGACCCCATTCCATTTGGGACCCTTTTTACTGGTATGTTATTGGTGAATTTGTATTATTGGGGAACGGAACAGTACATTGTTCAACAGGCTCTGGCTTCAAAGAACCTCAAAACCTGTCAGAAAGGGATTGCGGTGGCCTGTTTAGGGAAACTGATCTCTCCTTTATTTTTGTGTGTGCCAGGCCTGATCGCAGTACATGTTTTCGCAGGCATGCAGAATCCGGCTGAAGTATTTCCTATGCTTAACCGCTTGGTGTCTCCACCTATTATTTCCGGATTTATTGCAGCGATAATTTTTGGTGCGGCCTTAACCACCTTTAATGCTGGTCTGAACAGTTCAAGTACCTTGTTTATACTCAATATATACAAACCCTGGCTGGAAAAGCGGTCGCAGATTGTTCCTGAAAAAAGACTGATCTGGAGCGCTAAGCTGTTTCAGATCATAGTTTGTTTAATTGCCATTATGATTGCGCCCTTGATTATTTTAGTTAAACACGGCTTTTATACCTATGTCCAAACCGTAAATGGTTTTTTTAATGTACCCATTTTCACCATCATGTTCATTGGTCTGGTTACCAGAAAAGTTCCACCCCTGGCAGCTAAAATAGGATTGACATTTTTCATTGTTTCTTATGGCTTGACTCAACTGGTCTTCAATATCCATATCCATTTTTTACATATTCTGGCAATTTTGTTTGTGATCACTTGTGGCATCATGCTCCTCATTGGCAAACTCTACCCCATGTCAGTGCCTTATCAACTCAAGACGAATAACTTAGTAGATCTTGAGCAATGGGAAAACAGACATTTCTATACCGGAATCCTGATCCTGTTGATGATATTGGTGTTTGTTGTTTTCTCTCCACTGGTTCTTGTAAAATAAAATTTGCAGATGCAAAAGTAATTATTTACTATTGTGATGTAGACCAGATTAGACCAGATGAACAAATTCTTTATTTGCTGCCCCAAAGGGGATGCGCGGATTGAACGTATACTGTATTTTGTTTCTTGCAGAGGCTTTTTGCTGGTGGTAGTTTTTACGAATGCAAATCAATTTCAATTCATATACTATGATTTTACGGCGATATAAATCGATCCTTTTGGTGTTTGTATTTTATGGATTTTCTTTTGCCTCGGCACAGGTCGGAAATGTAAATTTTAATTCCTCTGACAAAGACCTGGTACGTGCTTTTAACTGGGCCAAAGGCATGGCACTACATTATAAAGGAGCGGATGACCCAGTAGGCGCATGGTATGAAGCAGCACTCCCGTCGCGATATGCCTTCTGCATGCGTGATGCAGCACATCAGAGTATTGGTGCCGAGATACTCGGATTGGGCAGGGAAAATCTGAACATGTTTACTTTGTTTGCTAAAAATATTTCGGCCTCAAAAGATTGGTGTTCTTACTGGGAGATGAATAAATGGGGGAAGCCTGCACCCGAAGATTACAGGAGCGATAAAGAATTCTGGTACAATTTGCCAGCTAATTTTGATGTGCTTTTTGCGACATGGAGGCTCTATCATTGGACAGGGAATAAAGATTATATCAGCGATCCGGCCTTTGTACATTTTCAGGAAAAGACGGTTAAGGAATACATTGATACCTGGATGCTCTCTGCCGATTCTTTGTTAAAGAGACCAGCACATCTTCATACTCCGATTCCTTATGATGAGAAGGATTCTTTTCAGAGTTGTCGTGGGTTACCTTCCTACTCAGAGGGAATACCAAATCTGAGAACCGGAGTTGATCTTGTGGCTGCGCTTTATCGTGGGTTGCAAACCTATTCAGAGATACTTGCAGCGAAAGGAAAGCAGCAGGAGGCTAAATTGTATGCTCAGAAAGCCGAGCGCTACCGACTGCGGCTGGAGGCCGACTGGTGGAACAAAAGCCAGGCCTGTTATTTTGCCTATTACAGTAGCGAGGGACAATTCATCAATGATAATCCAGCCCCATTTCTGCTTTGGTTTGATGCCCTGAAAGATAGGTCGAGGGTTAAGGACCAGCTGGCACAAATTGCCGCAACAAAAGCCAATATTGAATGCACTTCCTATTATCCTTACTTGTTCTATAAGAACGGTGATTGGGACCAGGCAAGAAAATACATTCTTTACCTTTCAGATCCCGCTACGCCCAGAAGGGAATATCCGGAGGTTTCCTTCGGTGTGATCGATGGCATTGTACAAGGTTTTATGGGCATTAGTCCCGATGCCCAGGTAATGACAATAGGTAGTTTATTTAGAAGTAACAGCGGGGGCTTTGCTGCGGTCAATAATTTATCCGTGTTGCAAACCAAGATCAACCTTAGCCACAAGAATGGCCATCACTCGGCAATTTCCAATTTGGGAAACAAGTCTTTTAAATGGAAGGCTTCTTTCTCCGGAAATTACCGCTATGCAAATGTCAATGGAATTTTACTGACCACAAAGAAGCAGATCAGCAAAGATGGAAAAGTGATCAGTTGGGTGCAGGTGAACATACAGCCCGGAATGCACGTAGAAATTGATGCTAAATCCTAATACAATTTTTTAAACGATCAAAATAAACTCATGAAATCCCCGAAGAAGAAAGCCTTACTCACGTCTCTACTTTTAATTGTCAATTTGACAATATATAGCCAGGAAACAAACCTGCCAGAACAAAAGGACAGGTGGGTGATACAGCCAAATGGAAGTATAAACTGGCGTATAAATGAAAGACTGCCACATTCGGACCATATTGAGATGTCGGGTGAAAAGGTTTCTCTCTGGATTGCTTATCAAGTTGATCAGGCGGGCAGTATAAGATTAACCCGTAAGGTGGTTTTTCCAACCTTCCGGATGCTGCCCGATGAAACCAGGAGTCATATTACTTATACCTTTGAGGACAATGAATTGCCGAGGATGTACATCAACAACAAGCCGTTACCTGCATTAGTTACCAAAAACATTAACCATTCTGGTGTGATGCGGATCATGGCAGAAACCGGCAAACCGGATGGATTGAAAATTGAACACAGTCTGTTTCCTTCTGTGGATCAGCCTATGGTCATTGAAAAATTTGTTGTCACCAATACGGGAGACAAAACGATAACTCTGTCGATGGAGAAATTAAACCGTTCAGTGACAACTGATACACTGCGGAGCAAATCATCGCCGCATACGGTGGTGATGAAGACGCTGAATGAAGGTCGACGTGTTCTGGAACCTGGGCGGTCTACCATCTTTGCTGTTTGCTATTTCGCTACTGATCATCCCGAAAAGCCATTCTTTGCAGATTCAGATCTGGAGGAAAGTAACAGGGTTAAACGCATCACTGAGATCTTGAAACCCTTGCAACTGGAAACGCCGGATACAATTTTAAATACGGCTTTCGCTTTTGCGAAAATACGGGCCACTGAAAGCATTTTTAAGACCAAACGGGGATATCTTCATGGTCCGGGAGGGTTGGAATATTATGCTGCGATATGGGCAAATGATCAGGCTGAATATGTCAGTCCTTATTTTGCTTTTTCGGGAGATCGTATTGGCGTTCAGTCTGCGATGAACTGTTACCGATTATTTGCGACTTATATGAATCCGGAATACAAGCCTTTACCAAGTTCTATCGTGGCTGAGGGAGATGCGGTGTGGAAAGGGGCAGGTGATAGGGGAGATCAGGCTATGATTGCCTATGGTGCTTCCAGATTTGCACTTACCTATGGTAAGATCGACTCGGCAAAAGTTCTATGGCCACTGATCAGTTGGTGTCTGGAATATTGTAGCAGGCATATCAATGATCAGGGGGTGGTTGAATCGCAAAGCGACGAACTGGAAGGTCGCTTCCCTTCGGGAAAGGCCAATCTGTCTACCAACTGTCTATATTACGATGCCTTGGTTTCGGCATCGATGCTGGCCAGGCAATTGCACCTGCCTGAAAAGGAGGTTGAGGATTACAGGGCGCGTGCCAGCCGGCTTAAGCTGAATATCGAGAAGTATTTTGGCGCTTCTATAGGTGGTTTTGATACCTATAAATATTATGAAACGAATACGACGCTGCGGGCATGGATCAGTATGCCTCTTGCTATGGGAATTTACAATCGAAGTAAGGGAACCATTGCGGCTTTATTTTCGCCCCAGCTTTGGACCGCCGACGGTTTAGCGACAGAGGCAGGCAAAGAAACTTTCTGGGACCGATCCACTTTGTATGGGCTTCGTGGTGTACTGCAGGCGGGTGCAACAGACCAGGCTATGACGTTTCTTCGTTATTACTCGCGCCGAAGGCTTTTGGGTGAACATGTACCATATCCTGTTGAGGCCTATCCCGAAGGCAGTCAAAGACACCTTTCTGCAGAAAGTGGTTTGTATTGCAGGGTCTATATTGAGGGATTGTTTGGCATGAGACCTACAGGATTTAATAGTTTTAGCTGCACGCCAAGATTGCCTAAAGACTGGAAACAGATGTCATTAAAGAATATACATGCATTTAACACTGTTTTCGATCTGAGAATTGTACGGCAAAATAAGGATAAAATCGGGGTTATGGTAAGCAAAAAAGGAGATACGCATACTTACACCATCCCTGAGGGAGAAACGATTCAAATCAAATTATGAAGAATATATAAAACCAAATAAATAACCGAATTATGAACCTAAACAAAAAAATATGAACAGAAAGATACAAGTATAAAAAAATAGTCGGGTAACCCGTCCAATAAAAAGAGCCGGAAAGTGTTCCTAGCACCTCCCGGCAGATACTTGGGTTGCCATCAATTATTGAACAATCGACATTATTTTTTAACCCAAAGTTTTCAAAAATATGAAATTTAAATCAAAAGCCTGGCTTTTGCTATGGCCTTGTTCGCCCAAAATTTTACTCGGCCTGCCTCTTGCTGCACTGCTTGTTACCGTAGTTACAGGGCAGGTCAGCGCTAAATCCATTCTTAGTCCAATTCTGAGCTCCCCGGTAAATGCTGTTAAAATAAAAGGTAAAGTAACAGATGAAAAGGGATTGCCATTACCAGGTGTAAGTGTCCGGCTGAAAGGATCAACTAATGGTACAACAACAGATCCTAACGGTCATTACAGTATTACTGCACCAAACGACCAGGCCATATTGGTATTCAGTTACGTCGGCTTTATCAGTCAGGAGCAGAAAATAGGCAGTTCAACGACGTTAAATGTTGTTTTGGTTACCCAGAACTCCAACTTGAATGAGGTGGTGGTGGTGGGCTACGGTACCCAGAAAAAAGGAAGTGTTGTGGGTGCTGTCAGTACTGTAAAAGGGGAAGATGTGCTCCAAAATGCATCACCCTCTGTCTCTAACTCCTTAGCTGGACGTGTACCGGGATTGATCGTTAGCAACCGTTCAGGTGAACCGGGAAATGACGGTGCAAGTTTATTGATCAGGGGATTGAATTCCTTTGGTGGAGGTACGGGCCCCCTGGTTGTGGTTGACGGAATAGCCGACAGGGATCTGAATCGTCTTAACCCAGATGATATCGAATCTGTTACGGTTTTAAAAGATGCCTCAGCGGCAATCTATGGCGTCAGGTCGGCCAATGGTGTGATCCTGGTGACAACTAAAAGGGGTAAAACTGGTAAGGCCACCATTCATTATGATGGGTCATACAGCATCCAGCAATTGACCAGACTTACACATCGTGTGAATGCCTGGGAATATATGACTTATTTTAATGAGCTAAACCTTAATCAGGGGAACACTGCTCCTTATGCACAAAGTGAAATCGATAAATATAAAGCCGGCAACGATCCAAATTACACCAGTACAGACTGGATGGATGCTGTATTCAGAAAAAATGCGCCAATGAATAGTCATTCGCTTTCTGTCTCAGGCGGTGGCGAACAGGTGAAATATTATTTTTCTGCACAGACACTCGATCAGCAGAGTAATCTGAGAAATAGTGACCAGCGGTTTAAGCAATTCAACATCCGGTCGAATATCGATGCGACGATTTCACCGAACCTGAAAGTTAATCTCGACATCGCAGCCCGAAAAGAAAATAAGAATAACCCGGTGATGTCTTTGAGTCAAACCTTACATGAAGCGGTGAGCATGTATCCTTTCTTACCTGTGTACTGGCCAAATGGCTCTGCAAATGCCGGTGTGTCAAATGGTAGAAATCCGGTCATAATGACCTCTCCTTTAGCTGGCTATGACCATGCCAATTATTATACCGTAAATCCCACACTTGGATTTGACCTGAAACTACCCTATGTTGTTGAGGGTTTGTCGCTAAACGGTTATGCTGCTTTTGATTACAAATATGTGGAGGAGAAGACATTTCACCAACCCTGGGATGCCTATACTTACGATGCAACGACTAAAACTTATAGCAATCAGAGAGCCAGTACCAGTATTTTGAGCCTGGCACAGGATGCACAGCTCACCAATCAGAATACCTATTTCATCAAAATGGCTTATGACCACCAGTTTGGTAAGCATAGCATCAATGCTTTTGCCGGGTTTGAACAAACAACAACCAACTGGAATGATACCTATGCCTACCGTAGAGACTTGTTGAGTAATCAGTTGGATCAGCTGTTCACCGGAAGTGCAGTAGGACAGAATGCAACCGGTTCAGCCTCTCAGGATGGTCGCAAAAGTTATTTGGGAAGAGCGGCTTACGCTTATAATAATAAATACTTTGCTGAGGCTTCTTTCCGTTACAATGGTTCATTCAACTTTCCGGCCGATAAACGATGGGGTTTATTCCCGGCTATATCTCTGGGCTGGAAGATTTCTGAAGAAGATTTCTTCAAAGACAATATTAGAGGTGTAGACCAATTAAAATTTCGTGCTTCTTGGGGATTGATGGGTAATGATGCCGTTGCGCAGTATTTGTATGTAACCCGCTATCAGTTGGTACAGAATCCTGAGAATTATAGTTATTTTGGGGAGAACTACACGGAAGCAAAGAACCTGTACCTTTCTGCAACGCCTAACCCGAATATCACATGGGAAAAACAGGACACCAGGAACATTGGATTTGATGCCGCTTTCTTGTCCAATAAATTGACCGTTAGTTTTGATGCTTTCCGTTTTTTAAGGAGGGATATCCTGGCGCAACGTAACGCGTCAGTACCGCAATATACAGGTTTGTCGCTTCCACCGGAAAATATTGGCAAATCCCTTAACCGGGGTGTTGATTTTTCCATCAATTACAAGGAAACGAAAAACAATTTTAAGTATAATTTCGGGGCCAATTTTACCTACGCCAAGAGTAAGATCATCTTCCGTGATGAGTCACCGAATATCCCTGCCTGGCAAAAATCGACCGGTTATGCCATCGACTCCTGGTTAGTGTACCAGACAAAGGGAATTTACCATACACAGGCCGAGGTAGACAATTCTCCCCATATGTCGGGCGCAAAACCTGGTGATCTCTGGATCATGGATAAGAGTGGAGACGGGAATATCACCAGTGATGATATGGTCAGGATCCCTGAATCTGCTACACCAAAGATCATGTTTGGAGTTTTGATGGGTGCCGAGTACAAAGGAATCGGGCTTAACCTGGTCTGGTCGGGACAAGCAATGGCTAAACAAATGATTTTACCACAGTCGCAAGGTTCTTTGGTAGCACCTCCATATTATCTGTACAACGGACGCTGGACTCCAGACAATTCCAATGCAGAATATCCGAGGGCTTTTAATTCTACCGATCCACGAAACTCTGTATACGCTGATTTTTGGTTGAGAAATGCAGCATTTCTGCGTTTAAAATCAGTTGAGTTGTCCTACACCTTGCCGGCAAGCACTTTCGAAAAATATGGTATCGGTTCAGTGAAAATATTCGCCGGGGCCACCAATCTGTTTTCTTTTGACGGGATGAAGAAATATGGTGTCGATCCTGAAACCAACAACATCACAGGAATCAACTACCCGCAAACTAGAATTATCAGGTTCGGTTTAAATGTTAACTTATAAAAACGACATATATGAAAAATAAAATACTCATCTGTTGTTATATCCTATGTGTTATAATGACTTCCTGCAAAAAGGATGTCTTAGACAAAACACCACTTGATTCCTATACGGATCAATCTGTGTGGAACGATTTAAGTCTTGCAGAAGCTTTTACAAATAACCTGTACAATGTGTTGCCCAATGCAGAACACAACTGGGACAATACCACCAACAGGACATGGGCTTTATCTTCTGCCTGCGATGAAGCATTCAATAAATTTGATGATTATAATGCCTCAGTAATGAACTCCGGTTCTCTTACTCCCGACAACCTGGGTGTATTTGACATCTGGGGATCAACTTATAGTATCATTCAGAATTGCAATATCTTTTTATCCAAGATCGATAATGTTCCTGGCGATCCAGCACGACGGGACAGGTTAAAAGGCGAAGTGACTTATTTAAGGGCTTATGCTTATTTCAAATTGATCAGAGATTACGGTGGTGTTCCACTGATCACAAAGCCCTTTGATCTGAACAGTAATTTTGAAAGGAGCCGGAATACCTATGAGGATTGTTCAAGCTTTATCTCCGATGAGTTGGATAAAGCCGCAGGTCTTCTCCCTCTGCAACAAAGTTCCGCCAATTTAGGAAGGGCGACAAAAGCGGCTGCTCTTGCACTAAAATCGACGCTTTTGTTATATGCTGCCAGTCCGCAATGGAACGCAGCGAACGATATGGCGAAATGGAAAAAAGCTTCCGACGCGGCAAAAGCGGTGATCGATCTGAATGCATTTAGATTGTTCAGCGGTAATTATGCCGATTTGTTTACCACGCTAAATTCGGAATTGATTATGGTGAGGTTAACCAATAAACAGTATATGTGGAGCGCGTTCCAGGGGGTGGAGATGTTTTTATCGCCCAGCGGATTTCATGGATGGGCTTCATTTGCACCCAGTCAAAATCTGGTAGATGCCTATGGAACGGCAGATGGAAAAGACATTACCGATCCAACTTCGGGTTATGATCCACAGCATCCATATGCAAACCGTGATCCCCGCTTTTATCAGGATATTGTTTATGACGGAAGACCATATGGACAGCCTGCATTTTGCCAGGACAGATACGGCGTAGGAAGTACCAATGCAGCCGAGTTTTATGAGGGCGGATTGGATTCACCACAAGGCTGGGATAAATGGAACAATAGCGTAACTCGCTACACCTTTAGAAAATATTGTGATACGACCTATAACTTCAATGAAGAAACCCAAACCAATAAATTTTGGATCGTCAGCCGCTTAAGCGAAATCTATCTGAATTATGCAGAAGCCCAGTTTCGGCTTGGAAATAATGGTGCGGCCATCCAGTATCTTGATTTAATCAGGCAAAGGGCAGGCATCAAAAATCCACTTCCAAATAGCTTGTCGGGCACAGCACTTGAAAATAAGATCCGGAATGAAAGACAGGTAGAGTTGAGTCTGGAAGGACATCGTTACTATGATGTTCGCCGATGGAAAATTGCGGATGTTACCGAGAATAAACCACTAATGGGTGTGATTATAACCAAAAAAGCCAATGGTAGCAAGACTTACAATTACAGCCAGGTACAGACCAGGGTGTTTAAGCCTCAGCATTATCTGCTGCCTATTCCAAAAAGTGAAATTAACCGGACAAAGCTGGCTCAAAACCCGGGTTATTCAAATTAAACAAAAATGCGCAAATTAATAGTATTGGTACTCTGTATCTGGTGCTCTTTATCAAAGGCCCAAAAATTTGAAGAACTAGCCAAAAAACCACCTATGGGTTGGAATAGCTGGAACAAGTTTGAATGTAAAATTAACGAAACTATTGTAAAGGAAATTGCCGATGCTCTGGTAAAAACAGGTATGAAAAATGCCGGATATGAGTATGTCATTGTGGATGATTGCTGGCAGATCGGCCGGGATAGTTTAGGTAACATTATCCCTGATCCCGAACGATTTCCATCTGGAATAAAGAATCTTGTGGATTATGTTCATTCTAAGGGTTTAAAGTTCGGCATCTACTCAGATGCCGGTACCCAAACCTGCCAGGGTAGGCCGGGGAGTCGGGGATATGAATTCCAGGATGCAAGAGCTTATGCCAAATGGGGGGTTGACCTTTTAAAATATGATTGGTGCAATCATGGCAAACAAAATGCAGAAGCTTCATATGCCTTAATGAGAGATGCTATTTATAAAGCTGGTCGACCAATGGTGTTGAGTATCTGTGAATGGGGTACAAACAAACCCTGGGAATGGGGCGCGAGTGTAGGCCATACCTGGAGAACAACTGAAGACATCATCAACTGCTTTGATTGCAAGAATAACTGGGGAGGTCTGGGCGTATTGCAGATTATCGATGCTCAGGTTGAGATCGGAGGATATTCAGGACCTGGTCATTGGAATGACCCGGATATGCTTGAAATTGGAAATGGCGTTTTGACCACCAGTGAAGAGCGGTTGCATATGAGTATGTGGGCCATGTTTTCTGCCCCACTTATTGCAGGTAACGACATCAGGAACATGTCTGCTAAGACCAATGAGATACTGACCAATAAAGAAGTACTCGCTATAGACCAGGATAGTCTGGGAATTTCAGCAACCAGGTGGATGAAGTACGCTGACCTGGAAATATGGTTTAAACCATTAAGCGATAATAATTTTGCCTTCTGCCTTATAAACAGAAGCAATCAGCCCATAGTAATTAATCAGGATCTTAAAGCAACGATTAAGAATTATAAAGTTGATGGTTCTTACAAGGTCAGGGATGTGTGGAAGCGTCAAAACATAGGAACAACTACTGATAATATCAAAGGCACAATAGCTGCTCATGATGTACTGATGCTTAAATTAACAAAGAAATAGTTCTACTTAATTTGCCGATCTCAGAAAGCCCCGATTTTTTTTGGGGGCTTTCTGAGATTATGGTGTTTTAAACATTGGATTTCCTGAATGCATAAGTTAGAGCGACACTTAAAAGTAATGCTCCGGTGAAAGTCAGCGCAGCAGTCAGGGAAAAATGGTAAGCAATAAATCCGAGAAGTGCGGGCCCCGCGAGCTGGCCTGCATAACCCATAGTGCTTATTGCGGGAATAGCGGCTGAAGCGGGTATTCCTTTAAGCCTGCCGCCCTCGCTAAAGAAAACAGGTACTATGTTTGCTGCACCTACTCCCAGCAGTACAAAGCCTAAAAGGGTAGTGGGGATCCACGGGGTTGCCACGGCAATGAAAATCCCTGATGCAGCAATAAGGCCACCTGCAACCACTACTGTTTTTCCACTAAACCGCTCCACTATGCGATCCCCCAAAAGCCGCATGGCAGCCATTGAAATCGAAAATGTTGCATATCCAACTCCGGCAAGCTCTGCGTCTATTCCTCTGCTCTCTTTTAAAAACAGGGCACTCCAATCCAACATGGCTCCTTCAGACAAAAATATAGCAAAACATGCTGCTCCAAGAAAAATTACACTGGGACTAAACCATCCTGGTCTGGTCTTTGTTTTTTGTTCTTTATGTGTATTGTTCTCTGGTAAATTATCTTCGTAGTTTTTAGAAAACAGCGATTTATATTTTAATAGTAAAATGGCAATAAGCAGTGTCGATATTGAGATTGCGGCGGTTAACGGATTGAGCCCCGCTCTCATCAATAATCCCAGTCCCAAAGAGCCACATAGGCCACCAACGCTAAACAGACCGTGGAGAGATGACATTATCGGGCGTCCATACTGGTTTTGAACATGGATCCCATGAGAATTCATTGCTACATCAATAACGCCGATTCCTCCTCCAAAAATAAAGAGCGCAGCTCCCATCATCCAGGGGTTTGGCATTAATAACAACATAGGAAGGAAGGTGGCAGCGACCAATCCGGAAATTAATATAACTAGCCTTGTGCCATAACTCTTTGACAGATATCCACTCAGTGGCATCATCGAAATTGCCCCAGCCCCTAAAAGTAGTAACAATAGCCCAAGGTTCCCGTCATTAAGATGCAACCTTTCTTTTGCGAAGGGTACCATGGGTGCCCAGCTCGAGAGGGCCAACCCGCAAACCAGGAATATATATTGTGTGGCCTTTTTGGCTTTAATAGCTGTCTGATTATTATTCATATCGCAAATCAATGCAATAATTTGCAAAATTTCAAATTATTGCAAATAATAGGAATTGGAAAATACGTTTATTGCATCAATCAGATAAATCAGTAGTTGCGATTTAATTCCGAGTATTTTAATGATGTCGGGTTTCATGCAGTGACTGAAAGAATTATATTTGTAGGGAAATGATCAGAGAAAAACGGTTCGAGCATATAATCTCCAGTTTGAAGAATACAGGTACGGTGACCTATAGTGGGATGTCTGGAGACCTGTCAGTTTCCGAGGATACCATCCGCAGGGATATTGAATACCTGCACGAGAATGGCCTTTTGTCAAAAGTCAGAGGGGGAGCCATAGCACGAGATAAAAATCCTCTTTCCTTTCAGGACCGCAGTGATATTTACTCTACAGAAAAGGAAATAATCGGAATGAAAGTTCAGTCTTTACTGAGGACTGGGATGAGCGTTTTCATGGATGGAGGAACCACTATATGTGCGGTTGCAGAGTGTTTACCAACAAACACTTCATTGAGGGTTATAACAAATAACATAGCCCTGGTTCCTTTATTGTCACAGTTCCGGAGCATAGAGATCATTGTACTTGGCGGGAATTATGACAGGGATACGCAAACAAATACGGGAGCCAGAACATGTGATGAGGCCGCGGAGTTTGTTGTGGATCTTTATCTTATGGGCACCTGTGCGATCTCAAAGGATTTCGGTATAACATCGGCAATAAGAGAGGATGGGGCTGTAAAAAAAGCAATGTTAAAAGGTTCCAAAATGGTGGCTGTGCTCAGCAACAGCAAAAAAATAGGCAGCAATGAACCTTTTGTAGTCTGTGATCTCCAAAGAATTAATGCCTTGGTCACTGAACTTCCAAGTGATCATTCTAAACTAGATGAACTGCGCTTTAAGAATCTTAAGATTATTTAATTCTATACGATTCGATTATTAGCTTAGCCATTCATTGCAAATATGGCTTATTCTTTTTTTTGCGATTAATAGCAAATTTGCATATAATTGCACAAATGAAAAACCATTCCCATATTCTTAAATCAAAGCCACACTACCCAATTCTCGACGGGCTTCGCGGCATCGCAGCACTAGTTGTTGTCGGATTCCATATTTTTGAACCGAATGCAACCAGTTCTCTTGATCAGTTCATTAATCATGGATATCTAGCTGTTGATTTTTTCTTTATCCTTTCAGGTTTTGTAATTGGGTATGCTTATGATGACCGCTGGGACCGGATGACTTTATCTGGTTTTTTCAAGCGCCGCCTGGAGCGACTACAGCCAATGGTTGTTTTGGGTATGATTATAGGTGCTTGTCTGTTTTATTTTGCGGATTCACCAAAATGGCCCATGATCCACACCGTTCCCTTGTGGGCAGTTGTTCTAACGATGTTTGTAGGTTTTACCTTGATTCCTCTTCCTCCTTCAATGGATATCAGGGGATGGCAGGAAATGCATCCACTTAATGGCCCTGGTTGGTCTCTGTTTTATGAATATGTTGCAAATATCTTATATGCTATTGGTGTAAGGAAGTTCTCAAAAAGGGCTTTGGCTGCTCTTGTGATGGTTTCAGGTGGTTATTTGATCTATTATGCAGTGAATAGCAAAAGTGGAGACTTGATGGGGGGCTGGACATTGAATAGTGAACAGCTTATGATCGGATTTACCAGGTTGATGTATCCTTTCTTTGGGGGACTTTTGCTTTCGAGAATGATTGTCGTTTCAAAGATCAAGCATTCTTTCCTAATCAGCTCAATATTGATAGCATGTGTATTGTTTATGCCACGAATTGGAGGAGAAGATCACCGATGGATGAATGGACTTTACGAATCGTTCACCATCATATTCATCTTTCCTGCTATCATTTATATCGCTGCAAGCGGAACAGTGTCTAAAGGCATTGAATCTAGTTTATGCAGATTTATGGGTGAAATCTCTTACCCCGTTTATATCACACATTTTCCATTGATCTACGTATACTCTGCATGGCTGAGCAATCATCCTCAGGCAGATACGGGAATGAAAATTGTATACGGTTGCCTCACTTTTATTGGAGCTTTGCTTATTGGCTACCTTAGCTTAAGGTTTTATGACGAGCCTATTCGTAAATGGCTCCGAAAAAAACTTGGAAATGTATAAACTGTTACTGGCACTGACATAAGGTTGTCATCAGGCCATTCTATCTTTATATCAACAAATTCTTCTAATGCCTCAAAAAGGTAATTATTAGACATTTTAACAAAATAAAGAAAATATGAACCTTATTTCAATCAGAATTATTACCGAAGACATTAATCGTTTATTGGCATTTTACGAGTATGTAACCGAAACACAACTCACAAAGTATACGGAGGACTTTGCGGAGCTTCAAACTCCGTTTGGAACCTTAGCTATTGGCAGTACCAGAACTTTACATTTTTTTGGAGGTGATGATGTTGCAAAGGCAGCTCAGAACCGTACAGTGATCATTGAATTTAGAGTTACAGATGTGGATAAGGAATACGAAAGATTAGTTGACTTTCTTCAACCTTATGTGGTACAAAAGCCAACAACAATGCCCTGGGGGAATCGATCTCTTTTGTTTCGGGACCCAGATGGAAATCTAATCAATTTCTTTACGCCTGTTTCGCCCGAAGCGATCAGAAAATTTGAAGGCAAGGGTGTTGAGGTTTAAAACGATAGACGGGAATGGCTCGAGTCATTCCCGTCTATCGTTTTAAACCTCTTTTTTCCACTCGTGTTCAATATTTGTCATTAGCAAAGCATTATCAAATGTAAGAGACCCTTTAGGGAAAACTTTTTCGTTTTCGAAGAAACTTGATTTTACATTTAACACCTCCAGTGGCCTGACTTCCCAGTTATAGGTCTTTAATCTAAGCCCCTCATATTTATTTTTGTTGGGAGAATAACCAAGCTCGCCGCTTTTAAAGAAATTAGAAGCCTCTTGTAAAGTCTCAAAAATAGATTTGTTGCTAAATGTTTTGGTCTCAACAGCATCAATCAACGTTTCGGTGCCATCTGAACTTATAAAATCAATATGGTAATTTCCATTTCTCCCTGTTTTAGTTTTACCATTCTCATCCCACTCAACTGCAATTCTGTGCGCCCCATTTTCTGAGTTTATTCCCATAAATTCGGGTAAGCCCTTGGGCCTTATATTCTTAAGCCTGATGAGACAAATTCCTACAATAGCCCTTCCTTTATAGATAAGAGGTCTGAATGGGAAGGGGATAATTTTCTCAACAGCTGTTGGCTCAGCAGTAAAATTGATCAGGATTCGACGGTCTATATGACCATGTATAATTGGAATTTTCATATATTAAAAGCGAATTCAATTTAATCTTTGGCATAGCGAAAAGGACAAAATAGCCAAAATCAAATATAGACAAATTACGTGTGTACCTCAGTTCTTGAAGTAAGATTGGATAAGTGGTTGAACGTAGTGATACTCATCTATAGTAGATAATTATGTGTTAAATTTGTGTAGTTAATATCAGAGTAAAACAAACCATGGAAAAGGACTTAGATTTTTTTGAAATGATTTATTATCATTCTCTTCTTAAAAAAGAAGATTATAAAGAAATCTGTAATGCACATACTAAAGTAGAGTTTCAGCAAGGATCAATGCTTTTAGAGATAGGCAAAATCGCAAGGGAATTTTATATCATTGAAAAGGGGTTGTTCAGATCGTTTCTCTATGATTATAATGGCAATGAAACAACTACAGAATTTTATTGCCCAAAAGAAATACTAATTGAATCCCTTTCTTTATTTCAAAGAATGCCATCAAAAGAAAATTTTCAAACAATAACAGATGCCGTTGTTTGGAAAATCGAATATGATACCTTTCAAGAATTACTTCAGAACATCGAAGGATTTAGAGAATGGGGTAGGACCTGGGCCACGAGCCAGATCTTTATCCTAAAACAACGCTCAATTAATGTATTGACAATCAATGCTAAGGACAGATACTTGAACCTCATTAAAGAAAGGCCACAAATTATTAAACAATCTCCCTTAAAATACATCGCATCTTATTTAGGTATTACCGATACCTCATTAAGTAGAATCCGAAAGGAAATTTCTACCACATAGCTTTTCTTGTCATAGGACAAGTGCATTATTCTTTGCAACAATTAATTTTGACGTATCAAATCAATTTAAAAGCTAAAATAATGGAAAAAAATCACACCAATCCTGATAGCAGTGCAGTACGAACAGCTTTATGGAGGGCATTACACGTTCAAATTGATGCAAAGCCACCTATATTGGCAGATGAAATCGGTCTGAAATTGATAGACCCAACCGATGAATGGCAACAAAGGCCTGATATGAAGTTTACAAAACGTCTTCGCGCTTCTGTTGTCGCTCGCAGCCGGTTTATTGAAGATTTAATCATTGAACAGAGCACAGAAGGAACTAGTCAGTACGTTATTCTTGGTGCAGGACTTGATACGTTTGCATTCCGCAGACCAGACATTGCCTCCAAACTTCAGATATATGAAATTGACCAACCAGATACGCTGACTTGGAAACAACAAAGGCTAATTGAAATTGGTTTCGAAATCCCACAATACTTGCATTTTGTGCCGGTTAATTTTGAAGTCTCTTCCTGGTGGAAACAATTATTAAAAGCAGGATTTGACACCAGTAAACCCACTGTTATAGTTTCTACAGGGGTAACTCTATATCTAACAAAAGAAGCAATTATTGCATCACTAAAGGAAATGGCAGGGTTGGCATCGGGTTCAAAACTTGCTATGGCATTTTATTTGCCAATAGAACTTCTCGATGAAGAAGATAAATCTATGCAGGAAATAGCAGAAAAGGGGGCAAGAGCATCAGGAACTCCATTTGTAAGTTTCTTTGGCCAGGATGACATAATAACGATGTCTAAAAATGCAGGATTTAAACATTCAAGAACGATCTCAACAAAAGATATGGAACAACTATATTTTTCAGGCAGAACCGATAATTTAGCACCAGCGAGTGGGGAGGTATTTTTATTAGCAACAACTTAGATCTTGCTCATGGCCATCTACTTTTGATCGTTTCTGTTCTATGCAGCATTCCCCAATCAATCATTGAATCAATTACACTAGTTATACTCTTACCAGACTCTGTTAGAATATATTCTATGAGTACAGGAGTTTGATTGTAAACTTTACGTTCTACAATGCCATTAATTTCCAGTTCTTTCAATTCTTTTGACAACATCCTGGGTGTTATTTTATCGATATTGTCTTGTAAATCCTTAAAACGGGTTTTTCCGTGCAGCAGCGAGGCAATTATTGGGAGTTTCCATTTACCATTCATGACATTTAAAGTGTCGGTTAATGCCAGGACATAATGTCGTGGGCATTGCTGCACCTTATCTCTATCTATTAATTCCTTGAAATCACTCATAATAGTATTATATTTCTTAGTATACAAAAGTATAGTACTAATCTTTAATAACAAAGTATACTTAGTATATTAATATCACTAGGTTTACACCACAATAAAATTTAAAATATGATTTTAGTAACAGGGGCAACAGGTCAATTTGGCTCAAAAGTCATTGACCATTTATTGAAAAAGGGTGTTAGACCTTATGAAATTTCTGCTTTAGTAAGAAATGAAGTAAACGCAGACCATCTTAAAAGCATGGGAATTGAAGTGAAAGTTGGAGATTACACAGACTATGATTCATTGGTTAAGGCATTTCAGGGAGTAGAGAAACTGTTATTGGTTTCTAGTAACGATAGAGAAGCTGTCGAAAATAGGACTGTCCAGCACATAAACATCATAAGGGCCGCGAAAGAGGCCAATGTTAAATATGTTGTTTATACCTCTTTTGTGAGGAAAACAAATTTTGAGAATTCGTCAATAGCCGCCTTCCAGAATTCGCATGCACAAACAGAAGCGTATCTGATAAACAGTGGCATTGATTATACTATTCTTCAAAACGGCATTTACCTGGAAATGATACCAATTTTTGCCGGAGAAAAAGTAGTTGAAACCGGCGTCATATTATTTCCTGCCAGGGACGGTAAAGCAAGTTATGTTCTTCGTGAAGAGTTAGCAGAGGCTGCAGCACACGTATTAACAACAGAAGGACATCGAAAGCAAATTTACAGCTTAACGAATTCGACTTCTGTCTCATTTAGTGAGATCGCTACGGCCATAGCTATTCAGTTGGGAAAAGATATTAAATATCAATCTTTGGAAGTTGATGTATTTGAATCTAAACTGAAACAGCTTGGAGTTCCAGACTTGTATATTGGTATGTTTACTATGTGGGCTATAGCTCAGGCACAAGGAACAATGGATGTTGTGAATGATACATTAGAAAAATTCTTGGGTAGAAAACCTACCAGTATGTCTCAATTTATTGCTCAAGTTTATCAGACTTACATACCTCAAATAGCCCTGACTGTGACGGAAAAATGATTTTGTTAATACCCTCTTTACATTGTGAAGAGGGTTTCATCATCGGAAATAGTATGACTATCTTAAGTTATCCTTAGCCCATTGCAGAACTTCTATTGTCTCCATGTTCTGTTGTGCATTGAACGTTTTACTTAAACCTAAAACCCTGTTTCAGTTAATCGCTTATCTGATGCCCTAATTGTAAAAATCTTTTATAAATTAATTGAAATACTAAATTAATTAGTATTAATTTTGTTTACTTATTTTTATTACTAATAAAATGAGTAAATGTAAGGAGGGCGCTATGAATGCAAAACAAGAATTGGTTAACAAATTGCAAAAGGATATTCTTTTGTGGCAGGGCTTCAAGCCTCAGGGAATTGGAGCAGTAGATGCCATTGGTCTGGGAGAAATTGAAAAGGTCTTTCCAAACGGGGTTTTTCCAAAAAAGGCGATTCATGAATTTATTAGCCTGCTACCTGAACATTCAGCAGCCAGTGACGGCTTCATTGGAGGATTATTGTCAATCCTGATGAAGGACGGAGCAGCCTGTGTTTGGATCAGTACTGCGAGGAAGTTATTTCCCGTCTCACTTCGTTTATTCAATGTGGATCCTGAAAGGATTATTTTTATAGATGTCACAAGAGAAAAAGACGTGCTTTGGGTCATGGAGGAAGCTCTAAAATGCGAAAGCCTTGCGGCCGTAGTAGCGGAGTTAAATGATCTAAGTTTAATCGAATCCAGAAGACTACAGTTGGCTGTTGAGGAAAGTGGTGTGACAGGCTTTGTTTTGCGTAAAGATGCCCGAAAGTCAACCACTAATGTGGCAACTGCCCGCTGGAAGATCACTCCGGTTCCAAGTGAAACTGAGGATGGAATGCCTGGTGTAGGCTACCCGAGGTGGAACGTTGAACTAACTAAAGTTAGAAACGGCAATCCTGGAAGTTGGGTGTTGGAATGGGGAGGCGATAGATTTGTTGAGGTTACCAGGGTTCAGCAAACAAATACATGGTATAATAATGAGGAAAGACAAATTGGTTAAAAATGCAAAAACGATATGTTTCCATATGGTTCCGTCACTTGTTGACCGACTGGCAGCTTATACGTCAACCGGAACTGAAGGAAATACCTTTTGTTTTTGCTGCACCAGATCATGGTCGCAATATCATCACCGCTGTCAGCCCTCTGGCAATAGCACATGGCATTGAAGTTGGCATGCGTGCCGCAGATGCAAAAGCCCTTTGTCCGGAACTGCAGATGCTGGATGATAAACCTGGTCGGCCGGCTAAGTTGTTAAAAGGAATTGGTGAATGGTGTGTTAGGTATTCCCCAATAGTTATGATAGATGATTTCTCTGTTGATGGATTGATCATGGACGTGAGTGGCTGTCCCCATTTATGGGGTGGTGAGCGTGAATATCTTAAAGAAATTGTGTCCAGATTAAAAAGCAAGGGTTATACCGTACGTCTTTCCATGGCAGATACTGCCGGGACAGCCTGGGCAATATCGCGTTTCGGTACAGTTACACCGCTAATTGCTCCTGGAAAACATACCGATGCCTTACTTTCCCTGCCACCCGAAGCACTGCGCTTACCCGAAACTATTTTAACTAAATTACGTAAGCTTGGCTTTTACCAGATCAAAAGTTTTATTGGTATGCCGCGCTCGGTATTGCGAAGGCGTTTCGGAGAGGAATTCTTAGCCAGGCTTGGTCAGTCCCTTGGCACAGTCGAAGAAATCATTACCCCCATGCAAGTCCCAGTTCCTTTTCAGGAACGCCTGCATTCCCTGGAACCAATTAAAACCAGGAGCGGCATTGAAGTTGCAATCACCCGGTTACTCGGAAATTTATGCATGCGATTGAAAAATGAGGGAAAAGGACTGCGAACAGGAATATTGACTTGTTATCGCATTGATGGTAAAATTATACAGATTGATATCGGTACCAGCGGCGCTACACACAGTGTTCGTCATTTATTTAAACTTTTTGAACTTAAAATAGAACAAATACGCCCTGCTTTAGGTATCGAATTATTTGTAATGGATGCAACCAAAGTGGATGATGTAATACCCGGCCAGGAAGCACTTTGGGCGGGAAAACCAGGATTGAAAGAGGAGAGCGTTATCAGACTTTTAGATCGGGTGGCAAGCAAGGTTGGTGCAGAAGTAATTCACCGATATGTTCCTGCTATGCATTATTGGCCGGAGCGATCTGCAAAAAGATCTGCCTTGATTACTGAAATACTGGAAACAGATTGGCATGTCGATAAACCACGTCCTACCGAGCTACTTAAACAGCCTGATCCAATCGAAGTCATGGCATTGATACCTGATCATCCACCAAAATTTTTCATTTATAAGGGGATAAAACATTTGGTTGTAAAGGCAGATGGACCGGAGCGAATTGAGCGTGAATGGTGGCTGGACAAAGGTGAACATAGGGATTATTACCAGGTAGAAGACGAACAAGGGCAGCGATACTGGCTATTTCGTTCAGGTCACTATGGAGGTCAACAAAGATATCAATGGTTTATACATGGCTTTTTTGCATAGGAGGGATATATGGACTATAGCGAATTACAAGTGACTTCAAATTTTAGCTTCCTGCGGGGCGCATCACATCCGGATGAAATGGTTAATCAAGCCGCTGTATTTGGATATAAAAAGATTGCCATTACTGATCGAAATACCCTTGCAGGTATTGTACGGGCCCATGTCGCAGCTCAAGGAAAGAACATCCAGATCATTCCTGCCTGTCGCCTTGATTTATTGGATGGGCCAAGTTTACTCGCTTATCCAGTAGACAGAGAAGGATACAGTGAACTTTCTGCATTACTTACAAAGGGTAATCTCCGGGCAGAAAAAGGACAATGCCATTTGAATAAGACGGATGTTTATGAGCATGCCAAAGGTATTCTTTTTACTGTAGTTATGCCCAATCAGCTTAACCGCCACTTTAATTTTGAAGACTCGTTTGTTCAACACATTAGTGAATATAAACAGGCTTTAGATGGACAAGTTTATCTTTCTGCTACGCGCAGTTATTTAGGTAACGACGACAAATTGATTTTCAGGGTGGAGCAACTCTCCAATTGGTATAATATACCTGTTGTAGCCACCAACGATGTACATTACCATGAACCTTCGCGCAGGGAGCTACAAGATATTCTTACTTGTGTTCGGGAAAAGTGTACCATTCAGGAAGCTGGTTTCCGTTTACATCAAAATGCAGAGCGCTTTATGAAGCCTGTTGAAGAAATGCACAGATTATTTAGAAAATATCCTGAGGCGATTCGCAATACGATGGCTATATCTGAGGCATGTACATTTTCTCTCGATGAATTGAAATATGTTTACCCTGAGGAAATTAATCAAAGCGGTCGCAGTCCACAGGAGGAATTGGAATACCTGACCTGGAAAGGTGCCCATGAATTTTATGGAGAAGTGGTCCCTGAAAAAGTTGTAGGCATGATAAACTATGAAATGGATTTTGTAAAAAAAATGGACTATGCCAACTATTTCCTGTTTGTAGAGGATATTGTGCGGGAAGCACGTAGCAGAAATATACTTTGCCAGGGCCGTGGATCAGCAGCAAATTCAGCGATTTGTTTTTGTTTAGGGATCACCTCGGTAAATCCGATGAAGTTTGACATGCTGTTTGAACGCTTTATTTCCCCGGAAAGGAATGAACCGCCTGATATAGATGTTGACTTTGAACATGAAAGGCGTGAGGAGATCATCCAGTATGTCTACAATAAATATGGTCGTGACCGTGCTGCAATTGTTGCTACAGTTACACAGCTTCATCAAAAAGGTGCTATACGCGATGTTGGAAAGGCAATGGGACTATCGGTTGATACGATTAATCGCCTATCTGAACAGGGGGGGAGTCCACAAGATCCGCATTTGAAAAAGACACTGGAACTCACTTCTCTGATGATGGGTTTTCCCCGACAGCTTGGTCAGCATACGGGTGGATTTGTGGTTACTAATGGAAAGCTGACCGATCTCTGCCCCATATTAAATGCAAGGATGGAGGACCGGACAAATATCGAATGGAATAAGGACGATATTGATGCACTCGGCTTTTTGAAAGTTGATGTTCTGGCATTAGGGATGCTGACCTGTATCCGTAAAGGTTTTGATTTATGTAAACAACATTATGGGTTGAATTTGACTTTGGCCAATGTCCCGCAAGATGATTCTGCGGTTTACGATATGATCTGTTTAGCAGATACCTTAGGCGTTTTCCAGATTGAGAGTAGGGCACAGATGTCCATGCTTCCGCGGTTGAAGCCAAGGGATTTTTATGATCTTGTTATTGAAGTAGCGATTGTAAGACCAGGGCCGATACAAGGAGATATGGTTCATCCATATCTTCGCAGGCGAGATAAAAAGGAAACAGTTGAATATCCTTCGCCAGAACTGGAAGAAATCTTAAGCAGAACTTTAGGCGTACCACTGTTCCAGGAACAAGCCATGAAAATTGCTATTGTTGCTGCAGGGTTTACACCAGCAGAAGCTGATGGACTGCGGCGCAGTATGGCCACCTTCAAGTCTAAGGGCCTGGTCAATCAATATGAACGGAAACTTATTGATGGCATGATGAAAAAGGGATATACAGAAGAATTTGCCAAGCGGATATTCAAACAGCTGGAGGGGTTTGGTAGTTATGGTTTTCCAGAAAGCCATGCAGCAAGTTTTGCACTCCTGGTGTATGTGTCATGTTGGTTGAAGCATTATTACCCTGATGCGTTTGCAACGGCCTTACTCAATAGCATGCCTATGGGCTTTTATCAACCCGCACAAATCGTAATTGATGCGCAAAAACACAATGTAGAAGTTCGTCCTCCTGATATTAATTTTTCTACCTGGGATAATCTACTGGAAGAAAAATCTGGAGAATATTGTGCAATAAGATTAGGGTTTCGTCAGATCAAAGGCATTCGTGAAGAAGATATAGAGGTTTTGGTGAATTGCAGAGGAAAAGGTTTCCAAACAATTACTGGCCTAATGGATGCAGGCTTAACCATAACCTTACTGGAGCGTTTGGCCGATGCAGATGCATTCCGTTCTATCGGACTTGATCGTAGAAAGGCCCTTTGGGAAGTATCGGCATTGCAGGATAGACCAACTGAAATATTTAAAGGTCAGCCCTCAGAAAGTGTATTAGAAACACAGGTTGAATTGCCACTGATGACACCGGGCGAACATGTGGTTCAGGACTATGCTACAGTTGGACTGTCGTTAAAAGCACATCCGGTTAGCTTTGTTCGTCCGCAACTGGAAATGTTGCGTATTCTATCCACACATGCAACCAATAACGATGCGCAAAATGGGCAACTCGTTAAGGTGGCAGGTTTGGTATTGGTTAGGCAAAGGCCCGGAACAGCTGAGGGCGTCTGTTTCATCACCATAGAGGACGAAACCGGGTTCAGCAACCTTGTTGTATTTGAAAAACTATTTGAAAAATACCGCAAAGAAATCCTGCATTCCAAACTCCTTATGGTTGAAGGACGGTTACAACGCGAGGGATTGGTGGCTCATGTCATTGTTAGTAAATGCGTCGATCTGACCAAGTTGCTGGGGCGTTTAGTGCAAAGAGAACAGGAAGATCCTGATGATGTGTTTTATGGCGGAAGGAATTTTAAATAGTTCTTTGGAGAGTAAAGAAGAATGTTGACCCTTCACCAATGATACTTTCTACCCAGATATTTCCTCCGTTAGCACTAATAAATTCTTTACAGACCACCAGGCCAAGACTGGTTCCTTTTTCATTATTTGTACCCACTGTACTTACGTTATTCAAGCTAAATATAGCTTCTAAACGTGAAGGTTCTATCCCGATTCCACTGTCCCTGAACTGGAAAATGGCTTGATTGTTTTGATAGGCCTGTACCGATATATGGATAATCCCTCCAACAGTGGTAAATTTTATAGCGTTAGATAAAATATTGCGAACCAGAAAATCCAGATGATCTGCGTCACAAAAAACCTGCAGTCCTGGTTCAATATCCTGCTCAATAGAGATTGATTTCTGCGCAGCCATTTCCTTCAGCAGCAAAACATTGCGGCTGATTGCCTTTTCCGGACTGACATCACTCTGGTGGATCATAACCCCTTTTAGTTGCATTTGTCCCCAGCGTAAAATAAGATTTAGGGTATCCAGTGTAGTACCACACTGGGATTCCAGTTTTCTGAGCATAAGTGATTTTTCCTCCTCAGATAACCAGCCTCTGTTGACCAGTTCGAGAAAGCTAAGAATTGAACCTAGCGGACTTTTCAGGTCATGCCCAAGAATTGAAAACAGCTTGTCTTTTACATTATTCGACTGTATAAGGTCAGTATTGGCTTTGTTCATGCGTCGGTTCAAGTTCCTGATCTTAAAAAAGTAAGCACCCAGGATCAGTAGTAAGGCTATACTACCTGATATAATCCAGAACATGATTTTTTGTTCGAGCAATTGTTTACTATTTACAAACTTCAGCTGTTCAACCTTAGCCTGAGACTTGGTCAGCTCATACTGCGCCTGCAAATTGGATATTTTAATGGAAATATCCTTGAAGTAAAAACTGTCGGCGATGCTATATTGCTTGGTTCTTGCCAGATAGGCCGCTTTATAATCTCCTGATTTTTCAAGCAGAGCGGGAATATGTGACAAGGCTTCAAGAATCTGTTTATTGGCTTTCTTAGTTTGTCCTACGGTTAGTGCCTGCTGAAAATAATTTAGGGCTATAGCCGGTTTAGAAGGCTCGTAGCTTTCTGCAAGTGCCATCAGGCTCTGGAATTCCCGGAGGCTATTACTGATCTTTCTCGATTTCAGTAAGGCTCCTTTCTGAAGTTCAATGGCTTTTGCTATTGCTCCTGATTTTGCATATACCTGGGCCAGTCCAATGGTAAGGGAAATATTTAACCCCATCATTTCAGGATAATTGCTTTGGCTGATGCCCTTTTCAAAGTAGTAGATGGCTTTGGACATTTCACCCGTTTCCCTGTAGGCGGTTCCAAAGTTCAGACAGGTATTTAACTTCAGGCTTGAGAAGGGAAGGGTATTGCCGATTGCTTCAGCTTGCTTGTAATAAGAGATCGCACGTTGGTAATTATGGCGGAAAGCATACACTTCACCAAGAGTAATATACGACTCCATAATCCCGCTCTTATCCTTATGTTGCTCACTTATCTTTAATGCCTGAAGAAAATAGGGAATTGCTGCTGCCGAATTGCCTTTCCTGTTTTCCACAACGCCCAGGCGGATATTCTCTTTAACAATTCCTTTATAATTATTCAGGTGTTTGTAGATTTCGAGTGCTTCCAGGTAATGTTGCCTAGAGGATTCTGCATTACCGGAGTTATCATCGATCATGCCCATCTGGTTGTGCATCCTCGCTATACCTTCTTCATCTTTAGTCCTTTTTGCAAGATCCATCCCAAGATTCACAAAAAACAGAGCAGAATCCGGTTTATTATAGCGGTAATGAACGACTAACTTTTCATAGGCATTAATATCCAGCGCAGAAGGTTTTGACTTTACAGGTTTTTGGAAACCATAAAGTGTGTGAAAACAGCTTGGTAGAAAAAAGCAGATAAGGAACGTACGCAAAAATGACATAGCAGGATTACCAGGACAAGGTTGGCGCCAAAGATAATAGTTTGCTGTTAAAAGCAATGGTGTGAAATAGTTGAAAATATGATTTATGGTCTCTCTGAACCTTCCGCGAAGAGCTTCAGGTTCTGATGTTCGCACATTAAATCATATTTTCTTGGGTGCAGACCGGGTAGGGTGGTTAAAAGGAAAAGGAAAATTTTGATTTATGGTCTCTCTGGATCTTACAGGCCCTGATGTTCGCCCATTAAATCATATTTTCTTGGGTGTAGGCCGGATAGGGTGGTTAAAAGGAAAAGGATTATAATACCTGAGATGAATGAATCTTATTCAAAATACAGGTACATTTCTATCTCACTAAAAAGGCTTAAGTTTACAATAAGCCCATTGAAGGAAGGTCTGATAAAATTGATGGTCTGACTGGAGCCGACAGCCCAGTTGGATGTTAACCAATGCTCCCCACTTGCATTTTTAGCTATTAAAGAGATTAAATATCTTCTATCTTCCAGTAATTTTTTTTCCAAGACTATTTTGTCCTTTAGTACAAATCCGTAAGATTCTTTTCCTGAGTTGGATACGTTCTTGATTACAGGACTTGTGTAAATGACTTCCGCATTGGGTGGATATGCACCCTGAAATATTTCCTCTCCATTTTTTAGGAGCTGTATTTTAAGATAAACATCTGCATTTGCCGTTAATGGCCAGCTGGTATCTCTAAAGTTTGGATCCAAACTCCAATAAATCCTCTTTATGTTAATTTCTTTAAGCACCCTGTCCAACACCTTAACTTTTTTTGATACAGCGGTTTGTTTACCATTTTGTGCCTTTGCAGTTAAGGTAATAGTATAGGTGCCCGACTTAGGATAGGAAAGTACAAACTGATTGTTTTCAGATGTTCTGCCGTCGCCCAAATCCCAATGTACCGACGATGCGTTTTCTGCTGAACTGATCAGCATAGTAGTGTCAGTGGTAACCAAGGAAAATTCATTTGCCTGATTGTGGCTAAACGTAAAACTTGCAGTAGGTTGAAGTGTGTTGCTTTCTTTTTTGCATGCAGCAAACAAAGCGATTAGCGTCAGGGTAAATAAGAGCTTATTCATAGTTGTAAGAGTGTTTACTAATATAAAAGATATTCAAAATACATAGATTAACTTACTGTTATATAAGTGTTAATATCTTGAATAGGCATTAAAAAGAAAGAGGGCCAAGCTTGGAAACCTGGTCCTCATTTCTCATTAAATTAACGTTCTCTTCGTAAAAGAGAATAAATATTTCGATACTTTCACCTGAAATTTATACTTATGGAACATAAGGCGTTATCTATCAGGCCATTTATAGGGGCTGAGAATTTTGAGGTTTCTCGAAAGTTTTATACCGACCTGGGATTTGAAGAAACAGTGTTATCGGATAATATGTCTGTTTTTAAAAGTGGAATTACCAGTTTCTATTTACAGAACGCATATGTAAAAGAATGGATAGATAATACCATGGTTTTTATGGAAGTTGATGGGATTGAAAGATTTTGGGAAGAGCTTTTAGCATTAAACTTACCTGATAAGTACGAAAAAGTACGGTTAACACCTGTTAAGACTTTAGATTGGGGTAAGGAATGTTTTGTACACGACCCGTCTGGGATACTATGGCATTTTGGTGAATTCAGGGATAATAATTTTAAATTCAGTCCAGTCGCCGCTACTTTGTAAAGAAAATTTAAAATTGTGGTTATAGAGTATTTCTCTTGTTAACATCAGGCCAATACCCTGTCCATTTTTTGTGGTACTAAAGAAAGGAGAGAAGAGCTTAGAACTAACTTCATCTGAAATTCCTGGACCAGTATTGGCAATAGAAATCATTTTTGATGATGATGAAGTTTGAACACGTATGGTTCCCGATGGATTCACTGCTTCAATTGCATTCTTCAGAATATTAATAAAGACTTGTTCCAGTTGCTGATAATCTGCAGATACATGAAATGTTAACGCGTCTACTTCCCACAACCAGACCACTTCTTTTCTTTGAGCTCCTGTTTCCATCAGTAAGGCCACTGAACGTAGTAGTGAATTTAATTCAACCTGGTGAAAGATGGGTTCGGGAATCCGGATTACCCTTGCGAAACTGGACATTACCTCACTTAAACCTGTATTTCTACCGATTGAAATTTGCAACGCATTCTCGTAATCTTCCTGGTCTTCTTCATCCAATTGGTCTTTATAATTTAAGCAACTGTTTAAGAGGGAGTTTATTGCGCCTATGGAGTTGTTCACCTCGTGCGACATCATCTTGATTACTTTTTCGTAAGCATTCTTCTCCTTCAGGTAAATCTCCCGGGTCAGTTCCTCAATGGTAATAAAAGTTCTGGCATAGCCACGGTCTGTAAAGGTCGCTTTATGGCATTTATAAGACTTTATTCCATTCAGGTTGATTACTTTGGCTTCATTATTAGCTAAAAGCAGTAATTCTTGCGGAAGTTTGCCGTTGATCTGGTTTAGTGATTTTTCCAAAATCTCTGTTTGTGTCAAATCAAATATTTTCATAGCTGCCGGATTTACAGAGGCGATCATTTCATCAAATCCGAGTATGATGATCCCTGAAGGTGAAGCTTCAATCAATTTTCCCAGGAAAGAACTCTTTTCAACCTGCTGCAATCTTTCCTGTCTTAGCTGATCGATCATGAGGTTATACACATAAATCAGTTCATCCATTTCCGGATGACCTATAGTATTTAATTTTGCACTGAAGTCTTTATCCTTTAAAGATTCTATTCCCGAAGAGATGGTGTCAAAAGGCCGGCTTATCGCAGTGTATAATAAATAGGTTAGCCCCAATGAGATAAAAATTAAAGCTTCGCCGATCAGGAATGTCGTTCTGTTTACCGTATAAAACTCGGTAAGAAGATAAATAAATATTGTATGAATGGCAATTGCCCATAGCAAAACTTTAGTTTTGAGTTTCATAAGGGATATTGTACTTTTCCAGTTTGCGATATAATGTTCCTCTGCTTAAACCTAAAGCTTTAGCGACTCTGCTGATGTTGTTTTGATGGAAACTCATGGCATTTCTGATCATAGTAAGCTCCATTTCATCAATTGACAATGTGCCTACAGCCGGTAGTGTTAAAGCAGTATTGGACAGGCGCTGCTCTTCGAGGTGTTGTTCAAAGTCTTTTATTTTAAGTAGGTCTGTTTCACTAAGTAAAACAGTGCGTTCAATTAGGTTTTTAAGTTCACGGATGTTGCCAGGGAGGGGAAGTGATTTTAACCAGCTGAAGGTATTTTTATCAATTTGTAAGTTCGGCCTGTTGTAGATTTCCTTCAGGTTCTTCAGGAAGTAGTTAGCCAGAATTGGAATATCTTCGCTTCGTTCACGAAGTGGTGGTAATCGAATGATGATCAGATTGATGCGGTAGTACAAGTCTTCGCGAAACTTACTTTCTGTAATCATATCTCTTAAATCACGGTTGGTTGCACAGATTACACGGACATCAACTGCCCTTGTTCGGCTATCGCCCAGTACTTCGTATTTGCGATCTTGTAATACCCGTAAGAGTTTTACCTGGCTGTTTAGGTCCAAATCACCTATTTCATCTAAGAAGATGCTACCATTATCTGCAAGCCCAAACCTGCCAATCCTATCATTGCGTGCGTCGGTAAAAGCTCCACGTTTATGGCCAAACATTTCGCTTTCAAATAAGCTGGAAGAGATTCCTCCAAGGTTCACTTTTACAAATGCTTTATGTTTACGGGGACTGTTTTGGTGAATAGCTTCGGCAACAAGCTCTTTGCCTGTGCCACTCTCGCCGATAATGAGTACTGAAGCATCGGTACGGCTTACCCTTGCTATGGTTTGCAGCACTTCTAAGAGTTGCGGGTCTTCTCCTACGATGTTTTCAAAACCGTATAGTTCATTTAATTTCTTTCTGGTTAGTGCGCCTGGGGTATCTGGATCTGTAGATAGATCCAGAGCTGTTTTTAATGCATGCATCAAGTGAGCATTATCCCAGGGTTTGTTGATGAAATCTGAGGCGCCCGATTTCATTCCTTCGACTGCTAATTTTATGGTACCCCAGCCTGTCATTAAAATTACGGGTAGGGCTGGTCTGGACTCTTTAATTTGCCGAAGCATAGCCAACCCATCCTCACCGGTAGTTTCAAGGGAAAAATTCATGTCGAGCAGAACTGCCTCTATTGGCTTTTCTTTAAGGTGCTGTAGTGCTTCTTCAGGTCCATTGGCTTTAATGGATTTAAAGCCATTTTGTTTTAACAGGAGGCTCAATGAAGCACATACAGCCATATCGTCATCAATGATAAGAATCATAGGGAATAATTAAATAGATTTATTCTTCGTGTAAAGCCTCAGATGGGTTGAGCCTTGCGGCTTTTAAACTTGGATAAAAGGCACAGCTTAACATCAGCAGGTATAAAAATAAAGCAGCGCATGCTATACTTATACCTCCGTAATATCCGTTCATATAGGGTTCTAAATACTGCATAATTAACAATTGAACAGCGATCAATACGCCCGGTAAAATACCTAAGGTAGTAAGAACTATGGATTCCCCAAGAAATTGCTTCAATATATCAACTGGACTGGCTCCCATAGTTACTCTTAAGCCCACTTCTGCTTTTCGTTTAGACAGGTTGTAACTGAATACGCCGGAAATCCCCAGGAATACATTGATGACCAAAAATGCAAATACAATTAGCGTTACACTGAGTTGAATATAATCCATTTTCTGCGCATACTTTTTAACCAGTGTTAAGGATATATTTTGCTTAATCAGAATTTCTGTAACGCCAACCGAGGTAATGGCTTTCCTGATTTCGTCTTCCATCAACTGGAAATTATCAGTGTTTTTTGATTTAAGAAGGTATTTGTTGGCTGGTGTTTGTAATGGAAGAAAAAAACCAGGACTTAGATTAGCGGAGGTGTTTTCTCTGAAAATTTCCGAAATGCCAATGATAATGGAGGGCTTATTGTCTATCAAGATGGTTTTTCCAATAGGATTTTCATTTTTAAAATCCCGTTCAGCCAAATCTTCTGTAATTACGATTGGAATGGAGTTTAAAACGTAGTCTTTTGCCCCGAACCATCTTCCTTTTAATAGCTTAATATCCAGTACGTTTTGATAATACTCATCCACTTCGAATGCTAAAGCGTTGCTGACCTGTTGGTTGTATTTTATTTTTTCTTCTTTGCCCCACTGGTTAAATGGAATAACATGTGTGGAACTAACCAGTTCTATATCTTTAATAGACTGGAGTTTGTGCCTGATCAGGTCGTTATATTCCAGTTTCTTATTTTCTGGTATATTTTGAAAGTCGAGCTCTACCATCCAGGCATCTTCATAATTATAGCCTAATGGCCGGAAATAATTGCTTAACTTTTTCAAATTCAGTCCAAGGCAAAGAAATAGGGCTGTAAAGGTGATAAATAACTGAAGCAACAGAAAAAAATGCTTTTTCTTCTGGTTCATGATCATTTTAAATAGGTGCAAAATCATAAGGTGTTTCCTCCTTTCAAGGCGTAAATAACATTCATACGAGACATTTTCCAGGCTGGGTAAACTCCAGAGATAAGCCCCAGCAACAGACAGGAGAAAACACAGAAAGCAAATACCCGCCAGCTAATGATGAAGCTATCTGTTTGCATTTTGAATAAAGGGTCGAAAGTATTGATAAAATGTATGAGCAGCTGAGAGGCGTAAACAGATAGGCCGAGACCGATCAATCCGCCGATGAGGGTGATGATGATGTTTTCAATAACCAGTTGCCCAACCAGGTCGCCAGAGGTTGCGCCAAAGGATTTACGTATGCCGATTTCTTCGGCCCGTTCACCTATACGGGTGACATTGATGTTTACCAGGCTGATTGCTGGAATAAGCATGAAAAGTGTCAGGATAATGAGCACCACAATGGCGGTCTTCCCATATTCAGGTTCGTCATCATCAAAGGAACTGGTTTTAGAGAATTGTTCCAGAGCGGTAAAGGCCTGTACTTTTACAGAATCGGCGCCCGGAATTGTATTTTTTATTTTTAACCTGCTCCTTAATTCTGCACGTACTTTTCGTAAATCATCTGTTTTTGCCAAAAGCATTGCGCTGTATGTTCCTTCAACTGCTTTATCCGTGAGTTGAATATTGGCGTCGGTGCTATATGGAACATAAACATCCGAATAAATTTTGCTAAATGGAGTGGCCGATTTAACCACACCGATTACCTTATAGGACAGGCCTTGTATAGGAATAGTTTTGCCAATAGCGTCATTTTTATTAAAGAAATATGCTTTTGCTTTTTCGCTGATTACTGCAACCCGTGCACCTTTTTTTACCTCATTGCGATTGAAGGCTTTTCCTTCCAGGAATTTGAAATCTGTTATTTTCCAGAAGTTTTCATCGGTTAATTTGAGGGCATGTCCTGCGGTTTTCCCATTTAAAAAAGAAATAAACTCACGGGTTGTGAAATATGAAATCGTTTCGACACTTTCCAGGTTCCGTATGTTTTTTTGCAGAAAGGTTAGGCTTGGCATGGCATCGGTCCTTTTGTTGTTTTTATAAACCGATACCTTATCCAGTATCAGGGTTCTGTCACGCTTAACCTCGGGAGGATTTGCACTAACGATCTGATCAATAAAGGATGCGAATATAGTGATGATCATGACGGTGAGGCTAATGCCCAACAGCGTTAGTGCTGTATAATACTTCTTGCGAAGCATGACTTTAAAAGTGAGTTTTATATAGTTTTTCAACATAATATTTAAGTTTAGGTAGGTTAACTTATTTGCTGACCATCAAAGAAGTGGATAATTCGCTGTGTCTTTTTTGCCATGTGCTCATCATGGGTAACCATAACAATAGTTGTTTCGTCAATTTTATTCAGGTGTAGCATTAAATTCATTACCTCTTCGCCCATGGTGCTGTCCAGGTTCCCGGTTGGCTCATCGGCGAGCAGGATCTCTGGTTTTCCAATAATGGCGCGGGCAATGGCAACACGCTGGCGCTGGCCCCCGGAGAGTTGATTGGGATAGTGTTTGATACGGGCGCTTAAACCTACTTTTTCCAAAGCTTCAAAAGCTTTTTTACGTCGTTCTGTACTTGAAATGCCACTTCTGTAGAGTAATGGAAGCTCCACATTGTCTATGACCGAAAGATCATTGATCAGATGATAGCTTTGGAAAATAAACCCAAGTTTAAGATTTCTGAAAGCGGCCAGTTTTTTACGGCTAAATGAAGTAACCGATTGATTGTCCAGGCTTAGTGAACCGCTGGTTGGTGAATCCAGTAATCCCATGATATTTAACAGGGTACTTTTACCACAACCAGATGGTCCCATAATAGCCACAAATTCACCTTTATTAATTTTAATATTGATGTTGTTAAGCGCAGTAGTTTCGATGGTTTGTGTACGATAAATTTTTTCTATGTTTAATAATTGTATCATTTTGGTTTGGTTTAAAGATTAAAAATTACCATTAATTTTTTTATTTGTGACAAAATCATAAAGGGTCAGTACCCGAAGGTTGAAGTAGGCATTCCAAAAGCTTTTTAAAGAAAAAATATAATCCCGGCGCGCCTGGTCTTTCTCTTGTAAAGCGATGTTCAAATCAGTAATACTTAAATCGTTAAGCAGATATCTTTTTTTTGCGATTTCAAAACGTTCATTTGCAGTATGATTTGCCTCGGAATTGGTTTGCATTTGCTGTTTTATCATCTCCAACTGCCTCAGCGTGGTGTAAATTTCCTGTTCAAAATTTATTTCAGCTTGTTTAATTGTTGCCTCCACCAGTTTCCGGTTGGACTGTGCTGTTTTAATTCTCGAAGCTGAACGACCCCAATCCAGAATTGGGATTTGAAAACCCAGACGGATTTCCTGCTGGTCTTTGGCATTATTATAGATTCCGGGGAGTTGGTCGGCTACATTTGTTAATCCAAACGTCCCGTAGAGATTTACTTTTAGACCATTTTCTCCTTTTGCTTTTGCGATGTCTTTATCAGCTTCTAATAACGCCCGCTTAAATTCGATGGCTTTCTGCCTGTTATTTTTTGCTTGCTGAATGGCTACTTCTTTATCAACCTCAAAAGTCAATAAATTTTCTGGAAGGATGAGCTGAATTTGATTATTGGCCGCAAAACCAATAAAAGATTTCAATTGAAGGTCTGAGGTTTCAGCTTCTACATTAGCCTGGGCTACCGCTTTCTCTGCATTTAGAACGCCTAACTTCAACCGCAACAGCTCATCTTTTGATAGCCTTCCTAAAGCAGCTTTTCCTTCACCAATTTTGTAAATTGTTTGGTTATTTAACAGGTTTTTAGATGCGATGTCTTTGTTGATTTGAGCAATAAGTAAACTGAAGAACAGTTCCGATGCATCTCGCCCCACTAATTCTATGTCCTCGTTATATTTCCTTTGTGATTCTTCGTAGCGCAGTGGTTCAATTTTTTTATCCCAGGCCAGGGCGTTGAAAGCAAATAGGGGTTGGTTTAAACCAATGATTAGAGGATTTCCATTATAGCTGGTTTGTTTGCTGTTAAAATCTGAGAACCGGAGTACATTAGAACCCAGGAACAGTTGGCCGCCGGTTAATGCGATATTTTGTGTCAGCCCCAGATTTAGTTGTGAATTATCGTTGATCACAGGCTTAAACTGAACTGTTCCGTCTGGTTGGACCACAGGTATATTCGTTTTGCTAAATTGTGGAAGTGTTCCATCAAGCATGAGTTGAGGACTATAATTAGATTTAAAGGTTTTGTACTGCCAGTATTGATTTTCACGAATTGTGGCTGCCTGTACTGCTGCAGTTGAATGCGCTTTAGCTATCGTGATCACATCTTGCAGGTTTAGTTTTACAGTGTCGTTGAGACTCTGACTTTTTACCAATGCTGGCATAACAATCTGAGCAAGCAATATCATTGACTTAAGCATAGTTCTGTGTGTTGTTTAAGGTGGATTATTTGATCTTGACTTTGCTGAGGTGCATGAAATCCTGCATTTCTGATGTGATTACGGTTTCTCCAGCTTTTATACCAGATAGTATTTCTATATAATCTGAATTGCTTTCTCCGACTTTTACATTTCTTAATACAGCATTTTCGCCTTCCAGTACAAATAGTTTTTGTTCCTGGGATCCGTTAAAGGCCGGGCCATTTTTTACCCGTACGGTATGTTCTTTAAAGGAAGTAATTACAAAAACATCGGCCTTTAAATTAGAACGAAGTAGTTTTGAGTTTTTGTTGTTTAAGTTGATGGAGAACTTTACTGTGCCATTTTCAACTGCGGGTTGCACGTTGCTGATACTTCCCCTAAGATCGGTGTTGTTGATTCTTATTAAAGCCATTCTGCCAGCTTTGACTTCATCGGCATAGGTGTCGGAAATACTCGCTTCTACTTTAAAACTGCTCAGATCTGCAATGCGTACGAGTTCTTCGCCTTCATTAATTTCTGCACCAATTTTATTGTTAACCCAGGTGATCACCCCACTTCGGGGGGAAGAGATAGAGGCGTTTTTTAGTTTGTCGCTAAGACCCTGGATATCTTTTTCACGGATGTTGATTTCGTAGCCAAGACTTTTTAGGTCTGCCTGCATGGTTGCCTTTTGATTATCAATCTGATTTTTGATTTGTTTTAGTTCCAGTTGTGCTACATGGAGCGTTAACCGGGCTTGTTTTACGTTTTCGTCTGTACTTCCGCCAATATCTAAGAGGGATTGTTCATGAGATAATGCAGTTTCCAGGCTACTGATCTTCATTTGCTTTATAGCATATTGCGTTTTTAGTTCATCAAGGCTTTTCTGGAGTCCTAGAGATAACTGATCTATTTTATTGCGGTTTACGTGTTGTTCCTCATTTAATTTTTCATAGGCGAGTAAAGAGGCTTCTTTGTTTACCCGTAAAATGGATTGGCCTGCCTGGACTTTTTCTCCGGCATTAAATAATACTTGTTCTATTTTAGCAGTTACAGGAGAACTGATGGTTACCTCGTACTCGGGAGTAATAATTCCTGATGCAGGAACGGTTGCCTCGATAACACCTGTTTCTGCAATTGACGTGGTGAAGGTACTTCGCTTAACAGAAGGCTCTACTATGCTTTTAAATTTAATAAAACCAAAAGCGATAACAGCCAGGATAAGTATTGCAATGATGTATATTTTGTTTCTGCGCCGGGCTTGCTGTTTGGCTGAAATTTCACGATCCATAATTTAATTGTTTAGATCCTGTATTTCAATGAAAGTGCCAGAGATAAGTTCCTTGTATTTAGTGTGTTATGTTTTTGTGTTGGAGTTGAATTGTTTCATTGTGGACACTGTGTTTTAAATTGAAACAGTTAATACATCTTCAGTTAAATCTATTTAACCAAACGATTATCAAATCTTTAAATACAGCTTACGCAAACGGTTGTGTTCAGAATTGGTTTGTTATCCTGATAATTTATAATTAGAATTGTTTCTTATGGTATCTCCCGATGATTAATTAGTTTTATGATGAAGTCAAGAGATTTTGAAAGATTGTATTCCCTGTACTACGCTTCAGTACGTGATTTCATCAAAAAATATGCTTACTCAGCAACGCTGGCTGAAGACCTTACGCAAGAAGTTTTTATAAAAGTATGGGATCACCGGGATCAGCTTGAAGATGTGACCTATCTTAAAACTTATATATTCACTATGGCCAGGAACCATACCTTTACTGCATTGAAAACCATCAGCAGGTCTAAGGAATCCTTAAATAATATGGTATGTGAAATCCCGGTTTTGCAAACCTTTGCAGATGATGATCTGCAGGTCAAGGAATATATGGACTTTATCACCCAGGTTTTGGAGCGCATCCCATCCCGGTCGAGAACAATTTTTAAGCTCTGCAGGGAGGAAGGAAAGAGCTATGCAGAAGTAGCAGAAGACCTCGGAATCTCTAAAAATGCTATAAAAAACCATATGGTAGGCACCATGAAAATCCTGAAAAATGCAGTAGAGGATAGGTTTGGAATTCCACTCAGTGTATTCTTATATATTCTTTTAAAATAAATTTTTCTTTTTTGCTACCCTACCTTTCTTATTTATAGTCTAACCTGAAATGACTCATATGAGAGAAGCTGCATTATATAAAAAACTGGTTGAACGTTACATCGAGAAAAAACTTTCCTCCGAGGAACTGGAGGTGTTTTATCATCTGCTGGATGAGGGGAAACTGGATAATTATATTCTCGATGCTATGGATGAGGACATTGCAGTAATACCTGAAAAGCCCAAAGTCCAATTGCACAGATTCTCTTTAAGTAAAGTTATTAAAATTTCTGCTGCGGCCTGCATTCTTGTTGCAGTGGGTGTGGCATTTTTTATCAGGCAAACTAAAGTTTCCCATGAATCTTTTGTACAGATAGAAGACAAAGCACCAGGGGCTCAAAAAGCTACACTTGTACTTGGGTCGGGCGAAACCATCGACTTGAATAATGCCCCCGATGGTCAGATAAGGACATCTGAAAACGTGAGTATCGTTAAGGACCAGGACGGACGGATCAGTTATAAAGGAAAAAGGGATCCGTCTGGTGGAACGGATGCTTTCAATATGATAAAAGTACCTAAAGGAGGCCATTATGAAATTAGTCTGGCCGATGGTACTCGGGTATTTTTAAATGCTTTTTCGACACTCACCTTTCCAAGTGTGTTTACCGGGAAAGAGCGTCTGGTAAAGTTAACGGGAGAAGCTTATTTTGAAGTTACACCAAGTTTTAAAGCGGGGGGGAAGGCCTTTGTTGTAGAAACAGGGAATCAAAAAGTGCAGGTGGTGGGAACCAGCTTTAATATCAATGCTTACACCGATGAACCATATACCAAAACAACCTTGTTGAAGGGGAAAGTAAACGTTCTGACCTCTGCCGGAACCACTAAGCTGGTTCCTGGGCAGCAGTCCAGCATGGATTTTAAAGGTGTAACTACAGTGGCAAACGTTGATCCAGAAACCGCTTTAGACTGGAAGAACGGAGATTTCATTTTTGTGAATGAAAGTCTGAGAAGTGTAATGAGAAAATTAAGCCGCTGGTACGATATGGATGTTGTATACGAAAAAGGAATTTCAGACGAAACGCTAAGTGGTCAGATTTCAAGAAATAAAACGCTTTCGCAGGTGCTTCAATTGTTATCTCTGTCTGGCGATTTTAACTATAAGCTGGATCATAACCTGTTGCATCTGTATCCAAACACCAAAGCAGTCAAATAATCCAACTATAACAACCAAACAACAAAACAATATGAAAGAAGAATCAGGTTAATCAACAGACCTCAATACCATGCTACAGGTACTACCAATACCTCTGGCATAGGATACGGGACAACGAAACAAATTTGTGAAATCAATTTAATTAAACCCCAAGTTTAACAAATATGAATAATTTTTATTCTGAACAGCCAACAGGCTATAGTCTGTCTGTTGGGCATGTTATGGTATTGTCGCCCATGAAATGGACTGCAGTACCCAAACATTTTATTAAGGTCATTTTATACATGAAACTGATTATATTTTTTCTGGCGATTACATGTTTACAGGTTTCAGCCTCGGCATTGGCTCAGAAAATTACTTTATCCGAAAAGAAATCCCCCATGGAGGAGGTATTGAAAAAGATCAGAAAGCAGGGAAAGGTGGATTTTATCTTCAAAACGAAGAGGATGCAAATAACAACCCCAGTAACCATACAGGTGAAAGGGCAGGAGCTGGATGAGGTGTTAAAGCTAATTTTTAAGGATCAGCCAATAGATTATGTTTTTGAAAACAGCTGGATTGCAATCATTGATAAAATGCCTGTAAAAAAGGTATTAGAGGAAGTAAGTCCGGTAGAAGATCAGCAACATACTGTTTCTGGTCGGGTAACAGATGAGTCTGGTATCGGCATACCGGGGGCAAGTGTAACAATTAAAGGGACAAAAAACGGAACCTCCACGGACCCCGATGGAAACTTTAAGATCTCTGCCAAAAGTGAGGATGTATTGCTGATCAGTTTTACGGGGTATACCAGTCAGGAGATCCAGATCAGGAACCAATCGATGATCAATGTGCAGATGAAGGAGGAGCATAAAGTATTAAGCGAGGTCGTGGTTGTGGGTTATGGCTCGCAAAAAAAGCAAAACATAACGGGCTCCATTGCTATTGTGAAAGGCGAGGACCTCAAGAATGCCACATCTCCGAATGTGAGTAGTCTTTTACAGGGCAAAGTTGCAGGTTTGGAAGTTGCGAACAGCAGTGGTAAACCCGGTTCTACACCAACCGTTAAAATACGTGGAGTAAGTTCTATCAGTGCTTCCAAAGTGCCTATTTGGGTAGTAGATGGGGTTATACAGCATGACGTGCCCAACCTGAACCCATCGGATGTGGAGTCTATTTCTGTGTTAAAAGATGCGTCGTCTGCAGCATTATATGGTTCAAGAGGTGCAAATGGCGTTATCGTGGTCACAACCAAGGCGGCTAAAGAGGGAAAAACAGCCATAGTGTTCTCTAGTAAAACCGGAGTGTCGAATTTTAATATGGCCCAGTTTAAACTGATGGATGGACAACAGCTTTATGACTACTGGGGCAGTTTTGCCAATCAGAAGGATCTGCCAGACTGGTATAAAAGTAACTTGCTACAGACCAATACCGATTGGGTGAAACTGGGTACCCAGCATGGTCTTACGCAGGATTATAATTTATCGGTTTCTGGTGGGACAGAAAAAGCCAGGATTTATGCGGGGGGGAACTATTTTAAAGAAAATGGTTCTGTGAAAGGAATGAGTTTTGATCGTTATACCGGAAGGCTAAACCTGGATTACCAGATCTCGGATAAGATTACTTTTAGCCCTAAGCTCTATACAAGCTATAGTCAAACAGCCGACCGACAGCATAGTATAAATGCGATGTTTACTTACTTGCCTTGGGATAACCCTTATACGGCAGAGGGTAAGGTGGTGAATGCGCAGGCGGCCGGATCCAATTGGAGAGGCAGGGATCTTTCTAATTACCTGTATGATTTACAGTGGAATTATAGCAATAGCGGTCGTTTAAATGCGATGGCGAATGCAGATCTTAGTTATAAGATCCTCCCTTTTCTGGAATTTAAATCGACCAATAACATTACCTATTATTCTACCAAAGGGCTGGTTTATACAGATCCACAATCTATTGCAGGACTGGCAGACAATGGCCGCATACAGAATTCCAATGCCTACAGGACAACGCGGTTTACCAACCAGATGCTTACTTTTAATAAGGTTTTTGGGAAGCACAGCCTGAATGCTTTGGCGGCTTATGAATTCAACGATTATAAATACGAGGATAATTCAGCTACAGGAAAGGGTATTGTACCCGGTATTACGGTATTGTCGGCAGCTTCGACTGCCCTTGGTGTAACCGGGGTTAAAAACGATTACGCGTTCCAGTCCGTTTTAATGAATGCCAATTACAGTTATGCAGATCGTTACGTTCTCCAGGCTTCGTTTAGAAGGGATGGTTCGTCTCGTTTTGGATCAAATTCTAAGTATGGTAGTTTTTACTCTGTAAGCGGTGCCTGGAATATACACCAGGAGGCCTTTTTTAAATCGACCGCTGTGAACTATCTGCGTTTGAAAGCTGCCTATGGTGGGGTGGGTAATACGCCAGAGACACTTTATCCTCAGTATGAGTTATTTTCGGTGAACGCCCAGTATAATGGAAGGCCTACTGCATTTCCATCTGCGTTGGGAAACCGGAACCTGACCTGGGAAAAAACATATGCTACTAATATTGGCCTGGAGGCTGGGCTCTATAACCGGGTAAACTTTACTTTGGAATTGTATCACAAAAACACCTCTGGCTTACTGCACTTTATTCCTCTTCCATATATTTCCGGTTATAACGGCTACTGGGACAATATTGGCCGTGTGCTTAATAAAGGACTGGAGTTAACAGTTGATGCAAAAGTGATCAAAACAGAGGCGCTGACCTGGAATTTAAACTTTAATCTGGGTTTAAACAGGAACAAGGTGAAGGAATTGTATGGTGGGAAAAGACAAATTAACGGGAACCAGGTCATCGAAGAGGGGCAGGATATCAATACCTGGTATATGCGTAACTGGGCTGGTGTGAAGCCTGAAGACGGTACACCGCAATGGGAGATCTTGGATCCGAACACCGGCGCTAAAACGCTGACTGGAAACTATGCTCAGGCTTCATTGCAGCGCGCAGGAAATGCCACACCAAAATATTTTGGTGGTGTCAACACAGATCTGAATTATAAGAACTGGTCACTGTCTGCCAACCTGGCCTTTACACAGGGTATTCTGGTTTACAATGCAGGCCGGGAATTGTTTGACAGTGATGGTGCTTATGCAACCTATAACCAGATGCAGTTAAAGGACGGCTGGTCAAGATGGACACCTGAAAATCGCAATGCTACACATCCACAAGCATTCTACGGAGGTAATAATCGTTCGAACGGGGTTTCTACCCGCTATCTGGAAGATGGATCTTACCTGCGTTTAAGGAATGTTGCCTTGAGTTATAAAATAAATAACCGGCTTTTAGACCGGTTGAATGTAAAAGGGATTACAGCCAGCATTGCGTTAGATAATGTGTTCACAATCACCAAATATTCAGGATTAGACCCTGAGGCTGCAGCCAATGGTGACAACAATTCACCTTATCCTCTGCCTAAAAGGATAATGTTCGGTATTGATGTTAAATTTTAAATTTTCAAGACATGAAACCATTTATATACATATCATTCCTATCCCTGCTTTTGATGACTGCTTCCTGCAGTTTAAACAAAACGCCATATGATTCCCTGACACCCGATGGATTGAATAATTCTCCAGGGAGTTTAAGATCTGCTACCGACGGCAATTATGCGAGGCTTAAAACCATGGCTCTGGGCTGGTACCGCATACAGGAGTTTCCCGGTGATAACGTTTCTTTGAGTGGGGTAACAACGTCTCACCTCATCTATTTGTACAATTACCAGCGTATCCCAACCAATAGTTTCGCCAATTCCTTCTGGCAGAATTCTTATCAAGTCATTGTTGCGGCCAATAAGATCATTGAAACAGTTCCCGCAGGGCAATCGGCAACAAATGATCAGCTTTTAGGTGAAAACTACTATCTGAGGGCATTACTTCATTTTTCGCTCTGCAATGTTTTTGGTCGTCCTTACAGCCATGGAACGCAAAACCTTGGTGTACCTGTTAAAATTGATGCCGACCCGAATAATCATCCTATACGTTCTTCCGTAGGAGATGTTTATAAACAAGTGGTTGCGGATCTGAATAAAGCAATTGGCTTGATGAATACTTATAAGGGTAGTGTATATGCCTCCAAGGAAGCTGCCTGGGCATTGCTTTCCAGGATTTATCTGTATATGGAAGATAACCAAAAAGCCATTGAATATGCCGACAAGGTCATCTCTTCAGGACGCTATACTTTGTTGCCAACTGCAGATCTGGCCAATTATCCGGTTTTTAAACCAGAAGATAATAAGGAAACCATATTTGCAGTAAAATTTATTCCAGACCAGGACCTGGCAGATAACGGCTGGAGTAATATTGGTTCTATTTATTCAACGATCAGCGGGGTTGGATATGGAGAAATGTACGCATCGCAAAGCTTTTTGGAGCTGGTGCAGAGATATCCCCAGGATGTGCGCAATAGATTTATTTCACCACTATATTTAAATAATGGAAAGGAGTGGGCTATTTACTCCAATTCTGCTTCACAATATGTTAAGGTACCTCTTCTGAAAGAAAACGGCCTCTATTATTATACTGATCAGAACAACCAGAAACAAGCAGTGGAAAAGGAGAGCGGAGTTTCTGGCCTTCCTGTGTATTCGATCAAACTGGCCAATAACTCCAAAAAAGTAGTAAGGGTAGAACCAGAGGTAGATATGCGCAACGGATATCCTAAGTATTTTATCATAAAGTGTTCGCGTCAGGAAGGGCAGTCTCAACTGTGGTCACCAATTATTTCCAGGCTTGCAGAAATGTATCTGAACAGGGCAGAGGCCAATGCAAAGCTGGGCTTTAACGATGCGGCACTGGCAGATCTTAACTTGATACGCAAGCGGGCAGGGATTCCTGATCAAGGGGTGTATACGCTCCAAAATCTGCCATCGGGGCAATCCTTACTAGACGTTGTACTGGACGAGCGGCGCTTGGAGCTGGCCTGGGAAGGACACCGTAAGTTTGATATTTTTAGGAACAAAAGAAATCTGGACCATAATTTCCCTGGTGTGCATTTAACTGGAAACGGGGCAATAAGGGATGTGTCGTGGCAGAGCAATGCAATTGTAGAATATATTCCTGAATCTCAAATACTGGTGCATAAGGGGCTCCAGCAAAATCCATAACATCAACAGGTTAAAAATGCCGGAAATGCTACCAACATTTCCGGCCAAATACCTGGGACAACGAAAACAAATTTTGTGAAATCAATTCTATTAAACCCCAAGCAGTACCAAATATAGGAATAATCTATATTCAACAAAGCTGAAGAGACTATCGTTTACAATATTTAAAAAACAATCTAAATCTGATGAAAGAAAATTTATTAAAGGAGAACAGAAGAACATTTCTCAAAGGGGGGCTTGTTCTTGGCGGGCTCGCTTTGCTAAGCCCGGAAAAGGTAATTTCCAGCCCTGCCCATACACAAGATGATGAATTTAAGATTCTTACGGGACCTTACTTGCAGACTAACTTTGGGAACAGCATTTCTATTTTATGGATTACGAGTAAAAACAGTGCCAGTTGGGTAGAGTATGGTGAGGCAGCAGACAAAATGGACAAAAAAGCTTATGGGAGAAGCGAATTGGGCTTAAAGCCCGCAGGTCGTTTAAATTGCGTGAAGCTGGAAAACCTGCAGCCTGGTGCTACCTATTTTTACAAAATTGTCTCCAGGGAGATTAGCGATTTCCAGCCTTATAAGCTGACTTATGGAGATAGTATTTCTGGTGCTACCGAAAGTTTTGTCAATACAAATGTTGCAAAAGAGGAGATTTCGTTTGTCATGATCAATGATATTCACGACAGACCGAAGTCTATTCCTCAGCTGCTGGACCTCGATAAAGGGAATAAGCGCGATTTTATTTTCTTCAACGGCGATGTTTTTGATTACCAGACGGATGAAAAACAGATTATAGATCATATGCTTCAGCCCTGCGTGGACTATTTTGCGAAAACCACACCATTTGTTTATGTGAGGGGGAACCATGAAACCAGGGGGAAATTTGCCCGTGATTTTGCAGCATATTTTGACCATGTGGGCTATACTGCATTTACCTTGGGCCCTGTCCGTTTTGTGATCCTGGATACCGGAGAAGATAAAGAAGATACACATCCCGTATATGCTGGTATTGTAGATTTTGACCGGTATAGAGAAGAGCAGGCTGTTTGGCTTGAGCATGAAGTTAGCCGTAAAGAGTTTAAAAATGCACCTTTCCGTATTGTGATGATGCATATCCCCCCTCGTTATTCTGGTGATGCGCATGGGGCTGTTCATTGCACACAATTATTTGAGCCGATTATGAACCGTGCAAAAGTAGATTTGGTATTAAGCGGTCATACACATCAGTATAAAGTTCATGGGCCGGCTCCAAAGCTGAATAATTACCCGATCATTATTGGTGGTGGGCCGAGGGATGGTTTCAGGACTTTAACTAAGATTACTGCAAGCAGGAAACAGGTGCAGGTGAGTATGCTGGATGATTCTGGCAAGGAGGTCGGGGCATATACGGTAAGGCGTAAATAGGGTGTTTTTGTGAAACAGTACGATGAGTCGGATGCATTCAGCTCATCGTGCTGTTTCTTCTTATTCTTTTATCCAGTTGAAGCCAGAGGTAACCAGCGTAAAATCTTTTCTGGTTAGCTCAACACTTACAGAATCTTTATAGAATTTACCTCGTAAGCTTAGGTGATCTGGACTTGGAATGGTATAGCTGAAATGATGGGTAGAATTGTCGTTTGAAAAATTAATCTCTATCCTTTTCTTGAGGGTATCAACATGGATCTTTCCCCGTTCCATATCATCATTTCTATATCTGAGGCCAGACTCATATTCAGCGCCTATCAGTAAGAGCTTCCAGCCCAAGTCGGTGGGCGTTGTTTCGTCGTTTTTTGTAATAGAATCTATACGGTAGGCGCCATACAGCGGAGGTTTAGACATCATATTCGCGTAAGGTTCCTTCATATCATACATGTGGGCAATCCCTGTAGCTAGTGCCAGAATAATAAAGGCATATTTCAGCATATATTTAGCGTACAAAAGCCATTTCTTCTTGATGCCGGGTGCAGGCATGATTTTTAATGCGACAGCTTGTCCTTTAAAAAAGAACGCGATCAGGCGATTGAAATTTGGTATAAGCAGGAAAAGACAAAAAATAAAAAGTGCAGTGGAGAGCATTTTTACAGGTACATTATAAAAATAGTTTATTGCCATAATGTTTGCCGTTGTCATTAGTGATAGAAATGCTCCAATCGTTACTGTTTTTCTAAAAAACAGCAGGCAGGCAAATAACTCCGCAATTCCTATGAACAGATTATATCCTTTAGAAGCTCCAAAGAAGTTCCAGGCTAAGCCCATTGAGTTGGATTCACCATAATTTTGCGTAAGCTGTATAAGGCTGGGGAATGGAAATTGCGTTTTAGCGAATTTAACCAATCCATAGTTCAGGAGCATGGTGGCCAAATAGAAACGAATGGCTACGGTGAGCCAATAATAGAGTTGGTTATAATGAACAGCTTTCCGGTCAATTACAGTCCATATGATTGTTCCTATTATAGAAAATAAGGCCACCAACAGGAGGGACACATAATGAAATAATGTATCACCACTTCCACTATAATGCATGGATGCATCTTTAAGCAGGCCTAGATATTGTTTTGAAAACCATGGCACAAACTGTTGAAACAGTCCTAAAGGATACTTTAATGCTAATATTAATAAAGGGGAAACACCATTATTAAAAATAATTATAAAAAGAAAGAATGCTAGAAAGACGAATCTGAAGCTTATCTTTTGTATTCGGCTCCAATGGTTTTCCAGCTCTAAAGTATTGTCCATGTATGCGCAGTATTTCTTGAGGGTTAAACTAAAATGCAGTTAATATCACAGGTAGGCATATAGCCAGTGGTTTTGGATATAGATGGAAAGATAAATAATTTGCTTCTTTTGCCGGTGGTTCTTTTATAAGTTTTTATATATTCGTTTTTATAATCGTCAATAAGACGTTTAAATAACCAAATTATATGAGAAAACAGACTGCATGCAAAAGCTATAAGATCATCATTGTTGTTTTGTTTATAGCGTCATTTGGTACTGCTTTTGGGCAAACCAGCTTGCAGCCATTTAATTTAACCGCAGTCCGCTTGCTCGACGGGCCATTTAAGCAGGCACAGGAAACCGATAAAAAATATATGCTTTCGCTGGATCCGGATCGGCTTTTAGCACCATACTTAAGAGAGGCCGGCTTAAAACTAAAAGTGGCATCATACGGGAATTGGGAAAATACGGGGTTGGACGGGCATATTGCAGGGCACTATTTATCGGCCCTGGCTTTAATGTACGCCTCTACAGGTGATACAAAAATTAGGGACCGGATGGAATATATGATTGCCGAACTGGATAAATGCCAGGAAAAAAACGGCGATGGGTATTTGGCAGGTATTCCAGGGGGGAAAGAAATCTGGAAGGAGATTAAAGCCGGGAATATACACTCGAATAGTTTTTCGCTGAATGGAAAATGGGTGCCATTATATAATATCCATAAAATTTATGCAGGTCTTTACGATGCTTATGCGGTTGCCGGTAATGCAAAAGCAAAACAGATGCTTATTAAACTGACTGATTGGTGCATAGACCTGGTTTCCAATTTATCCGATCAACAGGTACAGGAACTTTTAAAAAGCGAACATGGTGGATTAAATGAAACTTTCGCACATGTTTATGCCATAACAGGTGATCAAAAATACCTTCAATTGGCCAGGCGGTTTTCGGATCGCTCTATTTTAAATCCACTGTTAAAGCATACAGATGCTTTGAATGGTTTGCATGCGAATACCCAGATTCCTAAAGTGATAGGTTTTGAACAGATTGCCTTGTTGGATAAAGATGCCGATTGGGCAAAGGCCGCTGCTTTCTTTTGGAAAACTGTAGTAGAGCACAGAACGGTAGCCATTGGCGGAAATAGTGTGAGGGAGCATTTTCATCCAGCCAATAACTTTTCTACGATGACCGAATCGCGGGAAGGCCCCGAAACCTGCAATTCTTACAATATGTTGAAACTGACCAAACAACTATTTTTGGCTGCGCCCTCTAACACTTACCTCGACTACTACGAACGTACACTCTACAATCACATCCTGTCTTCACAAAGACCGGAAGGTGGCTTTGTGTATTTTACGTCTATGCGACCTGGACATTACCGCACCTATTCCAGCCCACAGGAAAGCTTCTGGTGCTGTGTAGGCTCAGGGCTGGAGAACCACGGTAAATATGGAGAACTGATTTACGCGCGCAGCAAGAATGATGTGTACGTCAATCTTTTTATTCCTTCTATCTTAAACTGGAAAGAGAAAGGTATTCAGCTTACGCAGCAAACCCGTTTTCCGGAAGCTGAAAATACTTCCCTCAAATTCAACTTACAGAATAAAAAGCATTTTACTTTATATTTTCGGTGTCCACTTTGGGTAGAACAAGGAAAAATAACTGTTTTGGTGAACGGAAAAAAAATATCTACTACAAGCGATGCGAGAGGGTATGCCAGTATCGACCGTGTTTGGGCTACTGGTGATGTGGTTGATATTTCATTGCCGATGCATACGACTACGGAGTTTATGCCGGATGGCTCTGATTGGGTGGCCTTTCTCCGTGGGCCGATTGTACTTGCTGCGGCTATGGATACTTTAAGTCAGCCCAATTTAACGGCCGATGGCAGTAGGATGGGGCATATTGCTTCAGGGCCTCTGTTGCCGATCAGTGAGGCCCCGCTTGTTACCGGAGTTAAAAATACGCTGGCAGATGAAATTACATTGGCGGATCAGAACAGCTTGACTTTCAATGTTCAAAATGCCATTTATCAGCCCAAATATAAATCATTGAAGTTAGTTCCTTTTTATACTTTGGCCGAAAAACGGTATGTGGTGTATTTTCCTTACAGCAATCCGGAAACTTTACCTGAACGAGCCAAGGAGATTAAACTGGCGGAAGAAGAAAAAATGAAAATTGAACAGCAAACTGTCGATCTGGTGAATGTAGGAGAACAGCAACCGGAATCTGACCATAACTTTAAGGGCGAACAAACAGATAATGGAATTTATCAGGAAAGGCATTTTAGAAATGGAAAAGGGTGGTTTAGTTATGTGCTTAAAAATAAAGATCTATTAGCCAATAAGTTCGTCTTAATCTATTCTGGGAAAGAAAAAGATAGGGATTTCTCTATTTTGATCAATGGCGTTCCAATTGAAAATGTAAAATTAGATGGAGCCAAAGGCGATGTCTTTTATACGCAAGAATACCATATTCCAAAAGAACTATTAAAGACAAATGTAGAAGTGAAATTCGTTGCAGGTCAAGGATCGGCTATTGCGAATATATATGAGGTTAGATTGATGAAATAGAGGATAGTTCCTACTCTGGATAAAAGTGTTATCTCCTATAAATGGATAAGACACATTAAGCTATGGTACTGAAGCAATCATGTCACTAATGGCATTCTGGTTTTGAAGTTTAAAATAATTCGCTTTTAAATGCATGACTTGCTAACCACATTCTGATTTTATATAATACTTTTGCAGCCGAAAAGATCATATAGATCATGTTTAGCAAGAATTTGGTGAATTGGGATAATGTAAAAACCAGGCTGACCCGCTTGATTTATGGAGAGTATTTTACAGATGCATTGCGCAATACAGCATCGGTTGTACTGCCAGTTGTTCTGTTGTTTTTTAATCACCAGGCTCACGCTGCAATAGGGGTTGGGGTAGGTGCACTGCTGATTAGCTTAACTGATGTTCCCGGTAATAAAACGAATAAATTTAAAAGTGCTGTTGCCTGCATTATAACGTTCTCTTTAACTGCATTCATTATTTCTTCTTCACTCCATCATCCCTGGTTTACAGCCAGCGGTATTTTTCTGTTGTCGTTCATCTTCTCGATGCTCGCAATTTTTGGGTACAGGTTTGCATTAATGGGTACAATGGCATTGATATTGGCTATTTTTACACTTGGCCTGCATCCAGAAGACCCTTTGTTGTTTAGCTGGTATATTTTTCTCGGCGGATCCTGGTATTACCTGATCAGCTTGCTCCAGATCATCATCTGGCCTTACCGTTCACTCCACCAGGCCATTTTTGAGTGTATTACCAGTACAGCTGCTTTCCTGAAATCAAAAGCAAATTGTTATAATGCAGATGTTCCATTAGAGGAATGCTATCAGGAAAATATTGCTTTACACATCAAAGTCAGTGAAAAGCAGGAATTGATCAGAGAACTTCTGCTTAGTGATAAAACGGCTATGAAGCCGACCAATGAAAGAGGGCAGCAATTGTTGAGAACAGCCATAAGCGTAATTGATTTATATGAGCAGGTCACAGCCATACATTACGACTATGCTTTTGTGAGAACAGCTTTAAGTAAAACGGGTGCTTTAAGCCTGATCATAGAGTTGATTGAAATTCTTGCCGAAGAAATGAATGTACTGAGTGGTACTTTCCTTAGGCCATCCAGAAAAGCACAGCAATCGCTTCGTTTGATCAAGTTTGAACAGGTTAAAACCTCTTTAAGAAATTATGTAATAGCTGAAAATGAGACAAATGCATCTATTCTTCTGAAGGTTCTTAAAAACCTTGAAGATATTGCTTTGCATATACAGGTTATTAGAAAAGATCAACCTATATCGGCGATTCATCCTGATCTTAAATGGAATGATATTGCTTATGAAGATTTTTTACCTCCTCAGCTTCTAAAACCAGGTTCATTAAAACAACATTTCTCCTTTAGCTCTCCAATTTTTAGGTTTTCTTTAAGGTTGGCATTTCTGTGTTTAGGCGCTTATTTGATTACATTTCTATTTCCATATGGAAAATATAGCTACTGGATGCTGCTGACCATTGTCATTGTTGCAAAACCCAGGTTCGGACTGACATGGAAAAGAAATATTGAACGTTTATCGGGTACTTTTATTGGCGCAGTCCTTGGACTGGTTTTATTGCTGATCATCAGACAAGAATCCGTACTACTTAGCCTTTCCGCATTTTTTCTGCTTGGTTTTTTTACATTCAACCGCATTAAATATGTGGTCAGTGTAATCTGCATTACTGCAATGGTTATTCTTTGTCTAAGTATTTACATTGGTCATACCGATTATATTATTACTGAGCGTATTGGTTATACTATTGCAGGATGTGCGATGGCCTTTCTTGCTGCTTTTCTTTTTCCAATATGGGAGCTTAAGGGGCTTAAATCATTGATATCAAATATCCTTGATGCCAATATTAATTATTTAAATAAGGTGATTGCAGAGCTGTGGGGAGAAGGGATCGGAATTACAGAATCCAAGCTTGCCCGCAAAAGTGGCTATATCCAGCTGGCTAGGTTTTCTGAAGCGCTTCATTATATCCACCTGGAGCCTAAGGGTAAAAGTATTGATATTCAGGGTATCCATAAAATTCAAATTCTCAATTACAGGATCAATGCGATTATCGCTTCACTCTCCCTGTCGGCAAAGCAACAGGATCAGTTGGATTCTGATCGTCTTACCGTAGAACATGTTGTCAAAAACTTAGATTATTGTCTTAAAAAAAGTCTTTTATTAGATCTTAAAAGAATCAATACAGAGGTGCATTGGTCAGAAAATGAGATCAATAGCAGTAATGAAGGTACATTGCACCATCAACTCCATCTTTTGTTATCATTATCATCGGTACTGAAGACCCATTTCAGTTAATGTTATTTAAGTATACCCTTGTGTCAGAGGAATTTATTAAATTAGGCCTTAGAACTTATAACATAAAAACAAATGAAGAAATTAGTATTACTACTACTTGTGCTGCCATTTATGGGTATTGCACAGGAAAAAGGAACCCATTTTGAACATGGGGCAACCTGGCAACAGGTAAAAGAAAAAGCAAAAAAAGAAAATAAATACCTTTTGGTAGATTGTTTTACCACTTGGTGCGGTCCTTGTAAATATATGAGCAGCACTATTTTTCCGCAGGAAAAGGTGGGGGCATTTTTTAATAGGAACTTTGTGAATGTAAAGGTGCAGTTTGATAAAACAAATGGTGACAGCGAAGAGGTTAAAAGCTGGTATGCTGATGCTGATGCGATCAACAAGGCTTATAAGATTCAGGCTTATCCAACTTTTCTGATCTTTGCTCCAAATGGTGAACTGGTACATCGTATTGTTGGCGGTGGAGAAGCAGATCAGTTTATTGCTAAGGCCGAGAAAGCACTGCACCCGGAAACGCAATATTATACCCTGTTGAAAAAATACGAAACAGGAAACAAAACTCCGGAAACATTAAAACAACTTGCTTTTGCTGCAGAAGAGGCTTATGACAAGGAAAATGCAGGCAAACTGGCAGCAGCTTATCTGGATACACAGAAAGATTTGTACACCAAGGAGAACCTGGAATTTCTAAGCAAATTTACTGATAATAGTAAGAGTAAAGGTTTTCAGTTACTGCTTAAAGATCCTAAGAAGGTAGATGCTGTACTTGGAAAAGGTAAAGCTAATGCTGTGCTGGGCGGAATCATCCTTCAGGAAGAAGTTTACCGGTACCTTAGAAATCCCAAAGCAAACCTGGATTCTTTGATTGCTGTTGCAAAGACAAAATATCCTGCTGTAGATATGGGTCAGCAAACAGATCTTCTTCGGGTTCAGTTTTATCAGAACACAGGTAACTGGTCTAAATTCCAAGCTGCTGTATTAGCGTATATGGGTAAATATGGGAAAGAAACAAATGGACAGATGCTCAACAGTTTTGCATGGACAATTTTTGAAAATTGTAAAGATCCGGAATGTGTTGCACAGGCCCTTGCCTGGAGTAAACGAAGTGTAGATGAAACACAAAGCAAAGAACCTGCTTTTTTGGACACCTATGCTAATCTGCTATATAGAACCGGAAAAAAAGATGAAGCCATTGCTGTGCAGCAGAAAGCTATTGCATTAGTTCCGGAAAATGAGAAAGGAACTTATCAGACTACCCTTGATAAAATGCAAAAAGGTGAGAAAACCTGGGTAGAAAAGTAAGATAAATATATAACCTTTTACTGGGGGGCGTTGCATCTGACGCATATCTTGTTGGGGTCTTGTTGGGATAAGGGTACCTTTTACCCCAACAAGACTCCACCCAGACCCCAAGCAGATTTAGGGGGGGCTCTATTTAAGCCATAATCTGCTATAATTTCTATTATATCCTTCAAGAACCAAAAAATGACACTGATTTAAATTTATTTTCTTTGTTATGTTTGTTTAGTATATGTATTCTTTGTGTATTTTTACTATACTTTATTTGAGTTCCAAAATTGAAAGATAGAATGATGAAAAACGAAAACCGAAGATATTTTCTGCAAAAGCTGGCGCTTGGTGCATTGGTGGTTAGTCCGGTTCAAAAACTATTTGCCCAAACAGACCGTGTGCAAACTGTAATGAAATCAGGTAAAACAAAGATCAGGTTTGGTGTGATCACAGATTTGCACCATGATCTGATTTATGATGGCTTAGATCGCTTGTCTGCCTTTATAAGTGAAATGAACAAGGAAGTGCCTGATTTTATCATACAGATGGGAGACCTTTGTTTTCCTAAAAAAGAGAATCTCCCATTAATGGATGTCTGGGCTAAATTCAAAGGCCCCAGCTACCATGTGATTGGAAATCATGATACCGATGGGGGCTATACCCGTGATCAGGTTGTGGAATTCTGGAAAGCCAAAGCGAAGTATTATTCTTTTGATGCCAATGGATTTCATTTTATTGTTCTGGACGGTAATGAGCATAATCCATCACCAGACCGGCCAGCCGGCTATGCACGTTTTATTTCCAGAACACAATTGGATTGGCTAAAAAAAGATCTTGGCGAAACAACACTACCTACCATTGTATTTTGTCATCAAGGCTTGGATAATGATGCGGGTGGATTGGAAAATGGTACTTTGATGCGGTATACCTTGGAGCAGGCAAATCTAAAGAATAAACACAAAGTATTTATGGTGCTGAGCGGCCACCATCATCAGGATTACTATAACCATATTAATGGCATACATTATGTGCAGATTAACAGTGCATCCTATCAATGGCTGGGCGATAAATATAAAGAGATCCGGTACTCCGAGGCTGTGGATAAAGTTAAACCTATGTTGAAATATACGGTGCCTTATAAAGATCCTTTGTGGGCAATGGTAGAGATTGGTCAGGATGGAACTATTCGAATTGAAGGAAGGCGATCTGTTTTTGTGGGATCCTCTCCTGAAGCACTGGGTGTAGATTTGACAGATTATATTTATCCCATTGTGCCGTTTATTTCAAACAGAAGCCTTAAAGCATAAGTTCTGTAATCTTTTTTTGGAGGTTATTTATGTAGTGCTTACTTTTGGTAAATATTTACGTAAATACTTACCTATATGGCGCAAAACATTATCAATGAACTTGGCCCTTTAGCCATTGGTTCTAGAATGAGACGGCTTTATGACGTTTTATCTAAGGATGCAGCAAGGATATATGAAGATCATGAGTTGCAATTTGACATCAAATATTTCATTTTATTTTTTCTGATCAGTAAGAGAAAACAGATCGGAATAATGGATATTGCTGAAGAACTTAGCCTTACCCATCCTGCTATCATTCATTTAGCAAAAGACTTGGAAAAGAAGGGGTATATAGAATCTGTAAGTGCTCCGGGGGATAGCCGAAAACGGCTGCTTCAACTCTCTGCTAAAGGTAAAAGAAGTCTTCCGGCCTTTAAAAAGGTATGGGAAAAGCTGAATGATTTAAATGAACAGCTTTTTGCTCAGCAACACCAGTTGCTGCAAACGCTTGAGGCAATAGAAAAAACCCTGGAGGAAACATCTTACTATAAAAGATTTCAAAATGTTGGAACTCGATAATCCTACCTGGTATGCCTTAACCAGTACACATCAGCCTTTTGGTATCGGGACAAGCAAGGCTAAACGATATCCCGCAAATGTTTTGCCCTTTGTGGGCTTCGATACAGATGCGACTGACCCTTTGGAAACGCTTCAACAGGAGGTCAGGCCAGGGGAAGTTATTTACATTATCGGTGAACTCCCTAAACTTCCCCCTTCATGGGTGATATTGGGTGAGATTGATGGGGACCAAATGGTTTGCGAGAAATTGATTGATGTTAAATATGAGGATGGCATTGAACTGTTGAAATTAGGTGTGTCAGATATTCCGGAAATGTATGAGCTGATCAATAGTGTTCAGCCTGGTTTTTTTAAGGAAGATACAGCAAAAATTGGAACTTACTATGGCGTCAGGGTAGAAGGAAGGTTGGTTGCGATGGCCGGTGAAAGACTTAAAATGACGGGTCTAAGTGAGGTAAGTGCTGTATGTACACATCCGGATTATACAGGAAAGGGCTATGCCGGCCAATTGGTTTCGTTGGTGGTTAAACAGATGATTGCAGAGAATAAGATTCCTTTTTTGCATGTAGTGAGCAGTAATGAAAGGGCCATTAAGCTCTATGAGAGACTCGGTTTTGTGAAAAGAAGAGGCATTAGCTTTTGGAAGATTCAAGTTGGAAACCGGGAGTGACATTTCCTGAGCAAGGTATAGAGTAGCTCTGGATTGCAAATTTGCTTCCTGATTTAGGAGGCAAATTTTTGTTTACAGTTTAGGATGTGTTAAAAAAAACTGTAACTATTGAAAATTGTGATAAAACTATTCTATATTCGTAGTATGTTCGAACATATGAACAAACTATACTATTCGATTTAAAAATTATCAAATTATCAATGGAATCTATTCAAGCAGTACGAAAAACAACACAACCTTTATTACCTCTTACCAGTTCTTCTCCTTCTCTTCCATCTTATAATATAGTTCCAACTTTTAGTACGCAATATGCGGTGCAAGCCGGTTATGACACCCTGGCTCAAAGTTTGTTAAGTGAAAAAACCGTAATCATTGATGGTTTTGGTGGCGTATTATGGGATTCGTTCAGAATGAATTTACAACGCTGTTTTGATGGTTATGGCAAGAAAGTATTGTGGTACGATATAGATTCCTCTTTAAAAAGCCCCAAAGAAATCAATGCATTGATCAGTGCTCACTTAAATGGCAACGATCCGGTATTTGGAAATAAATACAGCGGTAACCTCATTGATTTTTTTGACAAAGAGAAATTGCCACTATTAACAACCAATGACAATATTGACCTTCACATTGTTTATGGAACAGGTGCTGCGTTGAGTAATTGGCAGGGACCAGTTATTTATTTAGATGTCCCTAAAAATGAAATCCAGTATCGTATGCGGGCTAAAAGCATTGCTAATCTCGGATCTGAAGAAGTACTTGAGAATACCCAGATGTATAAACGGTTCTATTTTGTAGACTGGCCAGTATTAAACAAACATAAAGAGGTGTTGCTTTCTAAGCTTGATTATATAGTTGATGAGCAGCGTATCGATGAAATTACCTGGATGAAAGGGGACGATTTCAGAAATACACTGGACTGTATGTTTGAACAACCTTTTAGGGCAAAGCCTTGGTTTGAGGCCGGCATATGGGGTGGAAATTGGATGAAGGAAAGATTTAAAGGACTACCTCAGGAGGAGATAAATTATGCCTGGTCTTTCGAATTAATTACACCCGAAAATGGAATTGTACTGGAAGGCAACAAACACTTGCTTGAAGTTTCTTTTGATTTCCTTTTATTCCGCAATAATTATAAAATGCTGGGAAAAGCTGCTGGCAGGTTTGGTAATGAATTTCCAATCCGTTTCGATTTTCTCGATACCTATGACGGAGGAAATCTTTCTATTCAGTGTCATCCAAGAACCAAATATATTCAAGAGCATTTCGGGGAAACGTTTACCCAGGATGAGACCTATTATATTTTGGATTGTGAGCCAGACGCCGATGTTTATTTAGGCTTCCAGGAGGACGTTAATCCGAATGAGTTTAAACAAGCACTGCTTGAAGCGCAGAACAATGGCGTTGAACTACCGATAGAAAAATATGTGCAAAAGCATAAGGCGCATAAGCATGATTTATTTCTCATTCCAAATGGAACTGTCCATGCTTCTGGTAAAAATAATATGGTGCTGGAAATTAGCAGTACACCCTATATTTTTACATTCAAAATGTACGATTGGCTCCGTTTGGATCTTAATGGAAACCCTCGGCCTATTAATATTGAGCATGCATTTAACAATTTACACTTTGAATACAAAGGGGATTATGTGCCTGCAAATCTGATCTCGCACCCTAAGTTAATGAAGGAATGGCCTGGAGGGAGAATGCTGAAATTACCTACTCATCCAGAACATTTCTATACGGTTGACCGCTATGAATTTGATCATGAAGTTATTATATATACGGATGGACAATGTCATATTTGTATGTTGGTTGAGGGGCAATCTGTTGAGGTGAAAGTTGGAACTGGAAATTCCGTATTTCAATATGCTGAGACATTTTTGATTCCTGCAGCTGTTGAACAATATACCGTTCGCAATTCTGGAACACAAAAAGCCTTCTTAGTGGTGGCTTATGTCAAAGAGATTTGCTGTTAAAATTGAACCCAAATAATATAACCAAATTAAACTATTATGGAAAGAACAGGCGCAAATTATTTTATTTTTCTCATTACATTAATTGCTGCATTAGGAGGTTTTTTATTCGGTTTTGATATGGCCGTGGTGAGCGGTATTATCGAGCCTTTAAAATTGCAGTATACCTTGTCATCTGCACAGGAGGGGTTGTTTGTTTCGTGTGCCTTATTAGGTTGTATTGGTGGTGTGGCTTTTTCGGGTTATCTCAGTGATAAAATCGGCAGAAGAAAAGTATTGTTCATTTCTGCAGTATTGTTCTTGATCAGTGCGGTTGGCTTTTCATTTTCAGAGGTATATCCGATGTTGATTTTCTTCCGTATTCTTGCAGGTATTGGGGTAGGTGTGGCTTCCAATGTCTCCCCGCTCTATATTTCAGAGGTAGCACCTTCGCAAAGAAGAGGTAGATTGGTTGTTTTTTACCAGCTTGCCATTACTGTTGGGATTTTGGCTGCTTATATCAGCAATTTATTTTTACAGGGTTATGCTACGGCCAATGCGGGAAGTGGTGAGGGGTTGTTTCACTGGTTCTTTGTGGAGAATGTTTGGCGGGGAATGTTTATTGTTGGGGTTATCCCGGCAGCTGGATTTTGCTTGTTGCTGCTCATCGTGCCCGAAAGTCCACGCTGGTTGGCGCAATATGGTAGAAATGAAGAAGCCCTGGCGATTCTTAGTAAAATAAATGGAGAACAAACGGCACGCGTAGAGCTGGATTCTATTAAAGAGATGGCGGGTCAAAAATCAGGTGGCTATAAAGAGTTACTGCGTTTGCCGCTAAGGAAATTGTTAACGTTGGCAGTAGTGCTTACAGCATTGTCGCAGTTCAGCGGGATCAACGGCGTAATTTTTTATGGACCTACCATTTTAAAGTCGGCAGGTATTGTGACCAGCGACGCCTTGTTTTATCAGGTTATCCTGGGGTCGGCCAATGTGATTTTTACCTTTATAGCCATTTCAAAAGTGGATACCTGGGGGCGTAGACCTTTATATATTGTTGGTTCCTTGTGTGCCGCCCTTGCTTTGGCATTAACAGGAGTGTGTTTCTTAATGAATGTCACAGGATGGTTCATGTTGTTTAGCATCATTTTGTTTCTTCTATTTTTTGCATTCTCTCTTGGACCATTAAAGTTTGTGATTTCAACAGAAATATTCCCCACACATATCAGAGGAACCGCTTTGTCCATGTGTATCATGACCATGTGGGTGTCTGATTGGGTGGTGAACCTGTTATTTCCTATGATGAGGGACGGCTTTGGTATTGCGACCACATTCTTTATATTTTCCTTCTTTTGTCTGCTTTCCTTCCTATACGCAAAAAAGAAATTGTTTGAAACAAAAGGTAAAAGCCTGGAAGAAATTGAGAAAGCCTGGAATTCAGAAGTAAAATAGATCATGAAGATACAATTCTATTACCCGAGATGGGGTTCCGAGGATATAGACTGGAACGATTTCTGCCGAAATGTAAAACAGGCAGGGTATGATGGTATTGAGGCTCCCGTTCCTGAAGATCCAAAAGAACAGGCGATCATTTTGGAAGCATTGAAAAATAATGGTTTGCAGTTGATTGGTCAGTATTATCAGTCTTTTGAAAAAGACTTTGAAGTTCATAAATCCAATTACATAAAGCAGTTATATATCCTCGCTTCTGTGAAGCCACTAAAAATTAATGCACAAACCGGTAAAGATTATTTCAGTTTTGAACAGAATGCCGAATTGTTTGCTGTTGCGGGTGCAATTACGAAGGAAACAGGTATCACAATTTGTCATGAAACACATCGCAATAAGGCTTTATTTGCAGCTCATATAGCACAAGTGTTTTTAAAAAGCTTACCTGACTTAAAAATAACGGCCGATTTTTCCCATTGGTGTAACGTAGCTGAAAGTTTACTCGAAGATCAGGAAGAGGCTCTTGCTCTTGCCTGCGAAAAAGTGGAACATGTTCATTCCAGGGTAGGGCATCAGCAAAGCGCACAAGTGATTGATCCACGCTTACCGAAATTTAGAAACGAATTGGAAGCACATTTGAAATGGTGGGATAAAATTGTAAAAGGATATCGGGACCGCGAGAAAGAAGAATTAACCATTACAACCGAGTTTGGTCCTGCTCCTTATATGATTCATTCGCCTCTTACAGATAAGCCTATAGCCAGTCAATGGGATATTAATGTATATATGATGCATTTGCTGAAAGAAAGATATGGTAAATAATAATTACTTTATAATAAGTTATCAAAATAGCGATTATGGGAAATTTAAACTTTTCTAAAGATTTAGCAGAATACAGTCATCCAATTAGTGCGTTGTTTGATCAGCCTAAGACTGCAAAGGAATGGGAGCCTTACATCTTGTCTGAGGAGCAAATTGCTTCTTTTAAAAAGGATGGGTTTGTAAAGGGGATCCAGGTTCTGTCAGAAGAACAAGTGGACCTGCTGAATATGGAGCTGGTTAAATTGCAATCTTTGAGCGATGAAGACAAAAAATTGTTTTATCACTACGAAAGTAATGAGTCTGAAGATCCGAATAAAGTGCTCTTTCATGCTATTGGTGCCTGGCGTTTGACCCCTGGATTTCACGATTTATTGTGGGCACCGGCATTTCGTATGGCTGCCTATCAGTTGTTAGGGCAATCTTTTAGAATTTTTCATGATCAGTTGTTTTGCAAACCAGCCAGACATGGAGGGGTGGTGGCCTGGCATCAGGACTTTTCCTATTGGACATTCACTAAACCGATGCACCATCTTACTTGCTGGATTGGCCTGGATGATGCCAATAAGGAAAATGGCTGCCTGTATTTTGTTCCGGGGAGCCATAAATGGGGACTGCTGCCTATTACAGGTTTAACGGGCGACATGGATGCGGTAAGGGCAATATTGAATACGGAACAATTGGACGCATTTGAAAAAAGAGTGCCAAATGAGTTGCCGAAAGGATTTGCCAGTTTTCATCATCCACTGACGATGCATGGTTCTTATGCGAATATTTCGGATCGCCCCAGAAGGGCAACCGTTCTTAACGCGATGAGTTATCATACATTAGGAAATACGGCAGAATATCACAGATTGAAGGCTCTGGAAACTTTTCCAGAGATGCCTCAGGATCAAGTTCTTGGTGGTAATTTTTTTCCACTGTTATTTGATGGTGATAAAGAATTAGAGGGCTTGGAAAAAGCTATTCCTAAAGTTGACTATAGGGAGTTGTATCATCAGATTTAAAATCGTTCTGACAATGCTGTTACCCGGAAATAAAATTACTAATCTATTTAAAAAATGAAACGTTTCATCTTTGGTTTACTTCTGCTTTTACCAGTCGGTACTCGTTTGTTTGCTCAAACAAATAACAATAAAGTAAAGGAAGTGATTGTGGTATTTAAAACCCATTTTGATATTGGTTACACCGATTGGTCGGAAAATGTTCGATACAATTATGCCAATTCTATGATTACAAGTGCTTTGAATACGGTGGAGAAATCAAAGTTTTTACCAAAAGATCAACAATTTAAATGGACAATTTCGGGTTGGCCAATGAAAGAGATTCTTTCAAAAGCGAAACCTGATGTCAAATTAAGAGTTGAACAGGCGATTAAAGATGGAAGCTTTTTTGTTCACGCCTTGCCCTTTTCTATGGAAACAGAGTCCAGCGATTTAGAGCCATTGGTACAGTCGTTGGGCTATGCTTCAAAGATCAGCAGGGAGGAGGGCTTACCGCTTCCGATAGATGCGAAAGAATCGGATGTTCCAAGTCATTCCTGGATTATGCCTACGATGTTGAGTAATGCTGGTATAAAGTTTCTGCACATTGGGTGTAATCCTGCATCAAGATCGCCGGAAGTTCCATTGTTGTTTTGGTGGGAAGGCCCGGATAAATCAAAATTGATGACTTTCTACTATGGAGAATATTATGGAACGAGCCCGGCGCCTCCAAAAGACTGGACGCACAAAACCTGGCTGGCTCTTATTCAAACCAATGACAACAGTGGGGCACCTAGTTTTGAAGATTACAGAGAAACCCTGAAAAATATTGAAAAACTGAATCCGGGGGCAATAGTTCGTGTGGGAAGTATGGCCGATTTCTACAATGCAATTAATAAGGAAAATCCAAAGTTGATTACCGTAAAAGGTGATATGCCGGATACCTGGATTCATGGCTACATGTCGATGCCACGCGAAATGAAATTAAGCAGAGCATTGAGTAAATCCACATTGAATTTGGAAGCTTTCAGTACGCTTTCTTCGATTTGGGGAAGGAAAGCTGAAGAGCCGATACAAGCTATTGTGGATCAGTCATTAGAGAATATTACGCTGTTTGACGAGCATACCTGGGGTCTGGCGATGAGCCACGGGCATTCGGGTTATTGGGCATATGGTAAAGAGTTTGAAAAATTGCGTGCCAAAGGATATTATGATATTATCGAATATTCCTGGAAAGAGAAAGGTGATTATGTGACGGGTTCAGAAAAATTAATTCTTCCAACCTTTAGCAGGGAAATGAAAAGACTGGCAGCTTCTGTAAATGTAGAAGGTGATCGCATTGTGGTTTATAATCCATTGCCATGGGAACGTAATGATATGGTAACTGTCCAAACAACTACAGCTTTCAAAAAAAACCTGAAAAATGTGGCAACTGGAGAAATTGTTCCGATCATTAAAAATAAAAATATTCTGCAATTCCAGGCCAATCACATTCCGGCAATGGGATACACTACTTTCGTTTCAACCGATGAGGAAGGAGTTACTCCTGCATCGAATCTTTCCTTCGATGCAGAGAATGCAATGATGGAGAATGATTTTTTTAAAATCATATTTGACAAAGAAAGTGGAACCATTAAATCTTTGATCGACAAGAAATCAAACAAAGAAATGGTCAATGCAAATTCTGATTTCAAATTTGGACAATATGTAAACGAACGTTTCGCCAAAACACAGACCGATAAATATGCAAAGGATTATATCAAAGCAGGTTGGAATTGGGCCTATGCAGAATTGGGACGCATCAATCTTGACGATACGCCTTACAAGAAGTCATCTGGTAAAAATGCAGTAATTGAATTTTCGAAAGATGCTTTATCGGTTACAGCGAGTATAACTTTTAAAGGAGATGCTGAGTTGAACCATAATTATTCAATGATTTTTACCTTATTTAAAAATAAGCCAAATGTAGAGGTAATTTGGAGTATCAATGGAAAACCTGCCGATCCTTGGCCAGAAGGCGGATGGATTAGTTTTCCTTTTAATATTGAAAATGCGAAGTTTAAATTGGGCCGTTTAGGTGCTGTTCTCGATCCAGCGAAAGATTTTGTAAAAGGTACAAATTTAGATTATGGTTTTATAAACACAGGGGTTGGCATATTGGATAAAAACAATCAGGGATTTGGTATTACTTCCCCTGATGTGCCTGGTGTAAGTTTAGATCGTCCGGGATTATGGAAGTATTCTACTGATTTTGTGCCACAAAAAGGAAATGTGTTTTTCAATTTGTACAACAACCAGTGGAGTACCAATTTTACAGAATGGGTAGAAGGTTCGTGGACTGCAAAATTCTATATCTGGAGCATTGGTCATTATACCGATGGTAGTTCAATTGTGGTTCCTTCGGAAGAGATCAGAAATCCATTGATCGTGAGTTATACAGGTGGAGCAGCGGGAAAACAAACGGCTTCTTCAACAGGAGTTTCTGTGTCTGAAAAAGGAGTTTTAGTCACTTTCTTTGGGAAAAACCGGGATGGAGAAGGAGATATCATTCGTTTGTGGGAACAGAATGGTAAAACAAGCCTTTGTACAGTTACACTCCCTGTTGGCAATACCTATAAATTGGTACAGCCTTGTAACCTGAGAGGAGAAAAAACAGGGAAGGAAATGTCTATCAAAAATAATGCGTTCGAGGTTAAGATGAATGCCAATCAGCCAGTTTCTTTCATTTTATTTTAAAGATCATAAACAACAACAATATGCCATCAAATACTATTTACTGTGCGGTTAAAAACGGGTTTTTAATGCTCATAGGCCTGTTGCTCTCCAATCAGGTACAGGCACAAAAAGAAGTTCCTTATTTTGGCAAGATCCAATGGGTTAACGGTTATGCCAAAGAGATTAAGGGAGAGAATATCAGTTATGATTCTGCTTTCCCGGATTATGCAACCATGGCTTTACTGACCAGATGTACCGATGGACAAAAGGTAATCGAATGGGAAACGGCTCCGGTTCCACAAAAAACAAAAGGGAAGTACGTTTACTTTAGTTGGGTTGCTGCACATTCATCGGGCAGCAGTGGAGGTGCACGAAATTTTGATTTATATCTGAATGATGAAAAATTACTGACTTTTACCACTTTGCCTGCTCATAAAACACCAGACTGGAAGTTTGCTGCCGCCGACAGCTCTGCCTTGGTTTTTCATCAAACTAAAAGAGACGGCGCAAATGATGCTCATGGATTGTCCTATCTTCGTTTGCCGACGAGCAAACTTAAACCCGGAATGCCAGTGAGACTTAAAATTGTTGGACAGGCACAAAACAGTAATGACTGGTATATGACTTTTAAATTCTCATTTGAAGAAAAAGCGGATATCTATCCCAGACCATTTTTATTAAAAGACGGAAAGCAAATCATTACAGTGACAACTTTGCATTTTGGCAAAGAGGAGCCGATGACCATTGATATTAAGGGCCAGGAATCACATACATTTCAACTTCATGATGGCGTAAATCAATTTGACATTCCTGTCAATCCGGTTTCGAAAGAGGACAGTGTAATGGTTAATATTGCAACCGGGAGCAAAGTATTGATCCATAAATTTATTGCGCTGAGACCTGTAAAGTACCGCGTTTTGCATTTTATACACCATTCACATACCGATATAGGTTATTCTCACCTTCAGCCGGAAGTATTAAAGATTCATATAAAGAATATTGATGATGCTTTGCGGATGATTGAGACGACAAAAAACCTTCCGGAAGAGGCCCGGTTCAAGTGGAACATTGAATCGTTATGGGTGGTTGAGAATTACATGAAACAAGCCAGTCCCTTACAAAAAGAAAAATTTATACATGCAGTAAAATCGGGAAGTATTTGCTTGTCAGCTTTGTATGCCAATATTCTGACAGGTCTTAGTGAGCCAGAAGAAATGTTTCATTATACGGATTATGCAAATCAGTTAAAGAAAGATTATGGATTGGTTATTAATAGTGCAATGATTTCCGATGTGCCTGGTTTTGCATGGACAACAGTAACCGCCTTGTCTAAAGGTGGGGTTCGGTATTTTTCGAGCGGTCCTAATTTTATGGGCGAAAATCATCCATACCTGGGAGACAGGGCCGGGTATTTTGTTAAAACCTGGGGAGATAAGCCGGTTTGGTGGGCTTCTCCTTCGGGCGAAGAAAAGGTTCTGTTCTGGACTGGTGCAAAAGGCTATTCATCATGGCATGGAACGGCTCCTGGAGGGATATTTAAAAGAGGCGCTGGTAAAATTGCGGCTTATCTGAATGAACTGGATAAGAATAATTATCCTTATGAAATGGTGCAATGGCGCTATAATGTGGTTGCAGATAACGGGCCAATTGATACGGCGATTTCTCGTTTTGTTGATCAATGGAATAAGAAATATTCCTCTCCGAAAATTGTATTGAATACAACGGATAAAATGTTTGAAGAATTTGAGCAGAAGTATGGATCTCAGCTTCAGGTGGTAAAAGGAGATATTACTCCATATTGGGAAGACGGGGCAGCTTCTACGGCCGCTGAAGAAGGGAAAAACAGAGTGAACAGCTTGCGTTTGCAACAGCTGACCACACTCTATTCCATGTTAAATCCAAAGCAATACAACCATGAAAGGTTTTATGAGGCCTGGAAAAATATCATTATGTTTCATGAACATACCTGGGGCGCCCATAATAGCATCACGGAGCCTGATGTTCCTTTTGTAACTGAACAATGGCGCATTAAGAAGCAATTTATGCTCGATGCGGATGAAGAAATTCATTCCCTGGAGAAGGATTTGTTGCAACCCTTCAACAATACCAAGTCAAGAAAAATCGCTGTCTTCAATACCTTGTCATGGAAGCGAAGCGGACCTGTTGTCCTGCCGGCTGACACTAAGGCCAATGCAGTCAAAGATGCATCCGGTAAATTACATCCGCTCCAAAAATTGAGCAATGGGAATTATGTATTTATTGCCCAGGATGTTCCTCCTTTGGGAACGGCAGTATATGAGCTATCAGATGCGGAAGCGCCAGGGGCACCTTCTAAACTTAAGTTAACAGATCAAACGCTTTCCAACGGGAATGTAAGTGTGCAATGGGATAAGACAAATGGCAGCTTGCTGAAACTAAAACTCGATAATGACTTTAATTATGCCGGTGTTTTTAACAGTCAGGGATTAAACAGTTATTGGTACGTAGCAGGTTTAAACCCTGCTGATGCGGCTACAAATGCTAATGTACAAGTAAAGGTAGTGGAAAATGGTCCGGTACTGAAGTCTGTCAGCATGGTTGCCCAAGCTCCAGGTACGAATAAACTTGAGCGAAGAATAAACTTGTACGCGGAAAGCGATGAAATTGAAGTTGAAAATCTAGTTGACAAAAAAGCGATCCGTGATAAAGAAGCTGTTCATTTCGGATTTCCTTTCCATGCATCTTTTGATCAAACCATAGTAGATGCCGGTTATGGTTCTATGCACTATCTAACCAATCAATTACCTGGCTCAAATATGGATTATTTATACGGGAGGAGATGGCTGGATGTAAATTCATCAGATAAAGGTGTCCAGTGGATGCTGCTTGAAGCGCCTCTGGTGGAACCGGGTGCTATGATCGATGAACGGCGTACTGTAGCTCCCGGTCATAAAGAATGGAAAAAAGAAGGTGCCCCAACTTCAAATTGGTTCAGTTACGTGATGAATAACTATTGGCATACCAATTACAAAGCTGATCAGGAGGGGATAGCCCGTTTCAGATATGCATTAAGGCCTCATGGTCAGTTTAGTTATTCTGAAACTGAAAAAATGGGAATGGCATTTACTCAGCCCTTATTGGCATTGCCGGTCAATGGACCTGTGTTCGTTAAAGGAGGGTTATTTGAACTGACCGATAATCATATCGTAGTGACCAGTGTAACACCTCAGCAGGATGGAGGTTTTATGATTCGACTTTACAATCCTGAAACACTACCTCAACAAACCAGAATTCAATGGCATAGTATAAAGCCATCGCAACTTGTGGATAAGAGCAGTGGAAAAGTATTTCAAGCGAATGAAACGATCACATTAAGTGGGATGGGAGTTATGGATCTGATGTTCAAAAAATAGTTGTAAACCAAAAGAATATGAAAAAAATTAGCTTTCTTTTTATCATCTTGATCCAATACCTCAGCGTTTCGGCACAAGAAATAGGCCTGAAGAGTGAAGGTCTGAACCTGAGTTTGTCTGCCAAAGGGCAACTTACTACATTGTCGAATCCTGTTTCGGGTAAAAATTATTTGGCAATGGGTGAGAAAGCCCCTTTGCTCAAAATCAGGGTAGGTGACAATTGGTATGAACCCACAGATGCGACTTTTAAGTCGGGAATTATTTATCTTATTTATTTGCCCGTAAAAATTACAGCTCAGGTAAAGGTGGTTCAGAAGAAAACACATTTAACTTTTGAACTGATTAAAATTGATGCAAATGATAAAGTGAATGCTGTTATATGGGGACCTTATCCAACGGTAATCAGCAAAACCATTGGAGAAGTTGTAGGTGTAGTTCGTGATGGTGAATACGCTATAGGCATCCAGGCCTTGAACCCAAAAACTCTTGGTGGTGTTTTGAAAAATTCTGAAGGATCTGTAGAAACGACGGGATCCCGTGGTTCTACAGCTGTGGCACAACCCTATGGAAGCAGTTTGCAGGCTTTTAGCTTGGATCGTTCGGAGGACAGAAAACTAACCGTTTGGGGGCGTCCGGAAATGCCTGTAAAGGCAATTTCCAATGAAACAACATTGGGTTCAAAAATTGCGCTCTTTGGCTGCGCTGAGCCACAGGTTTTATCGCGTATTGGTGCAATTGAATTGGCAGAAGGACTTCCTCATGCACTGATAAATGGTGTTTGGTTTAAACAGTCGCCTGAAACAGGAAGGGCGTACCTGATTTCTGATTTTGATGAAACGACGGTAGATGCGATGTTGGATTATACACAACAAGCGGGCCTGGCTTCACTTTACCATGAAGGGCCATTCCAATCCTGGGGCCATTTTATTTTGGATCCAAAGTCTTTTCCGAATGGCATTGCCGGTATGAAAACGTGTGTGGATAAGGCGACAAAAAAGGGCATTCGGATTGGGGTACATACCTTAAGTACCTTTATCAATACCAATGATCCTTATGTAACACCCATTCCTGATCAGCGCCTTTCGATGACCGGTTCATCAGTTCTGACCGAAAATATAAGTGCTACAGCAGGTGAAATACCAGTGGCTTCCGACCAATATTTTAGGGATATTAAATCCAGTACACTACATGCTGTAAAAATTGGAGATGAAATCATTCGTTTTAGAGCGGTTTCGGCACAAGCTCCTTATAAGTTATTGGATTGTCAGCGCGGGGTATTTGGTACAAAGGTGTCTGATCATTCTAAAGGGGAAAAGGCTGGGATGTTGTTCGATTATCCTTATAATACCCTTTTTCCAAATTTCGAATTGCAGCAGGAAATAGCGGGCAATCTGGGTCGTTTCTTTAACCAGACAGGTGTTTCGCAGATGGATTTCGATGGACATGAAGGTTGTTTGTCATCGGGAGAAGGGGATTACGGGATACAGATTTTTGCAGATAAGGTGATTAAAGATACTAAGCATACCCTGGTTAACGGTACCAGTCGGTCTAGTCATTATTATTGGCATCTTTGTCACTATTGGAATTGGGGCGAGCCGTGGTATGGGGGATTTCGTGAGTCTCAAGGTGATTTTCGTTTAGAAAACCAGCCCTTTCTGGAGCGCAATTATATGCCTAATATGTTAGGATGGTTTCTACTCTCTTCTACAACTACAGCAGAAGATATCGAATGGATGATGGCTCGTGCGGCTGGTTATAATGCTGGTTTTGCCTTGGTTGCCAGATATAAAAATCTTCAAAAAAATCCAAATACAAGCCAGTTACTGGCTTTAGTTAAGCTTTGGCAGGAGGCCTACAGATCAAAAATTTTCTCTGCCGACCAGATTGTCCGATTGAAAAATCCGGAAAATGATTTTCATCTGGAAAGAAATCAACAGGGATGGAAACTGTATCCATTTAAGAAATACAAGTTTGAGCATGAGAAAAAAGTCCTTCAACCAGGAGAACCAACTTTCTCGCAATGGGAGTTTGCAAATAATGATACTGAACAGCCGCTCAATTTTACCTTAACTTTTATGGGCAAAGAAGGAAGTATTAGTAATCCATGGATAGAAATTGACGGGTATTTCAAACTGGAATTACCAGGTGAATATGAAGCAGGAAATTCAGTTGTTTGTGATGGAACGCATATTAAACTCTACAACAAAAAAGGTGGTTTCGTGAGAGATATTGCTTTGAAACAAGCAATCCCAAGTCTTAAAACCGGAAAGCATGTCATAAAATTTGATTGCGAGTTTCCTGAAGAAAAGGAATTATCCAATCGGTTCATTGTTAAAACGCTTGGTAATGCAGAAACTATTTCAAAATAACAACATATAAACTTAGGATTCTGACATGCGAAATTTACTGTTTCTGTTTTTTGTGTTTGCAACTTTGAGTTCGCTGGCGCAAACTCCTGCTGCAACAAAATTATCCGAACGGGGTAAAGAATATCATGTATCAATAAGTGGCAATGATACAAACGACGGGAGCAAAGCAAAGCCATTTAAGACCATTTCAGCCGCCGCCAATATAGCGATGGCTGGTGATGTGATTACTGTTCATACAGGAGTTTATCGTGAGCAAATTACTCCTCCGCGTGGGGGCAATTCAGAAAATGAACGAATTGTTTACCAGACCGGAAAAGGAGAAAAGGTTGAAATTAAGGGCTCGGAGATTGTAAAAGGCTGGAAAAAGACAGAGAATGATACCTGGGTTGTGAAAATACCGAATAGTTTCTTCGGGAATTTTAACCCCTATAGTGATTTAATCCGGGGCGATTGGTACTGGCCACCTAAGGGCAGCAGGTTTCATACCGGAGCCGTGTATCTTAACGGCGATTGGTTGATGGAAGCCCTGTCGAAGGAAAAAGTAGATCAAACAGCTGAGGAAAAGAAACCCCTCTGGTGGGCAAATGTAGATGCAGAAAACACTACAATCTGGGCCCAGTTTAAGAATGTAGATCCGAACAAAGAAACTGTTGAGATCAATGTTCGTCAAAAGATTTTTTATCCTGAAAAGCCCTTTACCAATTTCATTACTGTTAGAGGCTTTACCATGGAACATGCAGCCACCAATTGGGCACCACCTACAGCAGAACAGATGGGCTTGATTGGTACGAATTGGAGCCGGGGCTGGATTATTGAAAATAATATTGTCCAATATTCAAAATGTGTGGGTATTGCATTAGGTAAACACGGAGATGCTTTCGATAATAAAGAAACCGAATCGGCAGAAGGCTATGTGGGTACCATCAACAGGGCCTTAAAATTTGGGTGGAACAAAGGAACAATTGGCGGACATCTGGTGCGCAACAATACGATAGCCTATTGTGAACAAACGGGAATTGTGGGAAGTATGGGTTGTGCATTCAGTATTGTAGAGGGGAATACCATTCATGATATTCATGTCAGAAAATTATTTGATGGTGCGGAAATGGCGGGCATAAAATTTCACGGTGCAATAGATGTGCAGATCCGCAACAATCATATCTATCATACCAATATGGGCATATGGCTGGATTGGATGGCACAGGGTGTGCAGGTGAAAAGCAATTTAATGCACGACAACGGGTTGGATATTTTTTTGGAAGTAGATCACGGGCCTATGCTGGTGAGCAATAATATTCTATTGTCTAAAACCAATTTGCTGATGAACTCCAGTGGTGCCGCATTTGTACATAATATCTTTGCCGGAAAAATGGATGTTATTTCTTATGATAGTCGTTTAACGCCTTATCATAAGCCCCATTCTACCTACGTTGTCGCATTGCATGATAACCCTGCTGGCGACATTCAGTTTGTGAACAATTTATTTGTGGATGGGGGGAACGCCGGTCAATACAAAAAGAACATCCTGCCGGTAACTTTTGATGGAAATGTATATGTAAAGGGTGCAATAAGGGCAATTTCGGGTAATAAACAAAGAAGTTTTGGTGAGATCAGTGCCGAGGCTAAAGAGAAGATGAAAAACGTAACAGATAAGGATGCGGAGGAAAAAAATTTTATTGCTGATGAAAATTTTGATGCAGGTACAAAACTGACAACAGAAGGTCATAACCTGTTTTTGGAAATCAGGTTGGATAAAAGCTGGCTAAGTCAACAAAAAAGGAAACTGGTTACCACAGCATTATTAGGTAAGGCAATTGTTCCCAATTTGTTGTTTGAAAATACAGATGGCTCAAAAATAAAAATTGACATGGATTTTCTGGGTAATCCAAGAAACCTGGCCAATCCTTCGCCAGGTCCTTTTGAGATTACAAAGAATGGAAAACAAAAGATAAATGTATGGCATGAGCAGAGGTGATTTTCTCACCGAACTTAAAATTTGAGTATTCCCAAAAGTTTAGATGACATAAAATTAGTGGAAGAAAAAGTATCAGAATAGGAGAAAAAACCATTCAAAAGATACTTTGCCTTCCACTAATTTTATGTCAAACCTGGAGCTGGAGATTTAATTCCATAGACTGGTTGGTTAGAGTAGCTAATTTTTTTCTAAATATAAATTAACTAAAAAATCAATTTCTATGACATTTAAAACAATTAACATCTCCTTGCTTGCAGTGATTGCGCTTGGGGCTGCAAGCTGCAAAAAGAATTCTGCAGAAGAGCTGATCTCAAAAGGACAGGGTCTTAAAATGTCTTCAAAGACATCAACAACGGCTGCTCTTGCGGGTGGCGCAGACATTACTTTGAACTGGGACCAAACCTACCAGCGTATTGATGGCTTTGGAGCATTTGGCGGCCGTATTGTCCCTTTTTTTGAATCTCCGAAACGGGATAGTATCATGGGTTACCTATGGGGGCAACAGGGTTTACAGCTAAACATTGTCCGCGGTAAAGTACTGCACACGTATGCTTTTAATAAGCAAACAGGTGTAGTCACTATTAAGCCTGCAGGGACAGATATCAATGTTGATGTAACCAGCAGTGCTTATACTTCTCTTACAGATGTTCAGAAAGAACAATTGGGGCAATTATGGATCCTGAAAAAAATAAAGGAACGGTACCAGGTTCCAATCACTATTGCCAGTACCTGGACTCCACCATTGTCGATGAAGACCAATACCAGTAGTGAAAGTGCTAAAGGGTTTAATGGATTAAATTTTAACACCAGTTCTACTGATTTTGCAAATTACCTGGCGGGTTTTGCAAAAGCGTTTCAAACTGAAGGCGTGAACTTTTATGGAATATCTCCTTGTAATGAGCCTGAGAATGTGTTTTCAGACTGGGATGCGTCTTATTGGAACTCCAGTCATCTCGGTCAATTTGTAACCAATAACCTCAGGCCGGCCTTGAATCAGCAAGGATTAAACGGCACAAAGATCATTTCATCAGAGAATGCAGCATGGGGGACGGCTAATTCTTTCCTTGCTGGTATGGATAAAAGTAATGTGGATATCCTGGCTGGACATGGTTACGTTGAAATGGGGGATCTGATTTTAGGTAAACGAGGCCTGAACCAGAACCCGGTAACCTGGAATTATGCAACAGGAAACAGACCGGTTTGGATGACAGAAACTTCTGATGATAGCGGTAATTATGATAACACGATTACAGGTGGGTTGAAATTTGCGACGAGTATGCATAAGTTTATGTCAGAATGCAATGTGAATGCCTTTATATACTGGCTGGGTATGTTGGCCATCAGAAACAATGAATCTCTTATTTGTACCAATGGTGACGGCTCTCTGGATTTTCCAAAGACCTATGATGTAATGGGGCAATTTTCCCGCTATGTGCATGCCGGATATTTTCGCTTCGGGGCAACGGTGCAGAACAATTCGGATCTCAAGGTCTCTGCTTACAAAGATCCGGCAACAGGTAAATTCAGCCTGGTCGCCATTAATCCTGGTACGCAAACCATAACGACCACCTTGCACCTTCAGGGATTTTCGGCCGGAACATTAAACAGCTATCAGACAACAGGGACCAGCAGCGCGCACTGGCAGCAAGGCAGCCCACTTACAGTAGCCTCAGATGGCAGCTTTACTTTGAGTATCCCTGCGCAGAGCGTGATTACTTTTACAGGTCAGAAAAACTGATTTAGAAAAACAGATTGCTCTCGTTAATAAAAGGCCGGTAAAACGAATCGTTTTGCCGGCCTTTTATTCCATAGGTTACCTTGATCTTTTGAATTAATCACTAAAATTTTAGTATTATTGAAATAAGCATCCTTTTATTTTAAAAGCGTATGATCTATTAAAATAAAGAAGACTTAAATTCTAACCTATGAAAAAAGACATCGAAAAATACCTTGCAGAACCTGGAACTAAGATATCCTTTAAAGACTATGCAACCAGTTATTCCGGAAAATTGGATAAGGAAGACGGACTAATGGAGCTTCAGGAGGCTAAAGACAAATTAGACGATTTTCAGGAAACGCTGTATGCGGCAAATTCCCGCTCCTTGCTTGTCATTTTCCAGGCAATGGATGCTGCAGGAAAGGACAGTGCTATAGAGCACGTGATGTCTGGATTAAATCCACAGGGTTGTCAGGTCTATAGTTTTAAAACGCCAAGTGCAGAAGAGTACAGTCATGATTTTTTATGGAGGCATTATAAAGCCTTGCCCCAAAGTGGGAAAATTGGCATTCATAACCGTTCTCATTATGAAAATGTACTGGTATGTAAAGTTCATCCCGAGTATATCCTTGCAGAGAATATTCCTGGTTATACCGATGTTAAGAATATAGATAAAGATTTCTGGCAGAAACGTTACGAAAGCATCAGGAATTTTGAACAACATCTCAGCAGGAATGGAACCGTGATATTGAAATTCTTCCTGTATGTTTCTAAAGACGAGCAGAAAGCTCGTTTTCTGGACAGGATTAAAGACCGTACAAAGAACTGGAAGTTTTCAGAGGGGGATATTGTAGAGCGTCAGTATTGGGATAAATATATGGAAGCTTATGAAGAGGCGATCCAGGAAACCTCTACAAAAGAAGCGCCCTGGTTCATTATTCCTGCAGATAAAAAGTGGTATACCCGTTTGGCCATCAGCCAGATCATTGTTGATACCCTGGAGAAAATGAAGCTTGAATTTCCAGTCTTGCCAAAAGACAAGACCGAGAAATTGAAAGACATAGAAAAACGCTTACTGGAAGAGGAATAAGCGATTTATTTTCTGCTCAGTTCATAGGCATAGATCATTTTGCCCAGGTTTTTCATGAAAGGATAACAGATGGTTTCATACTCGTATTTTCCATCGTTGAAGATGCCGTCTTCATTAGATTGAACCACTGCTGTCAAAAAGAATTCGACCTGGTGCCTGCTGTCTTTGAAATAAGCATTGTCAATGATGAAGCCGTAAGAATCGCCATATTTATTAAATATTTTGAGGTCAGGCAGTAGTGTTGCGTCTTTTTCCCGTCCGTAATACAGCATTTTAGCATAGGTTGGCCAAAATTCTTTCGGGTCATATTTTGGATAATCACTTTCTGTAGGCAGTTTACTCATATAGGTATAGATCAGCTTATAATCTGAAGGACTAAGGTGAAAACGTTCATTTGCCGGATAAGCTTCTGGTGCAATCAGCCTTTTCATTAAAGATTGCTGGTCGGGAACGGAGAAGGCGTTTTTGTTTTCGAGGCTGAAGGGCTTATTGACCAGATGTTCACTGCTGTCTAAATAGGCTTTTCCCATTAAGGTGTTGCTGAGCCGCAGCGGATATTCTTTAGGATCATATTGTGCTGGCTGACTGTAGACCAACTGCTCTCCATTATAGAACCGGATGGGATTGGTGTGCTTAGCAGGTTCTCCAGAATCTCCTATGGCCAGACGGTTTAATATCCGGCTGTTCCTTAAACTATATTTCTTTAATTTGGCATTGATTTCTGCTCTTCCAATAAATTCAAACAATCGGTTAAAGGCATCATTGTCACTGGTGAGCAGGATTTTTTTGATATAATGCTCCAAAGAGGGCAGCCCGTTTTCAGCCGTTAGATCTTGGTGTACCTTAGTTTGGCCCTGGAAACTGCTGTCTGTAAGCATCGTACTCCGTGCCGTCAGACCTTTTATCTTCAAATCGTTCAGTTTCTCTAATGCGAATATCACTGCGGCGAGTTTAACTGTACTGGCCGGATAGAAATAATGGTGCGCATTGAGATTGTAGCTGTAGGATTTAAATATAGGTTTGTTGTTTTTATCCCTATTGATCTGAGTATACAATACCTGAACTTCGTGCTTTTGCGGATGATCCAGAACAGTTGAAAACAATTCTGGTTTGGATTCCATCATTTTTTTTAAAAATACAGTGTCTGTTTGCTGTGCCATGGTATTCAGGCTGAATATGCCGAGTAAAAAGGTGATGTTTTTAAACATATTAAAGGTTTGTTGATCCTTTAAAGATAACAAAATGAGATTTATTTGCGAAGGCTCACAAATTTGATACCTTTGCAGCGCTTTTGGTTCCTGGTATTGTAGAATTTCAGGATTAAAAGGGAATATGGTGTAAATCCATAACTGTCCCGCAGCTGTAAGCTTCAAAACGGAGGTCTAATTCTTCGCCACTGTTTAAACATAGGTTTAAATGGGAAGGCAAGACCTCCGGAAGTAAGTCAGAAGACCTGCCACCAGCATTAGAATTTCATAGCTTTCGGGGATTGAAGCTAGGAGTGAGTGCTTTATTTATGTATTTCATTTCTTTAATCTAACTGTTTGCTGTGGGTAATACTCACAACAAAAATGATAAGAACCAGAATTGCCTTTAGGGGTGATAAATATTGTTTTTATGCTTTTTTGGCTATACTATGGTTTCATTGTATCCGGCCAGAGGCACTTTTTGCGCAAAGCGATTCGCTGAAGAAAGCCAACGAGCTGAAAGAAGTGAAGATACAAGCGATTAAGCTCAGCCGCAGGCAAACGTCTTCTACGCCTTTACAAATTCTGTCTGGTGCAGACCTGGAAAAGCTAAATAGTTTATCTGTTGCAGATGCCGTCAGGTTTTTCTCTGGTGTTCAATTGAAGGATTATGGAGGTATAGGTGGGCTAAAGACCATCAATGTGCGAAGCATGGGTACCAATCATACAGCTGTTTTTTACGATGGTGTTCCCATTACGAATGCCCAAAACGGACAGGTAGATCTAGGCAAATTCTCCCTGGATAACATTGAAGAAATAGAACTCTATAGCGGTCAGAAAAGTGAGATCCTCCAGTCGGCGAGAGGTTTTGCTTCTGCCAGTTCGATTTACCTGAATACCCGGCAGCCAAAGTTTGAAAAAGGGGAACAGGACCATTTAAAACTGGCACTGAAAACAGGTTCATTTGGGTTAATTAATCCGTCTTTATTGTGGCAGCACAGGTTGAATGACCGTGTTTCTGCGAACCTGAGTACTGAATATACCCAATCAAACGGAAGGTATAAATTCAGGTACACCAATGGCGTGTATGATACGACAGCGGTTCGCAACAATGGAGATGTGGAGCGGATGAGGGTAGAGGCCGGGCTGAATGGGATATTACCCGACAGCAGTACATGGAATGCAAAAGTCTATTTTTATAAGGATCAGATGGGTTTACCTGGGCCGATTATTGGGAACAGGTTTGATTATGATCAGAGAAGCTGGAGCAGGAACCTGTTTGTGCAATCTTCTTATGCAAAGAAGATCACGGAGGCCTATCGTTTGAAGGCGCTGGCCAAGTATTCCAATGATTATACCCGTTATCTTGATCCGGACTTTGTAAATCTGGATGGTCTGTTAAATAACCGTTTTCACCAGCATGAGTTTTATCTGTCTGTGGCCAATCAATATGAAATCAACTCCTGGTGGACCACAGTGCTGTCTGGCGACTATCAGCTGAATACACTGGATGCAAATCTGGATCATTTTCCTTTTCCTACAAGACATACATTTTTGTTGGCATTGGCCACCCAGTTTCATTTTGACAGGCTGGACGTTCAGGCCAGCTTACTTGGAACATTTGTGGACGATAAAGTGAAATATTATACCGCTGCGGGTAGTAAACAGGAATTTACGCCAACCCTGATGCTTTCCTGGCAGCCTTTTGAGCAGAAAGAATTCAGGATACGGTCTTTCTTTAAAAGCATTTTTAGAATGCCAACCTTTAATGACCTTTATTACACTTTGATTGGCCGTACCAGCCTTAAACCAGAATACACCAAACAATACGATCTTGGCTTTACCTATGCAAAACTGTTTGAGAATACGGTACTCCGTTCCTTCTCCCTGCAAACAGATGCCTATTTCAACCGGGTGAAGGATAAAATTATAGCAGTGCCAGGAAACAATGGCTTTAGATGGAGTATGAAGAATTTAAATCTGGTTGATATTAAAGGAATCGACGTCAATATGCAGTCCGGCTGGAGTGTAGACCAAGAACTTCAGCTCAATATGGGCTTAACCTACACTTATCAGCAGGCACAGGATGTCACACCAGGCACAGCTTATTACAAAAATCAAATTCCATATATTCCATTGCACAGCGGTTCCTTTATGGGAGGGGCACAATGGAGAAATTATAGTTTCAACTACAGTTATATCTATACCAGTGAGCGGTACAACCAGGCAGCTAATATCCCGGTTAACTATGTGAAACCCTGGTACACGCACGATATCGCTTTCCATTACAATACCCTTATCGGGAAAAATAAAATCAGGCTAACCGCAGAAGCTAACAATCTGTTCAATCAATATTATGATGTGGTGGAGAATTTTCCGATGCCTGGCCGCTCTTATCGTTTCACCTTATCCTATCAGCTATGAAATACATGAAATTTTTAAAATATGGTATGATCATTATCCTCATGGTAGTTTTTTCATCCTGCCGTAAAGATCCTCAGCCCATTCCTGAAGAAATTACCAATACGCTATTTCCTGCAGAGCCAAATGCTAGGGTAAAAGGGATGTATGTCGTCAATGAGGGAAATATGAATATGAACAAGGCCTCATTGGATTATGTCGACTTTACCCAGGGACTCTACCGTAAGAATATTTTCAATCAGGTGAACCCGGATGTCACAAAAGGCCTGGGGGATGTGGCAAATGATATTGGGGTTTATGGCGCCAAACTCTATGTCGTGGTTAATATTTCCAATAAGATCGAAGTAATGGATGTTAAAACGGCGAAACGGATTAAAATGATTGACCTGGTGAATTGTCGTTACGTAACCTTTCATGGCAACAAGGCCTATGTGAGTGCGTACTTAGGCAAAGTAGGCGATCCTAAAGCGCCTCAGGGTATTGTAGCCGAAATAGATACGGCAACGCTTCAGATTACGCGTAAAATTGAGGTTGGACGCCAACCGGAAGAAATGGCTGTTGTAGGCAACAAACTCTACGTGGCAAATTCAGGAGGCTATAGTCCACCTAATTATGAAAGAACGGTATCCGTAATTGATATGGATTCTTTCACAGAGATCAAAAGGATTGACGTGGCTGTTAACCTCCACAGGTTGAAAGCAGATCAGTACGGAGACCTCTATGTAACCTCCAGGGGTGATTATTATGATATTCCTTCTAAGCTGTTTGTCATTGATACCAAGACCGATCTGGTGAAAAAGACATTTAATGTTGCTGCAAGCAATTTGGCAATAGATGGTGATAAAGCCTATGTCTATAGTACAGAATATAGCTATATCACAGGAGAGAATACCATTTCTTATTCCATGATCAATGTGAAGGACGAGACCATTATTCCCGGCAGTTTTATCAGTGACGGAACAGATAAGAAAATCAAAATACCATATGGTATTGCTGTACATCCAATAACTAAGGATGTTTTTGTAAGTGATGCTACAGATTATGTTACCCCCGGCAGATTGTATTGTTTCGGTCCTGATGGAAGGCAGAAATGGTCTGTAGAAACCGGGGATATTCCTGCCAGTTTCGCTTTTGTATACAAAACCAACTAATTCATAATTAAACAAGCAAATTTCTATGAAACTAAACATTTACTTAAGAGTAGCCGTAATTGGCCTGATCATTTTTACAACATCCTGTAAAAAAGACAAAACAACTGTTTTTCCAGACTTCAAGATGAATGTCGAAAACAAAGAGGTTGTTGGCGAATTAAATAAACCCGTTACATTTTCCGTTTCAATTACAAACGGAGTTGTTTTTAGCAGCGAATGGAAGCTGGATGGTGTGAGTGTGGGCACAACAACCAATTATGTTTTTACAGCGGTAAAGTCTGGAACTTACACACTGGAATATACCTCTAATTTCGATGGTGGACAATACACTTACCTATATAATTTGACCATAAATGCACCTGAGGTTCCGGTTACGGAGAAAAGCAATCCCTATGTTACCCAGTTGTTTGAATTTATGCCAGCACCAGGACAGTTTATAAATACCTCCCTTGCCAATGAAAGTACTGGAAAAGCCATTCTTGGAGGTCAATCGAACATGATCTGCCTGGGGGCCTGGGGAGGATATGTGGTGCTTGGTTTTGACCATACCGTTATCAATCAACCAGGTAAGGAAGACATTATGGTATATGGTAATGCGTTTAATAATTTTGCGGAGCCAGGTGTAATTTGGGTGATGCAGGATGAAAACGGGAATGGAAAACCAGATGATACCTGGTATGAAGTAGCTGGAAGTGAATTCAATAAAACAGGTTACAAAAGAGCATATTCGGTAACTTATACCCGTCCAACGCCAGTTACAGCCGATGTGCCATGGAAGGATAACCTGGGCAACACCGGAGTAGTAAAAACCAATGTATTCCATAAACAATCTTATTTCCCCGAATGGATAAAAGGCAATGAGTATACGCTGACAGGAACTTTATTGCCAAGTACCAATATAAACGAGAGCAATCCTTCTTATATCACTAGTTCGCAGTTTGCATGGGGATATGCAGACAATACACCTGGAGGCGATAAAATTGATATTGCCAATGCCGTAGACAGTAAAGGAAATAAAGTGGTACTGAAAGGTATCGATTTTATCAAGATCCAGACAGGCATCCAGTATAATATGGGCTGGCTTGGGGAGCAATCTACCGAAGTTACAGGGGTAGCTGATCTAAGTTTGTTAAAGAATTAATACCTTTAAAACCAATCAACAAAATGAATATTAAAAATTACGTATTAATCGCATCAGGATTAACTTTTAGCCAGATGATGCTGGTGAATGATGCAAAAGCACAAAAAGAGATCAAGCTGGATTCAGTGGTCATTAGCACCACTAAAAATGATCAGAAACAGTCGCAAACCGGTAAAGTAGTAACGATTATTGGAAGTGATGTCTTAGATCGCAGCCATGGAAAGAATTTGACAGACTTGTTGAATGAACAGGCCGGTATTGTTGTTGGCGGAGCCACGGGAAATGCCGGATTGAATAAAAGCTTGTTTGTAAGAGGGGCGGGGAGCGCCTATGCAGTTGTACTCATTGATGGGATTTTGGTGAATAATCCTGCAGGTGCTGCTTTTGATCTGCGGATGATCTCCATTGATCAGGTAGAACGTATAGAGATCCTGAAAGGTGGTCAGTCTACCATTTATGGATCTGATGCCGTTGCAGGTGTGATCAATATCATTACTAAAAAAGGTGGTAAAAATGGAAACAGCGTTTATGGTGTAGCCAGTTACGGAAGTTACAAAACCTATAAAGGAACTGTTGGAATTAGCAGCAAAGTAGATGATTTCTCTTATAATGTGGCTTATACCCAAGGTAAAACCGATGGTATTTCTGAGGCGGCTACTCCAGAGGGCAGTACTTCGGTTTTTGACAAAGATGGCAACAAGACAGGTGCTGTAAATGCAAATTTCTCTTTGCAGGCAACCAAAAACCTAAGCATCAGTCCTTTTCTCCGTTATTTCTACGGTCACTATGATTTTGACTCGGGAGCTTTTAAAGACAGCCCGACGAATAACTTTAAATTGAAACATTTTAACGGTGGTTTCAACACCAAATATGAGTTTGCAACTGGAAAGATTAACTTAAATTACAGTTATGAAGATTCTCAACTGGATTCAAAAGGAGATTATGGAACCAGTCTTTCTGAGGGTAAATTGAATTTTATCGATTTGTTTTACAACCAGAAAATTGGCTCTAAGCTGGATGTGTTGGTTGGTTTAGACAACAGAGCAACTAAATTCAGACTGAATGCTAATCAGCAACCATCTACAAACCTGTTTAGTACTTACGCTTCGGTTTTTATGCACGACCTGAGCATCTTTAACCTGGAAGTTGGCGGACGTTATAACAAACACAAACAATATGGTGAGAACTCTACTTTTAACATTACTCCGTCTATCAAAATCATTAAAGCGTTAAAATTATTTGGAACTTATTCGACAGCTTTCAAAGCCCCAACGCTGGAAAACCTGTTTGGAGCCTATGGAGCTAACTTAAACCTGACTCCTGAAAAATCGAAAAACTATGAGGCTGGATTTAACCTGAGTTTTGCAGATGATCGATATTCGTTACGTGTAGCAGGCTTTAAGCGCGATTTGACCAATGCGATTGTTTATGGAAACGTAGGTTATATTAATCAGGCAAATCAAAAAGCAAAGGGAGTTGAAGTAGAACCGGCAGTTCAAATAGGCGTTTTGCATTTTAAAGGCTACTATGCTTATGTAGAGGGAACTGAGTTTAACTTTGTAACCAACGCAGTTTCTGATTACCTGTTGCGCAGACCAAAGAATATTGTGGGCGTGAATGCTGGTGTTCAGGCTACTACAGCCTTGTATGTAAGTGCTAACTTTAAGTATAATGGAAAACGTCAGGATGGGGATTTTACCAATTATAAGGTAGTGGATCTGGCTTCTTACAAACTGCTTGATTTTTATGCTGAGTATGCTGTTGCTAAAAACCGGGTGAAATTTTTCGCCGATCTGAAAAATATTTTAAACGAAAAGTATACCGAGTTCTACGGCTATAATAGCATGGGCTTTAATATGAATGCAGGTATAAGTTTTAATATTCATTAAGAATTGGTATTTTTACATCTTCAAAATATAAACCAATATGTCACTAGAAAAAATCAACATCAGAAATTCTATTCTCATTCTGATTATAGTTGCTGCGGCAGCTACCCGTTTTTTACACCTGGGTAGTTTCAGTTCGTGGACCAATTTTACACCACTTGGTGCAATGGCCATGTTTGGAGGCGCTTATTTTTCGGATAAGGTAAAGGCTTATGCGGTTCCGTTAATTACACTTTTTGTAAGTGACCTGGTGGTAAATTATGCCTATTATCAAAAGATTGTTTTGTTTTATGATGGTGCTTTTTGGGTTTACCTGAGTTTTATACTGATGGTACTTGTGGGTACATTTATTAAAAAAGCCAATTTTACCAATGTTCTGATCGCTTCTGTGGTAACTGTATTTATTCACTGGATCGTTTCTGATATAGGAGCTGTATTAATGGTGGATTCGATGTATCCCAGAAGTTTTGCAGGCTACCTTCAGGCGCTTATAGGGGCTATTCCTTTTGAACGGAACTTATTGGTGAGCAATTTGGTTTACGGATTGCTGATGTTTGGTGGTTTTGAATATGCAAAAACGAAATTCCCTGCTTTGAGTTTTAACAAACAACAAGCGGTACAACATTCATAAAAATAAAATTAAATGAGCGAAGCCCTTTTGCACCAGTTGCAAAAGGGCTTTTTTTATTAAATTTGTGGTATGATAAAAATAGTTTCCTTTTTACCGGCAGCCACTAAGATGATTTACGATATGGGGCTGGAAGAACATCTGTATGGCGTTACATTTGAGTGTCCAAAAGAAGCGGCAGATCTACCTAAGGTGGTTCGTTGTGTGTTGGAAGGAAAGAACTATTCAAGTATAGAAATAGACCGGATATTCTCGGCCTCCAAAGCCCAGGGGAAGAGCCTTTACTGGGTAGATGAAGATTTGCTGGAAGAAATCAGTCCGGATGTGATTTTTACCCAGGATACCTGTGAGGTTTGTCTGATTGACACTGCCTGCACACTTTCTTCCATTCAGCATCTGAGCAAGCAACCCGAACTGGTCCAGTTGAGTCCAAATAACCTCGATGATGTTTTTAATTGTGCGGTGACCGTTGCCCGGGCAATAGGAAAAGAGGAAGTTGCTTTCCAATATCTTGCAGGATTAAAATCTGTGATGAACGCAATCCTTGACCGGTTGAGAGGGGCCGGAGCACCTTTAAAAAGAGTTATGCTGATGGAATGGATAGAGCCCATTTACAATTGCGGGCATTGGATTCCTTTTCAAATTGCAGCTGCCGGAGGCGTAGATATGTTGTCAAACCCTGCCGGTGACTCTGTTGTGAACAAATGGGAAAAGATCCAAAAATACAACCCCGAAGTCCTGGTTATAGCACCTTGCGGTTTTGATATCCGCAGGAGTGAAGAGGAAATGCATCTGCTCACCTCTAAGCCAGGTTGGAACGAATTAGAGGCTGTTAAGAATAATGCCGTATATCTTGCAGATTTCGATCTGTTTACCCAACCCAGTATTGGAACTTTGGTTAAAGGCGTGGAAGTATTGTCTTGCTTGTTCCACCCGGAAATCTTCCAGGCGGATGAGGCCTTGTCAAAGTACTTTAAGAAGTTTCAGACAGAGCTGATTTTAAAATAAAGTTAGTCCGGCATTCCAACCGAACCATCCTCTTGTATGGTTGCTGATCTCTGTAGAGTAATCGGGTGCTATCTGTTGTTTATAGCCGTTGCCACTGGAGCCCGGTGGCGCGCTGGAGTTGTAAACGGAATAGGCCGGACCTCCGAAAATGCTGAGGTTCTTAAACAATTTGACCTGCAGGTTAACCTGGTAACGCGTTAGTACATTGGAATGATCCCAGTTTCCCAGGTACAGAAACTGGGAACAAATCTCTGCGGCTATTGAAAAACGCTTTCCCATCAGGAAGTCGTGTCCAAAACCAATTCCAAAAGCTTTCACTTTTGCCGTATCCGAAAAATTCTGACCCAGCATCAGGATAGAATAGAATTTATCATTACCAAGTTTAACACTGGTATTATACATCCCGGTTTCATTGGTGGAAAGGCTGACCTTATGATAGCCGTTTTTTACAATGTTGATCAAACCGATGCTATAGCCATCAGATTGATCGGCAATATTAAGCAAGCCTATTTGTATACCTTTTAGTCTTTTAGTATAATTGATCAGACCGGACAGCTGGACACCATTTACTTGCTGCGATGTCAGGTTTAGTAGTCCTGCAGCCTGAAAACCACTCATGTCCCCATTCACCAGGTTCATAATTCCGGCCATCTGAAACCCAACTGCGTGTTTGCGAACGTGATTGAATATCCCTGCAGCCTGCAGTGTCTTGCTGTTTCCGCTTACTTCGTTCATGATACCTGCCATTTGCAAGCCTTTACTATCTCCAATTACCGTATTTAATATACCTGCAGCTTGTAAACCATTGAAGCTGCCCCCAACTACATTGAACAGACCTGCCATTTGAAGATATTGTGCGTCTCCCTTGTTCATATTGAACAAACCAGCGGCTTCAAAGCCGTTCAGGCCTGCCGTATATCCTCCAAACAGGTTTAAAGAGGCTTTATTTACAATCTGGGAGCTCATCATGCCATGCGAGCTCAGACCTGGGGTAATGGAAACCTGGAAGGGGCTGTTGGCAATAAAATCCGGGATATTCATACTTTGGATTCTTTGCTTGGATGAAACTAAAAACCGGCCTATTCCCATACGTTCCACCAGGTTGTTATTTGGACCACCTTTTCGTCTTTTACCGGTAACAGGATCGGTATCATCTGCATATCCTTCTGGTTTTATGGTGATGTTGGAGAGAAAGACCAGTGTGGTATCCCGGTAACTTTCCTTGCTGGCTGTTAAGATCACTTCATTGTAATCTCCACGGAAACGCAGCTTGAAATAGCCTTCATTATCGGTAAGCGTAGATTGCAGCAACCTTTTCTCATATACACTGGCCTGTTTTATTTTCAGTCCGGTTTTGGTGTCTGTTACATAACCGCTGATGAGGTAAAGCTTTTCTGCAGTGGTGATGTTGTCGGGTTCTATGGTGAGGTGCAATGCTGCTGAGCGGAGTATGATATACTGGCCTTCTTCTCGATAATCTATTTTTCCGTTAAACAGTTTGTCCAATACCTCTCTTACCGGGAGGTTTTGGGCAGAAAGGTTGACCAGGCTATCGGTTTTGAACAGGGTTCCCTGATAAGAAAAATAGAAGTTGGACGAGGTACTGATCCGGTTTAAAATGGATCCGATACTTTCCTTTTCTACATGTATATTTACCCTTCTGGACAAATTTCCCCCAACTGTGGGCTGTTGGGCCTGTACTTTACAGATGATCAGGGAGAGCATCAGGATTGCAGTTAATTTTCCTTTCATCATTAGCGGTTAGACAACAGGATCTTGCCCTGACTGCTTGTTGTTTTCAGATTTAAAGATTTGCAAATGATCCCTAAATTATAATCCAGTGAATTGTCCAGCTTTAACGTAGTACTTAGTGTCAGTTGTTGAACTTTTGGATCTTCAATGACTACATTGGCCTGATAGGCATCGTTCAAAGTTGTTGCAACGGAAGAAAGCGGGGTATTTTGCAGGATAAACAATCTGCTTCGGTAGTAATTGTACAGCTGATCGGTATTTTGCTGTTTCGTCAGGGCACCATTTTCTTCTGATATACGTACTTTCTCTCCCGGATGTAGTTCCACCTGTTCATTTTTGTAACTGACCTTTACGATACCCGTTTCTACAATGACTTCGGTTTGTTTGCCTGAATGCTTTACATTAAATGAGGTGCCTACTACTTTTACAGATACTTTATTGGCTTCTATGATGAAAGGTTTTTTCTTATTTGGGGTCACACTGAAAAATACATCACCTTGCAGCAAATGAATGCTGCGGTGTTCTTTGAAGTTGCTGGCAAAACTCAATACAGAGCGTTTATTCAATGTAAGTACAGAGCCATCCGGCAAAGTTTTGACCAGGACTTGCTGCCCTGCTTCTACACTTACATAAGATCCTTGACCAAATAGGGCCCAGGTGCCCCAGGCACCGGCCGCCAATAAAAAAACAGCCGCAATTTTCAACCATCCATAAGTTTTCCTCTTTAAGGGGATCACCTTAACTTCTGGTTTTTCTGCGGTCGTTTTTGCCTTAAATTTCAGCCAGGCTGCTTCTTCATCCACAGTACTTGTCCGTTCCAGTTTTTTACTGGTTTCCCAGATTCTGGAAAAATGCTCAAAATACGATTTGTTGGCCGGATCCTGATCTATCCACTGTTGCACCTCCGTATTTTCCCGGGCGCTGGTTTCGTTTAATAAAAACTTTACTAAAAGTTCGTCCATCCTGCTCATCCTAGTTCAAAAAATCTTTATAAAATATGATCCCTATTAAAATAAGGGCTAAAAAATCTACTAATTTTAACCTCAAGATCCTTAAGGCTTTGCCCATTTGATTTTCTATCGTTTTAATTGACAGACCAAGCTGTTCTGCAATTTCTCTGTATTTCAGTTCTTCAAAACGACTCATTTGGAAAATGGTCCGGCACTGTTCAGGGAGATCCTTCAGTGCTTCCTGAAGCTTCCATTCCAACTCATTCAATTCTGCCTTATGCGAGGCAGGTTCGCTATAGTTCAGGCTGAAAGCCGCATGTTCCTGGTAACGGGCCTTGACCTTCTCGTGCTTCAGGTAGTTCAAGGTATCGTTATGTACGCATTTATATAAATAAGCTTTTACAGAAAGGTCAATATTCAACAATTCACGCTTTTCCCAAAACCTCATAAACATATTCTGTACAATTTCTTCTGCCATTTCATCGTCTCTGATCATGGTGTTGACATAGACGTGCAGGGCTTTGTAATGGTCTTTGAATAACTTTTCAAAGGCCTGGTCATCATACAGACTGGTAGCCGGCCGGCTGGTGCTTTTGGTTAATTCCACTTTTTTATTTGTTGTTCAAAGATATCAGAATTTCGGTGCTGCAGCAATTTGTACTGAGGTGTCTTTGAACTTGTTTTTATATATTAATCCTTTGTAAAATTTCATTTCCATTGCTGTTTTGAATGGGGATCAGGTCTATATAACGGATCATGGGGAACCAGCGATAATGTTCATCCATGCTCACAAAAACCCTTTTTAACAAATAATCCTGTCCCTCATCTTTGATATAGATTCTGTACTGATGATCGGTTACTGATTTTTTTAAATACAGAGGCAATTGTTTATAGGCAATCAGGCGGATTTCATACTCGCCATTTCCAATTGGTTTAGTCAACAAGCCATAAGCATACTTCCTTTCTACAGGACTCAGTTCCCTTCTTTTGCCAGTGTCAGAATACCTGGTTAGACTGCTCTTTACGGGTTCCTTACTGCAGAGGGTACCATCTGCATTGTAATTCAATTCGTAGATAATTGTACAAACATCGTTTTCCGGAGTAACTTTGCGCAGTTCCTTTGGATAGACTTGTTCAAGTACGGAAGTGCACATCAGGAGTGTCAGACCAATGATCTTGATGATGTCCTCCCAGACATTCCTTTGTTTTAAGGTTTGTTTTTTTCTATAGAGCTTGTCTCTGTTTGCTGTACAGAACAAGATGAATTTCATCAGGAGGTAGCCTATGCGCACTGATGTAAATCTAATGACTTTCTTCTCTTTTTTTTCTGTTCCTGATAACATAAGATCTCTAGGTTTAATTGGAAAAGCCAGACCTGCGATTAGAATAAGACCTGTACCCCAGCGATGTACCCGAGGTATAACCCGGTAAACCGGCTGTTGTTGCTGCTGTCCCATCGTCTTAGGTAGCTGTGAACCATGTCTCTGCCTTCTTCACTACCGGTATTGATCAGGTTCAGTGAAGGACCTCCAAAAAGCTCTATACAGGAACTGACTCTCCAGGCTGGAAGTACTCTGATCGAAGATTTAAAGGTTCCCTCGCTTTTAAAGCGTGTTAAACCTGTTGAGGCTAGTTCCAAGTTGAGTCGAAAGGTATTGTAATGTAGCAGATGTGCACCTAAGCCAGCCTCAAAGGCATAAACTTCCTTGTCATTTTTAACATTATAACCTACACCCAGTATGCCATAAAGGAATTTTCCACCCGAACGGAAGGAGAGCATCAAGGTTTGGTTGTCGTCTATGCTGGTACTGATGCTTTTTTCGCCGTTTTTAATCAGGTTTAAAAAGCCAATTGGATAGTCTGAGCTGTCGGCCACGTTCATAAAGGCAGAGATCTGGGCACCTTTAACCTTTTTGGCTATGTTCATAAATCCGGAGATTTGGGTAGAGGTATTACCTGCTTCGTTCATGAAACCAGCCAACTGGAAGCCTTCCATGTTTTTAGATAAATTTGCAAAACCAGCTATTTGTGCGCCTCTCATGTCACCGGATATATTTGCAAAGCCGGCTACAGCAACGCCCTTACCCGAACCATAAGCATTCAGGAAGCCAGATACTGTTGTGCCTTCGGCACGATTACGTACGTGGTTGGAAAATCCTGCAACCAGTATGCCTTTGGAGTGATCACGGACTATATTACTCAGGCCAGCAACAGCAAGGCCTTCTTCTGCCGCGGATAGCCCGGCAATCAGGTTCAGAGAAAGGTTATTGGTGTCCAGTCCGGCTTTACTGCCGTTACTGCTCACCGGATAGACCAGCCCGATATGTACCTTGGTGCGTTTTCTGTCTTGTGCTTGTAGTGAAAATACGGTTAATGAAATTATAATGCCGCTTGTTATGGTTTTGAAACGAAAGGATAGGGGGTGTTTTTTGTAAAGTAAAGATTTCATTTGTTCTATTTTTGAGATGTGACAACAAACTCAGGTTTTACCCCTACGTGGTTATGCTTTTAATTCTGAAAATGGAAAATTTCACCCTGCTGCTTAGGGGCAGACGATATCAGGCGGGCTGAAGAAGCCCGCAGATCTCTGAGGCCGCCTCACCAGCAGGGTGAAATTTTCTGTAGCGAATTGCAGATATCGACCGCTTTAATACCTTTGTAAAGGGTAGGTAATGGATGATTTTGAGAGAAAGCTAAGCAGAAAAGACTTCGCTGTGCATTGATGGTTTCTATGGTGAGTATTTTGCAGGTAAGCGAACCGTTTTTTCTGTACCATTGTTTACGCCGGGTTCCGAATTTCAAAATTTGGTTTGGAAGGAATTGGAACAAATTCCTTTCGGTACAGCCAAATCGTATAAAGACCAGGCCATTGCTATTCAAAAGCCGGATGCTGTGCGTGCTGTAGCTAACGCAAATGGAATGAATCGTATATCGATACTTATACCCTGCCATAGGGTTATTGGCTCTGACGGCAAGTTGACCGGATATTGGGGGTGGAATATGGCGTAAACAATGGCTACTGGATCTGGAGAAGCGGTCTTATTGATCTTCTCGTTTTGCGAACTTAGCGTTAAAGATTTTAAAAAAGCGTATTTTTGAGCCTGTACCAACATAAAACGCATGGCAGATTTCAGGTTAGAGGTTTTTTATACAGTAGCAAAACGGCTGAGCTTTACCAAGGCTGCTGCAGCTTTATTCATTACCCAACCAGCTGTAACCAAACATATCCATGAGCTGGAACAGCAATACCAGAATAAACTGTTTGAAAGAAAAGGCAATAACATACAACTTACGGCTGCAGGCCAATTGCTGTTGGAACATGCTGAAACGCTGTTTGCGATTTACAGGACCATTGACTTTGAGATGAACGCCCTGGTACATAAAAAAGAAGGGAGTCTGCATCTGGGCGCCAGCAGCACGATCGCGCAATATGTTATTGCACCTATGTTAGCCAAATTCAGAAAGAAATTCAGTGACATCCAGCTTAAGCTGATCAGTGGGAATACTGGGCAAATTGAAAAATACCTGCTCGATAAAGATATTGAGCTCGGGATTGTGGAAGGAAAATCAAAAAACCAGGAAATTCAATATACAGAATTTATTAAAGACGAAATTGTCCTGGTCTGTGGTAAATACCATCCCTTAGCCAAGCAAGGAGAACTGGAAGCTGCGCAGTTACAGCAATATGCCTTTGTCCTTCGAGAGCAGGGCTCTGGAACACTTGAAGTTATAGATCACGCATTGAAAACATTGGGTATTAAACTTGCAGATCTCCCGGTGGAAATAGAATTAGGTGGTACTGAGAGCATTAAGTCTTATCTCGTCCATTCTGGTGCACTGGCTTTTCTCTCAATACATTCTGTTTTGAAAGAATTACAGACAGGGGTATTGCGGGTTGTTGAGGTAAAAGATCTGGCTATAGAAAGGAACTTTTATTTTATTCACCTGAAAGGAAAAGCAGATGGATTAGCTGAGGTTTTTATGCGCTACTCCAGGCAGCTGCATAACTTTTAGTTATGGCTGATCAGTTATAGGAATATGCTTCCAATGCCTTACCAGGGTAATTTTGCTTCATCAAAAACAACAAAATGAAGCTTATACATCACCCATCGTTTCCAAAATTTCTATATTTCTGCTGTGCCATTGTCTGTTTACTTCCCTGGATGACTCCGCCACTGGCCTTATTGCTTGGGATTTTCTTTGCGCAAGCAGTGGATCATCCCTTACCAACTTTTAACCAGAAAGCAACACAGCTTTTGCTAAAGATCTCTGTAGTGGGATTAGGTTTTGGCATGAATGTATATACCGCTATGAAAGTGGGTATGGAAGGTTTTCTTTTTACCATTGTTTCTATAGTGAGTATTCTGGGGCTGGGCTATCTGCTGATGAAGCTCTTAAAAATTAATCCTAAAACTTCTTTTCTCATCTCTGCCGGTACGGCTATTTGTGGAGGAAGTGCCATTGCAGCACTTTCTCCGGTGATGAAAGCCAATGAGAAACAGATTTCTGTTGCCCTGGGGACAGTTTTTATACTGAATTCTGTGGCGCTATTTGTTTTTCCGGTAATTGGCCACATTTTTCATCTTTCCCAGACTCAATTTGGGATGTGGTGTGCCATTGCGATACATGATACCAGCTCTGTGGTAGGGGCGGCAAGTAAATATGGAAATGAAGCCCTTCAAATTGCGACTACAGTTAAGCTGGCCAGAGCTCTATGGATCATTCCTGTAGCATTAGGTACAGCAATGCTCTTTAAAACGGCGAAAGCTAAGATTCAAATCCCTTATTTTATAGGTTTATTTGTACTGGCTATGCTAGCTAATACTTATTTTACGCAGCTCCATCCCTGGACTCCTTATTTGCTGATGGTCTCTAAAGCTGGCCTTACGTTAACACTTTTCTTCATTGGCAGTGGTTTATCTTTTGCTGTGATCAGGTCTGTTGGTTTCAGGCCTTTGCTGCAGGGGATTTCCTTATGGCTATTTATATCCTTGGCTGCATTAGGTGCTATTCTAATTATATAAAAATACCACAACAGGATGTAAGTACGGGCAGTTTTGGGGTGGTATCTTTGTGGTATAAAATTTAAAATTATGTCTGAGCACGCATCTATACAAACTTTATCACTTCCTGTACTGGGTATGACCTGTGCTGGATGTGCCGTTAGCGTACAGTCTATTATTGCGGCATTGCCCGGTGTCACTGGAGCAGAAGTTAATTATGCTACCCAGCAGGTTAAAGTAAATTATCATCCCCAGGAAACGGAACCTAAAGCCTTTAAAGCCGCCGTCCAGTCTGTAGGCTACGACCTTATCCTGGATGTGGAGGGTGCAAAAGAGAAACAGGAAGCCTTGCAATCTGAAAACTATAGCGCGTTAAAGAAACGTACAATTGCAGCGGCTGTATTGGCCTTGCCTGTGGTCATTATTGGCATGTTTCTGATGGATATGCCGTATGCTAATTATATTATGCTGGTATTGTCGACACCTGTTCTTTTTGTGTTTGGCAAAAACTTCTTTGTCAATGCCTGGAAGCAGGCCAAACATGGAATGGCCAATATGGATACTCTGGTGGCTTTAAGTACAGGAATAGCCTGGTTGTTCAGTGTATTCAATACTTTTTACCCTGAATTCTGGCATTCGAGGGGATTGCACCCGCATGTTTATTTTGAGGCTGCCGCCGTGGTGATCGTCTTTATCATGCTGGGCAAATTATTAGAGGAAAATGCCAAATCCAATACTTCAACTGCGATTAAAAAACTGATTGGTTTACAGCCTAAAATAGTTCATTTGATTACGGAATCAGGTGAGCAGGAAGTACCTGTCGCTCAGGTTCGTCAAGAGGACAGACTTAGGGTGCGGCCTGGTGAAAAAATCCCGGTTGATGGTCTGCTGTATGAGGGCAGCTCTTATGTAGACGAAAGTATGATTACTGGAGAGCCTGTTGCAGTATTGAAAGAAGCAGGCGCAAGGGTTTTTGCCGGAACAATAAATCAGAAAGGTAGTTTTCTTTTTCAGGCAGAAAAGGTAGGTGAGGAAACCATGCTGGCGCAAATCATTAAACTGGTACAGGATGCTCAAGGCTCCAAAGCCCCGGTACAAAAACTGGTTGATCGTATTGCGGGCATATTCGTTCCTGTGGTCATCTTCATTGCAATTCTTACCCTTGGAGCCTGGATGATCTTTGGTGGCGCTACTGGTTTTACCCATGGTTTAATGGCTATGGTTACTGTCCTGGTCATCGCTTGTCCTTGTGCGCTTGGCCTTGCCACTCCAACGGCCATTATGGTAGGGATTGGTAAGGGTGCTGAAAATGGTATTTTAATTAAAGATGCAGAAGCCTTGGAATCTGCTTATAAAGTGAATGCTGTGCTGCTGGATAAAACAGGCACCATTACAGAGGGGAAACCTCAGGTTACGGGAATGGCCTGGTCATCTGATGCATTGGGTAAGCAGGCAGAACTGGAAAAGATCTTTCTTGCTTTAGAAAAGCAGTCTGAACATCCTTTAGCTGAAGCGGTTGTGCGATATCTGGATAAGGAGGTTCAGGGTAGCCTGGATTTAACCGGCTTTGAAAGCTTAACAGGAAAGGGAGTGCAAGCTCTATTTGGAGAACAAGCTTATTTTGCAGGAAGTCATCGTCTTTTATCTGAATTTAAACTCGAAGTTCCTTTTGATTTGGTGCAGAAAATCAAAGAATTAGGTGATGGTCATCAAACGATTATTTACTTTGGCGGAGCAGGTAAGGTTTATGCAATTATTTCTATTGCAGACCAGATAAAGGCAGGCTCAGCTGCTGCGGTAAAGACTTTACAGGAACAGGGGATTACCGTTTATATGCTTACGGGAGACAATGAACAGACGGCATCTGCTGTTGCCGCGCAGGCAGGGATTTCTCACTATCAGGCCGAAGTTTTGCCTTCGGAAAAAGCAGCCTTTGTAAAGCAATTGCAGAAAGAAGGTAAAGTGGTGGCTATGGTGGGAGACGGTATCAACGATAGCCAGGCGCTTGCCGAGGCAGATGTTTCTATTGCCATGGGAAAAGGTTCTGATATTGCTATTGATGTAGCTAAGATGACATTGATTTCCTCAGACCTACAGCAGATACCTAAAGCATTACGTTTGTCAAAACAAACGGTTAAAACCATCAGGCAGAATTTATTCTGGGCCTTTATTTACAATGTGATTGGTATCCCGCTGGCTGCTGGTGTACTGTTCCCTGTAAATGGCTTTTTACTGAATCCCATGATTGCCGGTGCTGCTATGGCGCTCAGCTCTGTGTCTGTGGTGAGTAATAGTATCCGTTTAAAACTAGCAAAATTGAATTAATCATTAACTTTATAAAAACATGGAAACATTAAAATTCAAAACCAATATAAAATGTGGTGGTTGTATAGCAACCGTAACCCCTTTTTTAAATGATCTCGAGACTGTCCAATCCTGGAAAGTAGATGTAGATAATGCAGATAAAGTATTAACTGTTGAAGGAAGTGCAAGTGCTCCTGAAGTAATTGGTGTGTTGAACAAGGCAGGTTACAAAGCAGAAAAGATTTAAATATGTTGTTACACGTTAAAAATATGGTTTGTGATCGCTGTATACTGATTGTTCGTCAACAGCTGGAGAACTTAAATTTTAAGGTAAAGGACATTAGTTTGGGTAAGGTAGATATTGAACCAGAACCCATGGAAGAGCAGGTGCAAAATATTGCATCTGCTTTGCAGGTTCTGGGCTTTGAATTGATCGACAAACAAAAGGACCAGCTTGTAGAGCAAATTAAAACCAAGGTCATCGAACTGGTGCATTATTCCGATCTGAATGCCATTCATCAAAGCCTGATGACCCTGATCGCAGAGCAACTCCATAAGGAGTATACTTATCTGAGCCGCTTGTTTTCAGATGCGGAGGGAATTACAATAGAAAAATATATCATTCAGCAAAAAATTGAAAAAGTGAAAGAACTGATTCAGTATGGAGAACTGAATTTGAACGAAATTGCCTTTAAAATGGGCTATAGCAGCAGCGCCCATTTATCTACGCAATTTAAGTCGGTAACCGGACAGTCGCCAAGCCAGTATAAAGCAGCAGCCGGTCAGCAAAGAAAGGCTTTGGACCAGGTTAAATAAACCGGTCATGATAGGCCTTTTCCAGTGTTTCACGGTGCATAGGGTGGGCCAGACTGATGAGTGCTTTTGCTCTTTGTTTCAGACTAAGGCCAAAAAGATTCACTTTTCCGTATTCTGTAACCACCCAGTTTACATGACCCCTGGTGGTCACTACGCCTGCGCCTTCTTTCAAAAAGGGAACGATTCTGGAGATACCCTTAGAAGTAACTGAGGGAAGGGCTATAATGGGCTTTCCGCCTTGTGACAGGGAAGCACCGTGAATAAAGTCCATTTGCCCGCCAATACCCGAATACTGGTATGTACCCATGGAATCTGCACATACCTGACCGGTAAGGTCTAGCTCAATAGCAGAATTGATGGCAGTAACTTTCGGGTTTTGACGGATAATACTCGTATCGTTGGCATATGAAATGTCCATTACACGAATGCTGGGGTTGTCATTTACAAAGTCATACAATTTTTTGGTGCCTATCATGAAACCGGTAATGGATTTACCCCTGTTGATCTTTTTAAGACTGTTGTTAATTACGCCACTCTGGATTAGAGGAATGACACCGTCGGACAACATTTCTGTATGAATGCCCAGGTTTTTATGTCCGCTCAAATTCTTTAATACCTGGTCTGGAATGCCGCCTATACCCAGTTGTAGGGTTGCTCCATCTTCCACCAGGGAGGCAATATGTTGCCCGATGATGACCATGGCTTCTGTGGTTTTTGCTGAATAATCAACTTCAGGTAGTGCAGATTCATGCCAGACCAGTGTGTTGATTTTATTGATGTGTATAAAGCCGTCGCCATGTGTACGTGGCATATTGGGGTTTACCTGTGCGATAACGTGTCTGGCGGTATCTACTGCCGCTCGAGCGATATCTACAGAAGTTCCCAGCGAACAGTATCCATGTACATCGGGTGGTGAAACTTGAACCATAGCGACATCAATAGGTAAAAAACCTTCTTTAAAGAGTTTGGGGATCTGGCTTAGAAAAACGGGTACGTAATCTCCGTAGGAACTGTTTACGATGGCGCGTGTATTTGCCGATACAAAAAGGGAATTAAAGAAGAAACTCTCTTTATAGGTAGAATGATTAAAATCTGCTTCTCCTAAGGTGGTGATGCTGACAAGTTCTACTTTTTTTAGCTCCTGATGTCTTTGTTGGAGGGCTTTGACCAGGTGTACTGGAGTGGCTGCACTGCCATGAATAAATACCCGGTTGCCGGATTGTATCACGCTGACAGCTTCTTCTGCGGTAGTATATGTCGTGTTGTTCATGATTGTTGTTCTTAGCTAAAGATGGGAAAAATTACTTTACTATGCCATGATGAAAGTCATTCGGAAGGTATGATCGCTGTCATTCGTCAGAAGCTTTCTTTATTTTTATAAAAAGGAATAGTTCTTAACTTAATTCTTTTTAACAAGATATTGGATCTTTTTCCTCATTTCGGTAAATAAGTTTTAATTTTAATCGTTACTCTGATTAAACAATTCTGATGTACTATGAATGATCTGGCAGATATCCATAAGAATTTTGATGAGGAAGGCGTTTTAAAAGCACTCAATGATAGCAGGAAGGAGCTGGAGTTTGCGGTGAATGCGGCAGAGCTGGCTACATGGGATCTCAACACAAAAACGTATAAATTTAGCGGTAACCAAAGGCTGAAGGAATGGTTTGGACTTGGTGGGAATGGTGAGGATATTGATCTGACAGAAGCCATTAGTGTGATCGCGGCAAAAGACAGGCAGAAGGTGAGTGATGCCATCCAAAATGCGTTGCATTTTTCTTCAGGAGGTCTTTATAACATATCTTATACAATTAACAATCCACTATCTGGTAAAGAACGAATTGTGCTGGCCAGAGGGAAAGCACTTTTTGATGAGGACAATCGTCCTACAAGGTTTAATGGGATCCTGCAAGATATTACTGAAGAAACCAAATCCCGTTCCTTACTGGAAGATGCTGAAGAAAGGGCAAGGCTTGCAGCAGATGCAGTGAAGTTAGGTACCTTTGATATGAACTTGTTTACCAGCAAGATGTCTACTTCAGATCGTTTCAATGCCATTTTTGGATTTGAGGCCACGGCGAGCAGGGCACAATTTGCTGCGGTAATCCATCCTGATGACAAGGCCATCAGAATTGACGCACACAGAAGAGCTGTTGAAACCGGACAACTTTTTTATGAAGTGAGGGTAATCTGGCCTGATCAATCTGTTCGCTGGATAAGAGTGGAAGGTAAAATTTATTATGACGGGGATGGGAAGGCAGTAAGAAATATTGGTACTGTACTGGACATCACAGATAAAAAAAATACAGAAAAAGAACTACTATCTATCAATAAGCGGCTTCAGGCAGCTTTGGAAGAGCAGAAGAATCTGCAGCGGCAGAAAGATGATTTTTTAGCTATTGCAAGTCATGAACTGAAAACCCCGGTAACGAGTTTAAAGGCTTATACCCAAGTTATGCAGAAGATTTTGTTACAAAAAGGAGATGTGAAGGAGGCCGAGATGATGCTGAAGATGGATGCGCAATTGAAGCGTTTAACTAATCTTATTGGTGATTTGTTGGATGTAACCAAGATGAATTCCGGCAGGCTTGAATTTAACTCTTCAGATTTTGACTTCAATGGGATGCTGAGGTTTGTGATTGAAGAATTACAGCGTACAACGGATAAGCATATCATCAGGGAGCATTTTAAGGAAGTAGGTATTATTACTGGTGATGAAGAGCGGATTGGCCAGGTGGTCATTAACTTGATTTCTAACGCCATTAAATATTCTCCGGTTGAAGGTGTGATCAACGTATCCAGCGAAATCAAAGACAATGAAATTGTGGTATGTGTGGAAGACAAGGGAATTGGTATTCCTGAAGATAAACTGGAGAAAGTATTTGAGCAGTTTTATAGGGTGACAGGTCATTTGCAGCATACTTTTCCTGGTTTAGGTCTTGGTCTTTTTATTTCTGCTGAAATTATTAAAAGAGAAGGCGGTAAACTGTGGGTAAATAGTGCAGAAGGAAAAGGATCTACTTTTTGTTTTTCGCTTCCGCTAAAGAAGCCGAATCAAATTTAATTTGCTAATTTTATGAAATAAACCCTTTTTATGCCGAAACTTAAAGCTGTATTGTTTGATCTTGACGGTACATTAATTGATTCAGAATATTTTCATTTCGAGTGCTGGAATGAAATCCTCAAAACATTTTCTTACGAGATGACCTATGCAGACTGGTTAAAAGGTTATGCTGGTTTTCCGCTTCCTGTAAACAGCAAAAATATTAAAGAACGCTACCAGCTTGATGTTCCTTTGCAAGAGTTGATGACCTGGAGAGAACGAATGAGTATGACCGGATTGGAGACCAGGACGATCAATTTGATGCCTTATGCAATGGAAACTTTAACATTTTTTAAAGAAGAAGGGTTAAAGCTGGGGTTGGTTACAGCCAGTCCACAGTTTGAGGTGGACCTGATCTTTAAGAGAAACAACCTGGCTGATTTTTTTGATGTGATGGTAACCAGATCGGATGTGGTCAATTCCAAACCTGATCCAGAGGGTTATAATTTATGTGTATCTAAGCTTGGTGTTGAGAAGGAGGAGTGTATTGCTTTTGAGGATACGATAAATGGTTTACGGGCAGCTAAGGCCGCTGGCTTGATTTGTTATGCTATTCAGCAGGATGAAACGCAACATGAGAAGCTTTCTGTTGCAGATTCTATATTCCTGGATTTGGAAGAGGGGCGCAAGAAAGCGCATCTGTCGTTAATGCTATAAATAAAAAAAATTGCCGACAATTTGATTTGAACGTTGTTATATGTTCATGAAATCATTTGATGCAATTGTAATTGGCGCAGGACAGGCTGGTGTACCATTAGCCAAAAAGCTGGCAGCTGCAGGTTGGAAAACGGTTCTAATCGAAAAACGGTGGATCGGAGGAACGTGTATTAACGATGGGTGTACACCCACAAAGACAATGGTTGCCTCTGCAAGGATGGTCTATCTGGCTGGAAAAAGTAAAGATCTTGGCGTTGATATTCCTGCTTACAGACTCAACTTCAAGGCGGTCATGCAGCGTAAAGATCATTTGGTCTCGCTGTTCAGGGAGGGCGCTGTTCGTGGTATAGAAAAGACTCCAAATTTAAGTGTCGTGTATGGAGAGGCTAAATTTATAGCTGATCACCAGGTACAGGTAATGAAGGAAGACAGGGCTGATCTTTTTGAAGCTAAACATATCTTTATCAATACAGGTGCCTTGCCGTTTATTCCGAAAATTCAAGGGCTTTCTGAAATTAAATTTCTTACTTCTACTTCTATCATGGAACTGGAGGAAGTTCCATCTCATTTGCTGATCGTGGGTGGAGGCTATATAGGAATGGAGTTTGGACAGATGTTTAAACGGTTTGGTGCAGAGGTGACCCTGCTGGAACAGGGTGACCGTTTACTGCCACATGAAGATGAGGATGTTTGCAGGGAGATGAGTACTGTTTTTCAGGAGGAGGGTATAAAGGTGCTGCTACAGACCAAAGCTGTTAAGTTTGAAAATTATGGAGATGCCAGAATTCGGGTGACTACTTTAACAGACGGAGAGGAGGTAAAGCATTTGTGCAGTCATGTATTAATGGCTTCTGGAAGGGATCCACAAACGAGGATGCTTGGATTGGAAAATACGAATATTATTTGTGATGACCGGGGTTACATTAAAGTTAATGATCATTTAGAAACCGGTGTAAAAGGTGTTTATGCACTTGGTGATGTGAAGGGTGGTCCTGCATTTACACATATCGCCTATAATGATCATCTGGTGTTGATTGATCATTTGTTACACGGAGAGAAAAAAGGGATTAAGGGACGGTTATTACCTTATTGTATGTTCACAGATCCTCAGTTGGGGAGGGTAGGCATCAATGAGTTGCAGGCTAAAGAACTTGGGCTTGATATTGTAGTGGCTAAAATTCCAATGAAAAATGTGGCCAGGGCGTTAGAAAATGGGGAAACCAGAGGGTTTATGAAAGCCATTGCAGATAAAAAAACAAAATTGCTGCTTGGTGCAGCAGTAATTGGTGAACAGGGCGGCGAAATTATGTCTATCTTACAGATGGCTATGGTGGGGAAGATTACCTATGATCAAATCAGGAAAATGATCTTTGCTCATCCCTTATATGCAGAATCTTTGAATAACCTTTTTATGTCACTAGATGATTAAAGTTGAAAACCTGAGTAAAAAGTTTGATGGTAAATTTGCTGTCGAACGGATCAATTTTGAAGTTGCGGCGGGAGAGACACTGATTCTTTTAGGAACCAGTGGATGTGGTAAAACAACTACTTTACGTATGATCAACCGGCTGATCGAGCCTGATTCTGGTGAAGTTTATATTGACGAGAAAAATGTAGCTGGGCAGCAGCCGGAATTATTGCGACGTCATATGGGGTATGTGCTGCAAAATCATGGGCTGTTTCCTCATTATACAGTTTTGGAAAACATGTCTCTTGTACCTAAATTGTTGAAATGGGATAAAGAAAAGATCAGAAACAGGAGTATGGAATTGCTGGATAAATTGAAGCTGGACAGTGCATTGGGGAAACAATATCCTTCGGCTTTAAGTGGTGGACAGCAGCAGCGTGTAGGACTAGCGAGAGCACTCATGGCAGATCCTCCAATTTTACTTATGGATGAACCATTTGGTGCTTTGGATAATATTACCCGGGCAGATATACGCAAGGAATTTACCGAATTGGATGAGCTGGTTAAAAAAACAATCATTCTGGTTACGCATGATATACAGGAAGCATTTGAGATGGGGGACAAGATTTGTTTGATGGATAAAGGTAAGGTAATGCAGTATGGCACACCTGAGGAACTGCTGTTTAAACCCCAAAGTGCATTTGTCGCGTCTTTTTTGAAGGAGCATAAACTACTTCTAGAACTGAAGTTTCTAAAAATGGGTGAGCATACTGCCTGGGAGTTACTGGAACAGCTTGAGCCAGGTAAATTGAAGGAAATCTTATTGACTTCGGAGGAATAAGGCCATGGAAGAATCTCAGAGTTTAGGGCAGTTTATGATGCAGCAGTCTGGTAAGCTGATGAGCCAGACCCTAACGCATATCAGTTTGACCTTACTGTCCATGGTATTGGCTATCGCAATAGCTGTACCTTTGGGTATTTGGATTGCCAGGAATAGAAGGTTTTCCGGGCCTGTACTTGGATTTGCAGGAATTCTTCAGACCATTCCTAGTATTGCTTTATTGGGAATTATGATCCCGTTTTTAGGGATTGGTCCAAAACCCGCTATTCTGGCCTTGTTTTTATATGCACTGCTGCCAGTGATCAGAAATACCTATACTGGAATTACGGGGGTAGATCCAGTTGTGACGGATGCAGCTAAAGGGATGGGAATGAGTAAGTGGCAGATTTTAATTAAAGTAGAGCTACCGCTTGCTTTTCCGGTGCTGATGGCGGGTATAAGGACGGCTACGGTAATCAATGTTGGTGTAGCCACTTTAGCGGCTTATATTGCTGCGGGTGGACTTGGTGAGTTTATTTTCGGCGGCATTGCGTTGAACAATTCAAATATGATCCTGGCCGGTGCTATTCCGGCAGCTTTACTTGCCGTTATTCTGGACTTTTTATTGTCTCGTGTACAGCGACTGAGTTTAAAGCGTGTGAGAATGACTTATCTTCTATTGCCTTTCCTGTTTGTTTTATTTTGCTCTTTTTACTTTTTGCCATCTAAGATAGGCGGGCGGATGCTTGCAGGTTTTACCCCAGAATTTATGGGTCGGCAGGATGGATATCTAGGTCTGAAAGAGGTGTATAAATTGCAAATGGAAACTGTAGTCATCAGTGATGCAGTGAAATATAAGGCTGCTTATGAAGGAAAGCTGGATGTGATCGATGGTTATAGCACTGATGGGAGGTTAAAGGCGTTTGATCTGATTACCCTTGAAGATGACCAGCATATTTTTCCACCTTATTATGCTGCGCTGGTTGTAAGGCAGGGGGTATTAAAGAAGTATCCTGAGTTGGAAATGGTTTTAAATAAGCTCTCCGGTTTACTGAATGATGAAGAGATGACCAGACTGAATTATAATGTGGATAAATTGAAACAGAGTCCGGAGAAAGTTGCTTCTGATTTTCTGTCTGCACATCATTTGTTACAGTCTGCTTTGCCGGGTGGAAAGGGCCTGATCAGAATCGGATCAAAGGTGTTTGGGGAACAGTATATTCTGGCCCAAATGTATAAATTGCTGATCAGGGGATATTCCCATCTTGACGTGGAAACTAAAACAGGGCTGGGAGGAACTCAAATTTGTTTCGATGCCCTTAAAAACGATCAGATAGATCTTTATCCTGAATATACAGGGACTGGGTTGCTGGTGATTTTACATCCCTCACTATCTGTGCTTAACGGGATTCCAAAAGATAAAGATGCGGTGTTTAGTTATGTAAAAAAAGAGTTCGACCGTCAATTTAATCTCACTTGGTTAAAACCTATTGGCTTTAATAATAGTTATGCTTTAATGATGAGACGGAAACAGGCTGCTGATTTAAATATTAAAAGCATAACAGATTTGGTCCATTATATAAAAAAGAACTAATATGTCATTTTTGAAACAGTATCTGGCCGTAAGGGCCATGACCACCAGTATCTGTTCCGATCTTGAAAAGGAAGATTATGTGGTACAGCCGATTGTCGATGTAAGCCCGCCTAAATGGCATCTTGGGCATACAACCTGGTTTTTTGAAACCTTTATCCTCGGGCCTTTTTTTACAGGTTATCAGGTGTATAATCCAGAGTTTAATTATGTGTTTAACAGTTATTATGAGACAATTGGAGCCAGGGTGATCAGGACGGATCGTGGCAATTTAAGCCGCCCCACGGTGGATGAGGTGTACAGGTATCGTGCATATGTGGATGAGGCGATGTCACATTTTCTTTCCCGTGAACCGGAAGAAGATCATTTAAAAGAGCTGATCCTGCTGGGTTTAAATCACGAGCAGCAACATCAGGAACTGCTCTGGTATGATATCAAATATATTTTAGGGCATAATCCTTTATTTCCTCCTTATAGAAGAGAGAGCATCGAGTATGGGTTCTCTGCTGCAGGATCGAAAACGGCAGATGTAGAGGAAGGTATTTATGAGATTGGTTATAAAGGCAGTGATTTTTGTTTTGATAATGAACTGAATGCCCATAAAGTTTATATTCAGGCTGTTTCTTTGTCTGCTGAACTGGTGACAAATGCAGAATATGAGGAATTTGTAGATCAGGGTGGGTACAGGGATTTTAATTTCTGGCATGCCGAAGGCTGGGACTGGGTTCGGGATAATCATATTTGTGCACCTTTATACTGGCATCTGATAGATGGAGCGTGGTATCGCTACGGTTTATCAGGCCTGAATCGTTTAAAACCTGAGGAGCCTGTATGCCATGTGAGTTTTTATGAGGCCGCGGCCTTTGCCCAGTGGAAAGGGAGGCGACTGCCAACAGAATTTGAGTGGGAAGTGGCTGCAGATCAATTAAAATGGGGGCAGCTCTGGGAGTGGACCGAAAGCGCCTATTTGCCTTATCCAGGTTTTTCCAAAGCTCCCGGAGCTATAGGCGAATATAATGGAAAGTTTATGGTGAACCAGAAGGTGCTCAGGGGTGCTTCGGTGGCAACATCAGCATCACACAGCCGTAAAACCTATCGTAATTTTTTTCATCCCCATTTGCGCTGGATGTTCAGTGGCATCAGGCTCGTAAAGTAATTCGTATGAAGCAATTTTTAAAAGATGTACTCCATGATCTTGGAGAAACACCCAAACGATTGAATTCTAAATATTTCTACGATCATGCAGGGGATGGGATTTTTCAGCAAATTATGAATTGCGAGGAATACTATCCAACGAATTGTGAACTGGAGATTTTTCAACATAAGACAGCAGAACTAGCTACAGTACTCAAAAACGGCTTTGATACTTTTGATCTGATTGAAATGGGTGCAGGAGACGCAACTAAATCCAGTTATCTATTAAAGGAGATGCTTAGGCAAAAGTTTGATTTTACTTATATGCCTATTGACATCTCCGCAGATATGATCGGACATTTGGAAAAGAAATTACCTAAGGAAATAGATGGATTAAAAGTGAAGGGTTTGAATGGGGAATATTTTGACATGCTTACCCATGCCAGCCAGATTTCACCTAAAAGAAAGGTTATTCTTTTCTTAGGAGGCACCATCGGGAATTTTGAAACAGATGCTGCTCTTGAGTTTTGCAAGGAACTGAGGTCTTATTTACAAAAAGGAGACGTCTTACTGATCGGCTTTGATTTGAAAAAGCATCCCGATGTGATCAGAAACGCGTATAATGATGCTCAAGGTTTTACTAAAGCCTTTAATCTAAACCTGCTGAATAGGATCAACCGCGAGTTGGGTGGCAATTTTGCATTGGAACAATTTGATCATTATCCTTCTTATGATCCTGCAACCGGAGCCTGCAGGAGTTACCTGATTAGCCTTGTGGAACAGGAAGTCTGTATTGAAGGGAGGGTATTTACTTTTAGAAAGGATGAGTATATTTCCATGGAAATTTCTCAGAAATACAGCGTTGAGGAGACCGAATTAATGGCTTTTAAATCTGGCTTTAAACCTGTTAATCATTTCTTTGATTCCAGGAATTGGTTTCTTGATACGGTATGGCAGTGCGAGTAATGATTGTTTAATTAATGCCCCGATTTGGGTAAAAATGGGATTTTTTTTCTCTGTGTAGCCCGCCGGATATGAGGACAGGGGATTAAATGTAGTTAAGTTTTGATTGGCTTGGAATTTGAAAAGCTTATTACAACACTTAATAATAATTTATCCTAAAATGCATCCTGCTGCAGACTCATTTCATATTGCCAAAATGTTTGAGGACATAGATGACTATGCCATCATTTTTTTGGATACAGAAGGAAATATTGACAGCTGGAATGCGGGTGCGGAAAAAATTAAAGGCTATACTTCAAATGAAGTTTTAGGTAAGAATTTCCGGATTTTTTACACCCAGGAAGATATCATTAGCCAGAAGCCTGAGAAGATGATCAACGAAGCCATAAGAAATGGTAAGGCATTAGACGAGGGTTGGAGGGTTTGTAAAAATGGTCTTCGGTTTTGGGGTAGTATTCGGATTACTGCACTCTATGATGACCATGGGGAATTGATTGGTTTTTCTAAAATAACCAGAGATCTCACAGAAAAATTCAATACCCAAACTGCGATTGAAAAATATATGCAAAAGCTGGAAATCCAGAATAAGGAGCTTGAACAGTTTGTTTATATCGCTTCCCATGATCTTCAGGAGCCATTATTGACTGTCAGTAGCTTTATTGATTTGCTGAAGGAAGAGTATTCCGGTACAATTGATCCTACGGGTGAAATGTACCTTGGCTTTATTGCTCAATCTACAGAGCGAATGAGAAGTCTGATTAAGGGCTTACTCGATTATGCGCGTTTGGGCAAGAAAAAGGAAGTGGGAATGGTGGATTGTAATGCATTGATTGAGGAAGTTAAAATTGATCTTTTTTCTGTAATTGAGCCGAGCGGGGCAAAAATAATTTGTGGCAATTTGCCTGTAGTTAAAGGTTTCGCAACAGAATTGAGATTGCTTTTTCAAAATTTAATCAGTAATTCGCTTAAATTCAGAAAAAAAGAAGTTTCTCCAGTGATTCGGATTTCTGCGCAACCGACCAGACAAGGCTGGCAGTTTTCTGTAACGGATAATGGAATTGGCATAGAAGATCGTTTTAAGGAAAGGATATTTGTAATCTTCCAACGACTTCACAACAGAACAGATTATGAAGGGAATGGGATAGGTTTAGCACATTGTAAAAAAATTACTGAACTGCATGGTGGAAAAATTTCTGTAGAATCTTCTCCGGGAAATGGAAGCTCTTTCCATTTTACTTTAAACTTGCTTTAATCTGTGTTTTAGTAGCCTTGAGCGAGAATTGAAATACAAAATAGAATGTGATAATTTCCTGAAATCCGGTGTTTCAGGGTTGAGATAAATAAGTAGAATGAAAAAATATAAGGATTTGGACCGTGTTTTATTGGTGGATGATGAAATGTCGACAAACTTTTTGCACCGTAAAATAGTACAAACCTCAAATATTGATGTTGATGTGAAGGCGATTTCTTCGGCTTTTGAAGCCTTGGAGTATTTGAAGTTTATGTATGAGGGAGAAGAGCCAGAGGCGGAGATAAAACCTGGGATTATATTTCTTGATATCAATATGCCTGGTATGAATGGCTGGGAATTTATGAAGGAATATAAAAAACTTGATCTTTATAAGCGGGCAAAAATAGTAGTGATTATGCTCACCACTTCTTTAAATCCGGATGATGAGGAACTGGCTGCAAAAGACAATGAGATTGTAACTTTTATGCATAAGCCTTTAACCAGGGATTCCTTTAGCAAAATAGCGAGTAAGTACTTCGAACTGGATTCTGAAGTTTAAAAAGGTTTGAATAAAAAAGAGAGGCTGGTTCGTTAGAACCAGCCTCTCTTTTTTATTCAAACGATTAAGGATTAATACAAAGTGAATTCAACCCTTCTGTTTTTCTGACGACCTGCAGCAGTTTTGTTTGTTGCAATTGGTTGGTTTGGACCGTATCCTGTTGCTTCAATTCTGGATGCATTTGCACCTTGTGCTACCAGGTAAGTTCTGATGGCTTCCGCTCTTTCTTTAGATAGACGTAGGTTAGTTGCCATTGAGCCAGTATTGTCGGTGTGACCAGCAAGTTTCAAGCTAAAGTTTTTCTCTACCAATAACGCTGCAACTTTATTTAGCGTAGGATAAGATTTTGCTCTGATGGTGGCTTTACCCAAATCAAATTCGAGGTTTTTAATCGCTTCGCTTACTACTTTACGGTCAGCTTCAGTTACGATTACTTTCTCTTTGATAATTTGTCTAGGAGTTACTAATGGACATCCTGCGCCATCTACAACTGTTCCAGTTGGAGTTCCAGGGCATTTGTCAAATTTGTTAGCTACACCATCACCGTCATCATCACCCATTTCCTGGTTGTATTTTGCAACCAATGCTTCTCTGTCTCTTCTAGCATTTTCTTCCTGAGTAGATAAAGCTCTTCTCAGATCAGCACTTTCTGCAGCACTTTCTTCACGTAAAGCAGCGATTGCACTGTAGTTTTGCAATTGAGAAGTACCTTTTTTACCCAAGGCAATCTCTACCCCAGCGTGTGCATAAGAGAATCTGTCGTTGGCTGCTCCATTGTATCCATCAAATGTTTTGGATTTCATGAAGTTTACGTCGTAACCTAAATCAATGTTTAGTCCTTTTGCTACTCCAATTTTAAAACCCGCACCTACTGGCACAAACCAATTTTCTTTGTAACCTTCGCTTTGAGCGGCGCCACTTGCTACACTATAGTCAACATTAGCACTTGAAGACATATATCCAGCACCCACAGTTAGATATGGTGAGAATACACTGCGTTTATGGTTCATGCTTAGATTCGCTATTGTAAAGTTACCTTTTAAAGCTGCAGACCAGTCAATACGCGTTACGAAGTGCGACGCATCACTTTGAGCTGTAGTTAAACTAGGGTCATTACTTCTCATTCCTTTTACTTTACCAGCTAAAAAGTCTGCCTGGATACCAAATCCCGGAGTAATTTGTTTCTTAATGTAACCTCCGTAACCCCAGGCTTCTTGTGGCGTTTTATAATCTCCATTACTTCTTCCGTTGAAAGGAGTGTAGTGGGTAAGCATACCACCGTTTAAACCAATTGACCAGGTGCGAAAGTCTTTTTTGGAGAAGCGCGAAGTGGAATCTGCTGGCGTGTCTTGCGCAAACAGACTTGTAGATAATCCTACTAAGGATAATATCATTGCCGATTTTGTAATTTTTGAGTTCATCTTTTTATAGTTAGATATTAATGATCCAATAATATACTGGATTGACTAACCATAAGTAATAACCCTGCCAAAAGCGATTTTAACTTAATTTTTAGCTAAATCGCTTAATTATCAGTGTGTTGGTTTGGAGATGCCGATTTTGGGGAATGGAGTTGAATTCCCCGCTTCGGTGAAAAAACTGTATAGTATTTGCTACAAAATACCTTTTTTAACTTGACAAATCGAAGGTCTGTCCCTTCTGGGGGATGACCACATGGTATCCCTCGGTCTCCAGGGCTTCAGATAAACTCGACAGACTTTTGTCTTCTCCATGAACAAGGAATACCGTGTTTAATTTTGCTGGATTCTGAGATTTAACTGTATTGACCAGGTCGTTATGGTCTCCATGTCCACTCAGCAGATCGGTTTGCTTGATACTGGCATAGACCATCAGGTCGCGGTTTCTTAAGCGGACAATTGGATCTCCCCGTAATAAACGATTTCCCAAAGTTCCTTTTGCGCAATAGCCAATGAACAATATGGTGCAATAGTAGTTCTGTATGTTGTGGTACAGGTGGTCCTGAATACGTCCGCCTTCAAGCATTCCTGCGGAGGAGATGATGATACAGGGTTCATGATAGTTGGATATCGAGATACTTTCTCTTTTTTCTTCGACATAAGAGAGTTCCTTGAATTTAAATTCGTCTCCATGGCTGGTGTAGAATTCTTTAGATTCTTCATTCACCAACTGATGGTGCTTCCGGTAGATATCTGTGGCTGTGATGGCGAGGGGACTATCGACAAATATCTTTACCGGTGGAAGTAAGCCCTTGGTGAATATCTTATTTAAGGTATACACAAGAGATTGTGTTCTGCCAATACTAAAAGCGGGTATAATGAGTCGGCCAGGAAATTTAACACAAGCTTCATTTATGGTTTCGGTCAATTTCTCTTCGAGCGTGGTACCTGTACTGTGTAGTTTCCCTCCGTATGTGGATTCTGAAACCAGATAGTCAACTTCTGGCAAAGGTTCGGGATCTACAAGTACAGGATAGTTTTTTCTGCCGATATCGCCAGTAAAGGCTATTCTCTTTGTTTTTCCATCTTCTTGTACGGTAAGTATAACTGCTGCAGCACCTAATAAGTGTCCAACGGGTATAAATTGAAGAGAGATTTGATCTGTAATTTTGAAGGTTTTATGGAATGCAATGGTAACGAAGCGTTCTACCGTTTCCATTACATGTTTTTGAAGATAGAGCGGTTTTGGACCTGAGCTCTGTTTTCTTCCTCTTTTTCGGTGTGTTCGTTGTTGCTTGCTTAAAAATACATTTACAGAATCAAGCAATAAAATTTCTGTAAGATCGGCAGTAGGTGGCGTGCAAAGTACTTGTCCCTGGAAGCCCATGCGTACCAGGGTTGGTAGATTACCAGAGTGGTCAATATGTGCGTGGGTTAAAATGACAACATCGATGTCTGACGGATCGAATGGAAAATATTCATTTTCTTCCTGAAAAGTGTCTTTTTCATAATCCAGCCCACAATCGATCAATATATTATAGTGTTCAGTTTGTAGAAGATGCATACTTCCAGTTACCTGTTGCGCAGCTCCCCAAATCGTTAATTTCATATGCGTTATATCCTAAAACAATCTCCAAGATATTAAATTAATTAGGATTATCCTTAAGCCATTTCATCCAATTGTTTACTTTATAGCTATACTCAAGAAAATTAGGGACTTGAATACTGGAAATAATTTTCCACTCCCTGAGTTCGTCAATGAATTCGGGAGCTTCAAGATTTAATGTTCGGGTTGCTTCTGTATAAAATGTTTGCTTTTCCGGATGATCTGGACCGCAGGCATTATATAGATGCCCAAATGCACCATTGTGAATGATGTGCAGTGTAAGACCGATACAGTCTGTTAAGTGGATTAAATTAATTGGTGCCTTTCCGTTGGGTATGTTTTTTTTTCCGGCAAAGAAGCGTCCAGGGAGCCTGCCAGGTCCGATAAGGCCACCGAAACGAATAATTGTGGTTTCGAAGAATGTTGTGCCTTTCAATAGTTGTTCTGCCTGGAGTATCTGTTTTGCGGATGAAGTTTCTGGTCTGGGAATGGTGTTTTCATCGACAATCTGATTCTCTTCCTGATAAACAGAAGTTGAACTGATGTACAAAATTTGCGCTGTTTTATATTGTGTAGCGAGATCAGCAATTTTTGATATTTTCTTGGTGTAGGATAGAAGTTGATCGGAGTTTCTTTTTGGCGGAAGACAAACAATCACCAGATCTGATTTGAAAAAATCTGATGCGTCTATGGAATTGCCCGGATCAAGATTCAACAAGTAAGCGCTAATACCCGATTCGGTCAGTAATGTTAATTTATCCTGACTTGTGGTTGAACCTTTGACATGATGGCCTAGGGCCTGTAGTGCTTTTGCCAGTGGAAGGCCGTACCATCCACAACCCAAAATACTAATTGTTTTTAATTGGGAGGTTTGCATATAAAAAAGGGGCAATGCATAAGCAAACCCCTGGATATTTTAAAATAGTATGACTATAGAACGGTTACGTTTGAGGCTTCAGGTCCTTTTTTGCCATCATTAAGTTCAAACTCTACACTATCTCCTTCGTTTAGTTCTCTGAAAGAATCTCCTGCAATAGCAGAAAAATGCACGAATATATCTTTGCCTCCTTCTTCTGGTGTGATAAAGCCGAAGCCCTTTGAAGAATTAAACCATTTCACTTTTCCTGTTTTACGCATATTAATTATTATATATAGTTTGATGTGAAAGTACTGAAATAAAAATGAATATCGCAATTTGGTTAAATTGCTTCGGCTGCTACTGAGGCAAACCTTTTGGTTATGTCAATTGTTTCTTTTGTATAATACAGTTTAGAATTGTATAGTATACAGGAAAAGGAGGTCGATTATGAAAAAGCAAAATTTGGCTCGGAAGAAAAATATAAAGCATACAATCGCTGGTCAGGAAGACGGCGAAGAGAACCTAGGATTAGATGCTGATCATTCTTCTAATCCCTTGTATCATAGCTTGAACAGTGATAATGACTGGATTTCTCACAATCCGGATGGAGAAGAAGATCGTATGGATAGGAGTGGTTTTGAAGAGGAAAATTCTATCATGAATAAGTAAAAAAAAAGGTTTGGCATTATTTTGTTACAATACCTAGTCTATTGTTAAACTAACACGCAAAACAATGAAAAGGATAATATCAATTGTATTACTTACTGCTGTGGTGATGGCATCTTGCAGTAATAAGCAGAAGGAAGAAGAGGCAAGACAGGTTGCTATTAAAATGGTAAAGGATAGTTTAAGGCTTGACAGTTTTAAGAAAGCCGAAGTAGCCAAAAAGCAAGAAGAGCAAAGGCTGGCTCAGGTCGCGGAAGAAAAAAGGGAAAAAAGAACCTTGCTGCTTTCTGAGCAAAGAGAGGCGTCCGCTTCAAATGGGGTCGCTTCAGGTTCATCTTCTAGCGGGCAAACCGTACATAAAAAGAAAGGGTGGAGTGATGCAGCTAAAGGTACACTCATAGGAGGGGTTGCCGGCGCTGTGGGTGGTGCTATAATCGACAAAAAGCATGGTAGAGGTGCATTGATTGGTGGTGCTGCCGGTGCAGGTGCAGGATATTTAATTGGCCGGGGAAAGGATAAGAAATCTGGCCGGGTTCCGTCAAATTAGATTACAGACGATATAAAATTTTAAAAAGTCATGCAGAAAAGCATGACTTTTTCTTTTTATGGCATTTTTTTATGAATTCTGTGATTGGGGAGATATGACCTCAGCTGATTTTAGAATATGGGGAAATTACTCACCTATATATAATATGCCTAGACAACTCAATACGCAAACCTTATTATATAAGATACAGAAAATTAGCTTCCTGGTTTTTAAAGTGATGATTGTTCAAATATTCTCCATACGATAATCATCTTGGCCTGATTTTTTTATGCTTTTTGTGTAAACAACGCCATATGAAAAAAAAATACTTATTATTATTTACTCTTCTTTTATGCCTTTTTAGCTGTAAAAAAGATGGACTTAATGATCCTTTATCTGGAGTAGTTTTTAATAAAGAGGGAGTGCTTCGTGTAGAGTGCAATCAGTGTGCTGTCAATTACACTATATATGATCAAAAATTTAGTGCCAATATCGACAGCGGGAGTAAGGACCTTTCATTTTCCTATCTAGATGATGTGCAGTTGAAAACCCAATTGCTTTCTAAAGAGGATCAAAAAGTAAGAATAGTAATTATCGATGCTTCTGGTAGGATAATTTCTAATGAATTGAAAAATTTAAATCAGGGTCAGGTTCAGGAAAATACATTTAACATTAAAGGAAATTAATACAAGAACTTGCTCTTTAGCCTCGACTTAATTTAGGCTTGATTAATTTTTTAACAAGGATGATAAATTGGTTAAATTGTAATAGATAAATTTGTTATGTTTACAGATAAAAGAGGTATTTTTAGCTTACGTAGTAAATATCTGATATTTACCGCTATCGTGGAAAAAGGGCATGAATTGTTAGCAAAGTCTCTTAATATTAAACAACCAAACATGGAGAGCATCAAAGAAAAGACCAGGAAAAGTATATTGATTGTCGACGATGAACTTAGTATACTTAAGTTACTAAGCTTTATATTATCCTCAGAATATGATCTGGTGATCAAAAAAAGTGGTATTGAAGCCATTGACTGGCTGGAAGAAGGAAACGATCCTGATTTAATCATTTCAGATTTGATGATGCCGTATTTTGATGGCAGTACGCTAATTCGTAACCTTAAAATTAGTGGTTTTTACAGAAATACTCCGGTTATTTTACTGTCTGGATCTGATAATTTGCAAGAAAAAGTAAAAGAAATGCCTTTTAAGATTGACCATTTCATGGAAAAACCCTTCAATCCAGCCGAATTAAAAAATCAAATCGCCCAACTTATACAATGATGACAATTTCTGCAATCGACAAGCCACAGATCAATGCCAAGATCGTATACTTTGGAAATCTGCTTCGAAATATTATTTCTGAGGAGTTTAATGCTCATATTGAGTATTTAGATGACCAGAAAAGCTTTAGGTACTATTTCGATAATCAATCTCTGCTAAGCATTCCAGATATTATTTTAATCGAGGTAGATGACAATCCTAATTGTTTTGAACAGGTAAGGTATATTAAAGAAAATCCTTTTTTTCAAGGACTGATTATCGTACTCTTAGGGGTTAAAGAAAATAAGGAATGGAGAAGGGAAGCGCTTGATTTAAAGGTGAATGATTATTATACCTACCCCTTTCCATTGGAGGATTTCTGTGAGCGACTTAATTTTCTCGTTAAATTTAAATTGATCAAGCCAAAACTGATGGAATTGGCCCAGCAAACAGAACAAGTATACCAGGTTCCTTTAAGCAAAAGGGTTTTTGATGTCATCGTTTCGGGTTTGGCATTATTCTTTCTTTTGCCTTTGTTCTTAGTGGTTGCTTTACTCATCCGGTTGGAGTCTAAAGGTAAAGTGATTTATAAAAGTAAAAGAGTGGGAGCAGGTTATAAAATATTTGATTTTTACAAATTCAGGTCTATGAGACAGGATGCCGACCAGATGTTGAGTTCCATGGCAGATTTGAACCAATATGCATCAGAAGGTGACAACAAAACCGGAAAGACCGCTTTTGTCAAATTTAAGAATGATCCTCGCATAACAAAGTTTGGTTCTTTCTTAAGAAAAACCAGTATTGACGAACTGCCTCAACTCATGAACGTGTTTGTTGGTGACATGTCATTAGTAGGTAACAGGCCTTTGCCTTTATATGAGGCGGAGCAGCTCACCACAAATGAATGGTCTACCCGGTTTTTGGGCCCGGCAGGTTTAACAGGCCTGTGGCAGATTAGTAAACGCGGACAGAAGGAAATGTCCGAACGGGAACGGAAGGAGCTTGATAATTATTATGCAAATAATTATTCAGTTCTTTTAGACTTAAAGATAATATTAAAAACCATTCCTGCCCTGATCCAAAAGGAGAAGGTTTAACTTATAATTATTTAGTTAAGGAAATATTAAATACCTAAAAGATATAAAAACATGAAAACACTCTTTAAAATTACTTTAGGATCTCTCCTCTTCGCCAGCATCGGTAGCTATGCTCAAGAGTCAATTATAGGTGAGGTAAAGTCATCTGACCTGGATAAATATATTCAACTGGCCCTAGAGAACTATCCGAAGGTCAAAGTAATGGATGAAAGTGTCAAAAAAGCAAAGACCGATGTTTCCAGTAGCGCTATATCTTACCTTGACCTGTTTAATGCGTCTTATTTTTACAGACCGCAATCCAAGACGGTTTTGGATCCTGTTAACCCTTATAATGTGAATGGATTTCAGTTTAGTGTAAACTTGAATCTCGGAAATTTTCTTCAAAAACCTTATGCTGCAAAAAAGGCAAAATCTGATTATAAAATTGCACAATTACAAGCGCAGGATTTTAGATTAACTCTGGCTACAGAGGTTAAGAAAAGATATTATGCCTATATCCAGCAGCTAAATCAGCTTAAAATTTATACACAAAGCGTGCAGGATAACAAAAATGTAGCCGATAATATGAAGTATAAATTTGAAAAAGGTGAAGTACCCCTAGATACCTATAACCAATCCAGAATAAACTTAACCAGTGCGAGCACAGAAAAGATTCAAACGGAAGTAGCCTTACTTACTGCTAAAGATGCATTAGAAGAGATTATTGGAATGAAGCTTTCTGAGGTTAAATAATAATTAATAAAATCTTATATTTGTAGATGGACATTAAAGCATTTTTAAAACTTCTTAATAAGTATAAATGGATTTTAGTCTTGGTTCCACTCACGGCAGCCGTAATCACCTATTTTCTGGTTCGCAAACTTCCTAAAGAATATGCTTCTGAAGCACAGATCGCTACAGGTATTGTAGATCAGTCTAAACAAGTTGTTGTCGGATCAAATCAAAATGCTGATTACTTTAAAGTAAACCAGCAGTTTGCCAACATTATTGAAAGAATGAAAATGCAGAGGATCATGAGTATCCTGTCTTATCATTTAATTCTGCACGATCTGGAAAATCCGAAAACGGCTTTTAAATCTTACAGCAAAATTATAGACTCTTTGGGATCTGCTAATTTGCAGGAGGTTATAAGGATATATAGGGAGAAGCTCTTAAAAAAAGAGGTTCTTGCCGTAGGAGATAATCAAAATAAATTTAAACTTTATGATATCGTAAGCTCTATGGGCTATGATGGCGAGAGTATCCAAAAGAAGCTGAATATATACAGGCCAGACAATAGTGACTTTATAAATGTATATTTCGCGTCTGTAAATCCCCAGTTGTCTTCTTTTGTTGTCAATACTTTATCTGCGGAATTTATTAATAATTATGGACAGGATGTTAATGCTAACCAAAATAATTCTATAGAGTTACTTGATTCTTTATTGAAAAAGAAAGAAGTAGCTATGAACCAAAAAACGGCGGCTCTAAAGGAATTTAAGATGAAGAATGGGGTGTTGAATCTCGATAAGCAATCGGAGATGGTTTATTCCCAAATTTCGCAGAATGAGGAGCGTAAAGCTCAGGCCATCCGTGATATCCAGTCTAACCAAAGAGCTATAGCGGATATCAATGCTAAATTACGGGGCAATGGCGATGCATTTATGGGAGGGAATACAACAGGTGATAATAAAACTATTGTTAGTCTTAAAAACCAATTGAAGATTGCAAATGATGCTTATATAGATGGTAATTTTAAATTGAGTGACAAAAAGAAAATAGACTCAATTAGTAGATTGATTGACCGGGTAAGTGCTCGTATATCAGACAATAATGTTACTGATCCACAGGCTTCTAAGCAAGGGTTGATTCAGCAGAAATTGGCTTTGGAGACTACGGTTAGCCAGGCACAAGGTAGTATCAGATCTATTGATAATGAACTGTCTATGCTTAAAGCGAAATATAATACGATGGTACCCTTTGATGCGGGGATTCAAAATTATGAACGGGACGCAGAATTGGCCACTAAGGATTATATGACTTCCCTGGATACTTATAATCAAAATAAAACGCAGCAAAATGTTGCCCTGAAATTGCAGATCGCTCAGGTTGGTCTCCCCGGATTGGCTTTGTCTTCGAAGAAGGTAATGTACATTGCATTGGCTGGAATTTCGAGTTTCTTTATTTGCTTCTTTTCTGTGTTTATTCTTTTCCTTTTGGACCACACGATTAATAACAGACATCAATTGGCTTCTGCGACTAAATCACCTGTTTTAGGGCATTTGAATTATATAGAAAATACAGACCGGAATATCAGAAATATCTGGAAAGACAATAAAGATGAGGAGTACTCTACTTTTAAAGACCTGCTGAGATCGTTGAGATTTGAGGTGGCTGAGGCTTTTGCGAAGGATGGTAAAAAAATATTAGGTGTAACCAGTCTGGAGGAAAATGAGGGAAAGTCTTTTATTGCCGGAAGTTTGGTTTATTCCTTTGCTATGATGGGTAATAAGGTATTGCTGATTGGCGGAGAAACAAAAGTTCCCATGTCAGATTCTAAAGAGATTGCTATGCGACAGGATTTTCAAAGTTTTTTGGTAAAAAGAGAAATCCAGATCGAAGACCTGATTACTGTTTTGAATAAAAATGATGCTAGCTCTTCTTTGCTTGAAATGCAGAATGTAAACAGTTTGAAAAAAGGGTTTGAGGTTTTAAAGGAGCAGTTTGATGTTATTGTAATTGATGTGGATAGCCTTAAGGAAATTAATAAAGCGAAGGAATGGCTATTGTTCACTGAGGTAAATATTGCTGTATTTGAAGCTGGCAGGGCCGTAGCAGATGAAGAAAAAGAACTGATCAAATATATCCGGGAAAAACCAGGTTTTATAGGTTGGGTTTTGAACAAAGCTAAGTTAGCTTAGGCAAGCTGCTTCATTGAGGTTAAACGGAAAATAAAAAAATATCAATGATCCAGTTTTTATCTTCCTTATCGCAAACTAAGCGTATATGGGTTTTGTCCATCATAGGACTGATCATTTCTGTTGTGGTCAGTATATTAACCTATGTTAATCCTGTGGCACCTGTGGTGCTTATGCTTGTTGTATTTGTTATTGCCTATATTATCTTTTTATTTAGAGATCCATCCATAGGCTTGGTCGCATTGATTATTTATTGCTTTACTTTTGGAATATTTGGTAGAGAAGTGGGGGGATTGCCTTTTGGGATTGGAATAGAAGTGTTTTTATTGTTAGCCTGGTTTGCAATTGGAATTTTAAATAGAAAATATAATTGGAAGATACTGGACAATTCGCTGAACAAGCTCATGCTGGCCTGGTTCTTAATCAGTGTGGCAGAGATTGCCAACCCTGCCGGTGCCAGTATTATGGGCTGGCTCCAGGAAATTAGAAGTACAGCCCTTTTCCCACTACTATGTACGCCTTTGGTTTTTCTTCTTTTTAATTCAAAAAAGAAGATGGATATGGTTCTGATCTTATTCATTTGCTTGTCTTTACTCGCTACACTAAATGGGATTAAGCAGCTTAAAATTGGTCTTTCCCCTGGAGAACAGAAATTTTTAGATGATGGCGGAGCATTGACCCATTTGATCTGGGGACAACTAAGGGTGTTTTCATTTTATAGTGATGCTGGACAGTTTGGTGCATCTCAGGCTTCATTTGTATTGTTAACTGCGGTGTTGGCCTTAGGTCCGTTTAAAAAATGGAAAAGAGCATTGTTGGGTTTGGCTGCATTGTTGACTTTTTATGGAATGCTGATTTCCGGAACCAGGGGAGCATTGTTTGCTTTAGTTGTGGGAGCTTTTTTTGCTGTGTTCCTGACTAAAAATATTAGAGTGCTGCTGATTGGATCTGTTGTCCTTTTATCTTTTTTATTTGTATTAAAGTATACAAACATAGGGAACGGAAATTATCAGATTATGAGGCTGCGTACAGCAGTGGATCCAAAAGATGCTTCTCTGAATGTTCGTTTTATGAACCAGCAGGTTATTGGTGAATATTTAAAAACAAGACCATTTGGAGGTGGTTTGGGCGTTATAGGGAATTGGGGAAAGATCTACAATGGAGACAAATTTTTGTCTACAATAGAGCCCGACAGTTACTGGGTGAAGATTTGGGCGATGTACGGAATCGTGGGATTTATTCTTTGGTTTTGTATGATCATGTTCATAATGGGAAAATGCAGTGGGATTATCTGGAAGATTGAAGACAAGGGCTTGAGATATAAAAACATTGCGATGCTGGCAACCGCTGCTGGCTTGTTTTTTTGTAGTTATGGAAATGAGGTTATGAACTCTATGCCTTCCGCACTCGTTACCACCGTTTGTTTTGCTTTTATTTATCTAAGCCCTGGACTTGATTTACAGAAAAAAACAGAAGAAATGAGTAATATAGAAAGCAATACAGAAGAAGAGAATATTTATTCAAAAGTAAAGGAGGTAGGCAATGCCATTTGAACTTTTTATAATTCCTGGCCTGGTTTGTTTTGCAATTGCTTTTTTTAAAGAAATCAAGAATAAGTAGATGGAGTTACTTGTAACTGCTGGCGTGTTCTTGTGAATGAAATTTAATTTATAAATGACTAATGCTAGCATATGTCCTTAAAAGATAAGATAAAGTCGAATCCGAAATTAAAGAAAATAGCCCACTGGTTGTTGATTCCAAATAATGATCATCGGCCGCGCTTATGGGTAAGATTGTTTATCAATCCTTTTAAGCATAAGAAGGGGCCGGGCAGTATCATAAGGTGTAGTAGCAGAATGGATGTTTTTCCTTTTAATGACTTTCGACTTGGAGCAAAGTCAACGATTGAGGATTTTGCAACAATTAACAATGGCGTGGGGGATGTTCTTATTGGAGAGGGTAGTATGATCGGAATCGGAAGTGTTGTTATTGGCCCGGTAGATATAGGCAATAATGTAATGTTAGCTCAAAACATTGTAGTTTCGGGACTAAATCATGGTTATGAGGATGTAACACTACCTCCAAGTCTTCAAAAGGAGATTCGAAAGCAGATTATAATTTCAGATAATGTTTGGATTGGAGCCAACAGTGTGATTACCGCAGGCATCACGATAGGGAGGCATTCGGTTATAGGAGCGGGTAGTGTGGTGACCAAAAACATACCAGATTACTGTGTCGCTGTTGGAAATCCTGCTAAAATCATTAAAAGATATTCCGCAGAAACTGGAACATGGGAATCTGTAAAAAATTAAGTTAAATAATTACCTCCAGATAAATTGATAATTGTACTTTATGCATAACAGAGACTTCATAATTATTGGACAACAAGCCTGGGATACCACAATTGGTAGCAATTGTAAAAATATTGCATTGGAGCTTTCGCGGCACAATAGGGTACTCTATATCAACTCTCCATTAGACCGGGTTACATTGTATAGGGACCGGGCGAATCCTAAAGTAAAAAAACGTCTGGAAGCGATTAGGAATAAAAGAAATGAATTGGTTCATGTCCAAGACAATTTATGGAATCTTTATCCAGACTGTTTGGTAGAATCTATAAATTGGATTGGCAATAGTTCCTTCTTTGATTTTTTCAATAAAAGGAATAATTCCAAATTTGCGGAATCTATCAAAGAGGCCATTGAACAACTTGGGTTTAAGGATTATATTTTGTTCAATGATAATGAAATGTTTAAAGGGTTTTATCTGAAAGAGTTACTTCGCCCTTGTTTAAGTATTTATTATTCCAGAGACTATATGCTTGCCGTGGATTACTGGAAAAGACACGGAGCTAAACTTGAACCTTTATTGATTGCTAAGAGTGATATTTGTTTGGCCAATTCGCTTTATTTGGCAGAGTATTGTAAAACTTATAATGAACACTCGTTCTATATAGGCCAAGGCTGTGAACTGGAACTTTTTAAGATCAACGAAAATGCAATATCGCCAAAAGAACTTAAAAATATAAGTAAACCTGTTATCGGTTATGTTGGTGCATTGGAGCACATTCGACTGGATATTGAATTGATAAAACATATTGCGTTGAGTCGCCCTGATTGGACCATTGTATTGGTTGGCAGAGAGGATGAAGCTTTTGTGAGCAGCGATCTGCATCAGATAAAGAATATCATCTTTACAGGAATAAAACCTGTTGCTGAACTGCCGCTATACATACAGTTTTTTGATGTATGTATTAATCCCCAGTTGGTTAATGAGGTCACAATTGGGAACTATCCACGGAAAGTGGATGAATATCTCGCAATGGGTAAATCCACTGTCGCTACCGCAACAAAGGCTATGGAAATTTTTAATTCGCATGTTTATCTGGCAAATGGAAAAGAGGAATATGTTCAGCTCATTGAAAAAGCCATTGCTGAGGATTCGCCTCGCTTACAGACTGAACGGACTCACTTTGCTTCTACACATACCTGGGAAAATTGCATCAAAGAAATTTATAAAACAATTGAACTGATTACCGATAAAAAATAATATGAATTTGTTATACTGTGTTTTTTTTGCTGTTCAGATATTGGTAGGAATACATTTTCTTATGCCTTTGTTCTTCTATATTATAAGTCTACTTAAGAAAAAAAGGACTAATGTCGAGGTGGGTGGCGAAGCCGATTACGCAGTTATTGTTACCGCTTATCTGCAAGTTACGCAAGTTTCTTTTGCTGTAAATTCCATTTTGAAAGCCAGTTACAGCAATTATATCATTTATGTTGTTGCTGATAATTGCGATGTGAACGGCTTGCATTTTGAAGATCAGAGGGTAGTGGTCTTGCGGCCTGAAGAGGTTTTGGCGAGTAACACTAAATCACATTTTTATGCCATAAATAGGTTTAAAAGACCTCATGAGAGGTTAACTATTATAGATAGTGACAATCTTGTACATCAGGAATACTTCAATGAGTTGAACAAAGTATTTGACCAGGGGTATGAGGCAGTACAAGGCGTTAGGGCGGCTAAAAATCTCGATACCACCTATGCCTGTTTAGATGAGGCGGGTGATATTTATTATAGGCTTGTAGATAGAAAACTGATGTTCGAAGCGGGTTCGTCAGCAGCTTTGTCTGGTTCTGGAATGGCTTTTACCACTGCCTTGTATAGAAATTGCCTTGAAACAACGGAGATTCTCGGTGCGGGTTTTGATAAAATACTCCAGTATGAAATCATAAGCCGGGGTAAAAGGATCGCTTTTGCTGAATATGCGGTGGTTTATGATGAAAAGACAAGTAAAACAGATCAATTGGTCAATCAGCGCTCAAGGTGGATAAATACCTGGTTCAAATACCTTTTTCTCGGCGCTAAAATGATGATACGATCTATTGGGGGGCTGGATTGGAATCAGTTCCTGTTTAGTACAATGCTGTTAAGGCCACCATTGTTTATGCTCATTATGATTTCTTTTTTGTTTTTTATCCTTGACCTTTTTATAATGCCGGTTTTCGCTCTCTATTGGGTGCTTTGTGTTCTCTTGTTCATTGCAGCTGTTTTTTCTGCTTTATCTTATTTTCAGGCCGATGGGAGGATCTATAAATCTTTAAAAAACGCCCCTAAATTTATATATTTTCAAATTTTGGCATTATTAAAAGCCCGGAGAGCAAACCAAATATCAATAGCAACGGAACATTATCATGAAGAGAAGATAGATGATTCAAATAAAGTATAATTGAACCTGTAATTTCAATGGACAACTCTAAAAAAGAAATTAACAAGAATGAAAAGAAAGCTTAGGATAGGAATTGAGGTGCAACGTCTTTTTAGGGCAAAGAAGCACGGTATGGAAGTTGTTGCCCTGGAATTGATACGTGAAATACAAAAACTAGATCAATACAATGAGTATATTCTATATGCGAGGAACGATGTTGATGATCATTGCGTAGAAGAAACAGCTAATTTTAAAATCAAAAGACTTGAGGCAAAGTCTTATCCAGCCTGGGAACAGTTTACTCTTCCAAATGAGGTGAAAAAAGATAAGCTTGATTTTCTTCATTCTACCTGCAATACTTCGGCCCTTCGTTTATCTGTACCATTGCTGCTAACGCTACACGATATTATTTATCTGGAGAAAACGGACTTTAAAGGTACTTCATACCAGAACTTTGGCAATTTATACAGGCGGTTCGTTGTCCCAAGAGTTGTTAAAAAGAGTCAGTTGGTCATTACGGTATCCAATTATGAACGAGAGGTTATCTTAAATAAATTAAGATTATCCGATGATAAGGTAAAAGTGATTTACAATGCGGTAAGTCCGAAATTTAACGTTTCTTATTCAAAAGAACAATTAGAAGCCTTTCGTACAGCCCATGGTTTACCAAATGAATTTATTCTTTTTCTCGGAAATACTGCACCTAAAAAGAACACTGTAAATGTCATTAAGGCTTATGCAGAATATAAGTCAAATGTCCCGAATGGTCTTCCATTGGTTATTTTGGATTATGACAGGACGCTGGTTAATGAATTGCTGGCTAAATTAGGAAGGGATACCCTGGCATCAGATTTTATTTTCCCTGGGTATATACCATCTGAAGAGATGCCCTTACTTTATAATATTTCAAAGCTATTCTTATATCCCTCATTAAGAGAAAGTTTTGGACTGCCTATTTTGGAGGCTATGGCTTGTGGGGTACCGGTAATTACTTCGAATACGTCCTCCATGCCAGAAGTGGCATCAGATGCAGCAGTGTATGTTAATCCCATGAATTACCTTGAGATTAAAGATAAGATAGAAGAAGTTCTTGGCAATGGAGAACTACAGGTAGAAATGAAAAGAAAGGGATTAGTACGTGCTTCGGATTTTACGTGGAAAGCGGCTGCAGAGCAATTGCTGGCAATATACAGTAACATTGATTTAAAACAATAGTTTGTGGATATGTTTTTGACGCAGGATTTTTAAGAAAGATATGAATAGGAAAAAGGCCATTTTTAGGATATTTGGAGTATTCGTACTTGCATTTAGCGGAACTACTATATGGAAATTTTTTCAACTTAATAAAGTACCAGATTTAAAAAATTTGGAGAAGAATAGAAAATTGATCGCTGAAATTGCAGAGACGATTATCCCGTCGGGTGATAGCCCCGGTGCTAAAGATGTGCAGGTGGAAGATTTTATTATAAAAATGGTTAAGGATTGTACAGAAACGAGGTCGCAAAATAGCTTTATGTATGGGCTGGAGGAATTGAAGGAATATACAACTGAAAATTTTGGTAAATCTTTTCTGCAGTGTAACGAAAAGCAAAGAATAATTGCATTAACTCATTTCGAAAATAAGGACGATGCTGATCATTTTGTCCGTAAAATTAGGAAGAAAGTTATGGGGGACAGTTTTTTGATGACGATAAAGAACTATACCGTTATAGGATATTGTAGCTCGGAGTTGGGTGCAACCCACGGGCTTGCTTATGATTATATTCCTTCTAATTTTGAAGCTTGTGTGCCACTGAAGGCCGGCCAGAGATCTTGGGCAACCAAATAAACTTAAAAGATGAATTACATTAACAAAAAACAGGATTCTTATGATGCGATTGTCATCGGCTCAGGTATAACCGGAGGATGGGCTGCGAAGGAATTGTGTCAGAAGGGGCTAAAAACACTTCTTTTGGAGAGAGGCCGTGATGTTGTTCATATTAAGGATTATCCAACAGCGAATCTTAATCCCTGGGATTTTAATTACCGGTTAAATAATACCACTAAAGAAAAAGAAAGAAATCCGGTAAGAAGTGCTATTGCTGGCGAAGCAGATCGTCTATTTTTTGCCAGTGATGAAGAACACCCTTATTTACAGGAGAAGCCTTTTTTCTGGTCAAGGGGCTATCAAATAGGAGGAAAGTCTTTGGTTTGGGGGCGACAATGTTACAGGCTCAGTGATCTTGATTTTGAATCAAATTTAAAAAATGGCGTAGCTGTTGACTGGCCTATTCGCTATAAAGATCTGTCAGGATGGTATGATTATGTAGAGAAATACATAGGCGTAAGTGGACAATGTGAACATTTGGATCACTTGCCAGACGGCCATTATTTACCGCCTATGGAACTAAATTGTATTGAAAAACATCTTGCGGAATCGATTAAAAAGAACGACGAGCAACGCTTACTAACCATTGCCAGGGTTGCGAACTTAACCCGGGGATGGGACAATAGAGGGCCATGTCAAAACAGGAACTTATGTACCAGAGGATGTCCTTTCGGAGGGTATTTCAGTAGTAACAGTTCTACGTTACCGGCTGCAACCGCCACAGGCAACTTAACCATTAGACCTTTTTCTTTGGTGAGGGAAATTATTTATGATGAGAAACTTCAGAAATCTACAGGAGTTAGGATCGTAGACAGCAATACATATGAAGAATTTGAATTTTATTCGAAGATCATTTTTGTTAATGCCTCAACTATAGATACAACTTCTATTCTTCTGAATTCTATTTCCAAGCGCTTTCCCGATGGTTTTGGAAATGATAGTGGCCAGCTAGGACATAATTTAATGGACCATCACTCTTCTTCTGGTGCTTATGGAATTCATCAAGGATTTAAAGATCAATATTATAAAGGCAGAAGACCTTGTGGATTTTTAATACCGAGATACCGGAACCTTCATTCTTCAGATAAACATGATTTTATAGGTGGATACAATTTGCAGGGACATGGAGAGCGTCAGGAATGGAAAGACAGATCTATAGGATTAAAGGGCTTTGGTTCCAGTTTTAAAGAGCAATTGACCACTCCAGGTCCTTGGGCAGTTTGGATGGCTGGTTGGGGAGAGTGCCTTCCTTATTATGAAAATAAAGTCTCTCTTTCTACAGACCAAAAGGATAAATGGGGGCTTCCACTGATTAAAATCGATTTCTCCTTCATGGAAAATGAAAGGATAATGATGAAAGATATTCGTGAGAGTGCTGCCCGGATGTTGGATGATGCAGGATTTTCGGAGGTGGAACCATTTGCGTATCATAATCCAGGCGGCTCTACGGTACATGAAATGGGAACCGCTAGAATGGGAAAGGATCCTAAGACATCCGTACTTAATCAATTTAATCAGGTACACGCTGCAAAAAACGTCTTTATTACCGATGGAAGCTGCATGACGTCATCTGCCTGTCAAAACCCTTCGTTGACATACATGGCTTTAACGGCGCGGGCCTGTGCCTATGCGGTTAGTGAAATGAAAAGAGGGAACCTATAAAGAAACTAGATAGAATTAATTATTTTTACAAAGCTAATTCAAATTAAATGTCCATTAGACCATTAAGAGTTCCATCCTATATCATAGTTCAACAACATGAAGCTAAGTGGTTCTTAGATCACGTAGGAGACATTTTTAACGATTTACAGCGGTTTCACCACGAAAGCCCTGATGTGACAGTAATTATACCTGCTTATAATGAAGAAGAATCTTTATTAAGAACTTTATCTTCCTTATCAAAGACGATTACAAGCCAAAAGGTAGAGATTTTAGTGGTCAACAATAATTCTACCGACAGTACCCAAAGATTAATAGAGTTGGCGGGCGTTCGGTCTATTATAGAATATAAACAAGGTGTAAAACATGCGAGAAATGCCGGATTATTGGCGGCAAAAGGAAAGGTTATCATCAATGCAGATGCGGACTCTGTGTATAGTCCTTACTGGGTTGATTTATTGAGTCTTCCATTGCAGGATGAATCTATTGCCTGTGCTTATGGCAAATTTGCTTTTTTACCTTATACAGCATCCAAACGGATTTCCTATTTTTTATATGAAACCATGGGGGATGTATTTAAACGGGTCATCCAAAGGGACAAAGATGAGGCCATGTATGTTTATGGCTGCAGTTCTGCCTATAGAAAATCGCAGGGGCTTTCCGTTAATGGTTATGAGCATCCTCCTGGTTCAAATGAGGACGGTTATTTAGCACTTAAGTTGAGAGATAAGTATGGTCGTCTTCATCAAATTACTGATAATCGTTCATTAGTCTGGACATCCGATAGAAGACTTATGGAACAAGGGGGCTTGTTAAAAGCCTTTAGTGCCAGAGTTAGCTCCACATTAAAATAAATTAGTTAGACTGCTATTTAAGCTGGTACATTGATTATGAAATCAAAAATCGCATTTATATATAATATATTCAAGAGTAAACATTTTTTGTCATTGACAAGCAATGGTGTAAATGCTTTAATCGGCGTTGTCACTATCGGCATTCTCTTTCGTTATTTAACAAAAGAGGATATGGGAAACTGGGGCTTTTTTCTTACGGTTCTACTGTTAGTGGATACATTTAGGTCTGGATTTTTATCCACCTCTTTTGTGAAATTTTATGCTGGTTCAACTCAGGAAAGACAGTATGAGATTATAGGTTCGACATGGTATATAGGAATTATCATTACTATGATTTTTGTCATCATCAATATACCAGCTTATTTCGTTTCCCTCTATATCAAAGATACCAGTATAACCTTATTTTTAAGATTCTTTAGTATCAATTACCTTTTATCTCTTCCGTTCTTTATCTCCAATTGTATTTTACAGGGGAAACAGCGGTTTGATCGTCTGCTCATTCTTAATTTTACAAATCAAGGTTCCTTTTTAGGTTTGTTGTTAATAACCATCTTCCTTAAAAAGATAGATATTCATACGGTTCTCTACTGTTATCTTTCTGCAAATCTAATATCCAGTTTATTATCTCTGCTATTGGGTTGGGCAGATATTAAAAAAATAAAATACAAAACGAAAACCGGAATCAGGGAAATCTATAATTTCGGAAAATTCAGTGTAGGAACCAATCTGAGTGCAACATTGCTAAGTTCTACGGATTCTTTTATTATAAAATTGTTTCTAGGCCCTGCTTCACTGGCTGTTTATGGTGCTGGTATTAAGCTGATCGCTTTTATAGAGATTCCCTTAAGAAGCTTTGTATTTACGGCGATGCCGGGATTGTCGTCCCATTTTAATTCCGGGGCAAAATCAGACGTTCTCCAGGTGATGAAAAAATATATTGGGATGATTACCTTTGCCCTAATGCCACTCAGTATACTGGTGATTATTTTTGCCGACTATGCCATACTGATCTTAGGTGGGGCAAAATATGTAAACACGGAAGCACCTAACATTTTAAGGATATTTATGATCATTTCATTACTCTATCCGGCAGACCGTTTTTTTGGGCTGACATTAGACATAATCCATCTACCTAAAATAAACTTCCAAAAGGTGGTGTTAATGGTGATTGTTACTGTGGTAACCGATTGGCTGGCAATAAAGTTTACAGGTAGCATTTATGGTGTTGCAGCAGCTTCCATATTTTGCACACTTACAGGATTAATCATTGGTTTTTATGCTCTAAATCGTTACTATCAAAAGTTTACTTTTTTGGATATTTATAGTAATGGTTATAAAGAACTTATTCTCTTACTGAAAGACAATTATACCCGATTTTTCAAAAAAGCTAAAACTTAGTTTGTCTGAACGAAAATTGGTGTTTCCGTAACCCTTAGGAGGAGTTGCTGATTGTCGGTTTTTACCTTTTTTGATAACATTTCATTTGCTCCTGCTGTTGGTGTATAAATTGTCGCCTCTTTGATTTCTTTGTCCAATTTAAGTGTATAATCTTTTACGGTGCCTTTTTGGTCAGGAATAGTCAGAACATATATTTTTTTATGATCGGAAACGTATAAATCAACGATAGGGTCCATTGACAATGAACGCTGATAAATAAAATCCCCCATGAGTTTTCTGGTCTGAAATATATAATCTCCAGAGGCTCTTCTTTTTGTGTTTTCTATAAGTCCAGAGGAAGAATACTGAGTGGCATCCTGAAGATTTACATCATTTAGCATATAAAAAAAAGTGCGTTTAATGCCTTTTCTTGCATATAGCAGTGCTGTTCTCAAAATCCAGTCAGCCTGTGTATCATAAGTAGTTTTATTGCCTATAGCGAGAGCCCGTTGTGGGCTTTTATTATTCACGTCGAATCCGCATTCCGTTACCCATACAGGTCGGTTATCTGCATAATCTTTACTTAATTTAATAAACCTTGAGGCTACATCTCCAATATTTGACAGCTCAGGCGCTTTCCCCGATTTCCAGTTATCGTTAGCATATTGGTGGTAATTGATGACATCAAAACATAAAGTGTATTTCCCATCTTTTATACGGTTAATTCTGCACCAATCAATAATCCTTTTTACAAATTCCGGGTTAGGGTCTGCAATACCTGCCATAACTACTTTCATCTTTGGATCTGCAGTTTTTACGCCGGCATCTTTGCCAAGAGTTCCCATATGTCCATCATAAAATGCGGAAAGCTGGGCGGCATATTGTTCCGGAGATTGTTGTGCCTGAGGACCTTTCCAGTTTTTATCGGGCTCATTGCTGCATTCTATATAATCTAGCACGTTCAAGCCTATTTTTGGAGAACTTTCATAAGAGGGATGTTTAATCAGGTTCGGATCAATATCGGAGTTTGCTCCATATCGCGCTGCAAGTTGATACCCTGCCTTAGCCATAGATACATAGGATACAGGCATTGCTTTGTCACTTCCTTGTGGAACGGGTGTGTAGTCCCTTAAACTGCTGTAAGGATCTGAGGGGTTGTAATCTGAATAGGTCTTTCTCATCCAGCCTGGCATGATTTGAAGACAAATTAAAGACTGTATACCAAGCTCTTTGTTTTTTTGATAAATCTGGTCGTAGAAATTGAGGTTAAATACTCCTTCCTTTGGCTCTATTTTCTCCCAATCAAGGTAATGTCTAAACCCAGAGAAAGTACTGATTAATCCAACTTTGTCATTGTCAAGCTGATTTGAGCCATTGCCTTTAATATATTCCCATTCAAAGCCATTTATACCAAGCATATTCTTAAATGGAGCGGCGGCTTTAATTAGCTCCGCCTCATTTAAATCCAGGTTTGTTTTGTCTTCAATAGTTGCAGATATTGTTGAAGTTTTCTTACAACAGGAGCTATTTAATCCTAAATATAGAATAAGACCTAAAATATAAGGAGTCTTCATGCGGCTTTATTTGTTTATGATAAAGTAACGGTTTTTACTGAAGACTTAAAATTTAATTCTGATATCTTTATTCAACAGCACCTATTGAAGGTGAAGTTAAGCTCCTGGCTTTACCGTAATAATCGAAGTTAATGGCATTATTAGTCGCAGCGGCCAGGCTTGAACTAGAACTTTTGCCAGATAGTGAGGTTCCTGATTTTTTTGCAGAAGAGTTACTCGTCAAATAGAATGTCTGATCATTTTCTATACCAGCATCCTGATAAGTTTTGAAATACTTATTATTTGTACCTGAACCTTTAGTAGAAGATAGCTCATTCCAAAAATAATTAGTGTTGTTGTTACCAACCAATGTAAGCTGATATGAAAGGTTGTTGTAAATAGTACATGTCCCGCCATAAAGATTATAAAGATCCAGCACTTGTGCAGGAAAGGTTCCATATTTAGGAAGCAAATTCCCACAAGTGTTGTTAAACACTTGTGCATTACAGTAAGTGGTCTTGCCTGAAATCATATTCCTGTCAAAGGATTGTATCTCAAAGGCACCGTATTCTCTTGAGTTGGCAACAATATTGTTGAATATTAAGATGTCTTTGGGTGTTGTGCCTATACTATAAGCCCAAGCTCTGATGGCATTACCTTGATGATCTTTGACGTAGTTGTTATAAAATTTTCCATTTCCCTGTAAATAGAAAACACCATTATGATTGCTATTATCTTGGTTAATGTTTTGTACCTTATTGTTATGGATATCATAACTATCGGCGTTTTCTATAACTACAACACTACCAACTGTTCTGGAGTTTTTATAATTAATGTAGGCAATTTCTACATTTTTCATTAATCCGCTAACCACATTGCTTTCAGCAGATCCTCTAAACCTTATCAAGGTGCCAGTATTGTCACAATCTAAGTTCAGGAACTTTAAATTATTGGAATAAGAATTTGCAGATCCATCAAAGACCTTTTGCGAATTGTACTGAATTACGCCATACGTATTCAAGTTGGAGAACGAAATGTATTTTAAAGTAAAGTTGTTAATATCACCGTTGAGTTGTATAGAAGCTCCATCTGTAGTTCTATTTTTAAAAATGAACCCTTTATCTATGCCTTGGGTACCACTGCCACTGATAATTACATTTTTAAGATTAGAAATCCTCATTTGAACATTACCGTTTAACTCTACCAATCCATCGTTTTGGATGGTTGTAGTAAAATTATCATTGGAAATGTTGGAGATTTGTATATCTGCATAAGCGCCGCCCTTTATTTTAATAATGGTAGTCGAGGTGAGCTTTAAGGATTTTCCATCAATGACCAGATTCCCACTTCCGGTTCCCAAATTCAGAATTTTAGCATTAGAAGGGGTTGTCGTGCTGTCTTTCGGAGGAACAGGAACTGGTTTTTCCACAGGAGGAATTGGTACCAAAACCACATCCGGACTTTTTTTGCAGGAGGAACCGACAAGAATTAACGCTAAAGCAATAAAATACATTTTTGGGCTATCTTTCATATAAATTCTAAATATAATGGCTTCCAATGCCGCAATTGTAATAAAATTCATACAATAAATTGTAGCAAATACTTTTTCTCAAATTGTAAACCAGAGTGCGTAGATCAGTGTAATGGCTTAATTATTGAGTTGGGGAATGTTTTTCCCGGTTTTTGTGGATTGGGGAAGATGAAAATTATTTATCTTTATGACATTAATATTACAAATATATCCTGAATCAGCGTTATTTGGCTTTAAATAATGATATTGTTCAACTTATTTTTTAAGTTAAATAATTACACATTTTGTAGGTGTGTATATTTTTCTACATTATTCCCCAATTTTAAATTAGTGTTAAATTCTAATGATCTAAATGGTTAATAATTTTTGATTCTATGGTGATATCGAATTTCCTCGCAAACAACATTCCCGAGTTTTTAATAGCATATAAATCTTCTTCAAGAAGGATTTTTGGGTGAGCCTTTCCTTCAGACCAATCAATATATCTAAGGTTATTGTTGATGGTTTTTTCTTTAAAATCTGAGCCCATTATCAGGCTAGCTACTATAAACTCATCCGGAGACCAAGTATATTTCAGGAAAGAAATAAGGGAACGATTGTTTATTAATAATTCCGTTAAGTAGCTTGCGCAAGCTCCACTGATTGTCCACCAGGTAGAATTGCTACCACCGTATAGTTTTAATGGAATTGGAAACCTTCTTTTAGAACTGAAGGTATTTAATACGCTTTGGAGAACATATTTCCCCTTTAATCTGAAATCTGTAAAGTGAAATTTTTCATATCTGGAATTCGCATGTTTCCACCATTCAGATACGCTTGAATCGTCAAATGAAATAAAATTTATCCCTTTATGCTGGCTAAAGTATTCGAAGATATCTGAATTAGATTTTATAGGATAGTCCTGTCCACTTAGTAAATTGATAAAATCATAAGGTATGGAAGTAGAGAGAACTTCATTTAGAGAATGAAAAATAGCGTTTAAAAAGCTATATCCTCCCCAATTGCAGATCTGTCTGTTTTTTATGAAACGAACATTGTCTTCCTCGCTGATCATTTGAAAATGGCTTAAAGCAACTTTTTTATCAATATGAATGTATATATCGAATTGAGGGTGCTGTAATCTTTTAACCAGCCTCATAAGCTGTTCTGGATTTTTGTGTGCCATTATAATATGAGCGATGCGCATTCGTAAATAGTATAAAATTTAAGGTAATTTAAATGCTTTTCTGGCTATGGACTTAACAAATCTCCAAAAATCAGTCAGAATAAACAAAGGTTTTTGAGGGAAAAGTAACAGATGTATAGAAAGAACCAATAATACATTGGCATCTATCAAAGAGGCAGTAACAAGTAAAGATACAGGAAAGAAGACTTGATAATAGTCTGCCATGAGTATATGGAAAGACCTGTTTTCAGGAGAAAGGATAATTACGGCCTTATATTTAAATAATATACTGCGGAGCAAAGCCAGAATCACATAAATAAGCAAAAAAATTACAGGTAAAACTTGACCAATTACAAATAACATAAATGTAAGGGCTGCGAGCTCTAAAAGAAAGATCATGATCTCCATTTTTTTTAGTCGCTTTGGTTCCAGTCGGCTTGCATAGGTTTTAGTGTCTGTAAGAAGGTCGTTTTTCCTGTCCAGGTATTGGTGCCATAAAATTCCTCTTATGCCATAACATAAGGCCCATATGGCTGTGCTTGTAAACCAAATCCAGTCAACATTCGAATGAGCAATAAAACTGATACTACTGATGACTAAGAGACTGGTGAAGATATGGGATCCGGAGGCATCCGCAAAGACGCCCAAAAGACCTCTGTCCTTTAATCTTATCGGTTTAAAAGAATATAGCGAAAAACTGATCCAGGGAATTGAATACAAAAATATAGACCGAATATCGGGCAGGAGGTATAAAGTGCACATATAGCCGGCCAGTATACATAGGATCGGAAGTAACCAATGTAAATAGGAAGGCATGCTGGCCATTTTATTCTTTTTGCCACTGGCTTGGTCAATTTCTATGTCTGTAATATCATTAATGATGCTGACATAAATCGCTCCAATAATGATTGAAAATAATATAAATAGGAGGTGGGGCATTAAAGACAGGAAAGGTTCCTGAGTTTTAAGTGCCGTTGCATAACCAATGGCAAGTAGAGGTGGTAATTTGTACTCCCACCAATCAGCTGACCTTATGATTTTTTTTATCTCCAATTTATTGTTTCCTTTTTAGTTTGTCAGTTAAAAGTCTGACTTTTCGGTCGATTCCTGTCATGAAAATATGGGGTATGGTCCTTAGCGTGTAAGGTACACTTATAGAAAATGATTGCTTGAGTAGTCCAATTGAATTGGGAATATTTAAGTCCCGGATCAGTTTATGCTTCGACAACTCTATCAAACTGGCCATATATCTTTTTTGCATTTGACTCAATTCATTTTTCCTGAGCAAATGCTGGAATTTTTCCATTTTGATCTTTAGGTCTGCAATGTAAAGAAATTCAAGTACTTCGCTCCACTTTCTGCCATCATAGATATTTATTTCATCAATTCTCTTTTTCCAAAGCCTTTCAAGTGTAAAAGCAGCTTTACATGTACTGTTGGATAAAATCATTTCCAAATAGAGGCACCAATCATCTCCAATACGGATATCTTCATCCCAGCCAGAAACAATGGAAGATTTACGCATTACAACCGATGAGGAAGGGGAAGGGCAAGCTTTAACATACAGGTCGCGTAATTCTTCATTGTCCAGATTGATCCAGTGGTCATTTATTTTATGAAAGTAGGGTTTTAAGTAAGGGTCGTTATCTAAAAAGCTCCAGCTATTTCCTACTTTAGCTTCCTGTTCCCAATTTGCAAAAACAAAATCGAGTTGTTCGTTTTCCAGCTTTTCTACACAGAGTTTTAGAAAATCGGGAAACCAAATATCATCGGAATCAAGAGAGGCGATGATTGAGCCTTTTGTCTTTTTTAAACCAGAGTTTCTGGCAGCAGCCTGACCTTGGTTCTTTTGCCAATAGTATTCTATCTCCGGGTATGCTGCAACCAATTCTCTGGTATTGTCCACCGATCCATCATCAATAACAATGATTTGAATATTTTTATAAGTTTGACTAATGGCACTATTAATGGCCTCAGACAACTTATCTTCTCTGTTATATGTAGGAATAATTATGGAAACTAGGGGATTAGCGCTCATTGAGTAGTTGGGTTAAATCATTAGCGAAGTCTGTTTCAGGAGAAACAGGAAAATTTTCGGCAATATATAAGGAAGCTTTTTTTCCAATATCATTCCACTGATCGCGCATTTCCCATGCACGATCCATTGCCAATTCAAAACTCGTCTCGGTAGATTCGGAAATGAATCCGTTCCATCCATCCCGGATAATTTCAGCATTTCCGCCTGCATTGCTAACAATAACAGTCCGTCCGGCAGCCATGGCTTCTATCATAGACAATGGCAATCCTTCGCTTCTGGAGGGCAGCAACAGAGCATGATGCTTTTCCCATAAAGCATTGATGTTATTCTGATATCCGATAAACTTTACGTTGCTTACATGCAGGAGTTTTGCCATGTCCATTAAGCCTTGTTCATCGAGCCCGGTACCAATTAAAGAAATGGTTATTGGCCGTTGTTTCCATTTGTCTTTTGCCATAATCCGCAGAAGAAGATCCTGGCCTTTGTCTATTATAAAAAGTCTGGCAACACAAGCCAAGTGGTAACCATTTTCTGTGGAAGGGAAAGGTATAGGATTAACTGTCGTTTTAACTGGGTTAAAAACAATTTTGCTATTTGGGAGACGTTGACCAAACTGTTCTTCTGTCAATCTTCGATTTTGTGCAGAGACAAAAAAGATTTTTTCAGCTTTTAACAGTGTTTCTTTCATGTAAGTGCGGTCTGTTGGATATGGCCAGTAAAATTCTACCGCCTTCTGCGCAATAATAACATAAGGTATATTAAGCTGAATACATGGATAGGCATATTTTAACCCGTCAAAATTGATCCCCTGCGCTATAATTACAAGATCTGGTTTAGTAGATTTTATACTACGATAGAACATATTTATAGCATGGTCATCTAAATGCCTGTTAGTCGCTATCTTGAGGATTAGTTGACTGATTTTTCTAAATGATTTTTTAACAAATGAAATCTCTGGTTGAAGTTCCACCAGTTTAACACCAGAGGTCTTAAGTTTTATAAATTCCTGATGCTGTTGGTTGATTCTGGATTTATAAACTGTAACTGAAACATCTTTAAGCATAGGGATACTTTTTGCCCAAAGTTCCTCACTTCCTCCCCAATCATCTATGCAGCAAGTAAACAGCGATATTCGTTTTTTGATCTTCATTATATTCGACTGGAATTTAAACTTTCTTCTTTAAATAGTCTTGCATAATCTCCTTCCTGTGCCAATAATTCTTGGTCTGTTCCATGCTGAGATATTCTACCTCCAGATAAGACATAGATATAATCTGCATGCTTAACTGCGGAGTGTCTGTGGCTGATAATCAGTGCGGATCGCTTGTTAATCCGCTTTCTAAACGTGTCAAACAATTCCTTTTCTGCGATAGAATCAAGTGCACTTGTCGCTTCGTCGAATATTAAGAGATTTGCGTTGCTATATAAACTTCTCGCAATAGCCAACTTTTGCCATTGGCCGATACTTACTTCGTGACCGTCATCAAAGAGCCTCCCCATCATCGTATTGTACCCCTCTGGGAAATTTTTAATAAAATGGTGTGCTCCAGAATTTTGAGCAGCATTTATTATTTCCTCTTTGTCATAGGGTTTATCTAAATCCCCGAACTTAATGTTGTCTTCTGCCGAAACATTATATTTAACGAAATCTTGAAAAACAACACTGATGTGTTTTCGATAGGATAAGAGGTCAAATTCATTGGCGTTTACGTTATTAAGCATGATCCGGCCAGAGTTTGGCTCATATAATCTGCACAGCAATTTGATCAGCGTGGATTTTCCGGCACCGTTAAGGCCAACAATAGCAACGATCTTTCCAGATGGGACACTCAGATTAATGTTGTTCAGGGTGGGGCTGCTGGCATGTGGATAAGTAAAACAGACCTCCTTAAGTTCAATATTCGTGTCTAAAGACGAGTGTTTAACTTTGGTCTCCTGAAATTGCTCTTTTTGCAGGTCAAACAGCTCAAAGAGGCTGTTTATGAAGATATTATTGGCATATAGAATGGATATTCCTGAGGCAATATTTTGCATCAGGGTATAAGCTTGCGGAAAGGCCATCAGGAATAAAACAATATCACCGATACTTGTTTTTCCACTTACAGTACCAAGAGAGATATAACCTATACAGGTAAAAAAACCAATACTTGCAATAGAAGTTGTCAGGATTTCATTTAATGTACGGCGATAGCTGATCTTTAATTTTTGATCGGAAACTTCAAGCCTGATTTTTCTGTACAAATCCTTAAAATAATAGCCAAGGTTAAAGCTCCTGATTTCTTTTGCAGCCTGGTCGGATGTAATCAGATTGCTAAGATAAGCCGATTTACGTTCAAGCGCTGTATGTCTGATGCGCCATGTATTTTGTTTATCTGCAAAATAAATCCTGACAAATAAGGTGGGTAGTATGAATAACACTAATAGGGGTAAGAGCAACCAGTTAATCGTAACAAATAAAGATCCTACAGCACAAAGATTAAGGATGTTTTTAATAATTTCAATCATAGTGGTTACCACGAGATTGGGTCGGTCTGCACCAGCATCTTTTGCTCTTTTAAGAATATCAAAATATTCAGGACTTTCGTAATAGGAAAGATCCATTTGTATGGCTGTGTGATGAATCTTTTCATCTATATAATTGGCTACTTTAGTTGCCTGTACTTCAGTGGTATGTACGGACATTGCCCTTGCAATAGCATACAGGACAGCTATAGCTCCAGCTATGATAACATATTTCAGAATTACAAATTCGTGGTCTTTATTTAACAGATCGGTCTTGGAAATTTTATCAATTAGAATCTTCAGGGCATAAAAAGAACCCAAAAAGAGTATAGTTTCAGCAAGGATCATAACTAAAGAGATAATCATCCAGCTTTTTGCCGCAGACCAAACCAATGTTAGGGTTCTTTTAATATTAAGATTGGTTCTGAGAATTCTAATTTTTTGAATAATTGTTTGAACCATAGATATAAGACTGAGGCCGGCGTTTAGGGAAGCAATTGATGGCTAGTCATCAATATTGCATAATACGCAAATTTATAAAAAAAATATTCTATTCTCTCTTAAAACAATTTTTGGGAGATTTAGTTTAACTTAAGTTCCTTCTGCAATAAGAAAATCGCTGGTATTCTTTCCCTACAAAATATTATATTAGCATGATATTTGAATATTGGAACAAGCATGAAGAAAAAAAATACGCTTATTACCGGGGCAATTATTACCCTGGTCATTCTTTTTGTTGGCTGTGTTCAGGACAAAAAAGATTCGCTACATATTGAACAACTTCGAACCAAACAAACCAAGATAAAGGATATGTTTGGGGTCAATGGTTTTGAATGGGATTTTTATGATTCTAAATATAACTTTGATACGGCTAAATTTAATCTGATAAAGAATTTTAGTGGTTTTCGGCACTTTTTAGATTGGGACCGGATTGAGCCCGAAAAAGATGTATTCAGGTTCAACCATAAGCCTGAAGGCGGCTGGAGTTACGATGAGGTGTATCAAAGATGCCATCAGGATAGTATTTTGGTGCTGGTGGACTTGCAAACCACAGCAAGTTGGCTTGTGAATACCTACCCGGCTAGTAAAAGACAACGGGATGTCATGCCTATGGCTTATGGTGTGAATAGAAGTCAACCCTCTTCCTATATAGAAATTGCAAAAGCCGGTTTTCAGTTTGCTGCAAGATATGGAACGAATTCAAAAATTGATAAAAACCTGATTAAAGTGCCAAAAGAAGCAGAGCATCCGGTAATTGGATTAGGATATGTTCAATATATAGAAAGTGGGAATGAGCCGGATAAATGGTGGAAAGGCAAGGAAAGTGAGGAATCTCCTGAGGAGCATGCAGCACAGTTATCTGCGTTTTACGATGGTCATAAGGGAACTTTAGGGAAAGGAGTTGGAGTAAAGACTGCTGATCCAAACATGAAGGTTGTAATGGGTGGAATAGCCAAACCAAATGTGGAATTTGTTGCACGAATGGTGGAATGGTGTAAACAGAATAGGGGGTATAAAAAAGATGGCTCGATAGATTTATGTTTTGACGTGATCAATTATCATATGTATTCTAATGACTATACTGGTTGGTTTGCTAAATTTAAGAGTAAAAAGAGGGGTGTTGCGCCTGAAACGAATGATATGACAAAAATTGCCAATACTTTTACCGACCTCAGATCTAAGTTAGGTATAAATATTCCAATATGGTCCACGGAAACCGGCTACGATCTTAGTGATAAAAGCGTGCAAAGGGCAATCCCTATAGGTGCCAAAACTCAGGAAATAACACAAGCAGATTGGTTGATCCGTTTGGGGTTATTATATGCCAGACTGGGTATAGACAGAGTTTTTTATTATCAGCTCTATGACAATAACGATCCTGGTACAGATAATGGCACACCATTCGGATTTTCTGGTCTGGTAGAAAAAAATGGTAAACGCAGAGCCGCTGCAGACTATATTCATCAGATTACGGCCCTGATGGGGGACTATTATTATTTTAATACTATTAATCAAGATCCTATTGTTGATGTTTATCAAAAAGGGAAAAAAAGGATGTTTATATTAGTAGTGCCAGACGAAATAGACAGGAAAGAAAAATATCAATTAGATTTAAATCAAGCAAAAACGGCAATTATTCACCGATTGAAGCCCGGGTTTAATCAGATGACCAGCGAAGAAGTAAATACCAGTAACGGTATATTAGAAATAGAAGTAACTGAAACGCCTGTTTTTGTAGAAGCAAAATAAATTTTTTAAACATTCTCTTTAGCTCCGGCAAAAAACAACTACTTTCATAAATAAATGATTACAACTTCTATTATTACCGTCAATTTTAATCAATTACAGGTCACTATTGATTTCCTTAATTCAGTAAAAAAAAATACGATTACAGAACAGGTTGAGCTGATTTTGGTCGATAACGGAAGTGTACATGACTATGGTGATGAATTTAAAGCAGCCTACCCTGGATTAATTTATATCCGATCAGACGAGAATCTTGGTTTTGCTGGAGGAAATAATCTTGCCATTGATATTGCCAGAGGAAAATACCTCTTATTCTTAAATAATGATACTGAGATTACGGACAATCTTATCGATCAATTGACATCAGAATTGGAGAATAACCCGGATATTGGTTTGATTTCTCCATTAATTCTATACTATGAAAACCCTGAGATTATCCAGTATGCTGGTTTTACGGCAATGAATTACCTAACCTGTCGCAACAAAGGTATAGGAAGTATGGATCCAGATCGTGGGCAGTATAATCAGGACAGCAGGGAAACAGCCTATTGCCATGGAGCAGCTATGATGTGCCGCCGAAGTGACCTGAAAGACGTAGGTTTAATGGCTGAACAATTTTTTTTATATTATGAAGAACTGGACTGGTGTGAACGTTTTAGAAAAGCAGGAAAAAAGATCTGGTTTACCGGACGTGCCAAAATATATCATAAAGAATCTATGAGTGTTGGGAAAGAAAGTAGCATTAAAACCTATTTTATGACCCGCAACAGATTTCTTTTTATCCGGAGAAATACCAATTGGATGAATACTGTTTTATTTAGCGTTTATTATATTATCCTGGCCTGCCCCAAGCAAATTTATACTTATTTAAAAAAAGGAAGGAAAGACTTGGTGAAATGGGTGATTAAGGGGCTGGCCTGGAATTTTTCGAATAGAGCCGACAGCAATAAATTAGGTTACAAAATTTAAAAAAACAAATGATAATAATTTTCTGGGTCAGTTTATTCCTGATTTTTTACACATTTGCCGGATATGGCTTGGTGCTTTTTGTATTGATCAGAATTAAAAGGCTATTTAAAAAAACTGCAATTTATGAAACAACAACGCTCATGCCTACGGTTACAGTACTTGTTGCAGCTTACAATGAAGAAGATCTGATAGAAGAGAAAGTATTAAACACCATCAACCTGGACTATCCTAAGGAAAAGGTGCAGTTTATATTTATTACAGATGGTTCTACGGATAGAACCGCAGAACGAATCAGAAAATACAACGGCATAACGGTTTTACATGAAGACCAGCGTTCTGGAAAGATGGCTGCTATAAAGAGAGCCATTCCTTTTATAACCGGAGAGATTACCGTGTTTACAGACGCGAATACTTTTTTAAACAAGGAGGCACTGCTTGAGCTGATCAAACATTACCAAAATCCAAAAGTTGGTGCGGTTGCCGGGGAAAAAAGGATCATGGTGGGGGAAAAGGCTGATGCGAGTTCCGCAGGTGAAGGTTTCTACTGGAAGTACGAATCCATCCTAAAGAAATGGGATTATGAATTGTATTCCAATGTAGGGGCAGCAGGAGAATTATTTAGCATTCGCACGGCATTGTACCAACCGGTAGAATCAGATACAATTATCGACGATCATATGATAGCTATGCGGATTGCAGAAAATGGTTACATCATTGCTTACGAGCCTAAGGCTTATGCTATGGAAACGGCCTCTGCCGATGTCAAGGAGGAATTAAAGAGGAAGATTCGTATTGCGGCCGGAGGTATTCAGTCTATCTTGCGTTTAAAGAAAGCAGCCAATCCATTTCATTATCCATTATTTACATTTCAATACATCAGCCATAGAGTATTGAGATGGACAATTACCCCGTTTTTGCTCATCCTGGTTTTTATATTAAATGCATCACTTGCCTTTACAGGAGCAGGTACCGGGTATTTGCTGCTTTTTATTGCGCAGATAATTTTCTATTGTCTTGCCCTGACGGGTTATTTCTTTGAGAAGAATAACATCAGGATCAAGGTGCTTTTTATACCTTATTATTTCTGTGTTATGAATTATGCGGTACTTGCAGGTTTGATTAGGTATCTCCGAAAATCACAGAGTGCAGCATGGGAGAAATCACGCAGAAAATAATATCATATAGCTACTTTTTGATTCTGTCATCAATCGCGGACTGAAATACTTCCGCAAATTTCTGATCGTTTGGTGGAAAAAGAAAAGTCTTGTGATCACCGGTAACTTCATGGACTTTTAAACCTTTTTTTGCGTATTTACTCCAGCCCAAATAGGAAGGATCATCTAAGAAATATATACGCTTTTTAACTTTGAACAGATCAATCTTGATATCTAAGGGCTTCATAATATAATTGGAGAAGGCTTGATCATATTTCTTTGATACTTCTTTCTGGTAAGGAAATTCTTCTGGATGTTCTTTAATCGCATTTTTGTTAAGTTTCAATTTTATTATCTTAATTTGATACTGATATAGGTCTTTTGGATTTTTAATAAAGAGCTTCGAAAAGAAGAGTAATTTTTTAAATTGTCTGAACACCTTTTTTGAAAGTTCTTTAACTATAGTAGTATAGGAATACCGATCGCCAACATAAGTATCCAAAATCGCCAGCATTTTCACGTCTTTTCCAATTTCTAGAAAACCTTTTGCCATTTCATAAGCCAATATACCACCTGAAGAATAACCAGCAAGGAGGTAGGGACCTATGGGATCATTACGGAGGATTTCATCCTTATAATGCTTCGCAATACCTTCAATAGTATGATGTGGGTTTTTCTCTCCATTTAGGCCGAGTGCCTGTATTCCATATAAAGGCTGTTGCGCATTAATATACTTAGCAAGTGGATTAAAGACAAGTATATTCAAACCACTTCCATGTACAATATATATGGCCGGTTTTGTTCCGGATTTTTTGATATTTACCAAACAGCTCCAGTTTGGAGTACTTTTGATGTCTTTCAATAACCGGGCAAATTGTTCAATAGTAGGATTTTCAAACAGTGACGAAATTGGAAGACGTTTTCCGGTTTCTTGTTCTACCATTGATACCATGGTTAAAGCAGTTAATGAATCACCTCCAGAGTCAAAAAAATCAGTATCTGGCCCTAAGTCCTTTATTTTTAAAACTATTTCCCATATTGAAATCAGTGTTTTTTCAATTGAATTTTGTGTCGAAAGATCGATGATAGGTGATTTTTCCTGATCCATTGGTTCACTAATTATTTAGCGTAAAATAAATATTATATGATTATCTCTTTATGCTGTAGATGTTAAATTTAAGAATAATCCCAATATTGGAATTTGGTGCTCTCATTTGTACCTGAAACACTCATTATATGATGCTGATCAATTTTAAAGCTTTTTATATAATAATTGGTTTGATTTCTCATAACCGTTGAAGAAAGTGAGCAATCCAATTGATTTAAGTGATCGGTTAACCCTTCTCCTGTAGCTTTTAGAAGCGACTCCTTTCTTGTCCAAAGAAGATAGAATCTAATTCTCTCCTCATTTTTTTTCATGATAAATTGTTTCTCTTTCACAGAGAAACAATCATCCAGGAGGTTATCAAAATTAAAGTCTTCTCTTATATACTCCAAGTCTATACCAATTGGTCCGGGAGCTATTGCGATGACAATGTAAGCACCACTGTGACTTATATTGAATTCAACCCCATCTACCATTGGTTTTTTATTAGCAGACAGATGGAATTGAATTTCTGAGGGGGAAGTCAATAAGTAGCATGCTAATATAGAGCGTGAAGCAAACCTGCTCAACAGATATCTTGCGCTGTCTTCATTCCTTGCGAATTTCTTGGCCTTTAGCAATTCTTCCTCAGAAAGCACTTTAATATATTCTTCCTGGAATTTTAGATGATTCTGATTGATCCGGATTTTAAATACATGTATTTCTTTTTGATCTAGAACATCATAATTACTAAATGTCCTCCAATTCTGTTGCGGATTTAACAATCGCTCTATCATGATTTGTCCGTAAAAAAATTAGCTTTTCTTGTTAAGTGCTTCTTGAAATATTCTTGCAAATTCTTCATCATTAGGCGCATCTAAAAATGTTTTATGATCTCCGGGTACTTCATGTACAACCACAGCTTTTGCATATTCCTTCCAACCCATGTAGATAGGGTCGTCCAGAAAATATATTCTTCTTTTTACCCTGAATAAATCTACCTGAATATTTGCAGCTTCCATAATATAGTTATTATAAGCAATTTCATAACTTCTATATATTTCGTCGTCATAGTTGGACTCGTTTTCGAAAACCTCTTTTCCAAAGTTAAGGAGGTTCTTTAACTTTCGTTTTAGAACAATACATTGATAATCAAAAGTATCTTTAGGATTGGATAAAAATGCCTTTCCAAAAAAGTGGATTTTTCTGAATTGTCTAATAATTTTTCTTGCAAATTTATCTGCTTTAGTATCATTACGATCCCTTCCCCCCGCATACGTATCCAATATTCCTAACATCTTAATCTCTTTACCCATTTTTAGAAGTTTTTTAGCCATTTCGAAAGCCAACAGACCTCCAAAAGAATAACCCGCTAAAACATAGGGACCGTTAGGGTCATTGCTCAAAATTTCTGCTGTATACTTATCTGCAAGTTCCTCCATGGTGTAAACCAATTTAGACCCTTCCCTCAAACCCAAGCCCTGCATACCATAGAGAGGCTGGGCCTTGTCCATATATTTACCTAGAGGTGTAAAGATAAAGACATTCAGGCCACCACCATGTACCATATAGATTGGCGGATTACTGCCAGTACTTTTTATTGGAACTAAGGAATCCCAGTTCTGTACAGGTTCTTCCTTAGAAAGTAGGCGCGCAAGCTTTTCTATTGTAGAGTTTTCAAATAATGTGGTTAGTGGAAGTCTCTTACCCGTTTCCTTTTCTATGGCAACCATTACTTTTACTGCCAGTAACGAGTGTCCGCCCGCTTCAAAAAAGTCATCATTTACCTTAATATCTTCCAGTCCAAGCAGCTCAGACCAGATATCTGCAATGAGCTGCTCATTCGAAGTTTTTGGACGCCAGTTTCTTTCTGGGGTCAGAGACTTGGATTGAGCCTGAGGTTTTGGAAATGCATTTTTATCTATTTTGGCATTTGGAGTAAGGGGATAATTTTTTAATGCAATAAAGTCTTCAGGAACCATGTAAGATGGTAATATCTTATATAGATGTTCTTTCCATTTTTGAATAGTTTCCTTTGATAAGGGGATTTCATTTTTTGAATAAGGTTGCCGCACAAACTTTGTGATGGATGTGGGAGCAGAGTTGTCTTTGAAAGGATTTTGTGGTATGGTGTTGGTCAGGGATGTCGGAATAAAGACAACATTGTACAACCCGTCAGTTCCATCAGTTGTCCACCTGATATGTGCATTGTAATTGTTTTCCTCTGCCAGTTTCCAGATCTGATCGGGGTATATTCCTCCGTTCGCTTCTTCGATTTTAAGCTTAATGTCCTTTAGGGAAAGATCTTGGTCTGCATGATGCAACAATTGAAGTAACTGATAGTCCTTTGCAGTTCTTGCATTAAAAATATTCTTAACTTCTACAACAGAGTTGTTTTTTAAAAGCGTGGCTATTCCATCTGCAGAGTCCTTTTGCTGCCAATCTAATGTGATATCAGCCTGAACCTCTGAAAGAGGAGTCTCAATATAGATCCAAACATCATAGTGGTATTTTGTGGTTTCATTTAAAGACTGACCTTTTCTAAGTTGGATATTTACATGGCTTATCCGAGGGATAATTGAGGGTAAGTTGTAAAAAAAGCCGGGGTCTGCAACAAGTTCGTCTTCAATCCTTACTCTATTAAGAACAACCTCTTTAAAAGCGCTTAATTTGTTTCTATCTGCAGAATTGGGCAAATGGTCCATTGCATGACACATTTCAAGTGAATTTTTCCCTTGCATATCACCTATAAAGATGCAGCCACTATCTTTAATAGATGCAGCTGATTTCTTGATCACATCAATCAGGTATTCGATCCCTGGAAAATATTGCGCTACACTATGGATCAGTACCAAATCAAAGGATTGATTATCAGCAAAACTAAAGTCATTTGCTTCAGCAGCAGCAGCCTTAATATGCTTCCACTTTTCCGGCGATGCCAGAAGTTTTTCATTTAGTTTATCAATTGCAGTCTGAGCATAATCGGTTGCTAAATAATATGTTGTCTGTGGAGCAAGTTCAAATAATAATTGTCCTGCACCACTTCCAATTTCATAAATATTTTTGGATCTCAATGCTTTGATCCTTTCTACCGATGACTTTAGCCATTCTGATGATTGGAGTGCCAAGTCAGAACTGTTTCTATAATGTTCCAATAAGGTGTCATCCAGATTCTGCTCCGCAATATTTTGATCCTTATGCGCTTCAGCTCCGATATTATATAATGTATCCCATCTTTCTTTCCAGGAAAGATTTTCTTGTTCTGTCAGTTTTTCTTCCAGAAGCACATAAGCCGTTAGTTTTTTGTCAGTTGGCTGATCTTCCCTGGCAATTACTACAGCTTGTTTTATTCCGTCCTGAGCAGAGATTACAGCTTCAATTTCACCAAGTTCAATTCGATGTCCCCGTATTTTTACCTGCTGATCAATCCGGCCCAGACATAGGAACTCACCATTAGAAAGTTTTTTGCCCAGATCACCAGTGCGGTAAAAGGTTGTTCCATTGAACTTAGCGCCAGGTAGATGTGTAAATTTCTCCGCTGTGAGTTCAACTCTGTTTAAATAACCTTCAGCCACACCATCTCCACCAATATATATTTCGCCAACTGTTTCATCCGGTAATTGCTGTCTTTGTTCATCAAGGATATGGATTTGAGTGTTGTTGATAGGTAATCCAATGGTTATCGTCTGATCTTTTGATGAAATGCGTTTGATAGAAGACCATATTGTGGTTTCTGTGGGGCCATACATATTCCAGAGTTGTATACAACGGTCCAAAAGCTGGTTTGCAAGGTCTGCAGATAATGGCTCTCCACCAGATAATACTTTTAAATCATACATTTTCTGCCATCCGGAATCAATAAGCATTTGAAGTGTAGAAGGCGTGGCTTGGAGAATACTTATACCCTTTCTTTCCAAAAGCGGTAAAAGTAGGCGGCCATCCTTAATCGATTCAGAACTTGCTATAACAATTCTTGCACCAGTGATAAGTGGGAGAAAGAGTTCCAGCCCGGCAATATCGAATGAAATTGTGGTGATGGCGAGTATACAGTCCGATGGGGTAATACCCGGTGCGGTTTGCATGCTGGTTAGGAAATTAACCAGGTTTTTATGCATGATTTTAACACCTTTTGGTTTTCCTGTAGAACCGGAAGTGTACAAAACATAGGCAAGGTCATGTTCGCCGATATACTTTTGCCTGAAGGTTTTTTGGGTGTTAAGGTGATTCCATATCTCTTCAATAACAAATGGCTGGGCTCCGGTTTTGTATTTTTTATAGTATTCTTGAGAGATAAGAATGAATTTTGCAGATGAATCTTCCAGCATAAACTCAATTCTCTCCTTAGGATACTCCGGGTCAAGGGGCAGATAAGCTGCGCCGGATTTTAAAATGGCAAGTAGAGAAATAACCATTTCCAAAGAGCGATTAATGGCTACCCCAATAATATCGCCACTTTGAACACCATGGTCTATTAAATAGGAGGCCAGCTGATCTGACTTAGCCATCAGCTCTTTATAGTTTAATATTTGGTCTTCAAAATCCAGGGCTATATGTTCGGGATATTTCTCTGCAGCAAGGTAAATCTGCTGTATAAGGTTAATGTTACCAGGTACAGGAGCAATTGCAATAGATACTTTTTCATTAGAATATAATTCATTCTTAACGGGAACCAAGCTATCATTCTGCGTGTTTTCTGATAACATCGCTGCATGGAGAGGGAGTTCAGGCAGCGCAGCTACATTTTTTAAAAGTTGTTCAAACTCATTACTCATGGATTGAATACTAGAAGCTTTGAATAGCTGGGTATTATAGGTCCATTCTAATGAAAAAGTGCCTCGGGAACCAGTTGCATTAAGAAAGATTTCAAAAGTTTCGTAAGCTCTTGGATTTGAAAACAGATGATATTCTATATTTTCAAAAAACACCTGATTGTCCATCCCCATATCGATATTAAATACGACTGGGACAAGGGGGACCCTGGAAACATCTCTCTTAAGATGAAGTTCTTTGACAAGCTGACCAAAACTGAATTGCTGGTGGTCATAAGCATCAAAGAAGGCAAGTTTTCTTTCTTTTAAATAATTATGGAATGAAATTTCAGGGTCAATCTTACTTCTGATGGGCAACAAGTTTACGCAATGGCCTACAAGATCAAGATTTCCTGTGGCAGACTGACCTGACGCCGGAAGACCTACAATAATATCTTTTTGGCCACTTTTATGGTAAAGAAATACTTCAAATGCACTTAATAAGGTGTTTACGAAACTACTGCCTGCTTTATTTCCAGTAGCTTTTAGCTGATCCGTTAACTCTTTTGGCAGTGGGTGGTCTATTCTATGCGCTTTATATGTACGTGTAGACGGGCGTTTGAAATCGATAGGTAAATCCAGAACTGGAACATTGTTTTTGTAAAGATCCAGCCAGTAAGCTTCTGTTTCTTTGAAAAGATCGCTTCTTAGAAATTCAGCTTGTTCTAAAGCGTAACCACTAATTTGTGAACCTTTGCTTAAAATAGTTGGTTGCCCCTTTATATAAGCATTATATAGCTTACTGATGTCTTCTAAAATGATACCGATAGACCATCCGTCACCAATAAGATGGTGAATAACCAATGTGAAATAATGATGATGAGTTCCCAATTGATGAACATATGCTCTAAACAAAGGTCGATCTTCCAAACGGAAGGGGGTGGTCATTTGAATGTTTACAAATTCATCCAGGATCGCCTTCTGGTAGCTGGACTCTTTATCAGACAAGTCTTGAAAATGAAGGTCCGCAGTAAGTTCTTTATAAATCAGGAGGTGCTCTCCATTTGCACTGAGGGAGGAGCGGAGGGCTTCATGCTTTTGTACTACTTTCTGAAAAGCCTGATTGAAATAATCAAAGTTAAATTCCCCGTGTAAATCCAGTGATACAGATTCATTGTAGGCGAGGTTGGCATGGTCTCCTCCTATAAGGCAGGAAAGCCATATTTCCCTTTGTGATTCGTTTAGAAGGATTGTCTTATCCAATTCTTCGGCATTTGCAAATGGATTGTAATTTATCTCGTTAAAACTAATATTTGATCTTTTATCCATCATCTCCCTAATTAAATTCAAGTTTAAGAAACTTTCCTTCTTGATTAGGATCTGTAATAAACCAGGCTGGGTTACCAATCTCATCCTTACCAAGTTTTGCTCCTTTAACAGGAGGTTCATCTGCGTTAACGACTACCTTGTCCTGATCGAATTCTTCTTTTGAGAAATTTGGATAGGAAAAGAAACCACCCTGAATCATTTCATCCATACTTTCTGTAAAGCATTTAATGATCTTTTTTATATCATCATCAGACATAGCCTCAGTTATAAAGCAAGGAAATCCATCCAGGATGTGAATGCCTTTTTCTCTCATCAAGGTAAACATCAGTTCACTATAAGGGACCTCTTCATGGAATTTAACCTTCCATAAAGAACCATAATTTGCTATGAAAAAGGGAAGGTGCCTTTTCTCAATTTCCTTGTTTAAAGCTGCGGAGAGATCTTCACCTTTTTTGTTTAAGCCCGATTGTAGTTCCGGTCCTTTTTCTCTTAGGTAGGTTAAAGAAGCTTTTGCTGCAGCAAGTGCCAAAGGGTGACGCACAAAAGTTCCTGCAAAGTAAGTGACGCCAACCTCTGGATAAGACTGGTCTCCGTAATTCCAGGCACCTCCATCAAGCGCGTCCATAAACTGTTTTTTTCCTGCAATGACACCAATAGGGATACCCGCACCAACTACTTTGCCATAAGATGCCAGATCTGCGCGAATATCAAATATCGCTTGTGCACCTCCCGGGTGCATTCTGAACCCTGTAATTACTTCATCAAAAATAAGTGCTGCACCCGAAGAGGCGGTTACTGCACGCAACTCCTTTAAGAAATCAAGGGGAACAAACTCTGGTCTCCTGCTTTGTATAGGCTCTACCAAAACAGCTGCAATTTCATGCGCACGTTCTTTAATGATGGCAAGCGATTCTTCTGTGCCGTAATCAAGTACAAGGATATTTTGTACAGCTTCCGGCATAATTCCAGCTGCAGCAGGAAATGATTTCAGTTTTTTAGTCCCTCTAACCAGTACTTCATCAATGATACCATGATAAGAACCAGTGAAAGCAACAATAAGTGAACGCCCGGTAATGGTTCTTGCAATTCGGATGCAGCCTAAAACGGCTTCTGAGCCTGTGCTGCATAGGGCCGAACGATCAAAGCCTGTAAATTCACATACCAGTTTACTCACTTCTGCAGCAAGTTCATGCTGAGGGCCAACCTCATAACCTTTCTCTACCTGATCATGCATAGCTTCGCGGATAACATCAGGTTGATAGCCAAGTAAATTGGATCCAAATCCATTTAAAGTATCTATATATTCATTGCCATCCAAATCCCAAAGACGGCTGCCCCTTGATCTATTGATCACAATAGGGTAGATCAATTCTTTTGTTAGGGGCTTAAATCCAGATACGACCCTAGGATCTGCCATATAGGAACGGCTTTCTTGCGCGTAATTTTTACTTTTTATAGTTTTTTTGGTGTAACGTTCGGTTAGATCAGCCAGGAATTTCCGTTGATCCTGGTTTAACTCAGCAGACTGACGATCAATTTTTGGAGTAGCGCCAAAAGGTTTTTGTATCTCTACTTGTTCCTGCGCACTTAGATCCTGTTCCTCTGCAGATTTTTTAGGTGCTCCATGAGCAGCTGGCTGAACTGCAATGATTGGGGAGACAGAAGCAGCTACTACGGGTTGTCCATGCATGAGCATGACCTGTTTAGACAAGATCTCTAATTGCTGAGCAATAAGACCAAGTGCGGTATCATTTACTGGATTTGAATTGGAGTACTGCATATTCACAACAGGCTGAACGACAGTGGGTGATGGGGGCTGGTTATTCGCAGGGCTTTCAAATGCCTCTGGAGCCGTGTTTTGACCGATATAATCTGCCAGAAGATCTATGGAAGAATATTCTTCATTTAATTTTCTAAATGTAATGGGCAGGTTGAACTCTTTTTTTAAAGAAATGGCGACCTGTGTGAGCAGAAGAGAGTCTAATCCAATTTCCAGGAAATTTCTGTCAGATCCAATATTTTCCATTTCAATACCAGAAGCATCTTCCAGTACTTGTCTGATTTTTAATTTAAGGTTTTCGTGTCTCATTGTAAGAGAATTAATCGTTTCTATAGGTTTTTCTTGTGGTATTAGGGTAGTATTAACTGATGGTGTTGTGTGTATTTGTTTGATATCCAACCAATAGCGCTTCCGGTCAAACTGATAAGTTGGGAGATTTAAAATTACCCTCTTCTGATCTGCATAGTAATTATCCCAGTTGGGATTTAACCCGCAATTCCAAAGTTGTCCAAGCGTATTTAACAAGCTTGGGTAATCCTGATCTTTACCAGACAAACTCGGCAATACTGTTAAAGATGCCGAACGCTTTCCTGCTATTTGTTTTATGAGCGTGGTCATTGTTGTTCCGGGCCCGGCTTCCAGAAAAAGTGGAGAATCAAAGGTTAATATGGTCTCAATAGCTTTAGAAAATTGTACCGTATTTCTTAAATGATTAGCCCAATAATTTGCATCCTGCGCTTGTTCATCTGTCAAAAGTTTACCTGTTACGGTAGATACGATAGGTATCCTCGGTTTCGACAGTGGTATCTCGGCAACCACCCTTCTAAAATCTTCGACAATAGGGTCCATCATGGCAGAATGGAAGGCATGGCTTGTAAAGAGTGGTTTACTGATGATGTCTTTCGACTGCAGTAATTCACTCAATGCCTGAATCTGCTGATCTGGGCCAGCCACTACGCAAAGATAGGGGCTGTTTACAGCTGCTAATGATAGATCTCCACTCAATAATGGAGATATTGAGTCTGATGAGCTTCTTATGGATAGCATAGATCCCGAAGGAAGGCTATTTACCATAGCACCCCGGGTAGCAATTAACTTTAATCCTTCTTCCAGCGTAAAAACACCAGCTAAATGCGCAGCTACGTATTCACCAATACTGTGACCGCAAAGCATTGTAGGCACAATGCCCCAATGCATCCACAATTTAGCTAATGCATATTCTGCGACAAAAAGGGCAGGCTGTGTAAATCTGGTTTCACGGAGCAGGTCATTCGCTGCCTCAGTAATCTCTGGCGGAAAAATAATTTGACGAATATCCCTTTCCAGATATTCCTGTAACAACAACGCACATTGGTCTACCGCATTTCTGTAAACCGTCTCGTTTTTATAAAGGTCAGCGGCCATATTGAGGTATTGTGCACCCTGACCCGGAAAGGCAAATACAATTTCTCCCGGTAAACTTTCAAGTCTGTTCAGTTCTTGAGATAGAGGTTGATTCAGTTCCAATGAACGGATAGCCGAAGCGGTATCATTTGAGACCATAAACCTCCTGCAGCGAAAAGCCTCTCTTGACTTTTGCAGCGTATACGCCACATCGGCAAGAGGAACATTTTGATGCTTTTGAAGGTATTCAAGCAGGGCTGGGGCATAAGCATTCCTGCTGTTTTCTGATTTTGCAGACCAGTTCAGGAGTTCATAAGGCCTGCCGGGAGTGGAAATAGGTGCTGGTGCTTCGTCCAGATACTCTTCCATGACTACATGAACATTTGTGCCGCCAACCCCAAAAGAACTTATACCAGCAAATCTTTTGGCTGTTGACGTCCAGTTCGAAAATTCAGTCTGTACGAAAAAAGGACTGTTTGGGAAATCAATGTTTTTATTTGGCGATTGATAACCTAAAGAGGGAAGTAGTTTCTTATGGTAAAGGGATAAACATGTCTTGATTAGGCCGGTAACCCCTGCTGCTTGTGTTAAATGTCCAAAATTACTTTTTACAGAACCTATAGCACAGAATTGCCTATGCTCTTGAGGGCCAAATGCTTTCAGGAGACCTTCAAATTCAATAGGGTCGCCAATCGGAGTTCCCGTTCCGTGAGTTTCAATATAGGTGATTTCTGCTGGTGAAATGCCCGCATCTCTTATTGCCGAACGTATAGCTTCCGCTTGTCCATCGGTACTTGGTGCGGTAAAACTTCCCTTCCCGGCACCATCGTTAGTTGCGCCAACACCTTTGATGAGACCAAAAATCCGATCGCCATCCCTTTGTGCATCTTCCAGTCTCTTCAGCAAAACCGCACCTGCACCATCGCTAAACACGGTACCAGTTGCTTCATTATCAAAAGGACGGCAGTGTCCATTGGCGCTTAACATACTGCCTTCCTGATAAATATGTCCGCTGTATATAGGAGAAGTAACGCTCGAACCACCAGCAATAGCCATATAGCATTGACCGGCACGTAAGCTATTGACGGCTTCAGCTACGGCCAGTAAAGATGTGGAACATGCTGAGTTGACACTTACAGCAGGACCTTGCAGATTAAGATGGTAAGCTGTTCTTGAAGCCAGGTAGTCTTTTTCGTTAACCGTAAGTACTTGTAAATTGCCCTGACTTTCTATTTTTTCGGGATATTGTAATATATTGTTTACAAAGTAAGTGTTTGAGCCACTGCCCGCAAAGACTCCAGTTTTAGTGTGGCGTTTTGAGGAAAAATTTCCCGTTTTCTCCAATAATTCCCAGCAAATCTCCAGGAAGACCCGAAGTTGTGGATCCATCAGTTCCGCAAGTTTTATGTTCAATCCAAAAAATGCAGGGTCAAACTGATCTGCACCTTGAATGATCCCTCTTGCTTTTACATAGGCTGGATCATTTTTGATTGAATCAGGGATACTACTATCTATTTCCGTTTCATTAAAAAAGGTTGTCGTTTCTCTGCCCTCTGATAATATGGACCACAGTTCTTCAATACTGTTCGCTCCAGGAAATCTTCCTGCCATACCTATGACCGCGATATCTCCTGATAGAGCCGTTTTTAGCGCGGTGGGGTTGAGATCTTCCTCTTCAATCTGTTTAGAGCCAAGGAAGTCAGCTATACCCTTAATAAAAGGATATTGATACAGCTTGGTAATTGGTAATTCATAACTGAATTCATATTTGAGCGCTGCCACCGTTTTTTGGGCAAGCAGAGAATTTCCTCCCAAATCAAAGAAATTATCATAAACGCCAATCCGGTCATACCTGAACAGCTCCATCCAAACACTGGTAATATCTTTTTCCATCTGACTGCGTGGAGCCTGATAAATGACGCTTAAGTCGGGTCTAAGTAATTCAGGTGCAGGCAATTTAAGTCTGTCTACTTTTCCGCTGGTGGTTTTTGGGAGCTCATCCATCCAAACTACGCTAGAAGGAACCATGTAATCAGGAAGTAAATTCGAAAGCTGATTTTTTAGATAAAGACCATCTTTGTTGTCATTTTGTCCAACCACATAAGCAACAAGAGACTTTCTTCCAGGTTGATCCTCTCTCAATGCCACAGCAGCTTGACTAATATTTGCCTGCTGCATAATAGCTATCTCAATCTCACCAATTTCAACTCTATTGCCTCTTATTTTTACCTGACCATCTTTTCTTCCGAGAAATTCTATCTCCTTATTGTCCAGTAGTTTCCCCAAATCTCCCGTACGGTAGAGTCTTATGGAGCCTATTGACGGATGAGGCCAGTCAATAAACCGCTCGGCGGTCATTTCAGGCTGATGCAGATAGCCATTGGCCAGCCCGGGACCTGAAATAAATATTTCGCCTATTTCCCCATCTTTAACTAATTGTAAAGACTCGTTAAGAAAGTAGATAGATGAATTCGCCATCACACTACCGATAGTTGGAATAGAAGGCCACTCTAAAGCGTTTCCCGAAAGCTTTAATTCTGTAACCCATATCGTAGTTTCCGTTGGACCATAAACATTAACTAAAACACTGTCTGGTAACGAATTAAAGAAAGTTCTGATGGTAGGTGTAATCTTCAGTAATTCCCCGCCTGTAATGACTTCTTTTAGTTTTGAGGGAAAAAGGTGCTCTGCAACAGCCGCTTCAGTTAAATATTGTAAAGTGACATAAGGGAGAAAAGCTTTGTTTATCTCATGTTTGATCATGAATTTCAACAATTGCCCGGCATCCAGGCGAATATCTTCTTTTAGAAGAAACAAAGTACCCCCACTTGTCAGGGTTACAAAAATTTCTTGAAACGAAGCATCAAAACTTAAATGGCAGAATTGCAGCGACTTTAGGTTATCTCCTGCAAGCGCGTATTTATGCTGCCAAAATAGGAAATTGACGAGTCCCTTGTGCCCCAGAGATACCCCTTTTGGCTTTCCTGTAGAGCCAGATGTGTATAGAACACAGGTATTTATAGATTGAAAAGGTGCATGGGCAACCGGCCCTTGCTGCGCATCATCTGAAATTATGGTTTCGAGGTTTAAGTCTTGATAAACCGCTTTATTCTTCGATAGACTCAGGCAGGTTTTCAGACCCGAATCAGTTGCTATTTGTTGAAGTCTATGTTCAGGATAGCTAGGATCTAACGGCAAATAAGCTTTTCCTGCTTTTAAAATGGCCAATACTGAAATCACCATTTCCAGACACTTTGTGGTGTCTACGCCTATAATTTCCTGATCTCTCGCTCCGTTTAAAATACGATAAGATAATTGATCAGCTTGTGTATTTAATTCCACATAGGATAGAGATTCCTCTCCATATACCACAGCAACATTGCTGGGGTGGATATGAGCTGAAATTTCAAAAAGCTGATGAACAGTTTTTTCGTTTTCAGGATCTAACAATAGGATTTGATCTGTAGGCATGGCAGGAGAGTGGTGTTATCTTAAGGTTAAAGTATTTGGCTGAAAAAATATATCAATATTTCAATTAATATATTTTGTTGTTAATTTATTAATACAAAATATAAGCCAAATCGAAGTTCTCCCAATATGGAGTTTCTTTTTACAGAAAATCATATTCTTCAATCAGTATTAGTTCTACTCTGAATCAACCAAATTACTTTGACAAGAGATAAAATGCATAAAGGCCCTTTTGGGGGCCTTTATGCATTAAATATCATCATGAATTCATTTACCTATAATCAAGGAAATGAAAATAAACTAAAGATTACCTTTTTTCAGGAGGTGTGGACACGATTTCTCCAAATTCGTTTACATAAGCCATCATACTTTCCAGATCTCCACCTGCAGAATTTTGCTGGCGTTCCAGTTTACGTTGTTCTTTGTCCTCTTTCTTCTTTTGTCTATTTTTTTCCAATTGTTTTTTCATGAATGTAGCTTGCGACTTAGCCATATATTATAAATTGTTTAAGTAAGAAAATAACTTTTCTCTGGTGTTCCTTGTTCCGCCAATCTAAAAAGCAGGCTTTTTAAGAGCAAATTGACTTTGTGAAGAGTAAATTTCCCGGATGACAACGGATTAGAGATCCGGGATGGAGTTAAACCCAATCTTGGTGATGATGATTGGCAAGTATGTGTAGAGAATAGCTTAATAGTATTCCGTTCTATGCAAATATAAGAAATTTAACTGGAATATGGAAAGGCAGAAAGCAATAACTACCGCCCTACAGTAATCTGATATTGGATCACAGCTTTTGCCGCCATTATTTTTGTATTTTTTCTTCTCGCTTCTCCGGTAACCAAATAAGTAACATTTGAATTTAAGGTAGACTTGAGATCACCAGTATTGGTAACCGGAATACTAAGTCCTGTAGAATACAAATCAGGATTGTTGTTTAAAACGCCAACGGGAATCACATTGCCAGTTGCAGAGGATAGGCCTAAGGCAAGTGTCGAGTATACCCTTAGGTTGTTGTAGTTCGTTTGACTGGTGTCGGGTTTACTCAGTTTGATTTTGAAGCCGATAATATGCGCAGTCCGAAGATCAGCAATACTGAACTGCTCATTTGTTTGTGTTTTGATAATGTTATCCAAAGAAACAGTTGTACTGATGGAGGCGAGGTTCTGGCTGGTGCTAATGGTGTCTGTAACCACAGGGAAAGTGAAACTGATGGAGTCCGTCTCAATGTTGATGTCACGCTGGATACTTTCCTTTGTTCCACAAGACAAAATAAGGCTAACCAAAAGGGAGGAAAAGATAAATAGATATATGGATTTCATCAATGTTATTTTAATTTTTAAAGGTATCTTTTTAAAATCAAAAAAACGGATTCCAGGCATAATCTATAAAATCAGAATAAAATTTGGCGCTTTTAATGGACAGAATCATATTTTGTCATTGTATTTAAAATTTTGATAAACAAATAAGTTAGATCTATTTATGTGTATATAAACTTTATTTGAATCAGTTTTTTTTGTTAAATTTTAATCTAAAATACAAAATATAATTCTGTTTTACTTTTTAAGTATTTTATTTTCAGTGTTTTAAGTGTTTTTTATGAGCTAGTATTGCTGTCTATTGTAGGCTGCTGTAAAATCTGTCCTCATCAGCTTAAATCGTTCTACAACGGTAGCGATAAATACGTCGTCCAGTATCTGAAATATCTCATTTGCTCCCCCTCCACTAAGGTCAAGTTCGGATAATTTGTAACTCTGTTCCAGGGTTCCCTGTTCAAATTTTACAATGTATTTTTGGTTCATGTTAAACAAGGTGATTTTACAATCAGGATGTGGTAGTTCTGCAAGTACTCTCATTTTTTTATTGAATTAATAAGGCTTTTGCCTGGTCACACCAGGCAAAAGCGATTTGTGTTTTATTATAGTTTTACGCCCATTTCCTTAACCAGAAAATCAGCATGGTCAATTTTTTTGGCTACCCAAAGTACATAACGAATGTCTACCCCTATAGAGCGGCTATAGCTTTCGTTCCAGGCGTAATCATTAATAGTAGCTCCATAAGCACGATCAAAATTAACTCCGATCAGTTCTCCGTTTGCATTCATGATAGGAGAGCCGGAATTGCCTCCAGTGGTATCCATGTTGTATAAGAAAGAAACCGGAACATCATTTAGATCCTTTTTCTCAAAAGGCCCAAAGTCCTTATTGGTCCAGAGCGTTTTGATTGCGGCAGGATATCCAAAATCAGGATCACCCGAAGCACCTTTTTCGAGGATACCTTTAATCGATGTGTAAGGTTTCATGTAAGTAGCGTCGGCAGGAGCGTAACCTCTTACGTAGCCATAGGTCAAGCGTAAAGTGCTGTTTGCATCTGGGATAAAGTCTTTCTTTAAGAATTTCTCCTTAACATTCACGTAGTCACCCATTAATTTATTGAGTAAACCTTCTCTTCTGTCTTTTTCAGGCTTAAGCTCTGCAATCTGTTTGCCTAGATCTTTTTCCAGTAAAAGGAGGCCGTCATTGTAGGTGCTCAAAGCTTTTGGCGATTTAAGAAGCGTATTCAACACATAATCCTGATCCTTTAACTTACTTAGTTCAAAAGTATCCTTAAGATACCTGTTGATCGTTGTTTCGTCATTTGAGCCTTTACCTGTAACCTTATTTACAGCTTCCACCTTCTGATTTGGAGAGAACTTTGCGGCATCATTAAACATCCGGTTTAAAATATGTTTATCTACATCCAGATCATAAGCCTCATAAGTTCCGGCCAGGGATTTTTTGACCTGCTCTATATTCAGATCAAAAAAGGCCTGCTTTTGTGCAACTGGTTGTCCTTCGAGCGCGTCTTTAAAGCTATTTATAGTTCTGGATACCGACAACAAACTGGTTGAGGTGTAGATTTGTTGCAGCCAGAGATCGCGTTGCGCATCTCCATTGATGAGTTTGTATAAGTTGTCAATATCGCCCATTAAACTGCCGTATTTGGCTTTTAGGTCTACATTGCCGTTGATGAACTGAGCCATTGCGGCGTCTTCCTGTTTTTTCTGGCCAATCAGGTCAATTTCTCTCAGGCCCTGCAGTTTGCCTCTATAGTTCTTCAGTACGTTTGCATTACGTTTAATGCGGGTGGCCAGTTTAATTTCCGTGGCCTTGTCTTTCTTGCCTGCTTCCTCCATTGTCTTGTTCTGGAAATCATACAGTTCAGATACATAAGGAAGTACGAACTTTTGCTGGTATTCAATAAACTCCGAAGGGCGGTGGCGGAAAGTGCGGCCGGGATAACCTAAAATAAACACGAAATCCTCTTCCTTGGTGCCGCTGGCATTTACTTTCAGGAACTTTTTCGGAGAATAAGGGACATTGTCTTTTGAATACTTTGCCGGCTTACCGTCTTTAGAAACATAAGCCCGCATAAATGAAAAATCACCTGTATGGCGTGGCCAAACCCAATTGTCTGTTTCTCCTCCAAATTCCCCAATCTGGCGATTTGGAACATACACCAAACGGACATCCTGGATCGTTTTATAGCGGAACAATACGTAGGTTTTGCCAATAAACATTTCCGAAACCTCGGCCTTGATGCTGGGGTCTTTTTGTTCTGCTTCGGCCACAATATTCTTCATCGTATTGTTGATCAGCTGGAGTCTGCTTGCAGGGTCTGTCACTTGGGCGACAGCTCCTAAAATCCGGTCAGAAACATCTTCATAACTATCAGTTATACGGCATGTTAATCCTTTTGCTTCAATTTCCTCTTCATGTGACCTGGCCACAAATCCATTGTTCAAATAATCGTGTTCTGGCGTACTGGCTAGTTGCACTGCGCTAAACGCACAGTGGTGATTGGTGATGATCAGTCCTTCGTTAGAAATAAAAGATCCCGTGCAGCCGCCCACGTTAACCAGCGCATCGACCAGACTTGTTCCATTTGGGTTGTAGATCTCTTTCTGGTCAATTTTTAATCCGGCTTTCTTCAAGTCCAGTTTGTGGATCTCGCTTAGTGGGAACATCCCTTCATCGGGTGGTGTATAGCCCGATTGGACAATCCCAATGGCTAAAAGGGAGGTGAATAGTAGAGTTTTTTTATTCATGTGTCAGATACTAATGGTGATAATTTTCAAATCTAGTAAAATTTAGCCTTTTACATCCTGAAGACAAGCTTTAGCAGGGGAAATACCTAACTTTGATCTAAGAATTAAAACCTATGGCCGAAGATTTAAAAATTACAAGCAGTACAAATAAAAAAGACCAGTATGAATCCATATTGCCTCAGATTGAAGCCTTAATCAGCGGCGAAAATGATCTGATCGCAAACCTCGCCAATATCGCGGCTGCCCTGAAGGAACAATTCAATTGGTTCTGGGTGGGGTTTTATCTGGTTAAAGAAAATGAATTGGTACTCGGCCCATTTCAAGGACCGGTGGCCTGTACCAGGATTCAAAAGGGCAGAGGTGTTTGTGGGGCTTCCTGGGCCAAATCAGAGGTGCTGATTGTGCCAGATGTGGAGCTGTTTCCGGGACATATTGCCTGTAGTTCGGCCTCCAGATCTGAAATTGTCCTGCCCGTTTATCAAGGAAAGGAAATTATTGGTGTGCTCGATGTTGATAGTGAATATCTATCTCATTTTGATGATATTGATGAATTATATCTAAAGAAAATAGTGAGTTTTATACATGCATAAACTTCCCTTCTCTTTTTATCAGGACCATAACGTACTGCTCCTGGCGCAGCAACTTTTAGGAAAGCAGTTGTTCACCTTTAAAGAAGGCCAGCTCACCGGTGGTACGATTGTGGAAACCGAGGCTTATCATGGTGTAACCGATAAGGCATCTCATGCCTATGGAGGTCGGTTCACAAACAGGACCCAGACCATGTACCAGGCGGGAGGAATTTCTTATGTATACCTCTGTTATGGGATCCATTCACTTTTCAATGTCGTTACGGCAAGTCAAGATACACCACACGCAATTCTGATCCGGGGAATAGAGCCTGTAACTGGAATAGATATCATGCTGCAAAGACGAAAGATGCTAAAATTAAAGCCGAATCTCACAGCGGGCCCTGGAGCGCTTTCTCAGGCCTTAGGTATAGATAGATCTCTGAACGCTAAAGATCTTACGGGAGAGGAGCTCTGGATGGCTGATAATGGAATTTCTTTTCCGGCTGATCAGGTTGTTTCAGGGCCAAGAATAGGTGTGGACTATGCCGGAGATCACGCCTTATTACCCTGGAGATTTTATGTAAAAGGAAACCCATATGTCAGTAAACCACATATCTAGTATCTATTTAGTAAACTAATTTTAAACGTTTTATAATCATTGTTATATAAATAATAATTATAACCTAAATATAAAAAGAACAAACTGAACAGCCCTGTTTTATGGCGAAGCCTGTTACAATTACTAATTTGTAGTAGTAAAAAGGGCAAATATGATAAAAGTAGGAATCATCGATGTAAATCAACAGCGCAGAGGCATGATGCGCGTTCTCCTTGATGACGGTCATCAGCACGATTTAAAAGTTACATTTGAAGTGGGATCTATGGTCGAATGTAAAAACATCATTGCTGCCCAGGAGCCTAATGTTACCTTAGTGGATATTGAAGAGAACGGTATTGATGTCATTATTGAAATCTATCGCAAATTTCCTAATACCAATGTGGTTGTCTACAGTAATATTCAGGATCATAACACTGTAATATCTTGTGTAAAGGCAGGGGCAATGGGTTATCTTACAAAGGACACCTGCTTAAATGAAGTCATTTCCACAATCGTGACCACTTATAACGGGGGGTCAGTTTTCAGCCCGTCAATTTCAAGAAACTTCATTCAGCAAGTACAACAAGCTGTAGATCATCAGAACAATCTGAGTTTGAGGGAGCGTCAGATTGTAGAGGGCTTGAGAAACGGTTTAAGTTACAAACTGATCGGGTATAAATATGGAATCTCACTGGATACTGTAAGGCAGTATATCAAAAGGACATATAAAAAACTGAACATTAACAGTAAAGGTGAATTGCTTGCTCAGTTTAGGTAATCGTTTTGGTCATAAACGGGCAAGTGACATCAGAATAATCTTTTGGTGTTTGCTTATTTTCTCCCAGGTAACTGCCTATAAAGCCCTGGCTCAAATCAAGTATGACTTTGTGAAGGACACACTTGAGCTTAGAGGAGGTGAAACATTTTCTAATTTTCTTAAAATAAGCAATCCTTATAAGGAAAATGTTGCCCTGGTGCAAGATCCCGGATCGAAACAACTCAGCAGAGGTCTGTTGTCCTTGCCTGATACTTTGCTGCTGAAAGCAGGAGAGAGCAAAATCTTTCCGTTGAAGTATCTTGCAGACAGACAAACGATCAATAGTAATAACCAGGTTTTTACAGTTAAACTGTTGGCGCTGAATCCGAATATTCAGGTGCAGCCTTCAGCAGCTTTTAAGACCATACTGACCGATGTCAATGGACTTACCATTGGCACTGAGGAAGATGAAATCTATCTCAGCGAGATGAGCAATCAGGCGCAGGTTGTTGTGCGCTGCGCGAACAATGGTTTCATTCCGCTGACCTTCAGGATATTGTTGACAGGAATCCCGGATGGCCTGGAGTTTACGGGGCAAACAACAAATCTGACGTTGCAGCCGGGCTCACAACTGTTGCTGCCTTTTCTGGCCAGAAATAAATCAGCAAATGCCGCTGTAGATTTTACGGTTACCATGCAGGCTATGGACGAAAGTAACCATCAGCTCGCTGTAAAGGTGATCAGAATTCTGAATGTGAGCAGTGCGAGAAGAATGTCGAGTTCTGGTAACCAGCCGGGGGGAGTACTTCCAAATACCATTTCTCTTCATTACGCAAGTCTAAACCGTGGGTCTTCTTATTACCAGTTACAGGCGAACGGAAAATTGAATATGGGTCAAAGTTCTTCGCTTGAATACCGTTTGAATGCAGATGACTACCATCAGCCGGGCGCAAACGGAATTAACCTATACAACAGTTATTTGGATTACCAAACTAAAAGATGGGGTTTAAGAATAGGGAATATTTATGATAACCTGGATTTCCAGCTGGCCGGCAAGGGAGTTAAAGCCAGTGCAAAGCTAGAAGATCAAAGTGTACTTTCATTTTATGGAATACAGAACAATTACTTCATATACAATGGTCTAAACAACACTGTACCTGGAGGAAAGATTTATGCTTTGGATTATAGTCTGGAAAAAACAGCAACGACAAAACGGTTTACTTTTCTGCACAGCAGAGATCCTTTAACAGGATTAGATGCCAACCAGTTGAGTATAAAATCGTCTTTTAAGCTTAGTAAAAATGAGACTTTTGGATTTGAAGGCGGTTATTCCCTCGAGAATCAGAGTGATGGCAGCTCTTCGGCAAAACAAGGTTTTTCCGCCGGACTGAATTATGTACTGAATACGAAGGAGGTCCAGATTTCGGGAAACGGGTACTATAGTAATCCATATTTTACCGGTTTAAGGCGTGGGCTGTTCTTAATCGATTTCCGTGTTTCCACCCCGATAAGTGAGACGGGCAGTTTAACCGCACATGTAAATACGCAGGCAAATAATCCTAAATACCAATCCAGGTTAACCTCTATTTTTGACCTCGGGATCAACAAAAATTCCATCAATATTTATGAACTGGCTTATAATCTCCGGGCTGGTAAGCTATATTTTAATGTCGGGCCTTACTATATGGACCAGCACCTGGTTTCGAAAGGATTCTCTGAATTTGTGCCCATGCCAGCAGACTGGACCTCCAGATCATTCCGTATGGCAGCAAATATAGGATATAGCGGAGCTATAAACAGCTTCTCGCTCACTGCCGATTACGGTTATACCTTTCTGAATACTTCTGAAAAACCACCCGCTCCCTTTCAATCTCTAAAGATCACAGGAAGTTATACTATGCCCATTTTTGGGCTAACCGGTTATGCACAGTTCAATCCATATTATTTATCAGATGCACTTTCCTCTACCGAAAACCATCGTTACCGGCTGTATTCCATTGGACCCAACCTGCATTTCAATACACTTAAGAACAGTTTGACCTTTCAATTTGGCGGAATGTATAATTACTATGGTTTTACGAGCAGTAATAATTATTCGGCAAATGGTAGTTTTAGGTATCTGATGAAAGGGCATTGGGCGATTACCGGTGATGTACAGTATATCCTCACCAAACAGAATATATTGCCACTATTTTACAATCCCGAATTGAACATAGCCAACACCCTCGACCGGCAGTCTTATGACAACCGTCAGTTAAGGTTAGGTTTAGAAAAACAATTTGGCAGGCAAGGCAACGGCAGTTCAAAAAAACTAACGCTCGTTTATTATGAAGACAGGAACAGTAATGGACAGCGTGACCCCGGTGAAGCACTTGTAGCGGGTGTGCTGGTAAAAATAAACAACGACGCGGCATTAACGAACAGCAAAGGAGAGGTAACCTTCAGTGATATGAAGAAAGAGGCCTATGTAGCATCTGTGACCAATACCAAAGGATGGAGTTTGCAGGAGCCTACATCGGTATTCCTGGACAAGAATAAACGGCTGGAAGTGCCCTTAGTTAAAACACAGGCATTGAACGGCTGCGTTAAACCCCTTGCCTCAAAATATCTCAATGCACAGTTTGCACTGGCAGGGATTCGGGTAACAGCTGTTGATGCAGGAGGCCGTAAATATCAAACACTGACAGATGACCGTGGTGGATTCTGTTTTTACCTGCCCAGAAACAATTATACGGTCTACATAGACACCGAAGGAATGCCCTTTTCTATAGAGAATGGCAAAGAAGAAGTTTCCCTGACGGGAAAGCCAGTTGCACTTTTAACCTTTCTGTACAAAGACGAACATCGGAAAGTCGGAATAACAAGATTTTAATTAAGGGGCTACGATGGTGAAGGTGACTGTAGCATTGTAAGTTCCCGCAGGTTTATTCAGGAGGTTAGTGGTTTGTGTATTGGGCACCCGGAACTGCAGATTAATTGCCCGGTCGATGACAGGGTCTGCGCTGCTAAACAGGTTCTGGGCTGTAGTAGAGAGGATAATAGGGGTAATGCCGGTTTGGGTAGCAGTTCCTTCCACAATCATAACACTTGCAGGAATAGAATTGGCGCCTGAAATGAAGTTTCCGCTTGTCTTCACTGTAACACCATAGGGAACCGTTGCGCTCACTGTAATCGGATTGGGCATCGCTGTGGTTACTCCCTGGTTATAAGCTGTTGCAGTAGTAAAATTGAGGTTTACCGTGCTGACAGGAATGGTCAATTCAGACATTTTAGCAACTGTTAGCTGAACAGAGCTGTTGGTTGTGATGGAAGCCAGAGTAAGGGGGTAAGCTGAACTTTTCTTGGCTATCGTATAAACAATGGGCAGCGTATAGGTACCAGCCTGCATAAAATTAGCTTTAAGATCTGCGGCGCTGACACTTAATGTGTTGCTTAGGCTATTTTTATTGGTGACAACTACAGGTATACTACTTGAAGCAGAAATGGCCTGTGCAGTCGTAGAAATGTTAATTGCCGACCCTGCATAAGCTCCCGAAAGCAGTGAAGTCAGTTTTCCCGCTGGTACAACAGGAGTCGAATTGAAGAGTTGTGTGGTCGAGAAAGAAAAGGTACTGCTGGTTGAATTCAGAGACACATCTGTAGGTACAGTAGAAAAATAATCAAAAGTATTGGTGGCAGATACCCCACCACCTGTTCTGAAAGCAGATAGGGCATTGACGCTCATTGTGGTTGGCGTAGCAACGGCAGTATTGAGCGTAAGCAATGCAGGAACAACAATACTCAAGTCCTGGGTGGCCGGGCTGACATTCGTAAATGTAACAGGAGTCTTATAAGTTCCCGCCAGCCAGGCATTACCAGCGATGCCGATCCTGTAATTTACAGTTAAGGCTCCCCCGGTCGTTAAAACCGGGGCCGTGAAGATAGCCTGTGGCGTTTGGGAGAGTATAACTTCTGTAGCAGACCCAAGCAGGTTTAAGGCGGCTATAGAATTCACCTTGGGATTTACAACGTTGAGTGCCAGCGGTGCCGATGTACCTGTGGTAGTTGCTGGAAAATTTGCAGTAGTGGATTGGATTTTAATGGTCCCACCAAGAGCCAGCAGGCTGGCTGTGCCATTAGAACCTGTAGCGGTATAATCGTTCTGACCGGTGATGTTAATCGCCGGAATGGTCACAATTACCTGTGCATAGCTGCCTGCCACTGCAAAACAGCAGAGCAATATACTAAGGGCTATATGTAATCTCTTTTTCAGCAACTTTCAAATCATAAGTAGAACCTGCATCTAATAAACCTACTGCCAGGAATTTCCCTTTCAGGTTTGCCGGAATTTTCATCAATACCCATTGCGTAGCATCAGGTAGCATCGCAATAATTTGCGGGGCCACTTTTATTTCTTCCCCCGTTTCTTTATTGGTCAGTTCGAATTTTACCGTGGCATCCTTGTTAATGTCACCTCTGTTATGGATCTTCAGCGCTAATGTCCGTATTTTTACGCCATTCTGCTCTGTAATTCCATGATCGTCAAAAGCAAGGAATTCGAAATCCCCTGAATTTAAACCTTTTGGCGTATAATAAACCTGTACACCTACTTCCATCAGGATGTTTATTCCTATCGAAGTCCCCCTGGTCTGTGCAGCTTGCTGCTGTTTAACCTGGGTAAAAAATATCATACTGTGTGTTAATGTTTTCGCATCTTGGGGAATATTCAGCGAAACAATCACCTGCTTTGTTTCCCCCGGCTGGATTTCCACTGAATTTGAAGAAAGATTGATCCATTTTGCATTGGATTGCGGTGTTGTACCGCCATCATAATAGGATTTATTACCCAGAGAGTCCCGGTCCCAGTCCTGGATCCGGTTAATAAAAGACAGGACGGTAGAGGAATTATTGCTAAAGGTAATGGACTGACTAACCGTTTCGCCAGGACTGCCGCTAAAAACGAGGCGTGAAGGGGATACGGAAAAGCCTTGTCCCTTTGCATCAGTTAAAAGCGCAGAAACAAGGCTTAAGATAAAGATAAAGCTTAATCTCATTCAGGCAATTTATGGCTGTGTTACCGTATAAACTACGTTGGTTGTATAAGTACCTGCCGACATCGCCAGTAATGGTGCTGCTGTAGGAATTGCATAGTTGATATTGTAAGCTGTGCCGATTGTCGGACTGGCAGCACTTGCGATACTTTGATTGGTTGTGCTGAGCGTCGCAGTTGTATAAGTTGCTCCTGTGATCGTACTTGCATCTACAGAAATTTGCACAGCGCTCAATGGGGGCGTCGTGGTAGAAATCGTGTTAAAAACAGAATTTGCTTTTACGGCTACACTATAAGGTTTGTTGCTGATCACGGTGAAATGATTGGTCTTTGCAACGGTTTTACTAGAAGCGTAATCAGCAGCAGATGCATAAGTAAAAGTAACATCAGGAGTTGGCCCCAGTACAATTGAAAAGGCATCCGAAAGAATAAGGTTTACCGCCACAGTACCAGAAACTGCCTGCGCATTTGCTTTAGTGTTGGCGAAAGTGAGAGCGGCTAAAAGCGCACCAAACGTAAGTATTTTCTTTGTCATAAAATGTTTGTTTATCTACTTCAAAGCTAAGAATAAGAAAACCAGAAAGGTTCTCTGTAAAGACACATATTGATGTTACAATTCATAGTAAATGCTGTAAAAACATAGTTTGAAAAGTTCTCAAAAAAGGAAAATATTGGCTATGTTTGGGGCAATGAATTCCAACTACCATCTTCAGGCTGAAAATTAAGACTACACATGACTGATTGTAAATCACTTTCAGACGCTCAGCTGATCAAACTTTTGAAAGAAGGTAACCATAGTTCGTTTACGGAAATTTATAACAGATATAATACTTTATTATATATATACGCTTACAAGAAACTTCAGGATACAGAAAGCGCAAAAGATATCATTCAGGAAGTCTATGTGTATTTATGGAATTCGAGAGAAAGCCTGGAGATTCAAACCACCCTTTCCGGATATTTATACAAAGCAGTTTTAAACCGGATACTGAATGTATTTAGACATGTTGCCATTACACAGGAGCATGTAGCATCTTTTAAAGAAACCATTGATCAGGCTCCGGTGGGTACTGATTACCGCATCAGGGAAAAAGATCTGGCCGCGCTAATTGAAAAAGAGATCAATAACTTACCAGAAAAAATGCGGGAGATTTTTCAGTTAAGACGCCAGGAGTATCTTTCCAATAAAGAAATTGCTGAGCGTTTGGACATCTCAGAACATACCGTTCATACCCAAATCAAAAGAGCTTTAAAAGTGTTGAGAGGAAAGCTTGGACTAATGCTTTATATATATGCACTTTTAACAGGCCTGTTGAGATAACTTTCGTTGCTAGCTTTTGTCAGATGCTATTTTAACATTTAAGGTTTGATGGACAGCAGGAACTGACATATTCTTTAATCAGTAGACATAAAATATCAAATTCGTAAGCAGCTTGTAAATTTTTTGTCAAGTCCATTTGCATGATCTCATAAGCAAAGGACAGTACAGAGGTATATTGATCTTCAGTTTCAATTGACTTTAACATAATATATGAATAGGGACTTAAAGATATGTATTATCATTTTAAACTCATCAGGATGAAATATATTTAACAAAACCTCGATACCTTCTTGTCCCACCAGGTTTTTAAAGTTGTTGGGCAACCGAATTTGCCAACCACACCCTGGTTAATGAATAATTTAATTATCTGATTATCAGTGTTAAATAAAATATTTGAAATTTTTTTCACTTTCTTGTACCCGATTACATTTTTTGAAGTGTCTTTGTTGTGATTATCTTGATATAGATAATTAGAAAAAGATGAACGAACAACAGTCAAAAGATGTATTAGAAAGATTTCAGGCAGGGACAGACTCCCCGCAGGAAAATCAGCAAGTGCGCTATTGGCTGCATCATCTTCACGAAGATCAGTCTTCTGGTCTGTCAGAAACGCTTCTTAGAGATACCCACGATGAAATGTGGTCATCTATTCTTCTCCAAACTCAACCAACAACTACAGTTAAAACCACAAGGCTGCCTTTGCGCATTGTACTTGCAGCAGCATCAGTGGTCACTATACTTGGCATTTGTATATATTTTTTCACTAAAGAACCTTCGGACAATAGGTTTGCCAACAACATTCTTCCCGGAACTGATAAAGCCATGCTTATTTTAAGCAATGGCGATAAAATTAGTTTAAATGAAGCGAAGAATGGTGTGCTGGCCCTACAATCTACCATGAAAGTAATCAAGTCCGAAGGCGGAGAAATTATCTACACCTCTCGACCTGACCCGGCCCCGTACACCAACGGGGCCCGGAACCAGGAATCAGAAACAAAAAATGTAAACACCATGATTACACCCCGTGGTGGACAATATAAGCTCTCGTTGCCAGACGGCACGAAAGTATGGCTCAACGCTGCTTCAACTTTAACCTACCCCGTTTCTTTCGCCGGACGTAAAGAACGTAGAATTGAGTTGAAGGGCGAGGCCTACTTCGAGGTAGCAAAAGATAAAATGCATCCCTTTTTGGTGCAAAGCAAAACCCAGGTGGTAAAAGTACTGGGTACGCATTTCAATATTAGTAGTTATCCAGATGATACCAGTACGCAAACAACTTTAGCAGAAGGAAGCGTGTTGGTTAATATGGTTGCACTTAAACCCGGACAACAGGCTGTCAACTCAGGCTCCCTGATCAAAGTAAGGTCTGTTGATCCGGATGGTGTCATTGCCTGGAAAAATGGGGAGTTTTCTTTTAGAAATCAACCATTGGAGCAGATCATGAAACAATTGTCGAGATGGTATGACGTAGATGTTATATATCAGAACCAACAAACGGGAAGTCAGTTATTTGGTGGTACCATTTCTAAGTACAAAGACATTTCCCAAGTACTGCACATGCTGGAGTTGACCGGCGATGTTAAATTCAAAATGGAGGGAAGAAAAGTTTTTGTACAATAAAATCTTTATTCCTGTTTACCAGAATCATCAAAATTATGTAATTTGCAACAAAAAATGGGCTTATTGAAAAATAGGTCTTTTCCTATTTTGTTGATACATGCGCATACTTACTTCTATTATTTTTACTTTGTTATTGTTAACCGGTGTATCTGCTTTTGCCCAGAAAATAACCTATGTTAAAAAAGAAGTAACCCTTGCACAGCTTTTCAAAGAGATTAAAAAACAAACCGGGTTTAATGTGATCTGGAACGAAGAAAAGCTCAACGCAGAAAAAAGTATAAGCGTAAACTTCCACGACGCCTCTTTAAATGAGGTCATGAGCAAAGCCCTGACCAATCCTTCACTCAGCTTCACCATTACCGATAAAACCATAGTTGTTACCCAAAAGGAAGTTTCTTTTCTGGATAGGATCATGAGCCCGTTCCGGGAAATTAATGTCAGCGGCGTAGTGCGGGATGAAAATAACAAACCACTTTGGGCAGCTACCATAAAAGTTAAAAATAAGAACAAGTATGTCCATACAGACAGTCTGGGCAGGTTTACTTTAGAAGGAGTACGACCTGATGCTGCGTTGGTTGTTTCCTATCTTGGTTATCAATCCAGAGAAATCCGTGCGCAAACAGATGTAGGTACCTTAAAACTGATGATGATCAGTGGAAACCTGGAAGAAGTTCAGATTGTATCTACAGGTTACCAGACTTTGCCCAAAGAAAGAGCCACTGGTTCTTTTGTTCGGATAGACAAAGATCTATTGGACCGTTCCGTTTCTACAGGCATACTTGATCGCCTGGATGGGGTAACCAGCGGTTTGATCTTTACTTCGCCGGTAACCCGGCAGGTTGGACAGAGCGCTATAGAGATTCATGGGCGTTCCACCTTATTTGGCAATGCCGATCCATTGATTGTTCTGGATAACTTTCCTTATGATGGAGATCTGAACAACATCAACCCGAATGACATAGAAACCATTACGATCTTAAAGGATGCAGCGGCAGCTTCTGCCTGGGGTACACGTTCTGGAAATGGGGTGATTGTGATCACGACAAAGAAAGGAAGCTTAAACACCGCACCGAAGATTGGCTTCAATGCCAATGTAACCTTTGGTCAAAAGCCAAATCTATATTACAATCCTCAACCCAGTACTTCAGAAGTGATAGATGCGCAGCAATATTTATACAAACAAGGAGCATATAATGTTGACATTGGGAGCGGTTATAGGGCGCTTCCTCCAGCTGTAGAACTCTTCCGAAACCCTTCTGCTCCGGATTATGAAGCGAAATTGAATGCTTTACGAAACAACTATGTCAGGAATCAACTTTCTAAATATTTTTACCAGACGAGTATCGCCCAGCAATACCAAGCCAGTGTGAGTGGGGGAGGTAAACACCAGAAATATGCACTTTCGGCCGGATATGACCATAACCTGAGCAGTACAGTAGGAAATAGCTATAACCGAATGACCTTAAACGCCAGCAATAGTTTTTACTTTTTCAAAGACAAATTAGAGCTTTCTTCTAACCTAAGGTATACTGGTAGTAAAAACAAAACTATTCCATCCCCGTTTGTATCCTATCCTTATGACCAATTGGCCGATAGTAATGGTGATCCTGTTGCTGTCGCATATATTTTGAGTTTGCCTTATACTCAAACGGCAGGGAATGGAAAATTACTCAATTGGCTGTATAAACCTCTGGAAGAATTGCAAAACAGGTATAACACGATCAAAACTAATGTAGACAATTATAGAATTAACCTGGCCTTAAGCTACAAGGTGGTTGCGGGTTTAAAACTTTCAGCGGTGTACAACTATGAAAAAGGAAAATCTGATCGAAGTACACTATATGAACAAGCGTCTTACTACACCCGAAACCTGATCAATACTTATAGCCAAATTGATCCGGTAACTGGAAAGCTAATCCGCCCTATACCTCTTGGAGATATTTATGATGGTCAGCTTACGGATAGCAAATCTAAGAGTGGGAGGCTTCAGATTGATGAAGAAGTGCATTTTGGAAAACATGCACTGAATGCTATTGCAGGGGTGGAGATTAGGGAATTGAGTACGAGCGACAGCCAAAATATATTTTATGGCTATAACTCGCAAACTGGTGCGAATCTGAATTCCAGTTTGAATTTTACAGAGGACTATCCGCTTTTCTATGGCCCAGTTGGAAAAATACCCTCTAATTATAGTTCATATGGAACAGATAATCGTTTCTTTTCTTATTATTTTAATGGTGCATATACCTATGCTGACAAGTATATAGTTTCCTTGAGCGCAAGACAGGACGAATCCAATTTATTTGGCGTGAGTACCAATCAAAAAGGCGTTCCACTTTGGAGCGCAGGATTATCCTGGGTATTGAACAAGGAGCGCTTCTATGCCATAGACTGGCTGCCTTATTTGAAATTAAGGGCCACTTATGGTTATACCGGCAATGTAGACAACAACTTGTCGGCATATTTAACCACCCAGGCTGGCTCTATGAATACAAATCCTTACAATGCTCCCTACGCAATTGTGGTCAACCCTCCAAATCCTTCTCTTCGTTGGGAAAAGGTTAAAAACACAAATTTTGGCCTCGACTTCATGACTAAAAATGGCCGGATTAGCGGAAGTGTAGACATATGGCAGAAAAATGGCATGGACCTGATTGGAAATACGAGTGTTGCTCCACAAACCGGGATATCTATGTATATTGGGAATTCAGCCAATACCCTAACTAAAGGAATGGATTTTCAAATCAGTAGCAGAAACCTAATGGGGGCCGTACAATGGAATACCACTTTATTGTATAATCATGTAACCAGTAAGGTAACTTCTTATAAGGTCTCTAACGGATCAAACTTTAATGTGATTTCTGAAAATTATAAGAATCCGCTTGAAGGATTCCCTTTTTATTCTGTGTTTAGCTTTAAATATGCAGGTTTAAATAAGAATGGTGACCCTCAGGGTTATTTGAACGGCGTGCCGACTACAAACTATGCAGATATGTTTGGTTCTACCAACCGAAAAGAACTGGTATACAATGGTTCCGCAACACCAACCAGTTTTGGTAACCTAATGAATACATTTAATTACAAAGGAGTTGGCCTTTCCTTTAACATCTCTTATAGATTAGGTTATTATTTCCGAAGAAATTCATTCACGAGCACAGGAATAGCAGGTACGGACTATTCTTATGGTGACTATGAAGCTCGCTGGCAGAAACCTGGTGATGAAAACCACACTACAGTTCCTGCTCTGGTTTATCCATCTGCGGATAAAAGAGAGGATTTTTATCGATATTCAGATATCCTTGTTGAAAAAGCAGATAACATCTGTTTAAAAGATATTCGTTTAGATTATACCTTTCTTCAAAAGTCCAGGTTGCCATTTAAATATTTAAATGTCTTTACCTATATAGATAATGTTGGGATACTTTGGCGGGCCAATCACTATCACTTAAATCCGGATTATCCCAAACGTATTCCAGAAGTAAGAACAATCGCATTTGGACTCAGAGCAGGCTTATAATAAATGAATTTAAATTATTTAATGATGAGAAAACTTAAAAATTTGATTTGTATAGCGGTACTGCTCTCCATTTGCATTGCTTGTAAAAAGTCAGATTTTCTGAATAAAAAACCAAGTAGCGACATTACTGAACCGACAACTTTAACAGATTTCCAGCTTTTGCTGGACAATACAACAGTGATGAATTCGACTGGTGGTCTGGCGCAGGCTTCTGCGGATGATCAGATCGTCAGCTATCCAACTTACCAGGCTGCTACAGCTACCGAAAGAAACGCTTATATATGGAACAAAGATGTATACGGAGGTGATACGGGAATCTCAGATTGGAATTATCCATACCAAACTGTTTTCTACACGAATATTGTACTGGAAGGCCTGGTGAAATCAGATAGTGTATCCTCTACAAAAGCCCAGTTTTTAAAAGGATGGGCATTATTTTCCAGAGCTTTTGCTTTTTATAACTTGACCCGAACTTTTTGCAAAGCTTATGATGCGGCTTCAGCTGGCACTGATCTTGGTATTCCTCTAAGGTTATCCTCTGCGGTTGATTATGTGAAGCCAAGAGCGACATTAAGGCAAAGCTTCGATCAGATCTTTGCAGACCTAAACGAAAGCATAAATTTATTGCCTGCAGAACGGCCTTCCACTAATTTAAATAGACCCTCAAAAATAGCAGCTTATGCGTTATTGGCCAGAATCTCCCTGGACATGAGAAATTATACCGCTGCGGAGCAATATGCAGATCAAGCATTAACGCTATACAGCAAACTTATAGACTACAATACCGTTAGTCAATCTTCTGACTCCCCATTTTCCAAAACCAATGATGAATTGATCTGCAACTATGGGCAAGCACCTGTTTATTCCTATCTCACCGGAAGCCATTCTAGAGCTTTAAATAGAGTATCACCTCTTTTGATCAGTCTTTATGCAGCAGATGACCTTAGACTAAGAATCTTTTATGGTCAAAGCGTAGATGTTAGTTTTTACAAAAAAAGGGGCTATAATGGAAATGGTCTATATCCTTTTACGGGGTTGGCAACCGATGAGTTGTACCTGATCAAAGCCGAATGCCTGGCCAGAAGAAACGAAACACAATCCGCAATGGACAAGTTGAACCAGCTACTGATACTTCGTTTTGATAAAAGTAAAACCTATCGTGCTGTAACGGCCTCTTCACCTGCCGATGCTTTAACCAAAGTACTATTGGAAAGAAGAAAAGAATTGGTCTGGAGAGGATTGCGGTGGCATGACCTCAAAAGATTGAATAAAGAAGGCGCCAATATTACTCTATCGCGTACATTGAATGGTTCAACCTATACTTTACCACCCAATGATCCCCGTTATGTGTTTCCCATCCCCAATGATGAGATTGCTTTAAGCGGAATAGCACAAAATCCCCGCTAATTTAAAAGAGGGTGTATCCTCTCCAGCCTGTACTGAATTTATTTCAGGACCCCGCACTCGCTAGAAGCACGTGATACACCCCCTGTATTTAATTATTGCACATACAAACCTTTATATGACGATTGAACCGAAGGTGCTGCAGGAATAGCATCAACCGAAAAAGAATTGCCCTGATTGGAGCTATAACCCAAATAACACTTATTTTCAGCAGTACCTTCACAGTTATCCTGAACTGGAATGAAATTCACTCTTTGATAAGTTGAACCATCAACAAGCACATAATAAACAATCGTAAATTTCTTTTTAGGCGTAAAAGTGGTAAAAGCACTCATGCTTAATGCAACGCCAGCTGCAAAAAGACCAAATAATAATCTTTTCATAATAAGGGGTATAAAAAATGTTGGTTAAAACTTGCTGCATTTCTTTAAACAGGGCGCAACATTTCCCTGTATCTCTCACGAAATGTCCTATTTACTTGTGTAACCGAAGCCCGGCAATGGCAAGTACAATAAATCCAAGATTGAAGAAAATATGCTGCTTCCAGCTCAGCAAGCTGATCACACCCCCGCACATGCAAGGCAATGTCGCTCCTGAATTGATCATATAGATCAAATATACCGTAAACACAAGCATCAATGCAAGTGAAAGAATAAGCCCAAGTCTTTTGGTCCTATTCACCAAGAGCAAACCACTTAAAATGGTCTCTACTGCCGGAATCAGATAGGATAGGAGCACATGAAACGGACCAAGCAATGGCGATCTCCCTAATACCTTCATAAAGCTTTCATGTGTCATCAACTTATTCGACGCGGTATATACAAAAAGCATTATAAATATAAAGGTAATCACATCGAAAATGATTTCCTTTTTTTTTGTGGAGAGCGATAAGGCCGGTTTTTTATTAAATGTTGTTTCCATATCTTTAATATCAGGACTCAATTTAGTTTAAAATTCCATAAATAAATTTGGAATAAATGTATCATTTCAAACATCAAATAAGATTTTATTTAACAAAAGATAACATTAGCAGACTTAAAAATATCGAAAGGATAAGCCATGGAAAGCCTGGGTATAAGTTGTAGGAGCAGCGTTGTTGTCTAATTCCAGTTTTAAATTATCGAAATTGGCGAAGAACCGTTCCTCCTTAAATAATCATATTGTGCCTCATAATTGAGCTGACTATGTCCCGTTTGAAAACTTGGCTTAAAAACAGGGCTAATAATGAAGGGTTAATAGCAAAAAACAAATATATATTTGCCATAATGCAACAAATAAATGGAGTCTTAGTCTTATTAACGATATGTACTCAACCGACATCTTCATGATAACCAAGCCAAAAGCCCTGACTCTTTTTATATTACCGATTGTATCTTTCCTGGTTAACATCAACGCCATAAAAGCGCAGGTGCCCATAGATAGTATAAAAAAGGTCATCCAAAACGAGGTAGCTGGAAAAAGAAGCAAAAGCATCACAGTAGGAATTGTGAACATGGGAGGTAAACAGGTCTTTGCAGAAGGCATTAAAAGCGATGCAGATCCATCACTCCCTGATGGCAATACGATTTATGAAATAGGCTCCATCACAAAGGTGTTCACCTCATTGGTACTGTCCAAGTTGAGTTTAAGGCACGAGCTCAACCTGAATGATCCCATTTCCAAATATTTGCCTGCAGATGTAAAAAGCCCTTCCAAAAACGGTAAGGAGATTTCTTTACTTAGCCTTTCCACCCATAGATCCGGTATGCCACGCTTCCCATACAATGTTGACCCGAAGAATCTAGATCAGACCTATCAGGATTACACTGTAAAAGAACTTTATCAGTACCTATCAACTTTTAAACCACCCTATGAAATCGATAGCAGGTGGCGGTATTCAAACGTGGGCTACGGGATACTGGGAAATATGCTCTCAGTCATCGAAGAAAAAGACTTTGAAACGTTGATCCGAGACGAAATCACTATCCCCTTGCATCTAAATAATACCCTTATAACCCTATCAAAAAAACAAAAGGCTAACCTGGCCATTGGCCACGCAGAAACAGGAACCCCAGTAGGGCTTACAGAACTTGGCGCGATTGCACCAGGAGGCGCACTGTGTTCAAGCGTTGATGACTTGCTTGAATTCGCAGCAGCAAACCTGGCCCTTAAACAAACGGACCTTCTTCCCGCAATGGAACTAACTCATAAACTGCAGGCTAAAAAGGATGGAGATAATACCTATACCACAATGGGCTGGACACTTGTAGATAGCACAGGAAATGTTCTGTTCAAAGACGGAGGAATGCCAGGATACACAACTTTTATCGGAATAGATAAAAAGAACAAAATCGGCGTGGTGGTACTCTCCAATTCCAACAACACGGTGACTGATATCGGTAGATACATCCTGGAGCCAGGCCGTAAAATCAATCCATACCAATACAGCTGGTCACTTTTGGATACTTTGAGGTCAACCTACAAAAACAAAGGCATAGATGCCACACTTAGCTTGTATGGAAAGCTCAAAGTAAAAAAAGATAGCGGGCTCACTTTTAATGAAAACCAATTAAACTACCTGGGAAACGAACTTAGGACGAACAAAAAAATAAAAGAAGCCATAAAAATATACCAACTCAACCTCAAAGAGTATCCAAACAGTCTGTTGGCACTTGAAAGCCTTGGCGAGGCCTACAGACGAACTGGGGAGCTGCAAAATGCAAAAAACTGTTTTGAAAAGGCACTCTCCTTAGAACCACAGAATGAACACTGGATCTTCATACTAGGAAAACTCGACAGCAAAAAAATAAATAAGAGTTGAATTTATTCATAGGTTGTATGTTTTTTAACCTGGCTGATGTTCAGATTCTTCAGGTATTGTACAGCAACCCTAGTTGTTTTTGACATTTAAAAAATAAACGTGCGGAGCTAAACCCAAAACAGATCAAGTTACACTCCTGTTATTTGCTTGATTCAGTGGAGTTAATATCAAATATTGACATTAAATCACTGTCCAAATAAAGAGCAGTTTCTTTTACCGTTGGGATATCTCTGATCTCATTTCGTTTATATATGGCCATTGGTATTTCGACCGGCGCGTATTGATCTCTAATTTTAAAACTGATACCGCTAACTATTACCATATAACTCTTATTTTTCACCTCAACAGATACGTACGCATGCATTGGAGCTTTGAGTGTGCTGGTAATACCTTCCAGTTTAGCTCCTTCTTTCACTTTTACATAGTGGTCAGATAATTCACCCGTCAACCTCCCATCAGACAAAGTATCTATAATCTTGAAATTCTTTACGGAACTCAGAAACCGGTTTAGTTCTTTGCCAAGCTGATCTTCGTTCAACTTTGATTTATACATTTTCCTAAAAAAGAGCTTGGCATCTTTTAAATATATAGAGGTACCGTAATAGTTCAATTCTTGGGATTTTGTTCTTTGAGCATACGATGAGAAAGGCAGTAAAATGATTAAGAGCAGAATATATTTCATAACGAGCTTTTTTCCAAAGTTAAATGGTTAATTGTAAAAGTGTATGATAATTGTAAAAGAAGTTTATAGACTATTAGGAGAAGAAGCCAACAGTCATCAACATTTGGTGACCCTAGGTAGCCATTAGATTGATGTTGTAAAAATTATTTATCTGTAAATCAGTATTGTGTGTTGTTTTAGGCTCTTTTTTGTTGAGAAAAATCGCAATATTTGGCCCTAGGGCGCTGACAGTTGTGGTCCAAGTTGAGGCTTATTGCGATGTTTTTAATAATGTAATAATGGGTACTAAATATTAGGATTTTTTGGGGATGACAAATACAGAAATAAAATGAAAAATAAAGCACAAATTATTATTTTAGGGATAGGTTTCGCCTTCTTTATTGGATGGAACTTCTTTATGCTGAAAAAAAATAATAAAGAGAATTTGTCTTACAAATTTAACGGTATAGTCGAAAGCGTAAACTATGATGTAAAAGGCATTCCTAGTGTTGTAATTCAGGGAGATGAGTATTATTTAAGTGGCGGCTGGAATTTTGAGCATCTTATAGAAAAAAGAGATTCTTTGCAGAAGAAGGAGGGCGAAATGGTCGTGAAGTTGATAAAAAGAGACCGGAAAATTTATATTTTCAAAGATTGAAGGCTTTTTCTATTGTATTCATTTCACTCAATAGTGAAATAAACTGAAGCAAATGAAATTAGTAGTTGTGTGCGAATTGCAAATTATGTTTAAAATGAATTAATTGAATACGTATGTTGAAAGAGAATGAACGACAAGGTTTAGATATAGATACGTTTAGATACCATACAGGCAAATTTAAGTTGTCTGGAGATGGCGCCACAATAGTTGGAGGAGGATCGATTGTTGGAAGTTAATCTGTAGATGATATTCATAATCTGACATATCAAATTTTTGGTATGGGGTTGGCTATGGTGCGAAATATACAGGTGGTTATTCACAAACTCATACACAAACATCTCCATTTCTTATATTTGTAAATATGATTGGACTGGTACTTACCTCAGATTTTGGTGGATATAAACGGAATCGTTATCAAAAAGTATATAGATAGTGGTCAGCATTCTTGTCCCCCAGGATTGACCACCCCAAGCCGTAAAATATCACAAACTAACCAAAAAGAACATAATGGAACAAACAATTGACATTCAGAAACCAACCGAAAAAATTTACAAAGACAGAGCAATTTGGCTTGGGACATTTTTAGGTGGACCTCTAGTTGCCGGTTATTTCATTGCCGAAAACTTTAAAGTTTTTGGCGAATATGATAAAGCAAAAAAAACTTGGATTTACACAGTTATTGCAACAATAATACTTTTCGGAGGGATATTTTTAATCCCAGACAATGTAAAAATTCCAAATCAAATTATTCCGTTAATTTATACTGGTATTGCCTCCTATTTACTTAAACACTTTCAAGGGCAAAATATTGAAATTTATATAAATTCAGGTGGGGAATTTTTCAGCTGGTGGCGGACAGTTGGTATCGGACTAATCGGTCTTGTAATAACATTTGTATTGATTTTTGGTTTTGCTTTATTGTCAGACACAACTTCGACCGTTGGGACAAACACCCATACTTATGGAATAATGAAGCACGAAATAGCCTTTGACAAAAATAATATTTCAGAAAGCGAGGTAAATAAAATTGCTGACGGATTAATTAAGACAACTTTTTTTGACGATGCCGTAACAAAATATGTTTATGCTAAAAAAGTGAATAACAACTTTGAACTCTCAATTTCGTGTGATAAATCTGTAACAAGTAGTTCAGCTACATTAGCCCCCTTTATACAATTAAGAAATAATTTACAAACTCTATTTCCTGACAACAAAATAGTTTTTAATCTTGTGGTTGATAAGCTTGATAATGTTGTAAAACGACTTGAATAATAAATAAGAGTTATTAATACATTCCTCTTTTCATCTATCTTTATTATGATTTAAAGCAGCCCTTTTTCTTTCTTTTACATCTTCTGAAACCCCGAATGAAGTATCACCATCACTCTTATCCTCCAAAAATAAAAGTACAATCAGAGAAATTACTGGTATAAGGAATGAAATAAAAAACCAGAACCAAAAACTTCGTCCCTGAGTTCTTGCAAAAATACCTGCGATGGTTTGGGGCAATAGAAGAACAAGTAAGATCAGTATTTCAGCCATAGCAGTTTGATTAATATGTTTGTTTATATGGATGAACAAAAATATTAATCAAATCCAAATCCTTTCAATATTTGTATAATATTATTGTGTGGTGTAACCACCATTAGGAAAAACTTCTATTAATGAACACTACGGCAACAACAAAGAAGAAGGTTCTGCAATATTTGATTTGCTTTGTACCGGAGACAAGGGTGAAAAGTTTCTGATAGAAGTGCAAAATGGCAAGCCAGGTAATTTTTTCTTGGGTGCAGAGCCGAGTAGGTGTGGGCTTGGGTTCCCATGCCAGACTAATCAAAACCATTCAATTTCTTTTCAATTCTATTCAAAACCATTCAGGGCTTATTGGGTGGTAGGTTCTTGTTTTTTAGGTATTTACATTTGGTTTATGGGGTTTGTTTTACGCTTTAAAATTTAAATTATCGGAACGTATAAAAAAGGAATTCCTGGCTTTTTTCCGGCCTACAGCAGATGGCTACCAGCTAGGTATTGGATAGGGGTTAGATTCGTATTGTATTCGATGAAATGGCTATTTATCCTTAAGGAAATGTCCATAAGGGCACATTGCCGCAGTAATCTGGCTATAGAAACGCTATAAAGGCCGTTTTAAAACTAAATCTTTTACTAATAAATAAGAATATCATGGCAAAAATATCTAAAGGTATTTTGGGGTATTTTTATTTGAAATTTACTTCAAAATATTTATTTACAGATTTTATGAAATTTTTTATTTGGAAAAATTATCGCTATTTCTTCTTGATTAATGGATTGCTAGATTTATTTTAAAATACAACCTGTAGTTGTTGTGGTAATAAAAAAATAGATTGAAGTTTAAGTTGATAAAGAAATTGCTCAGTTTTTCGGATGTTAAGTCTGATGCTTTATACGTTATTATGCTATGTGGAAAAAAAATGGGTTAATTATTTTTATTTATTAATTTAAACTTTAATTATTAACACTCTACATGAAAATAAATTTTTTAATGCTCATTCATCACAATAGTTATTGTGATGGCTATTGTGATAATAGCAGGTTTCTAATTCAGTCTTTTGTGTCAATTCTATGAATAATATTCAATTCGATAGAGGACGAAATCCAGAAGCTGTTTTTTTTCCGGGGAAAAGGGAAAAGATCATAATTGTTGGCTGCAATGACGATCAGAACCTTGCTGTTATTTTTAATAATTTGAGGAGAAATCCATGTTACGAGCATTTTATAATTTCTGCCACAAGAGTTTCAGATCTTGTTTCCAGTATAAAATCACAAAATCCAGATTTGGTTATTCTTTCTTTCGATAATAATCAACTTGTACTAAATCGGTTGTATGGATCGGAAAAAGCAATGGCTATACCGTTCTTGTGTTTAACTAAAGATCAGGAACATCTGTCATTGTATTGGTCGGCCAACCAGATTGTATTTACCTATCCTTTTGAATGTTTAGGAAATAAAGACTTTCTGAGCCCCAGGATCAACTCCATTTTTCTTCAGAGAGAAGAACAAGTATCGGCCATGTTGAGTCGGTCACTTGCCTCGACGGTGATCCAGCAAGAGCAAACATCGTATCATCAAAGAGATTTAAGTCGGTATACCTTAGAGTTGAATCAAAAGGTAGATACATTACTAAGAATAAAGAACCGGATTACGGCGCTTTATCCAGATGTAGATGATAAGACGAGAAACGAATTGAGTTCAATTGTCAGTTCAATAAAAATTACAACAAACGATCATAAAATATGGGACGATTTTAAGTTGTATTTCGAGCATACAAACCCTAACTTTTTATTAATCCTGCAAAGAAAATATCCAACCCTTACCTCAATCGATTTAAAGTATTGTTGTTATTTGAAAATGAACATGTCCAATGACGATATCAAAAATCTTTTAGGAATTAATCAGGAAAGTGTTCGTACACATAAGTATCGATTAAAACGAAAGATGTCACTTTCAAAAGATCAGGATTTGTGTTGTTACCTAAAGACTATCGAATCCTAAATCAAAGAATACTTCATGTCTACGATTTGTGCATGCTTTGGCTGATGGCTTGTGTATGAATGGTATACACCTGAATTTAGGATGTCCAAGCCCTTATCTATAGATTTACTTATTGCCTGTTACACAGGTGGTTTGAGTGAAAACTATTGGATGATCAGCATCAATATATTTAATTAAAGCGCATGAGTCAAAATACAGTTGCAGAAATAAAACCGGTCGAGGTTCCGGGACTTTCTCTACCAAAAGGCGGAGGGGCCATCAAGGGAGTCGGCGATACTTTTAAATCCAATATGTTTTCAGGAGCCGGAAATTACAGCATTCCTTTGCCGGTTTCCTCCGCCCGTGGGTATGAACCCGAATTGGCGGTGAATTACAGCTCTGGCGCGGGCAATGGAATTTTTGGATTGGGTTTTGAGCTTTCCTTACTGAAAATAAGTGTTAGGACGGATACGGGAATTCCTGCATACCAAGGCGAAGATAATTATCTTGTTGGTCCTGAAAAGCTGGTGAGGAAAGACATTGCTCCTTATATTTCAGGCTCTTTTACTGTGTATGAATACCTGCCCCTTGTGGAGGGAAATTTTGCGCTGATCAAACAACTGGTCAAAACAGACAAAAGTGAAAGTTACTGGGAACTCATTTCCGCGGAGAACGAGCTCAAAGTATTTGGAAAGAGTGCAGCTGCCAGAATCTCGGATCCTGACGACCCGTCCAGAATATCCGAGTGGTTGATGGAAACATCCCTTGATGCTAAAGGAAATATCATAAACTATTATTATAAATCTGAGAATGAAGAAAATGTAGGAAACGAAATATGGGATAAAAATCATTTTTTTAATAATAAATATATCGCATCGATTGAGTACGGTAATTATCTGGATGCGGCAAAAGTTGTTCGATTTGGCTTTGAGATCATCTTCGATTACGGACAATACGATATTTCTGGTTTAGCACTGGGGAATAAAAATCCTTACCTGCCTGTAAAAGAATGGGACTGCAGACCAGATCCATTTTCTTCCTTTAGGAGTGGCTTTGAAATACGGACTTGCCGGCTTTGCCAGAATATACTGATATTTCACCATTTTGAGAAGGAACTGGGCGCTGCGCTATTGGTGAACTCGCTTTCTTTTGAATATAACAACACCGGTAGTTACGGGAGCGCTTTACCTGGCATTTCGATACTGAACAAGGTGATACAAAAGGGCTATAGCCGGGCGGGAAAAGAGGCTGAAGCAGTTTACCAGGAACAGCACATTCCGGAGCTCGAGTTCGGTTTTTCCGAATTCAATCCCCCACGGATACCTGAATTTAAAACCCTGACGGTAGAGGGGCAGGGGATACCGGGGAAGTTGAATGCCGGTATTTACCAGTCTGTTGATCTTTATACAGAAGGCATTCCTGGCATACTTTACCACGATGATGTCTCGCTTCTGTATTTTGAACCTCTGGGCGATGGGAGGTATGCTGCGCCGCAATCTCCAGGGCTGTTTCCTATAAACCGTGACTTGTATGGGGGATCAACCTCACTTTCGGACCTTGATGGTAACGGAGAACTGTCGCTTGTGGTCCGTAATCGTCAGCAGGCGGGGTTCTATAAAAAAACTCCTGCTGGTGCCTGGAAAAATTATCAGCCGTTCGAACGTTTTCCTGAAGGCATTTCTGAGCTTACGGAAATCGTAGGATTGAACAGTGACGGGAAGCATGATCTGGTACTCAAAGAAACCAAAGATCTGTTGCTGTATAAATCTCTGGGAGAAAGGGGATATGCCAATCCGCGAAGGGTCCCTATACAAGAATCCTTCCCAACGGTTATCGCTGGCGACAGGCAAACCTATGTGGGATATGCCGATTTATTTGGAGACGGATTGTCTCACCGGGTGAAAATCACTAACGGAAATCTGGAGTGCTGGCCAAATCTTGGATACGGAAGGTTCGGAAAGAAGATCACTTTTGGCAATGCACCTCAATTTAATGCGGGGTTTGATACTTCCGCTTTGTTGTTTGCTGACGTTGATGGTTCGGGAACCATAGATATTGCTTACACCTATTCGGACCGGGTGGAACTGTTTCTCAATCAAAGTGGGAATTGCTTTTGTGACCCTATAACTGTACATCTTCCAGAACTGTTTACGGATATTGATTCTATTTATTTTGCAGATGTATTAGGGAATGGGACGTCTTGCCTGGTTTTTACAAAGATGGGCCCCGTTCCTGTGCACTATTACTACGAATTTGCCGGTGAAATCATGCTCGATGGACAATTGGTCAAAAGTATGAAGCCTTATTTGCTCAAGGAAATAAACAATAATCTTGGAACTGTTACGCAAGTCTTTTATTCAAGTGCTGTTAAATTTTACCTGGAGGACAAGAAGGCTGGAGATCAATGGGCCACCAGGCTTCCCTTTCCTGTACAGGTAGTAGAAAAGACAGTAACGCTCGATCGTATTTCCGGAAGCAGATATACCAAGGTTTATAAATATCATGAAGGGTATTATGATTTTGCTGCGAAGACTTTTAATGGGTTTGGCTATGTCGAGTCCTGGGACACCGAAAATTATCAGGATTACGAAAACAATTCGCGTATAAACGGACTGGAAGTAATTGACCGCACCTGCTACGTCCCGCCGGTTTATACACGTACCTGGAGCCTGACGGGAGCCTATTTTGACTATGGTATTGTCTCAAAACAATACAAACAGGGTTATTACAAGGGAGACAGCAAGGCTTATGATTTTCCTGACCCGGTTATTGATCCGGCAATTTATGCCTGTGATGTAGAAACAGTACAGCAGGCCTACTCTTCATTGAAGTCGCAGGTTATCAGAACAGAGGTATATGCGCTGGACGGTACACCCGAATCGGTGAATCCTTATACTGTAGAAGAGTCTAACGCCCTGGTGAAACTTTTTCAGAAAAAGGGTGACAGGAAATATGCTGTGTTTATGGTCCAGGGCCGGGAAAGTATCTCCTACCAATATGAGCGGAATCCAAACGATCCCAAAATAGAGCAACAATTTACGCTGCAGTCTGATGCTTTTGGAAATACTCTGCAAAGCTGCAAGGTGTTTTTGCCCCGCCGTGCGCAAACAGCTGAGGGAGTTGTGATATATCCAGAGCAGCGTTGCTTAAGCGGGATACTTAGCCTCAATGCATTCGTAACACCTGTGCCGGTTGTAAATGGCAATCAGGTCAACTGGTTTAAACTGCCCTGGGACCAGCAAAGCCTGGAGTTGAATGGACTTGACCTGAACAACAACATGTATTTTTCCTTTGCTACCATCTATGAGGAGGCAGAAACTGCTCTTAAACACACCATTGCTTATGGTGAGCCCTTTGGGACAGGTTTGCAGGCCCGCACGCTGAAATGGAACAGGAGTTATTTCTGGGATGAAGGACAGCAGCAGTCGAAATCTTTTTTGCCAGGAGGACAGACGGGTTTGCATGCGCTTAAACACCATGCTGAAGTCGCTGAATTTACGCCTGCATTTTTAAAAGCTGTGTACGCAGGCAAGCTTACAGATGAGTTCGTATTTGCCTCCGGCGGGTATTTTTTTGATGAGAATTCAGGATACTGGTGGAATAAAGGGCTGGTCCAGTATTACTATGGACTGGAACCAGAAGAGGAAACGAACTTTTACCTGTCCTATAAATTTGAAAATACTTTTGCAGCCGATACACAGGGTAAGGCCACCCCTCAGGACAGTTCACTGTGCTCGGAAACTTCGCTGCAGTATGACGAATATTACCTGAATGCTGTAGAAACGATACAGTTGGGCAACGGAGGGGTCACTTTTGTAAACCAGGTAAAAATTGATTACAGCGTAGGCGCCCCGTGGGAATTAAAGGATATTAACAATAACATCAGTCAGGCCCTGTTCGATCCTCTGGGACAGGTGGTTGTTACTACGTTGTATGGTATGCAGGAAGGGGTGTTAACAGGTGGAATGACACTTTATCCGGATGGGGCAACACCTTCAGAATATAAGTGGCTGGAGCATGCATCATTCGATAAGATACTGGCTGAGCCGGAAAAATACTTGCAAGGTGCTACCAGTTATTTTTACTATGATATGAATGCCTGGAAGGATAAACAGCAGCCGGCTAGTTCGGTGAATCTCCTCCGGAATAATTATTATCATTCTGAGCGCCCGCAGACCGGTCCTTACTGTCAAATCCAGATCAGCTATACCGATGGTCTGGGAAGAGTTGCAGAGAAAAAGTTGAAAGCAGGAACTCCTGAAGGATGGCTGGCCGACAGCAGGATCGTATATAACAACAAAGCGGAACCGCTGGAAAAATACCTTCCTTATTTTACGGATATTCCATATTATGTAGCGATTGGTGAACTTGATGTACTTCCGCCAACGGTCATGCATTATGACCCTTTAAACAGAGTGATCCGCACAGACAACTCCAAGGGTTTTTTCAGTAAGGTGAAATTTACGGCTTGGGAGGAAAGACACTATGATGAAGACGATACCGTAAAGGATTCGCAATATTATATCAACTTTTTTAACAATTATCCAGAAAATCCGACGCAGCAGCAGAAAGATGAAAAAGATGCACTTGATAAGGCTGCTGTTTTTTTTAACACACCAAATGTTAAAATCAGCGATAATCATGGGGCGATCTTTCGCGATATCCAGATTCAAAGTACAGGTGAAGAACTGGTTTCTTTTTATCAAACTGATATACAAGGACGAAATATCCTGGCAATAGACCCCAGACTGTTTGCCGCTAATCTAAATGAAGGGACAGATTATTACAATTTCCGGTACATCTATTCCATGAACTCGCTGGAAGATGATGATGAAAATGCGGCACACAAACCGGTTTACATTAACGGCGCAGATGGGGGCATTCAGATGCATTTTGGCAACATTTTTGGCGCGCAGTTAATTTCCTGGAGTGCACGGAACTATTGTCAGTTGATTACTTATGACAGGTTACAGCGAAAAAAATCACTGAGCATTAAAAAGCCTTCGGAAAATGCAGAGGTTTTCAATACCGTGGAAGTTTTTACTTACGGTGATGACCTGGTTTCAGAGGGATGGACCCAAAAGGCACTGCAAGACAATAACCTCATCGGTGAGCTTTACCAGCTGAATGATCTTTCCGGAATTGTAAAAAATGCCTCTTATAGTCTGCAAAAGGAAATACTTGAGGTGTCCAGGCAAATGACCAGGGTCTATGATCAACCGGTCAACTGGAACCCAGGTTCTAAACCTGACCTGGAGGCCGAGATATATGTCATCAAATCAACCTACAACTCGGTGAAACAGCTGATGGTGGAGACCGTTCCTGATGGTTCTTTGATCACCAATACCTATAACCCGACCGGACAGCTGCAGGCTATACTCTTGCAAAAAGCAGGGGAAGCGCAGCAACCGGTTATCACAGATATGGTATACAATGCAAATGGTCAGAAAACGATTGTTCATTACGGGAATGGCATTCGCACGGTTTACGATTACGATGAACATTTATTTTACCTGACCAATATCAAAAGCACGCGAATTGCCACAGACGGAAAACAGGAGGTGGTACAGCACTTAAACTATACCTGTGATCCGGCGGGGAATGTAACCAGAGTTTGGGATTATACGACTGAAATGGTTTTTAACAACAACCAAAAAGTTGATCCAATGACCGACTATCTTTACGATGCCCTGTACCGTCTGATCAGGGCGAATGGGAGGCAGCACGAAGGTATTACTGAAAATACCTTTCGGAACAACCTCGCAGAGGGGGATTTTATGCAGTCTAAATTCAGTCAGCTACCCTCTTTAAATGATGCTGATAAGCTGGAGAACTACCAGGAGATTTATACCTACGATAATTCTGGTAATCTTATCCGGAAACAGCATATAGCCGCTTCTGCCAGCTGGACGAGAAATACGGAAGTTGAAAAAAACTGTAACCGCCTGATTAATCAGGACTATGACGAGTCTGGAAACATGCGGTCCCTCCAAATAAATAATGCGGTGAGCCTGTCATTCAATTGTTGTGAAAATTTGGTGAAAGCCGCTGTAATTGAACGGCCGGACGAACCCGACGACTGCGATTATTATCTTTATGATAGCCAGGAGCAGCGCACCAGGAAGGTGTCTCAGCGTATGGCATATGGTGGGAATGTTTCCTTTATTGAAGAGAAAACATACTTTGGGAATTACGAGATAAAACGCAAATACAAGACAGATGATCCATCTGCATCTTATTTCTACAGGCAGTCCATCAAGATAAATAACGGGGATGTTACTGTCCTGATTGTTGAAACCGTTACCAAGGACAGCCAGCACTCCGAAAATGAAGGTCATACGCAATACAGGTACCAGCTGAGCGACCGTTTGGGCTCGATTTCTATGGAGCTGGATATTCTGGCGAAGATGATCAGCTACGAAGAATATTTTCCATATGGGGGAACGGCAATTATCGCGGGAGAAAACCAGGCTGAAGTGAGTGCGAAGGAATACCGTTATTCTGGAAAAGAATGTGATGACAGTACCGGGCTTTATTATTATGGGGCCAGGTATTATGTTTCCTGGCTGGGCAGATGGCTGAACCCCGATCCCGCAGGAACCGTTGACGGAATGAATCTGTATGCTTTTGTGAAGAACAACCCGGTTACACATGCTGATTTTGAGGGGAAATGGATTTTTGTGCCGGCGGTGATAGGAGGTGGTACTACGGCCTATATGAGCTATAAGATTGCCTCGGAGAAAGGCTATACGGGCATGGAATTAGCCAAGTTGACACTGGCGGGTGGGATTTTTGGTGCTGCAACCGGGCATGCAGGAGGAGCGATTGCCGCTTCATCAAAGTTTATGGCTCAAACTGCCTCAATGGCTTTTACCTCGACAGTTACTTCCGGGGCGCTTTCTTATGCGAGTTCGGGGAAAGTGGATACGGTGACCAGCCTGGGTGGCATTTCCATTAACTGGGCGAATAAATCGGTTAGTTATCCCTTTAAGCCAGGCAATTCAACAATGGATAATCTTTCCTTGCTTGCCGGGCTCTCCGCGAATGCTACTGACGTGGTTTCGTTGTATAAAGGCGGAATGAATGTTAAGTTGGTAACCGAATTTGATGCCAAGGCAACAGCTTCCGGTAATGTCGATCTGATAGGGCATTCTGCGATTGTCAGCAGCAAGGGCGGGATAAACATTTCCGTTGGCCCGCAGACACCTTTTTTTCATAAAGGGCTTCCAATTTCCCAGCAGTTTTCGGAGCTCTTTACTTCGAAAGGAGGAAAACTCTGGCCGAATTATTATGGAACTAAAGCCGGCTGGACAGTACCCGTTTACAATGTAAATAAGGAGATACTCTCTAAAATCTCGGCGAATATAGCCAGTGGCAAAGATGCCCTGGGTTCTTCGCTTCTTTACTCGGGAATAACCAACAGTTGTGTGGGGCACACTTCAGATGCCTTGATGAGGGTAGGCGTAGCACCTTTCATGAGCATGGGCTTACATCCTTTTACTTTACATGCATTTATAGTGGCCCGGCATATGGGTATAATTTACAATCCGTACCAGCAGGTGAGGTCAAATCAACAACATGATGCGCTAAAATGATAAAATGAAATCCTAAAATTATGACAAATAATGTAAAACTTAAAGCAGTTCAATTTAGGCAATTATATCTTGAACATCCTGATTTCAATATTCTTGAATTCAATTTTCAAGATAAAAATGCAGGTCGAAAGTTGAAAAGTTACCGCAAGGGACATGCCCTCGAAACACTGAAAACCTATCAGCGATTGATGCGGCTGTACCCAAATGAGCGGTTTGCGAAAGTGTTGTCAGATGACGGGATTATTTCTGCGAATCACTTAGCTGCGATGCGGGAAGATGAATTTATAGACCGGTTTGAAAAGAAACTCAAGCTTTCTGACGACCAGTTGAAAGAGATCTATAGTAATGCTGTGGACGTTAAGGCACGAACTATGTTTTTATGGGGAAATGCTGCGGCAAATGAGGCGCCTTTAAGCAGAGCACTGGCAGGCCGTGCGATTGGGGCGGAGGGAACCACCTATTTTCAGAACTTGCCGGGATATCAGGATATGTTTGGGAGCCTTGATTATTGTGGGTGTAAGGACTGCAAATCTGTATTGGGTCCTGCGGCTTATTTTGTAGATCTGATGAGAATCACCGACAGGTATATTACACAGCCCGATAAAGGTACGATTCCCCAGAACCTTAATTTGAAAGACCGCAGGCCCGACTTGTTTCGCCTGCCGTTAACCTGTGAGAATACCAATGACCTGACACCTTACCTTCAGATCGTAAATGAGGTGCTTGGGGAGCAGGTCATTAAAGCCCTTAAGACCCAGGATCCTGAATATGCTGTAGGTCTGGCAAGTTATCCGTTTAACCTTCCGGTAAACCTTCCACAGAAAAAAATAAGCAATTACCTGCAGGAGCTGAAAACAAGTTTTTCTGCGGTATATCAAGCGTTAAAGATCAGTGCTGAAGGATGGGCCAAGGCTACCCTCGGGGTTTCGCAGGAATGGTTTACTCTTGTAACAACTGTTATTGCCGATGAGGCAAAACTGAAGAGGTATTATGGGATGGATAATGCCGGTGATGGCTGGAAAACGGAGCTGTCTGTTCAGAAGAAATTTCTTTTTCAGACCGGGATCGGCTACAATCAGATGATACAACTTCTGAATGCTGATCTTTCTAAGGAGGAGATCGTCGCAAAATTCCAGCATTTATTTTTCATCAATAAATCTTTGCCAGATAATGGGTTTGTGAGCCGCTCTGTGAATGAGGAAGATCCATCTGCCAGTATACTTAACAATCTTGCAAACATCTCTGTGCTAGACGATGTTAACCGTTTTGTACGTTTGGCGGGTCAGCTGGCATGGACTTTTTCGCAACTGTACTGTGCCCTGCGCTCATTGGGTGCAAATGTGATTACTGCCGAAGTATTTTCGGGTTTGGTGGTCATTAAGTCCTTGTCTGAAAAAGAGAGTCTGACACTCGAGTCTTTGTTTGCGTGCGTGGCGGATATGAACACTTTTGGACGTGGTGATGGTCCGGTGCCCCTTGATCTTTTTGACCAGGTCTACAACAATCCTTTTGTGGCGCAGGGGCAGCCTTCCTATCATCCTGAATATGCGGAAAATACGTTATACAAAGATGTGGTTCAGGATTGGAAAATAAACGATCAGACGGTTGTAGTTAATTTCTTTGGCGCAAACAGGTTGGCTGCAGCCTTAAAATTAACAAATAACGAGTTGACGGCAGTTGGCGTTAACATTTGGGGGGATAAAGCCACGGTTAAATTAAATGTGCCGAACTTATCGCTGCTCTTTCGTCATTCCTTGCTTTTAAAAAAACTAGGGATGTCGGTTAATGACTATTTTACCCTGCTTGGGCTTGCCGGTCTGCCAAAAGATGCGGTTTTTACGACCAGTCAGCTGACCCATATTTTCGAACAGGCTTTCTGGCTGCAGCAAGCTGGTCTTACGCCATTACAGGTAAATTTCATCCTCTCGGGAAAGGCAAATGAACAGGTCCATTATTCTTTTACCACAGAAAGTGTAAGGTCCTTTATGAAGCCCTTCTGGGGGATGGCTGCAAGTACGCTGATCAATAACACCAGTTTTGGTAACGGGACTTCTGTATCACAGGAAAATTCGGTCAAGACGTATACTTATTTTGTAGAGAAGAAGCTTATCCTGGAACTTACCCCGCAGTTTGAAGTCTTTTTGGAACAAAGGATACCTAATCAGATCGGGCTGGTGACCAGGATGCCGACCGAGGCGGAAATTACTGAACTGAATACAAAGATTACTCCTCCGGACCCGGCAGCTTTTGATGACTATGTAAAGCTGGTACTGACTAAGACAATGCAAGCACAGCAGACCTTGCTTGCCCAGCAGGCCGGTGCTTTTATCGGCACTTCTCCCCAAATGGCGGCGGTCATTCTGGACTGGGCGACTACTGCACAAAACCCCAACAGTCTGAAGCTTTTATATACTCCGCTGGTGGATAACGCTTCTGCCGTTTGGGAAGATATCACGGCATATTTTCAGTTTGCCGCCCGGTATAATATGCTGGTAACTATATTGCGGATGGATCCGCTTAGCATAACCGGTATCGTATCCAAACCCCTGGCTTACAACATCGCCGATCTGAGTAAACCAAGTTTTGATAACATTCGCAGTATTTATGAGTTGCAGCGGTTTGTAAAGTATTACAATAAAGCCGAACAGATTGCAGCTTATTTTGCAATGCCTTCAGATACAGCATGCTCCGGTGGTGAAAAAGCAGCGCTGCTGGCTCAGATTACCCAATGGCCCCAGGTACAGATATGCAGTCTTGTGAGCTATTTCGGCGGGAGTCCGACCTATTACGATGATCTTGCAGGCGTGCTTTCTTTGAAAGCTGTTTTCAACATCGCGCTCAATACAGGGACCGATGTTATGGTGATCACAGGGCTGTCCGATCTTAACGGACTGCCGGTAGACGGTAGCACTAAAGTGGGGACCGCTACGGTTACAAACTGGTCGGTCTGGAAATCCTCGGAAGAGCGGATGCTGCAATCCATAAAATCACAGTATACCGATGTGGCCTGGGCAGCTGCCAGCAGGGAAATCAGCTGCGACGTGTTGCCGATTACACGTGATGCTTTCCTTAAACTGGTTACCTGGTATCTGCACCAAACGTATGTGGATATTGCTTACGCCCAAAATATTTCTGAATACCTCTTGATGGATGTAGAGACTTCGGGATGTTCCGACGTTTCTTACGTGAAACAGGGATTGCTTGCCCTTCAGATGTACCTGCAAAGGTGCCGGATGGGAATAGAAATTGGTGCCAGTACAAAACTCATTCCCGATATTTGGTGGGAATGGATGATGAATTACCGCTTGTGGGAAGCTAACCGCAAGGTCTTCCTGTATCCTGAGAATTATATTGATCCGGGTTTACGGCTTAATCAGTCTGCAACTTATAAAGATTTTAAGGATTCGCTTCTGCAATCAGATATTACTTCTGAAAATGTACGCAGGTCGTACGTGAAATATTTCACCGCTTTTTCGGATCTGGCAAATCTTGTGGACGCAGGAAATTATCGGTGTACGATGGCCGATGAAGATACGCCTGAGCCGACGGATACGATTTTCTTTTTTGGCAGAACAAATACGAAGCCATACCTGTACTATTACCGCAAATGCATCGATCCGACGGCGGAAAATCCAACCTGGACCTATTGGCGAAAAATTGATGCTAAAGTTACTTCTGATTACATTTCTCCGCTTTTTGCCTTTAACAAACTTTTTATCTTTTGGGTGGAGATGCAAACAATAGACCGTTCTGAGGTGAAGGAGAATAACACGGTTAACAACACTCTATTCCAGTCCAGGCTTTATTATTCTTATTATAATTTTAGCAAAGAATGGATCCATGAACAGTCCCTTAATGATAACTATACTATTTTTAGCTGGCCGGATCCTTATATTTCGACGCTGACAGAGTGGATAAATACGCTTGGAATTGATTTTTCGAAAGAAAAGCTTTACTGGAAGAAGGCCTATCCTATGGCACTCCGCGATACCAATAACAAGGATTGTATCTTAATCACTTATGGTGATATTTTTAATCTGCCTGTGGGTACGCCCACTAATCCGCCTGAACCGACGGGCTCAAATAGTGCCGAACAGGCTGAATTTAACCAGAATTTGTACGATGCTATTGTCCGGGGTAATAATGCGGCAACTGCTGGTATGACGGGCTATAATGTGCTTACACCAGGGGTGATGATAAAACAGGATCTTGAATTGGACGAGACATCGGTTATTCTCCAGAATACGTTGGTGAACACGCCTTACCCTTACAGGGCAGAAATTGATGTGGCCAGTGCGAAGCTCAGAATGATTGAATCGCAGAACGTAATCGTGGATAATTATTATGGTGATATGGGGAACAATTTCGGGCGGTATGGAACTGTTGCCGTAAACCTGCTTGATAAGATCACAACTAAAAACTCTAATGTGACTACGCTGAAAAATCAGGTTGGGAGTTTTGTGTTCCGAAGTGGCCCTGAGGCATTTTTGTCGCTGTCACAGCAGAAGGTCAAGCCGATCTCGGAGATACTGAAAGTTAATATTGACCTGGCGGGGGTAAATGAAACAGACTTGCTTACTCTTTCCTATACAGATGAACCCAAACCGCTCCAGGATATCAAGTTTAGGTTTTTGCGTGTTTCGGATGCCTCGATCCAGTCATTGAGTAACCGCCTTTTTATAGGTGGGATAGATGCACTTCTGGCGATCAGTGCGCAATCACCTCATAATACACCTTTATTGCCGTTTAGCAGGTTTGAGCCTACTTCAAATGTGATTCAGCCAGCTGTGTCTGACGGAGCCCAGGTGGATTTCAACGGTTCTTTTGGCCCTTATTATAAGGAAGTGTTCTTTCATATCCCTTTCCTGATCGCGAAAAACCTAACCGCAAACCGTCAATTCGCTGAAGCGCAAAAATGGTACGAATACATTTTTAATCCGACCAAACCTGTTAGTGAAGGATTGCCGCCCGGTGTACCTGAACAGAACAAGTACTGGTACTTTTATCCTTTTCGTATTCAGAAGTCTATTGCGGATATGCAGGCTGATCTTACTAACGAGGCTCAAATAAGGGAGTACAACAATCACCCGTTCGATCCTCATGCTATTGCAAACCTGAGAATAGGTGCCTACGAAAAGAGCATCGTAATGAGTTACGTTGAAAATGTACTGGATTGGGCAGACGATCTGTTCTCAAGAGATACCTGGGAAAGTATTACACAAGCAACCACCCTATATTTCCTCGCCTTTGATCTGTTGGGAAGTAAGCCTGTTAAAGTGTCAGAATGTGCCTCAGAGGACGAGGTGGTTACTTTTCAGAAGATACAGGATGCTTATGCCGGAAAGGAGATTCCGCAGTTCCTAATTGAGCTGGAGTCAGCATTGCCGGTCAATTCTACAGGAATGAAGCTTACCTCTACACCGATTAATGATCTTGATGCGGTGTTCTGCGTGCCTGAAAATGATCACCTCCTTAAATTGTGGGACAAAATAGAAGGACAGCTATACAAGATCAGGAATTGTATGAATATCGATGGACAGGTGAGGCAGCTGGCATTGTTTGAACCACCGATTGATGTATTTGCCCTGGTGAATGCTTTTGCAACCTCAGGTGGCAAAAGCCCATTGAAACTTTTACAACAACTGAAAGGAAATGGATCACAGTACCGTTTTGCTTACCAGATAGCCAAGGCAAAACAGACAGTAGGCACGGTTATGGACTTTGGTTCAAAGTTGTTAACCGTACTTGAAAAAGGAGATGCAGAAGCATTGGCGTTGCTGCAGTCGGCTAACCAGCTGGTATTACTGAATATGCTTACCATTAATAAGCAAAACCAGATCCTGGTCGCTCAGGATACATTGGAATCGCTGAAGGTAAGCCTGAAAACTGCTAATGAACGCTATAACAAGTATACGAGCTGGATTCAGGTAGGCTTGATACCTAATGAATCGGCCAATCTTACTGCCCTTGATGTTGCCTTTGGCTTTAACATTGCAGCGACCATTGCTAAAACGGCTTCTGCTATACTTTACTCCATCCCACAGGTAGGTTCGCCTTTTGCAATGACTTATGGGGGGATCCAGTTGGGTAATGTTTCTGATGCGATAGGCGCAGTAGCAGATTTGGGTGCAACGGCCGCCAATTATGTAGCCACTACCAATCAAATAAAAGGTGGATATAAAAGACGCGAGCAGGAATGGGAGTTACAGGCCAATCTTGCCTTGGGAGAAGCTGATCAGATTACCCAGCAGATCGCGGCTCAGCAGGTTCAGCTGCAGATTGCCCAGCAGGAACTTAATATTCATGAACAGCAGATCGATCAGGAACAGGAAGTAAAGGACTTTTATTCAGATAAATTCACCAATGAATCGCTTTATCAATGGATGGCTGCCCGGTTGAGCACCTTGTATTACCAGGTGTACCAGCTGGCACTGGAAACCGCCATTGGCGCACAGCAGGCTTTCCAGTATGAGCTGAATATGAAAGATGACTACCTTAATTTCGGTTACTGGGACAGCCTCAAAAAAGGATTGCTGGCAGGGGAGGGTTTAATGCTTGCTCTTGACCAGATGGATAAGGCATACAGCGACAGAAATAACAGGCGTCTTGAAATTCAAAAAACGGTTTCGCTTATGGAACTGGCCCCGTATGAGCTCATTAATTTGAAAACTAAGGGTTCTTGTAATTTTTCTTTTGTGGAGAAGCTGTTTGACGAGGATTATCCTGGACAGTACTGCAGGAGAATTAAAAGCATCTCAATAACGATTCCGGCAGTGGTAGGACCTTACCAAAATATCAAAGCTACATTGACCCAAAAGTCCAATAAAATTGTGCTTGAGCCTTCTATTAAAACCGTAAAATATCTGCTGACAGGTGAAGATGCGCCGGAAGCAGGGGTGCTCATTACCAACTGGAGACCTAATCAATGTATAGCCTTGTCTGGAGGGGTAAACGATACGGGTGTTTTTGAATTGAATTTTCAGGACGAACGTTACCTGCCATTTGAGGGTACTGGAGCTATTTCCGATTGGGAGTTGCTGATGCCGATAGCAGCCAACAGGATCAACTATGAAAGCATCAGTGATGTCCTTATCAAAATTAACTATACTGCACTCAATGGTGGCAGGGATTTCTATAGTCAGGTGACCAGCCTGGCGGCGCTGCAGAAAGCAAACAATTCGGTTTATTTTAATTGTGAACAGAATTTCTCCGCCCAGTGGTTCCAGTTTTTAAATAGCCCGCCAGTAAGCCAGCACCAGGCACTGATGTTCAGTCCTGGTAAATCACTAATCGTTCCGCATATTAACAACATGGTTGTCGACCTGGTGTATCTGCAGCTGGATGTGCCCGAAAATACGGACTTGTCAACTGTCAGTCCTTTTTTATCGCTGAATATTGGTAGTAAAAAGCAGGAAATCACCCTAACAAAAAATTATGCCTGCGTTCGTTTAGATCCGGCGATAGCCGAAGCGGATTATCTCGCTGTATGGGAAATTTCTGTAGATGTACAGAAGGCACCTGCTTCTATTCTGAAGAATGGACAGCTTAATCCGGAAGTGCTCTTAAATATAGAGCTTATTGTTTCTTGTACCGGTCAGGTAAACTGGAACAATGAAGCTCCAAAGGTTTTTCCATGCAAAATTTAAACCATGAATAAATTTAACCCTTAAAAAATAGAGATTATGAGTACACCTATGTGTTCCGCTGCACATTGTAGCGGCGTTTCTACCCACATCAATGACACCTGCAAGGCAAACCAATGGCCTGTAGGTCACCTGGTTCTAATATGCGATCCAAATACTGGTGATTGTTGTAACTGTACATGTTCCTGCTTTGCATGGGGAACTGAAATTCTTATCCCGGACAACAAATTTAAAGTTATCCAGGATTTTAAGATTGGTGATCCGGTAATGGCCTGTGGGCCAGATCTGAAATGGGAAACCAGAATAGTTGAGTATAGCCATGGTACAGACCAGTACGGGCGCCAGCCTCTCATGTTGCATATGGTATACGGTAAAGAGGGGAAAGAAATTATTGTTACGATGGATCACCTTTTCCTGGTACCTGAAGGTAAATTAAAACGGGCTGACAAACTTATTGTAGGTCAGGATTTTCTGATTTCTCCCGAAGGTAAGGAAATTCAAATTATTTCTATAGAGGTTGGAGCATACGAAGGAGGCGTTCACCACATCGCTACATCGATAGAGGTACCAAAAAGTCTTGATGGGCATTTACTAGCTTCGGAAGGTATTGTAAGTGCCGATTTTGCTGTTCAGACACACTATCAGCATGGTGAACTCGATCCTGAAAAGTTCTTGGTCAAAGGGCATGAGAGCCTTCCACAAGTTCAGCACCTGGATACAAAACATAGTAAGTCAGAAAGAGTTAACCAAAGTAAATTTGCGGAGAGCTTTACGCCGCAGTCAGAATTGAGGATAGATATCCCAGACCATGCCAAAACCTTTTTTACTGAACTGCAGGCAAAAGAACTTGGAAAAAAAGCACCATTGTACCCTGCGGGTTATTCTGTCAATCATCAGGCTGTTGAATATCTGTTTACCATTTTCAGGGCATTTTATCCTAAAATTCATTTCGCGGCAGACCATTTTGCAAGTGATTTTAATGCTTATTCGTGGAAAAATGAAGATGAAAAAATGTTCATTGTGGTATCAGGCGGACTGATGCGTGTAATCAGTCTGGAACTTGCAGGATTTGCTCTGGTTATTGGCCATGAGGTTGGTCATTTACTTGGGGAACCTGATGAAGACGGACATGTATGCGAGGGTACTGCAGATTTTTATTCGGTAGCATATGCCCTTCGTAAAGTATTTTTCCAAAGCCTGTACGCGGAGATTTACTCTGAACTGCTTCCGCAGATCAAAGAAACTTTCGGTTATATTACCAGTAAAGGTAAAGACAAATCATGCCATAATCTCAATCTGGATTGCAGGTATAAGGTTTACGCAGCTGCCGGCGCATTAATGAATTTACCTGAATGTGCAGGAGGACCGGAAGCATTAGCTCTTGACACAGCAGAAAACACAGAGGATGGGGTAGTACTTACTTTCAATACGGCGCTGAATGCAGGGACTGCCCAAACCATCAAAAATTATCAGGTTGAAGGATTGAATAATGAACTGATTAATCCGGTAGTAACCAATGCGATTTATACGGAGAGTAAACCGAAAGAAGTGTTGTTAAAGGTTGAGGGGCTCGAAACGGACGATACTTATAAGGTGACGGTCGACAACCTGATTTCTGCTGAGGGAGAGGATCTCAATCCACAAAAGAAAACTGCGGATTTTACGGCTTAATCTGCCTTATGGTTAAATGTGCGGGAAGATGTTAGGTCTTCCCGCATTTATGGTAAATAATTCTAAAATTATGAGAAAAATAGAAGAGTCGGGACTGGATAAGTCCTTAATACAAAAAATTATAAATCAGGCAGGGCAAATCGATAAGGATTCGGTGGTTATTGTAAACGGAGAATCTCTATCTATATCAAAACAGCAGGTACAGGCAGCAGACGGTGATCCGAATGACTGCTCATCGGGCAAGTGTGATGAAGTTAGGCATCAGATCAACGAAATCTGTAAATCCAATAACTGGCCTCCGCAACATCCTATTCTGGTTTGTGACCCCGCGACCGGTTCATGCTGCTATTGCCACTGTTATTAATTTAAATCAAATTACATTATGGAATCAAAAGAAGTTTTAAATCTGATGGATATGCCCATTGCAAACCATATCAGAGAGAAAATTATCAGGCAGGCTAACTTTGCGGGAATTGATCAGAACTTGAAAACAGGAGATCTGGTTACCTTTCAACTTGGTGATCAGATTTGCCAGTTTACTTTTAACCGTGAGTATGCGATTGAACAAAATACAGCTCCTGACTGCGCCGCTGCAATGCAAAAGAAGGATTATTTTTTTTCAAATAAGGCGGAGCTGACTGCCTTGCTGGGGTTGATGCGACCTGTTACCGAAGCTGTTTTTTTAAAGGCGTTAAATGACAGGACGTACTTTCATAATTTATTAAGCTCAATAGGGACACCGTTTTTAGAGGTCTATTTAAATAGCGCGAACAATACCCGCACCGAAAAACAGGCAGCTGAAGTGCTACCAAAGCGAGATAGCCTCAAAACGGAGAAAATACTTTTGGGATTCGCCAAATCGATGCTCAAATGGGGGAAATCCGGATTTGCGAAAGTTGATGAAGAAACTTATAATAAAAGATTGAAAGCGTGTGCCGGATGTAGCTTATTGACGGAGGTATCAAATAAAGGGCTTTATAAATTGGTTGATGGCAGCAGTGGTATGTGTGCTTCCTGTGGCTGTGTTGTCTCGAAAAAAGCGCTGCTGGCTACAGATACTTGCCCCGAAGTTTCTCCTGACAATCCCAGGTTGAATAGATGGAATGAGCTACATACCCGTGGAAAAACTGCATCTTAGAAGTTTATGGATTTTTTGCTTTACTAGAAGACGACATTCATTGTGTTATTTTTCTAAAAATAATACAATGAATGTTGTGCCAAGATCTGCTGGCACATATACTTTGCAGGTACCGGCAAGTTTCGCTGACGATGATGTGCACTGCTACATCAGTTTCAATTCTTTAAAACACAAAGAGTTGGTGTCTGTGAGTACGCATCTGGGATTTACTACTTAATTCTGGCCAGTCAGACGGCCATTTCGGAAGTAATAATAACTTCTATGGCTGTCGGAACCATACATCCATTGTTCTTGCGTTCCTGACCTGTATTCAGAATAGTTGACCTCATCCGGTTCTCCGAGACTTAATTTGACTTGTTGAGTTGTCATTCCGATCTTTGCTTCCTGATTTGCAATTAATTTCCATATTTGTGGGGGGAACTTGTATTTAGCTTTCGGGTTGTACGTCCAGAAGGTGTTGTGAAAAGAATAAAACTGACGATAATTATAGGATAGGTTACTTCCACTCATATTAACATCTCGATAACCTATCTTTCCACTGGCAGTTTTTAAAATGAATCGAACCGGTGCTTGCTCTTCCGTTCCAACTGCAATTTCTTCTACAGTGACCCTTGTCAACCTAACATTATGGATTTGACCTGTTTCACCTGAGCGTTCATCGTAAGTATTTAATGAATGATCTTTGACCCATAATGACTTATGCAGAAATAATTCTTCGGCTTCTTTCAAATCTCTCATTGGAGCGAGATCGTTAAATTGACCATTAGAGACTGTGCTGGTATATTTGTTCCCAAGAGAGTCTTGGAACACACCATTCCGGCCTTTAATTTGAGCCAAACTTAAAACCAGTCCTACGCCATCATTGTAAGATAAGTGATCAGTTAAACTTTTCGAATTCTCTCTGTAAATGTCCTGATAGCCGTATCTTTGAACTGATTTACTCTTTGGCATTACTATAAATTTTTCACCAATCATCTCTCCCAATTCACGAAAATCTACTGGGCCGTAAAGTTTTTTGCTGGCTGGTTGAGTCTTTGCAACTGTTCCAATGTTACCTGATTTCAGAAATTTACTTTGACTGAAAGCAATATTTGAGGTAAGGATGATAAAAATCGAGAGGAAAAATTTGTTCATATAAGCGTTTAATTCAACGAAGGTAAAAAATATCCCGATTTTTAAGTCTATGGTCATCACTTTTATTATACAAACTTGATCTTTCTAGCGCGGGGTTCTGAAACGAGTTCAGAATGACGGCAGGGTGGTAATAGCGATCGCTTTAAGGTGGTTTTCTAAAGCAGTTTTGTAGACTCAGCAACTTGGTGTTAATTTTTAAAATTAGGAATAAAGAAAACTTTTCCATTTAGGTCTTGTTCCATCTATACATCAATCTTTATAAAAATGGAAAACAAAACAGTAAACACCGAAGTGCTGAATGACCTGATCGAAATCAACAACGATAGGATTGTCGGCTATCAGAAAGCATCTGAAGAATTATCACCAGAGGATAATGATCTTAAATCTGTATTCGCAGAAATGATCAGACAAAGTCAGCAAAACAAATCTGAATTGACTCAGGAAGTGCAGGTTCTGGGAGAGGAGCCAGAAAAAGGAACTACAAATTCAGGTAAGATTTACCGTGCATGGATGGATCTGAAAGCTGTTTTTACAGGGCATGACCGTCATACCGTTCTTGAAAATTGTGAGTTTGGAGAAGATTCAGCTAAAAAAGCTTATAAAGCGGCTCTGGAAACAGAAGGCCTGTCCGCACATCTGCATACGCTCATTGCTGATCAGCAGGTGAGCTTAAAACAATCACACGATAAAATAAAAAGCTTACGTGATCAATACGTTGAAAGATAGACTTTAGTTATACAAAAAGAGCAGATAACCTTAGTTTATCTGCTCTTTTTGTGTCTTAAATTAGATTTTAAGGTATCCGCTAAAATTCTGTGTTTTACAAAATGGTTTTTAGTTCAATTAAATTGAATCTTTCGTCATTCTTTATAAAGTCCTTCATCATAGCAGCATGCCCTGTACCCACTAAAATAACAATATTTTTAGTGTTTTGATCCAATTGACTTTGGATGTTCGCATACATTACTAAATTTCTTTTATACCAATCCGAAACCAAATTAGCCCCAAAGTAGTTTTCGTTTACCCCTATTCTGTTAAAAAACGAAATATAAGTCCCTTTATTTTCATTTAGTGCAGCGTCTGTATTTAGGCTTTTAAAAACATCTTTCAAATCTTTTTGTGCCAAACAATCATTACTCCTTTTGGTTAATGTTGAAAGTTTCTCTTCAAAAATTTGCTTGTCTTTTGGATTTGATTTTACCATTTTTTGTAACAGATCAAATCGCATTTCAATTAAGCTATCAATGGGATAAACCTCTTTATTGTTTGATTTTTTTCCCAAACGAAAAGCAAGTTGATAAGTTTCGCCTTCTGTATAAAATTTTCTAAGGCGGGCATTCTTTATTGTGTCTGTATATGACGAAAATTTGCCGGCAAGATAGAGCTGGTATTGATCATTAAGCTCCTTTTTTTTATTGTAATTACTTTCTACAAAAATCTGGTCGGGCCTGTATTTTTTTACAATTAAATCTGTTATTTGTTCTAAGCCAAGTTGATTTTCTTTAGATAGGATGTCTCTGTTAATTGATTTGATAGCGTCATTTCCAGGGTTATTAAAGTGATACGTGCCAATTAAAACAACGTTTACTTTGTTTTGTGAAAAGGAATTCAGGAAGAAAAGTAGAAAAACGGATAAAATAAGTGATTTTTGAAAGGAAAATTTTAGCATGTAATTTTTTTAATATTACCTCTATTTAAGCAATAGAGGTAGCGTGTCTTTTTAATTAAACGCAAATTTACTAAATCTAAATGTATGCTCAAAAACGAAGAATATAAAAGTGATATGGAAACAATTTTCATTTATCTACCTTTATAGTCTAATTTTGAATTACAGGAGTTTTGAATTTTCTTTCATTTTTCGAAAATCTATCTTGGTTGGAATGGATTATTTTCAGCTTGATATCTAATACATTTTTGTATTTGTTTTCGATTGGATTTTACATTTTTATTGATAAAACCTGTCCGAAAAAAAAGATTCAAAGCACTGATCATCCTTTTCTAAAATCTGATTTGTATGTAAGTCTGCTGACGTTATTTCTCAATAGCCTTGTGATGTTGATTGGTGTTTATTCCTGGAAATCGGGATGGATTGTATTAAACGAATCTAAAACTGTTTTAACAATTCTTATTGAAATTGCAGCCATTATCCTGGTGATGGATCTGTTGATGTATATTTTCCATTACCTGGCGCATCATCCTTTTATTTATAAAATTTTACACCGCAAACATCACGAACATATCAGTACTAATTTCCTGAGCCTTTTTGTGTTGCACCCGTTTGAAACTTTGGGATTCGGATTAATGATGATCTTTGTTTTTATGTTGCATGAGTTTTCTGTTTTTTCCATTACCATTTATCTATTCATAAATTTGATTTGGGGAACCATTGGTCATCTAAACCGGGAGTTTTTTCCAAAATGGACAGAACAATTGTTTTTAGGAACTACAAAATTTCATAATCAACATCATTTAAACGAACAAAAAAACTTCGGTTTTTATACCTCTATTTGGGACCGAATGTTTGGAACGTATAAAGCTAGTGTAATTTCAGAAGCTCTTGATAGGGGCCACCCTTTAAATTAATAGACCAGCCATCAAGATAAAAATAAATAAAAAGGTAGCTACCGTGATCGCTTTATATCCATAATTTTAAGATCAACCCAATCACTGCCGAAATCAGGATCAAATGCGGTTCTTTTGCCTTTTTAATATAAATCAGGGTCAGCATGGAAAGTATAGCGATCAATGCAGTTGGTATATCAATAATCGAACGCATGGCAATAATAATGACTGCGCCAACTAATGCACCAATAACCACAGCAGTAATCCCATCAACAAAAGCTTTGATGCTTTGGTTTTTGGCTATCTTTTTAAAGGACGGCGCAAAAGCAACCGTAAAGATATAACAAGGAAGAAAGGTAGCCAGTGCAGCTATACAGGCACCAGGGAAACCGGCCACCAGATAACCAATAAAAGCAACAGTGATGACCACAGGGCCAGGAGAAACCATTGCCACCGCGACAGCATCTACAAACTGTTTTTCGTTGAGCCAGCCAAATTCATTGACTACCCCGCCATGAAGAAAAGGAACAATGGCTAGTCCGCTGCCAAATACAAAAGTGCCTGCTTTAAGAAAGAACCACCAGATTTCTTGTGCTGTTTTTCCCTTATACTCCCAAAAGCCGGTACCCATTAACAGCACTGAAGGAATTACCGATGGCCTTTTAAGCCATTTAGGTGGCGCCTTAACGATCATATAGATTAATCCACAGGCAACAAACAATAAGATGCTTTCCTGTTGTGTGATCACCGTTACCCCAATACCTGCCAGGTAGAATAGCCACAATAACCAATTGGATTTTACAGCTTCTAGCTTTAAGCTACTCACAGATTTTAGGGTCAATTTATAAGCACTGATCGCAATAATTCCAATTACTGCAGCACTTACGCCGTAAAATACAGCCTGCATACCAGGTAAACCGCTATACAGTTTATAAATCATACCGAGCAATACGACCATAATAAATGAAGGTAAAACAAAAGCCAGTCCAGCCAGAGTAGCACCCCAAAAGCTATAATGAACAAAGCCTATGTAGATACCTAATTGGGCGGCTAATGGACCAGGTGCCAACTGTGCAAGGGCAAGACCTTCTTTATACTCCTCTTCCGTGATCCATTTCTTGTTTTCAACAAGATCACGGTACATATAACCCACTAAGGCTACAGGGCCACCAAAACCCCATGTCCCTAATTTTAAAAAATACAAGGTCATATCGCTCAGCTTATATATCGGTTTCTCTTTCATAAATTTATGCTTATTTTAAAAGCCTACACCAAACTGAAAACCTATTCCATAAGTACTTGCTGCATTATTTCCAAAACGAGCCGGAAGGGGAACAGCTACAAAGAAATTGCTTCCCTTGTTTTTCTTAACGATCTTATTGAAAACCGGGGTAAAACCATACCTTCCTGAGGTTTCAAAAGCCAACCGACCTGCAAAAGTAAAACCATCGCCAAGTGCAACTAAAACTCCTGGATGGAAAAGTACATTGTTGACTTTGCTTCCAGAACTGTTGGCTTTGATAAAAGGGACAATCTCCGTACTAAAGCCAATTTTAGGATTTTTCCAGATGTTGATACCTATAGGCATTCCAACAACATAACTGTCTTTAAAATTCGTATGGGTTCCATCCGAACTAAAAGTAACAATGGGATGGACAATCCCAACATAGCCTGCTATTTTTGGAAAAGTTTGTATAGGCATTTGTTGTGTATAGCCAGTAAATGAAATCAAGAGGCCGCCGATAAATAAGATAGTGAAGCGGTTTTTATAGATTGTGGTTTGCATAGCACAAGGCTACGGACGTTATGGAAGATAAAATAGAATGGTTTTAACTATTAGGACGTATTTTACCTTTTTAAGTGTTTCTTTTTATATGCCGACGGGGTTAAACCGGTTTCGATTTTAAAAATACGGGCAAAATGACTCTGGTCAGAAAAGCCGGTCAGATAAGCGATTTCAGAAAAGGAATAACCAGAGGTTTCAATAAATGCGATTGCCTTATCTATCCTAAGTTTTCGGATGTATTCCCCGAATGATAGATTGTCAAAATATTTAGAAAACTCTCTTGAAACATAGGCAGGATTTACATTTAATTCCTGTGAAATGCCTGTTAGGCTTAACGCGAGGTTGGTATCAACTTGATCTTGTATAATCGTCTTTAATTCAATTGCCCAGGTTGGTATTTTTTCTTTAGTTCCTTTTTTTAGAAACTTTTGGTAAACATCAACCAGTAACTGTTCTACAGGGCTTTCTGTGTGTTTTATGTTTTGTAGATGCTTTGCCCAGGTGTATAAGGCATCATAAATAATTGTTCCCGCCTGGAGTAGTTCTACGTCATCTTTAATGTTGTAAGCCATACCAGCAGCAATTGCCCATAACCCGGCACATTGGTTAGACAAATGGTGCTGGTCAGTATCCGCACCTCTAACAATTGGTGCCATTGCATTCAGCGCGGGGTCATTTAACTTATATTTCTTAATTAGTGCATCAAAAGTACATTGATCTTTTTGGTGTGTAAGTTCAACACCTGGAACATCAAAAGGTGTAGCATTTAATTCGTTTGCTTTTTCGATAACCTGGTCGAAGGGAACATAGAAAAACTGCGCATCCTTATCGATAAACTTTTTGATTAGCCAGGGACAAGCAATGCGGTCTATTTTTGGTCTTTCACGGGTGATCCAATTCATTTTTCCTCAGTATATAGCAAACTTAAGGTTATTTTAATTCCATTTTAAAAAAATCAATTGTTCTTTTCCATGCCAGCTCCGCTGAAACTTTGTCGTAACGAGGCGTGGTATCATTATGAAAACCATGATTGGTTTTAGGATATATATTGGCTTTGTATTTTTTATCGCTTGCTTTTAACGCGGTTTCGTAAGCTGGCCATCCTGCATTATAGGCGGTATCTAATTCAGCGTAATGCAGCATAAGGGATGCTTGAATTTTAGGTACATCTTCTACAGCTGGCTGCCCACCGTAAAAAGCTACTGCTGCTGATAAATCAGGAATTTGCACAGCCATAAGATTTGCAATTGTTCCTCCAAAACAAAAGCCTACAACACCAATTTTACCATTGCAGTTTTCATGATTTTTTAGATATTCATATGCCGTAATAAAAACTTCAAGCATTTCACCAGGGTCACGTTTATCATGCATCTGCCTGCCTGCATCGTCATTACCGGGATAACCGCCAAGGGGTGTTAGGGCATCGGGCGCAATAGTAATAAAACCAGCCAATGCAGCCCTTCTTGCCACATCTTCGATATGTGGGTTAAGCCCCCGGTTTTCATGCACAACAACAAGTCCGCTGAATTGATTATTTATAACAGCTGGCATTGACAATAATGCGTTTATGTTCCCGCCGCCTTTGGGAGAATTATAGTTGATGTGCTCAGAATTCAGCCGTGGATCGTTTTGTTTTACCTGTACTGTACTATTGTAATTGGGCATAATGAAGCTCAACAGGGCAGAAACGGTTAAGCCGTTTACGGCGTATGCCGCAAGCTTTTGCTCAAATTCTGCTCTGTTTAAACGGCTGTGCACATAATCATCATAAAGGTCAAAAACTCCTTGTTTGATGTCTTCTTTCTTAATTTCTTTCATGTTATACTGAATGTCGGGTTTTAACAGTTGTAAATTTTTACTGTTTTTCACAAAACAGCGGAGCAGATTTTCTTACTTTTTGTGGTTTGACGTGCTAAATATTCTGATCCAGAACATAGTTTTTAAGAACAAAATCTTCTTTAAAACCGAGTTTACTGTACAGTCCCTTTCCCATTACTGAAGCTTGCAAGGTAACATGGGATGCACCCAATATGGTTGCACGGTTAAGTACGAACTCCATAATTTCTTCTGCAAAACCTTGCCTTCTTTGATCAGGGATTATCCCAATGCCATGAATGCCAACAATATTGCCAGTTTGATAAACTATTGCTGTTCCAACTGGTTCCTCCTCATAGGTGGTTAAATAAAATTCTATGTTACCCCATGATTTTTTAACAATCTCTTCGCTTATTCTATATCCAAATGCTTTAGTGTATACCTCTGTCCATAATTCAGCCTGATCTGCATTAACCACCTTGTTAAAATTTAACCGAAGCTGTTTTTTTGGCCAGTCTTTTAATTTAAGCGACATCCCTATCTGTACTGATTTTTCTTTAAATCCGGCTTCCTTTAATAGGTTATAAGAAGTACTGTCATAAATATTCCAGCAAGAGACTGTTAGGGGGGATGGTGTTGAAAATAGCTTTTCCTTGACCTCGTTGATGATGCTTTCGGTGATGTCTCCGTTAAACCATAGCTTATTAGGCCAGTCTGAATTTTCTATATAGCAGTAATTAAAATCATCTGACATATAGTATGAATCAAATAATTCTGCTGCTTGCTTCCAGATCGAAGTCAGGTTGGTGAGATTGGCCTGTATGATATTGTAATTTTCTTTCATTTTATTTTAATAAGTAGTATACCTGCCAGCAAACAAACAATACCTAATAGCTTCTTTGTGGTTAGAGGTTCTATTTGCATATTTAACCAACCAAAATGACTTGCTGCTACTGCGAAAATTAATTGACCGGATAAGCCTAAGGAAATCATTGTAGAGAAGCCTAATTTGGGGATAGTAAAGTAGTATAAGCTTATACCCAGAACACTAAAAAGTCCTCCGGTAAACCACAGATAGGCCGGAACCTGTTTAACCGTTGTTAAACTGGGCTGCGTTTTAAAGCTCAATGTAGCAATAACGAGGGCAAATACCATACCGCTGGCATTTTGTGCGAGCGATGCTAAAATCGGTTTTTTCAATATAACACCCAAATTAGCGTTTAAGCTTGCCTGGACGGCCAAGAATGCACCGCCGATAAACGCTAAACAAGAAAGCAAAAGTTTATTCATGATGCAAAGGTAAATTGGAGAATTTACAATGCTCTTTACATATGTTGACTTTGCTCTTTTTTTAAATCTTTTCTGATCCTGCTCAACTGAGTGGGTGTAATGCCCAAATGCGAGGCAATGTGCTGCAAAGGGATTCTTTTATCCACGTTGGGATATTGTTCAATAAATTTTAAATAACGGATGGTTGCGTTCTCTAAAACTATGGATACTTCTCTTTTTTCTTTTTCAATGATCCAGTTGCGTTCAAGGTAGGCAATGTAAAAGTTTTTAAGGTCGTCATTACTGAAAATGAGCTCCTGGTATTTATTGTAATTAATGCTGATCAATACTGAATCTTCCAATGCTTCAAGGGTAAATGTTGAAGGTGTTTTTTGAATGGCTGATACCTTTGAACCAGCGAAATTTCCTTCCAGGAAAAGATTTTTATTATAACTGTTGCCGTTAATATCTGTGCAAAAGGCTCTTACTGCACCTTTGCAGACAAAGTAAGTTTTACGGGAGATTTGACCTTCCTTAAGTATGATTTCATCTTTTTTAACCGTTTGGAATTTGATGTTTTCTTCAATAAGTGACCATGACTTATCCGAAATTGGGAAGTAGCTGTTAAATTTTGATTTTAAATCTGATATGTAGGTTTCTTGGTTTATCAAATGCTAATGGGTTAATGAATTTTTTTATAGCTAAAATAACAAAAAATGATTCATTAAACTGCAATGGCTTTCAAAGTCAAGCGACCTGGCCAGAGTTATTTCTGGTGCTTCCAAAACCGGCCCTTGCCTTCTGAAATCCATTCCAGCGCCTCGGCTATCCTTTTTTGCCGGGTCTGATCGGTTTTGGCATCGCTGATCCAGATGATGTATTCCTTGCGGAAAGAATTTGACTTACTTTCGAAAACCTCTTTTGCCTTTGGATTCCCTTCCAGCTCCTCCTGAAAATAGTCAGGCGTTTCTAATACCTTCGGCTTTTCTTCTATAGGCTTTTCCCTTTGGACCTTTACACCCTTTTCATTCAGCTGTACCGCTTCTTTAATCATGGCAATAAATTCCTGATCAGGGAGCAGGTCGCTAAACTGCGTAATTTTGCCCATCAGCCGATGAACAGGTTTGAGGTCTTTGGCTGCTTTTAATCGCGGATCGGTCATGAGCTGGCCTTTTAAGAAGGTAAAAGAGCAGTGGGCCTTATGTGCCGCCATTACGGACATGTGGTCTCCCTTATAATCAAAATGTGGAATACCCCATTTTATAGCCTCTTCCACATCTGGGCAATTTTGATGGACGAGGCTACGCCAATGTTCAAGGATGGGCTTGGCAAAATCTTCTGCCTTAGCAATGTAGGTATCTATAGCTGGATCGTACTTCGTGTTATCTTTCCTTGACATAAAATTAAATTGGTCATGCAAATAAAAGCAGATTTGGACAAAAAAGATCGGTTAAATTCTTGGATTTACAGGTCAATTTAATTACTTGTGCTGTTTGCGGAACGCAGAAGGGGAAACCCCCACATGTTTTTTAAAGAACTTTCCAAAATTTGTCGGGTCAGAAAAATCCAGCTGGTAAGCGATCACAGAGATCTCCATATCGGTATAACGGACAAGTAATCTAGCCTCATTAACGACCCGTTCTGTAATAAAACTCAAAGCATTACGCCCTGAAGCCTGTTTAACAGACTGAGAAAGGTAATTGGCTGTAACTGAAAGCAGGTCTGCGTACTCCTTGACACTGCGCTTATGGATATAGTTGCTTTCGATCAGCTGGATAAAATCCCGCATCAATAGCTGCTGCCTACCAGCGGGTAGCGTATTTTGGTTGCTTTCCAGGGTAAATCCCTCCAGATGGCAAAGCAGCCCCAGCAGCTTCAGCCGTGCTTCCAGATGAGCATCTTTGCCGGACTGTTCATAAGCAGAAAAAACAGCTTCAAAATGCGGAACCAATTGAATAAAGGTTGCATGATCGAATCTGAACAGATTGGTGCGGAGCCGGTCAAACAGCGTAAATTGCTGGTGGAACCCGGGCCTGAAGAAAGAAAAGGCCTCAGGTTTAAAATAGATAATATAGCCCTCCAGCTCATTACTGTGCGAGAAACTATAGACCAGGTTGGGCGAATGGAACACCAGATAGGAATCCGGATCTTCTACGATCTCTTCACCATAACTGACATTCACCTTTCCCGAATTGAACAGCAGTGCAAAAAAATAAAAGGCACGCTTGAACGGTGGCCGATATACCGAGATCTGCGGTTCATCCAGCGGCTTTAACCTCAGACAGTAAAAATCAGGGTTGTCTGTTCTGCAAGGCCAGGGAATCGAGGCCAGAAAATCATTGATCTCGGTGTAAAAGGGAAGTACTGGTTTCATTTTTTCCATAATCTGTACAAAACGACTGGTCGAAAATAGCTTTTTTAAGCAAAGAAATAACTATGATTTTCTTTCTTGCAGATTATATTGAATCGTGGAGAAGAGGAACAAACAACATTCTCGAAAGGGCTGTTGGTCGACCTTCTAATGATTTGTTGCGATATTATGAAAAGAAGCCAGGGATCACTCTCTTTTGTTAAAGAGAAACTGCATAAATAAGCTAATTGGAAGGAGTGGTAAAATGATGATTATAATAGGTGGAACACAATTGTAATCGCCTTCTTTTGTGGTATGCATCATTGGTAATACCTGCAGGAATATGGTGTAAGCTATAGTAAGAATTGTAGTAAATACATAGGTGAGGAAAGCTGGTTGAATCTTACTTTTTTTGAAAAGAAAAGACATGAGCCATGGCATGATTATATACGGACTCAGGAAAACTATTATTATAATGGCTATCATAAACCTTAATACTTATTCCATAAAAAAGTAACCAATTAGATGTGCATTAATAGAGTCTAATAAGGATCGGTTTAAATCTTATGTAATGATTATTCCTAAGAATTTTCCTGTTCTTTATTTTAAAAAAAGAACGAATAATTATAATTATTTTTTGTTTTAGTGGGAATATATGCCATTATTAGCCAAATTAATTTCAGGAAAATACAGGTGGAATATGGAGATAGTTTTAGCTATTACGGTTATAATTGGATTATTATTAATACTATTCATAGGTAATTATTTAATATATAAATGGATAGCTGGCAGGGCCATTAGAAAGATCATTAAGCCCTATTTTTCGAAAATTGGATATAAAATAGAGGGAACTAGATTTGTTGGGCTTTTTAAAACGGGTGATTTTAAATGGAAGGGGTTTCCTTTTCGTCCATTTATGCATAGTGGTTATCTGATGCAATCGGTATATATTTATGTTCAATTAAATAAAAGGGAGACGGATACTTCAATTAGAATCACAGCAAAAATTTCTACCTTGTTTTTATTTATTAGGAAAGTGGAGTATAGTAAGACACTTAGTTGAGCAATCTTTACAGAAGATAAGTTTAACTGGCAACTATTTTGGAATAAATATGAATTGGTATTATTATTTAAATTTTCGGATTTATAGATTTTATAAAAAAAGAGACAATATTCCCGGATTTTACTCTTTTCTTGTTACTAGTAGCTTAATGTGCTTAAACGTGATTTCGATAATAGCAATAATTGGATTTGAGTGGGGCAGTCTCAGGCGATTCATGAATAAAGAAAATGCACTATTGTTGTTTTTATTTGCGGGTGGGGTAAATTATTTCCTATTATATAATGGGAATCGTTATAGGGACGTTTTTGACGAGTTTGATTTGCATTCAAGTCGGTACAAGAATTGGACTTTAGGGGTGAAATTATATTTAATCATTTCCATTTGTCTATTGCTGGGGGTATTGGTTATTGCCGATCTTCGAAATCATGTGCGTTTATAAATATTTAAGCTTAATAATGACTTTTTATGGTTGGAAATGAGAAATAGAATAAATTAGGTGGCATTTTTGTTTTACAAGATAGCCCGAAATCTAATCAATTTAGGGATAATTACACCCGAATAATATGAAATTTCAATTACAAAAGACAGTGAATTCAGAATTTGAAGCAGTACGCGAAAGAGCGATCGACGTCTTTAAAAGCTCAAATTATTTAGAAATTGAAGTTTTGGATAACGTCATCGCTTTTAGATTTGGGGGCAATGACTGGGAAATTGTATCCCGTTCAGAATCCTATAAAAAAATAAAGAGAGGTAAATTGGAAATAACTAGATCGGAAATTAATTTCTCATTGAAATTAATCTATTTTGTTTCCCTCTTAACAGAAATAATTATAATTCTTTTGTTTTTAATTGGCGGGATTTTCATTAGTCATAATATCTTATTTTTAGCCTTGTTTATGTTTTTTATCTTGGTAGACAAACTCTATACTTCAAGAAAATATGCTGAAAAAATGCTTATTGATATTACATTCGATGAAATTAAGTAATTCAGCATACTTATAAATTGAATAGCCTGATTAATGGCCAGTAATAAGCCAAATATAAGGTCGATCATTTCTTTCTTTAGCAGCTTTAATCAGGAAATATATTTAACAGATCAAAAGCAGTCTATACTCACCATCATTTTCTACTGGTGCTCTGTGAACACAGGGTAATACTTTTTGCCCAGGATGATCTACAGCTAATCTCCAAAGATGGCCTAATCCTAGATTTATGGTCTTAGCATAAGGTTTAGGCTGATAATGTAAATCAAAATAATGTTCGCTCAAAAAGGTTTCAAACTCCGCTTCTGGACCCTCATGTAGTTCCTTAAGCTTTTCCCGGATTTGTGGAATTAAAATTTTCTGTTCAACCTGATCATTGGGCAGGATATCGCTTGCAGCACCATAATAAGTACATAAAAAAGTATCCGCCGCGATAGGGGACCGGTCCACATGGTAAGAATATACGTCTGTTGAAATGAAATCCAGCTCCTCGTCCCGCTGGTAACTTTTGATCAGATTGAGCGAAGGAGAGGCCCCAAAATCAGCCAGCAAGTGCAAATCACTTAAAATAACTTCCCTGGCAATATGTCCCTTTTCGGATAGCTTGAGCGCTAAAAGAGTCTCTGGTGTCACTTCTGTGATATTTTGCTCCAATTGAAGTTTAGACACAATTTCCTTAAAATCTCCAGCCAAATTTCTGTGCCAACAAATCGCATTTACAGTGCCTAGAAAAGAGGTGTTTACAAGGTCAGAAAAAGTAGAGACCAATCCAATGTGATTGCTGTCCGAAAATTTATGGTTCATGTACTTAAGAAATAGCTAATTATTGATTTTCTACAAAACTAATTTTCTATTATCCATTTTATACCAACCACCAGCATAATAATTACTGCTAATAGATATTTCCATTTAATAACCTGGCGTTTTCTATAAGCTATATAAATACCTATGGTCATAATAACAGCTATCGCTATAATAAACCAGCCAAATAGCGATGGGTCTCCTCCTAATTTAATGTTCATATTAATCTCTTTTTTTCTTAATCTTTTTCAATAGCAACATCAGTAAGCTTAAACGAAAAATTCTTGTTGTCCCGTTCTCCTTCGGGCTTTTTCAGCTCACTGTAGTTAACAGTACCCGTTATTTTAAATTCTGGATGTTCATCCAGATTGTATTTTACCCCGTTGTTATCAAATACAAAAAAGTTCTTTAGCGTGTATTGTTTTTGGTCTGGTGCCATATCTAACAATACCGTATTTTTACCCGTTCCAAGATTCAATATTACATCAGATATACTATGTTTTTCGCTACTCATCGCATGCGATTTTACTACAAAAGCCATAGGGATTACTGTTGATCTGCCGGACATAAAAGTAAAGTATGGTGCATTAAATTCTCCTACCAGTTCTACTTTTTTGCCTTCATATTCATATCCAGACCCCAAAGCTTCCACAATTTTTACTGACTTGCTATTGCATGCTGATAAGAGCAACACAAATAGATTTAATGCTATTGCTGAAAATACTGTTGTTTTTCTGCTCATAGTTTAGGTGTTTAATAGATGTTTTTACAATTTTTTAAGCTTTCCATCATCAAGATAATGAAAAAACTTCATTGACAATAACTCGTATTGCCATTTGTATTTACACGTTTTAACTGATGCGATCTCACACCTCATTTCTGTGTTTTTCTAAAAACTTATTACAAAGCATTAGAATTTCATCAGGAGTTCTGTCTAAATTGTGGATAGAAAAAATAACATCTTCAATTCCGGTTTTGTTTTCAACACAGAGTTGATGTTGGGCTACAGAATAGGTTGTTGAAGCTGCGGATTCACCTTCGTTTGGATAAGAAGTAAGATATTTATAGTGAACCAATAATTTAAATCCTGTAATATTCTGCCATTGAATTACATTTTTGCGTTGGCGTTGAAATATTTGCAGAAAGGCAAAGCTGTCATATAAACCTTTACTGGAGGACAATATTAGCCCCTGTTCTGATATTATGATTGCTGCTTTTAACCGAATCAATTTATTTGCAATAAAGTCAACTACAGCAGGAAGTAGAAAAAACAATGCAATAACACCAAATACAATACCACCATTGTTTCTACGGGCTCTAAACATTGCATAGGAAAACAAGACAACTGGTATCAACGTAACAAATAACCATACAAGGCTTCTGTGGGGTTGAGTTGATCTTTTTATAATTATGGATTCCATATTGATACTTTAAAAGCTCTGAGTTGTGAGCATTGTGACAGGAGTCTGATGATTAATTTATCTTAGTAAAAATGCTTGAAGGCCCGTCATATGCGTCCACTGAAATAATGAGTTTTTTGTCGTTGATGGTAAAGTAATTCTTTATAACGTCATTAGCTTTTCCATCATATACAATCTGTTTTTCTTCTTTTTTTGTTATCAAAGACTTGTAGCTAATGATAGAATAAGTTCCTTTATTAATAGTTTTGCCATCCCGCATTATTTCATATTCGGTGTCGGTAAATTTTGTAATATTTCCCAATCCTGGAGCATATTCAGTCTTTACTCCATCCAGTCCGCTAACTCCTGTAGTTAACTCCCATTGCCCAGCCAGAGCATGAGATAAGGGTTTGTCTTTTTTGCAGGAGAATAATAGAATTGTCAAAGAAAGGAACAATAGTACGTTAAGATTTTTCATAATGCGTTATTTATTTGGTTTGTGGATATACTGCTTTCTATCAATCTACAGTAATATTGTGATAAAACGTTACCTGTTGGTAAAGTGCTACAGATTGGTGCTGCTTTATACTAAGTTGTATCTGTATTTTTTAGATATTTACGTGGAGAATATATTCTCGTTCAAGACCAGCAATTAGAATAACTGTTACATATTAATAACAAAATATTAATGAAGAAAATTGGATTAGTAGGTGGGATTAGTTGGGTATGAACTACAAGCTATAACCAAACTGCCAATCATTCATATTGTTGTAGAAACTGCAAAAGCGGTTAAAAAACAGGGCTTAAAGAAGGTTGGCTTATTGGGAACAACGTTCACAATGGAAATGGATTTTTATAGAAATAAACTTGAAGAGTATGGTCTTGATGTTTTGATACCAGAAAAACAAGAAACCAGAGATTATATTCAATATACTTTAAAAGAAGAACTCGGAATTGGCTTTATCAATCCTCAAACCAAGGATAACTATATCTCTATTGCAACCGAGCTGGCTAAACGTGGGGCCGAATGCATTATTTTAGGTTGTACGGAAATACCTATGTTAATAAGCCAAAGTGATTTTGAGATCCCCATTTTTGATACAACAAAAATACACTCCCAGGCAATTTTGGAATTTATAGTTTCTTAAAGGAGGTGTTTACAGATTCTAAAAGAAGGAGCAGTCATTTCTTGATGGAGAGGAGCATGGTAAAGAGTTTGGTAAAAGAGGTGATTACTGTAGTAAGCGAGCCTGTGGGAAAAATAAATTGAGCTGCACAGTAAAGTTTCTGAGCTCCGTTTTGATTAGGTTTGCCTATCTTGACATTTATTTGAGTATGACTATGGAGCAATCTGAAAAATTAAGAACTATTCACTATTCGGGAATATTCCTTTCCTGTTTTTCGGACTTTAGTGAAAAATGCATCCATGCTACTCCGGAACATGTGCTTCTGTATCTGTATGGTGGTGAACAGATCATTGAAGATGGAGATAAGAAAATTACTGTACACGCTGGAGAATGTGCATTCATCAGAAGGAACCACAGGTTGTTAATGTATAAGAACAGCAAGGGCGACGAACTTTATAAGGGAATTTCCATGACATTTAACAGGGCTGTACTGCGTGATTTCTACAGCAGAATGAACAAAGTTGATATGCCTAAACGGGTTGATATTGCAGAAGAGAATGTATTTAAGATTCGGTCAAGGGCTGATATCAATAGTCTGTTCCAATCCTTGACACCCTATTTTGATGAAGGGGTAAAGCCAAGCGAAGGTGTGGCAAAGCTGAAATTACAGGAAGGAATCTATGCCCTGCTGAATAGCTCTGATGTGTTCTTTCCGATATTGTTTGATTTTACCGAGCCCTGGAAAATGGACATTCTGGAATTTCTAAATCAAAATTATATGGACGAGCTTTCAATGGAGCAGATTGCTGCCTATACTGGACGTAGCCTGGCCACTTTTAAAAGAGATTTTAAGAAGATCAGTAAACTTAGTCCGCAAAAGTGGCTGATCAAAAGACGTTTGGAAGCAGCGTATGTCAAATTAAAAGAAGAAGGTAAGAAAGTGCAGGAGGTGTATGTTGAAGTAGGTTTCAAAAATCCTTCCCATTTTTCTACTTCATTTAAAAAGCAATATGGATTTCCGCCAACGGAAGTCTAAAATTTCCAGAATATTGAGCTTCTCAGAAAAGTAGATTGAGCCCCACAGTAACGTCGCTGCGGGGCTTTCTATTTAATTTTGCTCCATGGAAAATAGGACAGAGGATATTTTTGAGCGATTGAGAACAGGTCAAGCCATTCGTTTGAACGATCCTGAGTATTATAAAATAAATGAAGTGGTTAACAGGACGATAAAGCTCTCAAAGCGGCTCAACTCAACTGTTGATGTAAATTCTGTTCGTCATATACTTGGTCAGATCATGGGGGCAAATATAGACGACAGTACCACCATCTTCGCTCCGTTTTATACCAACTTTGGAAGGTTCACAAAAATCGGTAGCAACGTTTTTATTAATCATGCCTGCTCATTCCTTGATATGGGTGGCATAACCATTGAAGATGAAGTGCTGATCGGACCAAGAGTAAATCTTGTTACAGAGAACCACCCGTTGGAACCAACGGACAGGCGGGCATTGATTACAAAACGAATTCTTATCAAACGAAATGCGTGGATCGGTGCCGGAGCAACTATACTGCCTGGTGTAACGGTTGGAGAAAATTCTGTGGTAGCAGCGGGTGCAGTGGTTGCTAAAGATGTACCCGATAATGTTATAGTGGGTGGCGTTCCCGCAAAAATACTTAAAAAAATAGCCCATGATAAATTATAGAATATATCCAAAAGCAAATTTGCTGTGCGGTTGCGACCACAAGTATGTATGATATGACATCCAGGTTCAGTCAATTCAAATGGTGCCTGGCTTGTTACCAATCCACTTTCGTTTATGAATATGCCATTGTTATCGAATATTAAAGAGATCTCTCCGCGACCAATTCTAATTATAGCAGGCGCAGATGCGCATTCCCGTTATTTCAGCGAGGACATATACAAAATGGCTGCAGAACCGAAGGAACTGATTATCATTCCAAACGCGGTTCATGTCGATTTATACGATAAGATCGATGTCATTCCATTTGATAAACTGGAAGATTTCTTCAGAAAAAATCTAAAATAAAGACTTTTATAATTTCATTTCACATTTTTTTCCACTCTGTAATACTGATCTATTTCCATAAATAATAATCGCAAAAATTAGCTAAATTCGCCGCATCAGTAAATGGATAAAAAGGATCCTGAGCTAAACAATAACCTAAAAAAATAATGAATGGATAAAATTAATTTACTGGTTCTCGTAACTGTAATTTCCCTGTTCATCTCACTATTTCTGGCCTTCTTTCTATTTACTTTTAAAGCAAAGCACAAAATAAGCAATACTCTTTTTGCTATTTTTCTTATCATCACTGCAATAGACGTCAGTGATCCTCTGATTAACTTATCGGTTAATGGTCCTTCAAATCTGGGCATGCTAAAAAATACAATTGCATTCTTGCAAATTCCTGTTTTTTACCTGTATGTATTGTCTGTTTGTTATTCAGATTTTAAGCTTAAACTAAAGCACATTATCCATCTGTTGCCATTTTTAATTGTCAATTTGATTTTACTGCCCCGTTTTTATACAGTAGATGTTGCCTCTAAAATTGATTTCATCTTAAATCGCCAAAATATGGTGGAACTACAGTTCAATCATATTCTTTTTCATATTCAGATAGTTGTCTATTTTGCCGCTGTTTTTATACTGTTGCGAAAGGCAAAAAAGCTATATCTGGAAAATTATGCAGGCACCAATATTGATTCTTACTATTGGTTATTTCAGTTTACAAGTGTACTCACCATCCTCTACTTAATTGTTATTGTGAAAAATATTTTCAAATTTTCTGAATATCCGCACATCTCTGAATGGATAAAAATCGGAATCCTGATATTTCAGATGTTTATTACTTGCTGGTATTTATACAAGGCATTAAATAACCCTGGTTTATTTAGAAATATTGACTCAAAATTAAAACTTGTTTCTGATCTCATTTTAGAAGAGAAAAAGGGCGGGCAAACGATGGAGAAAGAAGGAAGTAACGAAGAGTTATTTAAATTGCAGCAGTACATGGTTGACGAAAAACCATTTCTTAACCCTGCTTTAACTATTCAAGATGTTTCTGGTGCAATTAGGATTCCCGTTCGTAACCTATCAGTTTTAATCAATCATACATTAGATCAGCATTTTTATGATTTCGTAAATACCTATCGTATAAATGAGGCTATGGATATTTTAAAAGATGACACAAAAAATAAGGTAACTATTTTAGAAATCCTTTACGAAGTTGGCTTTAATTCTAAATCTTCTTTTAATACAGCCTTTAAAAAACATACAGGTACTACACCAACTTCTTATCGTAAGTTACTTAAGAATAGTGATTTGTAATTACTCGTACTTTTGTTTTTTATTATTCGTACTTATTTTTCTAGACAAATGCGTTCGACTACTTTTATTCGGTCGCACAGCATAAATTTCCTCTACACATTTGTATCGAAATAATTTTTAATTAAAAACGATACAATGAAAAGTCTTCTTTATCCATTAATTCTTGTCTTAATAATTTCGAGTTGTCAAACAAGAAATAAGACATTCACTAAAAAAAGAAACTATGAATTTCTTACGGACAGTTTGAATATTGAACAGCAATTAAATATGTATAAACTCCCGGGATTTAGCGTAGTTGTTTTTGAAAATTACAAGATTGTATATTCCAAACAAGTTGGTGTAAAATCAATGAATTCGGAAGAAAAGATAGATGAAAATACTGCATTTTCTACAGCATCGATTTCAAAACCGATTACGGCACTTCTTTGTCATATTCTTGAAGAGAAAAGACTAATCAACTTAGATGATCCAATAGAAAACAACTTAAAACGCTGGCACTTGCCAAAAAGCAAGTTTACTAAAAATAGCAGTCCGACCTGGAAGCAATTTCTTAATCATACTGCTGGCACAACTCAGGACGGATTTGAAGACTATTATAAAGGAGAAGTCATTCCGACAATAAAACAAAGTCTTTTGGGGCAGATACCGAGATATGATAAGGAAATTGAATTTCTTTTCAGCCCGGGAAGTGATTGGCGATACAGCGGTGGCGGGTATGTGATTATCCAAATGGCATTGGAAGATACTTTCAATAAACCCATTGCAGAACTTGCACGTGACTACATTTTTTTGCCTCTGGGCCTGGAAAACACAACAATGATACAGCCTGATGAAAAGGGATTTCTATCAAATGTTGCTCTTGTTCATGATAAAGATGGAAAAGTGATCAAAACGGGTTTGCCAATCACACCACAAGTTGGCCCGTCAGGATTATGGTCTACTCCGACAGATTTAGCTAAACTTTCTATGGAGATACAAAATGCCCTACGCAATAAAAATAACAAAGTGATTTCCCATCATGTTGCAAAAAAGGTAACTGAAGCAACTGTTTTAAAAAATGCTGTTGGTGGCTGGGGCTATGGCTGGCAGAAATCTTTTGGATATAACAACTACGATTGGTTTTCGTGTAATGGTTCAAATACCGGGGTTGGCGGGAGTGTTTTTGCAACGATGACAGAGGGGAACGGCTTCGTATTTCTTGCTAATGGCGAAAAACCGAATCGCATTCCAGTGATGACTCAAGTCCAAAGAAAGATTCTGACATTAATGGATTGGAACGGTAAAACAACGGATGAAGGAGTTCAGGAAATGCCATCAAGTCTAAAAGAGAAACTCATCGGAACTTATGACGATTTTCTTTACGGACAGGGAGTTGATACCAAAATAGTAGAAAAGAATAACTGTCTGTATGTTGAATCCCCTTTATTGGAGCATTTTAAAGGAAAAAATGATAATGAGTTATTGTATTTGAAAAATGGATTATTTAAAGTTATAGACTATCCAAACCTGTTAAAATTCGATTTCAAGGATGGAAAACTAAATTCTGTCATCTTAATAAGAGAAAATCTCAATGTTAAAATCCCAATTATCAATAAAGAAAAGTGACCTTAAAATTAACACATCAGCATCAACCCAAAAGTAAGCAGCAGTGGTGGTTAAACAATGAAAGGTTGAGATGAAGGCAACGTATAATACTATATAACAAACCCAACACTCATGCCCAGGAAAACTTTCCTGGGCATTTTTTTTAGTTTTTTTTGCTCTTTTGCTACCTCCTTCGGTGTTAGTTACCAAAAACTACACTTACTTTACACTGGTAACTGTAGTTTTCATAAGGGCAAAACCAATAGCGATCATCCATATATAAGAAATGAAACGGACGATAGGCAGCAATATAAATGCCTGCTGAAATACCAATCCGAAAAAAGAGAGTTCTGCGAATACGGCAAGCACTATACCTAACCAGGCTATCCATGCCGGACAGTATTTCAACAATAAACATGGAACAGAAATTCCTGCCATTAATAAACCTAAGGGCAACAAATGTGCTATTCCACCCGTTGCAAAACTCAATAGCCTAAGTAGGTGTATAGTGCCGGGTTGATCTGCAATTCCTGGTTGACATAATACCCAAGTGAAAAGACTGGAAATGCTGACCCATACGGAAGCTGTTATTCCACCGAATAATGCGATATTCAGACCAGCTGCATTTACACCCATCGTTTTTATTTTTGTGACAACAGCGGCTGTAAATAAACCCAATGGGATTGCAGCCCCAAATTGCAGAAAAGCATTAATTTTTAGCGCCCATGGGAAGTCATGTATCAATTGCTGGATTTTTTCAATATCGGCAAATGGCGAGGGGAATGCTGATCCATTGGACAATAAAGGCACAAGTATAATACTCGCCATAAATAGAATGACATATACAAGGGCTGTAATGCCCGGATGTGGCCCCCGGTATTTTTGCCCTGAGTGAACGGTTTGATCTGCTGTAATATTCATTTTAATATAATTTTAAATCACGGAATGGATGGCTTTAGTTGTCACATTTTAACATATAATCCTGGTTTTCCTGCTCTCCCCAGTACGGGTGCAGGGCAGACAAAGACTCTCGTTTTTTATCAAAGAGTAATTTGGCCTTTTCAAAATAAGGTTTAGCCTTTTTCTTACCTCCTCCATACAATACAGGTTTGTTAAATATTGGGATTCCCTGCAGATAATAAATACGGGGATTATTTGGATTTACTTTTTTGGCTTTTTCAAGATTTGTATTCATAATATCCAGGTATTTTTTCCAGCGATTTGCTGGATCAACTAAGAATCTGGAAAAAGCAACATAAGCCGTCAACACCAGGCTTTCGTCATTGGAAGCATCAATGGCATTCATGATATTCAGATAATTCTCGGCCTGATCTAATAACTGGTCTTTTCGCTTCATATCCGGTTCTTTTATGGCCATGTAAGCATTGGAATAAGCAGCATAGTAGTTGGCTGCCCATTCTTTTGGCCACTTAGATGCAATCCTATTGAACTTATTGTTGGCCTCAGCCAAAGCTGGAATACTTGTAACTGACTGCAGATCTTTATAACCTGCATTCAGTGAGGTTTCAATGTTTTGTGCTTTTAGTGAAACTGCGGAAAGGGAGAAAAGCATAACTCCAAGTGCAGTGTTGATGATTGTTTTCATTTTCTGTTGTTTATTTTATAGTTCATCTTTTTTAAATTCTGAAATTGACAGGTATACACCGAAAAAAATGGCTCTGTATTGCGGAGGAAGCACTGGGTTTTTGAAACGCCCATCTGTCGAATAGCGGTAGCCCAATACATTTTTGTAATTGCTGAGGTTGTCAATATTGATATACCATGCAGCAAACATCTTTCTAATATTTGTCAGATAACTTGCTTTAAAAGACAGATTGTGATATGCAGGAGATTTCTCTTTTAAAAATGAGGTAGATAATGGATTATAATAAGATCTTCCGCTGGCATAATTGTAGCCTAGAGAGAAAACAGTATGTAACCTTTCCGGATAATATTTGGTAACAAGATTGAGGTTGTGTTTGGAAACAAAATCAGGAGTAGCGGATGAAGGATAGTTTTGATAGTACCTTTTAGTATCAATAAAGCTGTAGGTGATCCAATAATCGAAATTTTTTACAGAAGACTTATCCCGCCAAAAAAAATCTATGCCTCTGGCATAGCCATATCCGGAATTATTTATCATTCCAAGATCAAAGCGGTAAGGATTAGGACTATACTTGGTTCCAATTTCCCTAACCAGCTTGCTATAATCTTTATAAAAGGCTTCTATGCGAAGGGATCGGTTACGCTCTATCCATTCATAATTGACAAGATAGTGAACTGCCTTTTGTTGTGAAGGCCTGTAGCCTTGCAACAAGTACAAAGTTGGGGGGGACTGGTAAAATATACCGCTTGCTGCTCCTAATTGGCTGTGAACACTTATTTTTGCCGCCAAAGAAAGCCTGGGCGCAACATCTGCCTTTCCCGACAATCTGCTGTATTCGGTTCTTAGGCCGGGTTTGAAAGCAAGCCACCGCAAAGGTTTGTATTCTGCCTCCAGATAAGCCGCTGCCAGAGTTTCACTAAATTTTCCCTGATGTACATCGAATTGTTGTGCATAAGAATAATAGGCTAATTCCGTTCCTGTGGTTACTTTAAACTTGTTTGCCGCTTGCCAGCTGAGTTCCGCACGTAACTGATCACGGTTATCATCGCGGGTAAAAGTGGTATCGCTCCATTTTATATCGTCACTGTTTTTACTAAATGCAGTTGCAATAAATAACCTGAGTTGATGGCTTGGCCAATAATCATAAGATGCATTAAGGAGTGCATTTTTGTTCTGCAGATCGAAGCGTAGTAATGAGCCCACATCATCTGGGTTTGGAACTGTTGTACCGCTGCTGCTGCTGTTATAACCGAGGTTGATTTTAAATAATCCCTTATCAGTTTTAGATATCCATCTGGAAGAAGCCCCGGCAGATCGGGGGGCACAATAGAAATCATAATTGGTATTTGATAGGGAGTAGTATGGGCCATAATTGGTATAATTGCCATAAAATTCAAGTGCATTGTCTTTTATGCGTTGAGTTCCGCTTAGCATAAGACCACCGAGATTGGCCCCGGCAGAAAGCATTGTCTTTTCTGGTAAGTCTGTCGTTTGTAAATCTAATATTGAAGAAAGTGCCTGCCCATATCTTGCAGAATAACCTCCAGTACTGAATGAAGTACCTTTTAATTGAAAGGGATTGAATCTGCTCCGTTGACTGACTCCTGGTACATTGCTGAAAAAGGGATTTTGTACTGTAATACCATCTATTAAAACCATGGTTTCACTGGCATCTCCACCTCTTACAAACAATCCGGTTTGATCTCCACCATTTCGTTGTACACCCGGTAGGTTCTGTACCGCACCTATAATATCACCCTGCGAGCTTGCATTCGATAAAAGATCAACGGGTTTGATGTGGGTGAGTACTTTGTCATTGCTGGCATCGATACTACCCGTAGTTATTTCTACTTCAGCCAGTAACAGACCTGAGCTATGTTTTAATTTTATATAAATGATACTGGAAACAGTATCCATGTTTAGGGGGTATTGTAAGGTTTCAAAGCCCAATGCGGAAACTTTCAGCAGCTGTTTACCCTTAGTCATTGTGATGAGTTTGAAATGGCCTGAACTATCTGCACTGTTGCCCTCCGTGGTACCGCTTATGGAAACATTGGCATAAGAAACGGGCAAATGGTGTTCATCAGTAATGCTTCCTCTGATAATGGTTTGATTATAAGCCTTCATTGATGTACAAATAATCATTGCTGTTAGTAGGCTCTGTTTGATTCTTTTCATTAATGTAGTTTGCAATGCAAACCAAAAAGAACAAAAAAATAGACGAGCATATTTTCCTTGAAAAAAAGACGTTTCAAGTGAATTAGGTGCAGGTTTATACATGGAATTTCCGATCATATGTGTAAATATTTTTTGATGTCTTCTACATATTTTTCAAATGCATTTTTACCTTTTTCGGTTAACTTACAAATGGTATGGGGATAATTGCCTTTAAAAGTTTTTACTACTTCAACATACTCTGCTTCATGTAATTTCTTTATCTGGTGACTCAAATTTCCCTGCGTAGTTTTGGTCATTTCCATTAAATAAGCAAAGTCTGCCTGTTTCATTTTTATCAATACGGAAACAATTGCTAATCTTACGGGAGTATTTAAAACAGGGTCAAGGTCGTTATACATTTAACTTCAATTAGGCTTTAGTGTATCTAAGTAGGTATCCCGGAACAATATATCCCAGTATCACAGCAAAACCATGCAATAGGGAACGATATTGTTCTGGAATTAAAATGCTAATTACGGCAAAAATAAAAAATAATACACCTCCGGTAATCAATGGTTTAAAACGCAGGTTCAAACCGGAAACAAGTGTGCCAATTCCTCCGAGTAGTAGGGTATAGGTAAATGGTTGTATTTTTTGTGAAAGACTAATAAACACTGTCAATACAAAGCAGATACCTAATACAAGCCATAATTTCTTTAAATAGCTTGCAAGGTAGGTTTCCGATGCCTCACTTACTGAGCGGTAGTAGCGAAAAGTAAGTGCTATACCTATTAGTACAAGGACTGGGAAAGGCAAAAAGAACAGGCTGGTGGAGGTATAGGTGTGCAATGCAAAGAATGATAAACTCGCCACGGCTATGATCCAGCCCCATATTAAATAAAGGGTACTATAGTTTCTTAACTGGTCTTTAGTCCGTAAAATGACATCCGAAATTAATTTCAGGCTCTGTAAAGGATTCATTTCGTTTTCAATCATATCCATAAATTCAATCATTTGATATTCAAATATAAATATAGTTTGTATTGCAAACAAGAATTTTTAGCAAAAGTCCGGTGAATGCATGTTTTTAACCGGTAAATCCCAGTATAGTTGTAAATCATTACGTTAATTCCAACAATTCATCTTAATTTGACCACTATTTTTCCTTTTGCACGTCCACTTTCTATATAGGATAATGCCTCATTAGTTTTTTCAAAAGGAAAAACTTTGTCCACCACTGGTCTGATTGTTCCTTCTTCTATGAGCTTGGTGATTTTACCTAATTGCTCGCCTTGCGCGCGCATGAATAAAAAGGAGTAATCAACGTTCCGTTTCCTGGCCAATCGCCGAACATGAGCACTTACCAAGGACAATATAAGCTTCACAAACCAGGAAGCACCTACTTCTCTGGCGAAATCAGGCGTTGGTGGACCGGAAATAGAGATCAGTTTTCCACCCGGTTTCAATATTCGTAATGATTTTTCAAGAGTCTTTTTATCCTGACTGTTCAGTACCACATCGTAATTACTTAAGTGCTTTTCAAAATCTTCGTTCTTGTAATCCACAATCACATCGGCACCTAATCCTTCAAGCAAATTAAAACTTTTAGCACTTGCTGTAGTAGCAACACTGGCTCCTAAATGTTTAGCAAGCTGTATAGCAACAGTTCCCACCCCTCCGGAACCAGCTTGAATAAACACTTTTTGCCCATTTACAACCTGTGCCCTTTCTACCAAAGCCTGCCAGGCTGTGAGGGCCACAAGAGGAATAGAAGCCGCTTCTTCCATAGAAAGGTTCTCAGGCTTAAATGCTACGTCTTTTTCATCTATCGCAATGAATTCAGCAAATGTACCAACGCGATGATCAGCAGCTCTGGCATAGACTTTGTCTCCGACTTTGAATTTCTTTACATTTTTCCCAACCCTGGTAATTATACCCGCAACATCGTGCCCCAGAATTAATGGAAGCTTATAGGGCAAAATCAGTTTAAATTCACCGGTCTTTATTTTAGAATCCAAAAGATTTAAACCAGCTGCATGTACCTCCACAAGAACATCCTCGTCTTTTGCTTCCGGTACAGGCATATCAGCCAGTTCAAGACCTCCATTTCTACTATATCTGTTAATGATAAATGCTTTCATTTTTTATAATTAAGCCTGTTTAAAAAATTGCTTTGTATCACCAACAGGAATATCAAACTGATCTTTCCCCAGCGCCAGAAAGAACTCATCAGCAACCTCTGCTGGTGGAATACCATTTGCTCCACCTATTCCCGCAGAAAACTCAGTATTTACAAGTGGAGGGTATACTTCATAAATCTGAACATTTTTCTGCTCTTCATAGGTATACCTTAAGGCAACGGTGTAACTGTGCAATGCGGCTTTGGTTGCACCATAAGTAGGTAATAATTTATGACTTCCAAAAACTGCAATTGACGAAATATTCACAACAGCAGCCTCTGTTTTTTGCACCAGTTGCGGCAGCATGAGCTCTGTAAAATGGATGACGCTAATATAGTTCGTGTTCATCTCCACAGCAGCCTTTTCGTGCGCATTTAGAGTTTCATTCAGAAGATAGCTAAAGGCTGCACCTGCATTGTTAATAATGATGTTTACATCGGGATATTTCTCCTTTAGTTCTGTTGCAATACGGATTCTATCGGTTTCTAAAGACAAGTCACCCTGTATGGCCACCGCATTATCCAATTGTTTTAATGCATTTTGCAAACGCTCTTCACTACGGCCATTGATAATTACGTTATTACCAGTGGCGCTTAATTTTTTTGCGATAGCTAATCCTATTCCGGCACTTCCACCGCTAATGAATACTGTATTTCCTGTTGTTTTCATATTTATATTATTTTATACTTTTTAGTTTATTTTATAATATACTTTTTGGTTTATTTTATAGTAAAAAAATTATCTTGAGTACTGTTCTAATTCAGATTTCAGACTTTTAATGAGTCCATGCATGGGCTTAGTTGTATCCATAACCCTGCACATTACAACCGCCCCCTCAATTGCAGCAACCATTTTGAAAGCGAAGACGGCAGGATCCAGGTCTTTGGAAAATTCACCATTATTAATTCCTTCCTGAAGTACTGCTGTAAGTTCTTCCTGACCAACTCTAAATACTTTCGCAACTTTCTGCTTTAATTCAGGATAATTATCATCAGCTTCCACAGCAGTATTGAATATCGGGCATCCACCAGAAATATAGGTTTGGATAGGGTTTTTATAAAAATCCATAAATGCAAAGATCTTACCCTTTGACGTTTTTCCTTTTGATACTTCGGCACGCACTCTGTTCGATATTTTCTTCAGCGCTAAGTCAACAACTTGATCAGATAAGTCCTCCTTGTTTTCAAAATGACCATACAGACAACCCTTTGTAAGTTTGGTAGCTTCAAGTACATCATCTATGTTTACACCCGAAATACCTTTCTCATTATACAAGGGTACTGCAGTTTCCAGTATGAATTGTTTTGTTTTTTCTGCCTTTGTAAGCATCGCATTTGAATTATAAAGTAAATATACTAAAAAGTTTATTTTAGAGTAAAATTGAATTTAAATATTGCATTTCTTATACACTTTGTTGCAGATTCTAACTACCATCAACTTACTAAGTTCATTTTATAGCTCAGTAAGTTGATGATGGTAACAGGTTTGTAGAACAGGTATACAAAATATATGCTGGTTGTAATAAATGCGTTACTTAACAATAACCAGATTTTAGCCTATAAGACTAGAATTTTTAATTCCTTAACATTTTGTTTTAAAATCAGACACTTAGGTCAAAAAAGAAGCAATAAGATCATTTTAACATATTCCAGAAACAACAATTCTCTAACATCTCCCGGATACTTTCGTGAAGCAATAACTAAACAAAGTGCACATGAAAAAAAAGTTACCCAATTTATTACAAATGCTTCTCACCTTAGCATTTGTATTTCTCAGCTGCAATATTTTTGCACAAAAAAACAATATAATCGGATTGGTTATAGATGAAAATAAAGTACCAATTCCAGGTGTAAGTATTAAGATAAAAGGTACCTCAAATGGAATGTCTAGTGGAAATGACGGAACATTTAGTATAGTCGCCCAAAAAGGCCAGGTATTGTTGGTTAGTTCAATTGGATATATTGCTCAGGAAGTTATAATAGACGAGAGAAGTACTTATACTATAGCGCTAAAAAATGATGCAAAGATCTTAAGCGAGGTTGTTGTTACAGCCTTGGGAATTAAAAAAGACGTCAAAAAAATAGGCTATGCTACCCAGGAAATTAAAGGTAGCGAATTGGTTAAAGCAAGAGAGCCCAATGCGATCAATTCCCTAACCGGAAAGATAGCTGGCTTAACAGTAGGAGGCAACGCAGAAATGCTGGGCAGGCCGCAACTGGTATTAAGAGGAAGTACGGATCTGCTTTTTGTAGTAGATGGAGTTCCGGTTAACTCAGATACCTGGAACATCAGTGCAGATGATATTGAAAGTTATACAGTATTAAAAGGACCTAATGCTGCTGCCTTGTATGGTTTCAGAGGACAAAATGGAGCCATCCTGGTTACCACAAAAAAAGGAACCAAAGATGGCCGTGGTTTTAATGTTGATTTCAACAGCAGTACAATGTTTGAAAAAGGTTTTACTGCACTTCCAAAAACACAGGCACTTTACGGTTATGGTAACGACTATAAATATGCTTATGGCAATGACCTGTACGATCTGGATGGAAGTTATAGAAGAACCAACGTTTGGGGACCAAAATTTGATGGACAAGGAGTAGCTCAGTACGATAGTCCAATAGATCCGGCAACCGGAATCCGCACCAAAACTCCATGGCTATCCAAGGGCGCAAAAAATTTCGAAAATTTCATGGAAATGGGATTATTGAGCACCAATAATCTTTCTCTAAGTGCCTCCGGGGAAAAATATGATCTTCGTACTTCAGTGAGTCATACTTACCAAAAAGGAATGGCTCCAAATACAAAACTGAACGTAGATAATTTGAATATATACGGCGGTTATAATTTTAGCCCCAAATGGAGATTGGATGGTAATTTGAATTTCAATTCACAATATACACCGAATATTCCCGATGTATCTTACGGGCCAAACAGTTATGTTTATCAGTTTAAAGTATATGGCTCAGCCAGCTGGGACCTGAATGATGTAAGGGACTATTGGGGAGGGCCGCGCGGGCGTCCTGGCCTGGTACAAAACTATGTAGAATACGGAAGGCACAACAACCCATTCTTTACTGCAAATGAATGGTTGCATGGCCATCAGAAAACAGACGTTAACGGATATGCTAAATTGAGTTACAAGTTAAACGACGATTGGAATTTTAGTTTACGCTCACAAGTAACAACCTGGCATCAGCTTCGTACAGAAAAGGTTCCCCCTTCTACCAATTTGAACCAATACGTAAATGATTATTACTTCAATAAGACCAATGGTCTATACAATATCTGGTATGGAGATTACAGAGAAGATCAGCGCTCTTTGATGGAACATAATCACGATTTTCTAGCAAACTATAATAAAAAAATCAACGAGGATTTTAGTATTTCCGGTTCTGCAGGAGCAAACCTGAGAACCTTCGAATACAATTCCACCTGGGCTACCACCTATGCGCTCACACTGCCGGGTGTATATACCCTAGGCAATTCACAGGGGCCTGTTAAATCCTATAACTTTGGATCTAAAATGCAGGTAGCCAGTGGATATTATACCCTGGATTTCGGGATCAAGAACTGGTTGAATATCAATACAACCGGAAGAGTAGACAAATTATCTACCTTGCCCAAAGGCCACGATGTTTTCTTTTATCCTTCGGTATCCCTCAGCTCTGTGATCAGTGACTATACCAAACTGCCAGAATTCATTTCTTTTCTCAAAATACGAGGATCTTTTGCAGACGTAAGAGGAGCATTGACGAGTCCAACCATTGGTACAGCCTATAATGCTCTAACAGGAAATACTGTAGGGTCGTTATTGGGTGGTGGAACTTATGGTGGCTACGGAACTGAACTCTATAGCTCTTACGATGGGCCAAACTATGACAATCAGAATTCGTATAGCGTAAATACCTATTATAACAATACTCCATCTGTAGATTTTTCTAAAAATATTGCAAGTGATAAGATTAAACCATTTGATGTGAAATCTTATGAAGGTGGGGCAGAGGTTAAATTTCTTAGAAACAGACTGGGCCTTGATTTTACCTATTTTACTTCGATCAACGGCCCATTGGTATTCCAGCTTCCAGTGGCAAATTCAACCAGTTATGCAACAGAAAGTGTAAACGCCATTACCTCAAAGAAAAAAGGATGGGAACTCTCTGTAACAGGCACACCAGTTAAAACAGCTAACGGCTTTAGCTGGGATGTGATGGCTAATCTGGCTACCTATAAGGAAACATTAAGCAAGATCTATGATGGTGTAGATGGCTGGGCGGTTAACAATCACAATTATAAGGTTGGTGAAAGACTAGATGGAATTTATGGCCGCGCTTATGTAAGGGCGCCCGATGGGCAGATCATCCATGATGCCAGTGGATTACCTCTTGCCCAGCAAGCAGGTGTTAACAACAACCAATTATTAGGCTATGCGAACCCAGATTTTGTCTTTGGATTCAATAACAGGTTTACTTACAAGAATTTTAGCTTTAGTTTTCAGTTTGACGGACGTTTAGGTGGAAAGATCTTTGACTACGTATATGCACAATCTATGAATGCGGGAACAGCCCTTGACCTGGTAGAAGGACAATATGGCGATGCCCGTTTAAAGGAGTGGCAAAGTACCAATGGAGGAACAGTTAATGCAACAGGAGCCATGGTTGGTAACGGTGTTGTCATTACTTCAGGAACACCACACTACACCAACGGCAAAATTGACAATTTTGACCAGCTCACCTTTGCGCCAAACACAAAGGCCGTAACCTTAAGGAATTATATTCAAAACGGAGTTTATGGTTTATTTGATGAACCTTTTATGGTGAATCGCTCTTATGTCAAATTAAGGGAAGTGGTTATAGGTTACAATATTCCTAAGAAGATGTTAGGTAAATCGTTCATTAAATCGGCAAGCATTTCATTAATCGGAAGAAACCTGCTCTATTTTGCGCAACGTAAAGATCTGGATCTGGATCAGTATGCCTCTGGTTTTAATTTATCCAGCAAATCTTTAGGGGGTAAGCAAAGTGATTTGCAAAGTTCCACCGCACGCCGCTATGGTTTTAACATTAATATAGGCTTTTAATTTGATCCAGAAAGCAGTATAAAAATTTAAAGAGATTCTTATGAACTTAAATACAATAAAAATAACAGGTATGATTGCCTTGGCGGTTGTACTAGGAAGCTGTCAAAAAGGAGATTTGCTTTCAAATCCCAATGTTGCAAATGAAAATTCAAATGTTCCGGTTTCTTTGCTTCTCAACCATTTAACCTGGAGTATGTACAGAGGGGGAGGCGTTGTAGAAAAGTCATCAAATTCAGTAGGTGAAGAACCATTTGGGCAAGTCGGCCGCTGGAATCAATACACCGCATCCACCAATGCTTATTATCGTGGTACAAATGCTTACGCCTTTAGTAATACAGCAACAGCTTATGACTTGCTGAGGTATGCTAACCAGATGGAAAGCAAAGCAACAGTGCAATTGGGGGCAGTTAATAATATATATGGTGCTCTAAGTAAGTTTTTTAAAGCTTATAGTTTTGTTTGGCTCACCCAGCGTGTAGGAGATATTCCGGCTGCGGAGGCAGGTAACTCTGCAAACCTGATACCTAAATTTGATACCCAGAAAGAGGTGTACAGAAGAAGCCTTCAGTTATTGGACGAGGCCAATACGATGGCGGGCGCGTCGATAAAACCAGCCGTTGGGGTAGATAACTCGGCAACAGTTGTGCCAGGTGATATTTTTGGCCTTACTTATTTGCAATGGCAAAAAGTGATCAACAGTTATCGGCTGCGGGTACTGATCAGTTTAAGTAAACGTGCAGATGACAATACAGATCTGAACATTAAACAGCAGTTTTCAGATATTTTGACCAATGCCTCCAAATACCCTATTCTAACCGGTAATACTGATAACTTATCTTTTAAATACAATGCAACCGTAAATAAGTTCATCTATAACCCCGATGAAACCTATAATTTGTTTGAGAACGTTGGTAAAACTTACCTGGACATTACCACATCCAGTATGGACCCGCGTACTTTTATTACTTCAACACCTGCACCAGCCGAAATTGCCAGCGGTAAAACGGTAAGTGATTTTACAGCCTATGTAGGCTCAAGTACTGCCCAGACACAGAGCACGCTTTCAGCTAACGATGCACTTGGGAAATATTCTTATGTAAATTACAAGCGCTATTTTGCCACTTTCATTGGCCCTGATCCTGCCGTTATTATCGGATATCCAGAGTTATGTTTTAACATTGCAGAAGCCATTAACAGGGGCTGGGCAGGCGGTTCAGCTGCAACCTGGTACCAGAACGGGATCAATGCTTCCATAAATTCCTACGGCCTGAGTGAAGGGCAGTCTTACGATATAGGCAATGTAAAAGGCGTTACACTCGGAAAGGTAACCATCAGCATCAGTAATTTTTTAAATCATCCTAATGTGAAATATAAAGGCGACAATAGCGATGGGCTAAAGCAAATCCTGCAGCAAAAATACGTAGCTTTCTTTGAGAACTCTGGCTGGGAGGCCTTCTACAACTGGCGCCGCACAGGGATTCCAGAGTTTGCCAACAATGGACCGGGTATAAACCCCACAGGAGTAATACCGCTACGCTGGCAATATCCGCTGGAAGAGCAAAATAACAACAATGCGAATTACAAAGCTGCGATTGCTGCACAATATGGAGGCAATGATGATGTCAATCAGAAAATGTGGATGTTAAAATAAATAATGATTTAAACTTTAATTTTTATGAAGAAGGTAATATTTCTTTTGTTTCTATCGTCGGTTTTAGGCCTGCAAGCCAGTAATGCTAGTATTACAGATACAACCAGACTTGTTCCGGTTAAAGGAGCCGTAAATTTCAGGGATTTGGGTGGTTATCCAACCAATGAAGGTACAAAGGTAAAGTGGGGCAAAGTTTACCGGTCAGGAGAGATCAGCAAACTTACAGACGACGATCTTAAGTTACTTGCTGACAAACGCATTAAGGATGTCGTAGATTTCAGAAGTAATGAAGAGGTAGCTAAAGCCAAAGATAAACTTCCTGAAGGAGCAGCCTATATCCAACTTGCAGCAGGAAGCGAGCAGCTGAATAATTTTATGGCTGTATTGCCAAAATTAAATTCAGGCGATTCCCTGATGATTTCTTTCTATAGTCAAACTGCACACTTGAAAGAGAAATACAAGCCTTTTTTTCAGGAACTTCTTAAAATGCCAGACTCTGATGCTCTGCTTTTTCATTGTACGGCGGGTAAAGACCGGACTGGAATAGGGGCTGCATTATTTCTTCATATACTTGGTGTGCCAGACGAAACCGTCATGGAGGATTACCTGGCCACCAATGAATACCGAAAGGAAGAAAATGAAAAGATGGTGAAAATGATGGTGCAAATGAAGATTAAAGAACAAGTTGCGCGCGACCTGGCCACGGTAAAACCAGAATATCTGATAGCCACAGTAAAAGCAATTCTTAGCAAATACGGTAGCATCGATCAATTTGTAAGTCAGGAGCTCGGTCTTTCTAATGATGATATCTCGTTATTGCGAAAAAAATATACGGAGTAATAATTCGTTAGAGAATCTCCACCAGTAATACCAATGCATAGCATAGTTCTTTTACCTAACCAGTGAAAGAACTATGCTTTTTTCATCTATTTTTTCGCTCTGACCCGAAACTACTGTATCCTTAAAGATTAGAAAAAGGTTATGGCGAGTTTTATGGTTACATACCCCTGGAAATAATGGCTGGGCAGCTGATAAGGTGGCTCATGAGACGTCTTACTTAAAACAGGGAAAAATCAGAATTAAAAATTCAAATAAATTATCAACTGACGAATTATTTATATAATCTTTGCTTTTATCAGTATATTTAAGAGTAATAAGATTTGGTAGTGCTTAGTCTTTCAGAAAAAACAGATCAGGAACTTCTGCTGCTATTGCGGCTAGGGGAGCGGTCTGCATACGAAGAGATTTATCGAAGATATTGGCCATTGCTCTTCCGGCATGCCCGGAAACTTCTTCAAAATGACGAAGCCTCAAAAGATGTAGTGCAGGACACCTTTATCCACCTCTGGGCAACATCAATAAACTTGGATATCAAAACAGTGCTATCTCCTTATTTATATACAAGTGTCAGGAACCAGATCCTGAACATCTTCCGGCACAATAAGGTTCAGGCCAATCATTTAAAAAGCCTGGGCGACTTTATCAATCAGGGTGCTAACATTACTGATCACCTGGTGCGCGAAAAGATACTAGCCAAACTGATTGAAGATGAAATCTCCAACCTTCCTCCAAGAATGCGAGAAGTATTTGAACTCAAAAGAAAAGCAGGTTTATCCTATAAGGAAATTGCTGGCGTAATGAACATCTCCGAACTTACCGTGAAGACCCAGATGAACAAGGCCATTACCATTCTGCGGGCTAAATTTGGAAATAGTCTATCTATTTTTTTACCCTTCTTATAAAACATCGCATTTTTTTTAATACCGGATACAACATTAGGTTGACATGGGTGTCATAACCATATATTCCAGTAAAAATTAAGAAATGGACAACCCAACACCAGAGCAGCTTTTAGATAAATACTTTGCTGGCCAGTGTAGCCCGGAAGAGAAAGCTACTTTGGAAAGCTGGTATTTGCTGGAGACAGAAAATGCAGTGGACGAGCTTCCTGAGCCTAATTATATTGGGCTTGAAGAGGAAATGTGGAAAGTTATTGAGCCACTGGCTGTTCCAAGAAGGAAGGTAAGGCGACTTTGGTTGCGTATCGCTGCGGCTGCAGCTATTCTGCTGATCTTTGGTTCGGGATTAATTTATTTCAATAGTTATAAAGAGCGTACTAACACAGCTATTGCTTATCAGAATATCAATGCCGGAGGCAATAAGGCCTATTTAACGTTAGGTGGAGGTCAGAAACTCTCTTTAACAGATGCTCTTAATGGGCATGTGGCTGAACAGGCTGGGGTAGAGATCATCAAAACTGCAAAAGGAGAATTAATATATAATGTTAAGAATAGACAGGGAAACCATCCGGGCTTGATCAATACGATCACCACCCCAAGGGGCGGACAATGGCAAATCCGTTTGCCGGATGGATCAACGGTATGGCTCAATTCTTCTTCATCTTTAATTTACCCTTCTGCCTTTAATAATCACGGGGAAAGAAAGATTGAACTCCATGGAGAGGCCTATTTTGAGGTACATAAAGATCCAAAACATGCCTTTGTTGTCAAAACAGAACAGCAGGAAGTAAGGGTGCTGGGTACGCATTTTAACATAAGCGCGTATCAGGAAGATCATCTAGTAAAAACCACTTTACTAGAGGGTTCAGTACAAGTTACAGCGCGCTCTGGAATTAGAATCTTAAAACCAGGTCAGCAGTCAGAACTTTCTGAACGGACCATCTCTGTTAAAGCAGTGCAGGCAGATGATGCGGTAGCATGGAAAAATGGGTATTTTATGTTCAACTATGAAGACCTGGAAAGTGTGATGACAAAAGTTGCTCGTTGGTACGATGTCGAATTAAGATACGAAGATCCCTCAGTTAAAAAGGAAGTTTTCTTTGGTACCATCAGCAAATACGAGAATATTTCAAAGGTGTTAAATATGCTTGAACGTACCGGAGTGGTTAAATTCCATATGGACAAGAAAACTATAGTAATCAGTAAGAAATAATCAACATATAACCATAAACCAACCAAACCATGTCAACTAAAGAAGAAAGCCCGTAAAAGTATAATCAGAAAAGAGGGTCCAAATAATAAAGGACTTCGGTTTGCGGCCAAAGTCCTTTGTATCCTGTTCCCTGAAACATTGACGAATCAACCATTTCATGAACTCAGCGATTGCTCTATCCTTCTAAAAACGGGGCATATCGCAGAACAGACACTCAAATGTATAAAAATTATACTAAATATTTTTGTGCGCTTTCCCGGCGCATATATCACTTGTCTTATAACATACATTCTGCTATAAACAGAATCAATACGGCAGATAAAAGAAAATGGATCATGCGAATTAACCTAACAGCACTTTTATTCGTATTTGGCCTTCTACAAGTTGTTAGTGCATCAACTTTTGCCCAGAAGCTCACCTTGAAAGAGAACAATGTGACTCTGGAAAAGGTGTTTCGAGAAATACGAAAACAAACTGGCTTTGATGTACTCATTGCTACTACTAAAATACAGAACTCCAAAAAGGTTAACGCAGATTTTAAAAACACACCCCTGGAAGAAGTATTGAAAAAGGTACTTGACCCCAAAACTTTTAGTTTTACGATCGAGAATAAGACTGTAGTTATTAAACAGAAGGATCCATCTTTCCTGGACAAGATCAGTCATTTGTTCTCATCGGTTAAAGTAGAAGGACAAGTGGTGGATTCCGCCAGTGGTAAACCGATTGGAAGAGTAAGCGTTTACGTAAAGGGGAGAAAAGACGTGTTCATTACAGGTGAAGATGGACGTTTTAAGTTCAATAATATACCCTCGGATGCAGTATTGTATTTCAGCTGTGTTGGTTATAAAGCACAAGAGGTGAGCGCTGCCGATTGTTCACTGGTAAAACTGACGTCCTCTATTCAGGTTCTTCAAAATGTAGTGGTTTCAACAGGTTATCAGAACCTTCCCCGGGAAAGAGCTGCTGGATCGTTTGGATTTGTTAAACAGGCTGATCTTGATAAAAGAAGCAACTTGAATATTTTAACCTATCTGGAGGGGCAGGTGCCAGGTCTGTTAACCGATGCCGACGGGAAAATCACCATCAGGGGGCAAAGTACTCTTGCATCCAGTTCCAACAAAGACCCATTAATTGTATTGGATGGTTTCCCAATAGAACGTCCGGTAGAGAGTATTAACCCAAATGATGTGGAGAGTATTACAGTATTAAAAGATGCCTCGGCAGCATCCATTTGGGGGGTGAGGGCGGCAAACGGTGTTATTGTTATACAAACAAAAAGAGGACAATCGAGCAAAAAGCCATTGGATATCAATTTTTCTTCTACTTTTTCAGTTTCGCCCGCTGCAGATCTGACCAAACTACCTTATGCTTCGAGTTCTTCTTTTATTGAATTTGAGAAATTTAAAGTAGACAACAAGCTCACCCTGTTTACAACTGGGCTTCCGCGCGCTGCAATATCGCCCGTGGTTGACGTTTACCTCAACAACCCGTCTGGTGCAAGTCAAATTGTTGAGCCTTTAAAGAACATAAATTCCTACAAGGAATTTCAGGATCTGTTTATGAGCCCGGCCACCAGGCAGCAGTATGCACTTTCCTTAGCTGGAAAAGGAGAAAAAACAACCCATAGGGCTTCTTTTAGCTATGATAAGATTGGTTCTCAGTTTAAAGGAAACAATACGCAGCGTTTTGTAACAGATCTTTTTCAAACGGTGACCTTGCTGCCTAAACTCAGAGGGCAGATAGGGGTAAACTATGTAATGACTAATGAAAAGGATAACGGGATGGCTTATACTGATCTAAAAAACTTACTGCCTTATCAGCGTATTCTGGATAGTAATGGAGGTTATGCTCCTCAACCTCAAACATTTTATCAGGCAGATAAAGACGCCTATGTAAAAGCAGGTTATCCGTATAACTGGAATTATAACCTCATGCAGGAATTCAATAATAAAGACAATACCATTAGAACAAATGATGTGAATGTATCTGCAGGTTTGGATTATCAGATCATGAAAGGAGTGATGGCCATGGCAGGTTACCAATATGAGTATGGAAATTCAGTAACTAAAGACATTTACAATGAAGAGACGTATCTGGTCAGAAACACGGTCAATTATTCTACCAGCATAAAGAACGGAGTATTAACCTCTGGTATTCCTAAAGGAGGAATTTACAAAGAGTACAACTCCAGTTTTTATTCTCAAACCTTCAGAGGATTGTTGAAATATGACGGCGACTTTTCAGACAGTAAACATGTTATTTCTGCCATCGCTGGTATGGAAGTGAGAGAACTTGGAAACAAAGCCTCGAACCAAACCAAATATGGGTATAATGCACAGAGCCTGCAGTATGCAAGAGTGAACTATAATACCATGTATACTGATGTAAGGGGAAGCCAGAATTTAATACAGGATGAAAGTATATTCCAGGACGACTTGAACCGGTTTGTTTCGATATACACCAATGCGGGCTATACTTATAAGGAGAAATATACCCTGAACGGCAGTGCCAGATTGGATAAAACAAACCTTTTTGGCTCCAGCGACCAGTATAGAAATGTATGGTTATGGTCTGCGGGGGCAAGCTGGCAGCTTCATAAAGAACGTCTTTTCCAAAACTCCATATTTAATAGTTTGATCTTGAGGGCTACATACGGGATCAATGGAAATATAAACAAAACAACCAGCCCTTTTCTCATTGCCAATGTAGCCACCGATCAACAGACCAATCAACCTTATGCCTATGTTTCCAATCCTTCGAATCCACTTTTAAGGTGGGAAAAGACAAAAGTAACCAACCTGGGAATTGATTTTGCCATGATGAATGGACGCCTGAGAGGCTCTCTGGAATATTATAACAAGGCAAGCTCGGATCTTTTGGGTGATGCCACAGTGAACGGAACTTATGGTTTCAATAGTGCATTTGTCAATTATGCCAGTATGAAGAATAGAGGGGTAGACGTAAGTATATCCGGCCAGATCATTAACAGGGATTTTAAATGGACGGCAACTTTAAACTACAGTTATAATAAGAACGAAGTCACTAAAGTTGATTTCCCTCAGAAGACTGTTGGCTCTTACCTTGCCGGGGCTCCTCAAGCGGGCTTGCCACTTAATTATGTGTATAGTTATCAATGGGCCGGTCTCTCTGCTTCCGGAACACCTCAGGTTTATAATGAAAAAGGACAAGCTACAGGTTATAAAACAGAGATGGCAAATCCATTGGCGTTGATCTATCAAGGCACTACTGTACCACCACATTATGGGGCATTGATTAACGAATTTAGTTATAAGAATTTCTCGTTGCTCACCAATTTTACCTACAAAATGGGGCACAAGTTCAGAGTTCCGGTAATACAATATTCAACAGCTTATGGAGGCTCCTCTCAAATATCTTCAGATTGGGATAACCGATGGAGAAAAGTAGGAGATGAAGCTATAACCAATATTCCGGCAGCACCAGCAACGCTAAGCAGTCTTAATGTTTATGATCAGTATACGCAATATGCAGACATAAATGTAGAGACCTCATCTATCATCCGTTTTAGGGAATTGCTGATCAACTATAAGTTGCCAGTTAAATTTATTCATGCTTATCCTTCTTCTGTATTTACAATAGGTTTACAAATCAGGAATCTCGCTGCTTACAAATTTAATAAAGCCAGTCTTGATCCCGAATATTTAACCTCCACAGCGCAAAACAGCAATATTGTTTTACCTCCAACGCCGGAGTATTCTTTAATTCTAAAAGCAAACTTTTAATTCCATATATATGAAAAGTTTAAAATATACCTGTTTTTTGATCTTGATGGTTTTGGGATCAACAGGCTGTAAAAAATACCTGGACATTGTACCCAAAGGAAAGATCATTCCTCAAACTGCAAATGATTTTCGTCTTTTGCTGGATCAGACAACGCCTAAAGGGAAATCAAATGGTTTTGTCAATAGCTTCAGTAATGATGTGCTGATGGGAGATGATATGGAAATTAATGCTTTTTCAGCCAGTTTTTATAAAGCTTCAGACCAGAATGTATTCACGTTTGCCGAAAATATTTACCAGGATTTTGAGTCGGACCCAGATTGGGAGGCTTTGTACAACCAAATTTATGTAACCAACCTGGTCATTACACAAGTAATGGATGCGGAGGGAGGAACCACGTCAGAAAAAACGGAGTTGTTATCGGAGGCAAAAGTGCAGAGAGCTTATGCCTATCTGATCCTGGTTAATTTATATGCCAAACAATATAATCCTGCTACAGCTGCAGCAGACCCAGGAGTTCCACTACGTAAGGGGCTTGATTTTGAAGAGAAACTTCCAAGGGCAACGGTGCAAGAGGTCTATGATTATATTTTGCAGGATCTGAAGCAAGCTTTAGGCAATTTGCCTGTTACCCCCCAACTTAACCTTAATTTTCGTCCGGTAGAAGCAGCAGCTTATGCTTTGCTGGCCAGGACAAGTTTGTATATGAATAATATAGCTGGGGCTCTTGACTATGCCAATAATTCCTTGCAGCGATATAGTGGTCTGATTGACTACAATACCTTACCTGCCAGTCAACTCTTTCCTGGGACAATACAGGAACCTATTGGACTTCAAAATAAGGAATTGTTGCTATTGAAATCAGTTGTTTCTCCAAGTTCTTTCTTTTATGGAAATGTTGGCTTGATTGGCCTCTATGATCAGCAAAATGATCTTCGTTTTAAAGCGAGGTTTGCGAGTGATGCAGCATTTGGACTAAATAATGGCTTTATCTGTACAGAATGGTCTGGCAAAACACCTTCCAAAGGGCCCTCAACAGCAGAAATGTTACTGGTTAGAGCAGAATGTTATGCGCGGGCAGGTAAAACAGCAGAGGCTATCAACGACCTCAATACCTTGCGGAGTACCCGATATAAAACGGGTAGCATTTTTGCCCTTAGTGCATCATCATCAGCACAAGCCCTTTTGCTTGTTAAACAAGAAAGAAGACGTGAACTGGCCTTTTTAGGTTTCAGATGGTTTGATATCAAGCGTTATAACGTATTCGATAACGATCAGATTTCTGTTGTACATACCATCAATGGAGCTACTTATACGCTTGCGCCCAACAGTCCCCGATCCGTACTGCCGATTGGTCGTAAATACATAGACCTAAACCCGGAAATCATACAAAATCCACATTAAAATTTATAAATCCATAGCGCCTGTGGCAATAATTTAATTGCCATTGGCTCAAATAAACAATTAAACACAAAAACATGAAATCAATAACAATTAAACAACCTAAATATCTGCTCTTGTTCTTCTTCACGATGTTTGCTACGGCTGTTATGGCCCAGAATCAATTTAATCTTAGTGGTATAGTCCCCGGTAAGAATGGACAAAAAGTTGAACTTGTACGGTACACTGAAGGATCAGTACAAACACTGGGCTCAGCTACAATTGAGCACGACCAATTCCAAATTTCAGTTCCTGTTGATGAGATCAGCCTGGCCGTACTTCAAATCAACAAAACATTTGGCGGAACGGTAATCATTGAACCTGTAAATCTGAAATATCATTTTTCCGAAGATGGTACTTTTGGAACAGAAGGTGGGAAATATAACCCAATACTTTCCGGATATCTGCGTGACAAAGAATTTATGGCTGCAGATGCCCTGTTCATAAAATTAACTAAAGGTGGGGATATTGCTTCCATAAAAGGCACAAAACAAGAGTGGGAGATGATACAACCCTTTTTAAAAAAGGAAGACCTCAGGAGCGAATATCTGGCCAATCTGGTTAAAAAAAATCCAGATCCTAAAGTTAAAGTTATGGCCGCTATTATGTGTGAACTACAGCCCGATGCGGCCAAAACTATGGAGATCATCAATAAAGTTGCTCCGCAAGTAGGAGAAAATACCATTATGATGCGAAGAGTAAGGTCTATGGAAAAACAACAGGTTGCAGCCCTGGCCAGAAGGCATGAAGGCATGCTGGGTGCGCAATTTGCCGATTTTACTGCTGCAGATTTGAAAGGAGAATCGATGACCTTAGCCCCTGTAGTAAAGGCGAATAAATTTACCCTGGTTCAGTTCTGGGCGTCCTGGTGTGGCCCATGCCGTAAGGAAATTCCTTTGTTGAAACAATTGTATAGTAAATACAAATCTAAAGGCTTCGAAATTGTATCCTTTTCTATGGATGACAATAAATATAATTGGGAAAAGGCTTCTGAAGCAGAGCAGTTAAATTGGAGAAATGTTTCCGACCTGCAGGCCTTTAAAAGCGGCGTTGCAAAAACCTATCCCATATTTGGTATTCCAGCAAATGTGATCATTGACCAAAATGGTAAAATCCTGGCCAGCAATCTTACCGGGAAAGATCTGGAAGACAAGATTACAAGCCTGTTGAAATAAATCATAAATAAAGATGACACACCTTTTGATTTGTATGCTGCTCCTGGCGGCCTTGTTGCTTGCTGCGGCAAAGGCTCCCTTAAAACTATTCCTACTCACAGGTAATGTGTGTGGTAGAAACGGACAGCGCGTTTCCTTAATTGATGATAAAGTTGGGCAATCAAGGCAAGTACTCAGCACAGTAACAATACAGAATGACCAGTTTCGCCTCTCTTGTAATGTAGAACAGAAAACCACGGTCTATCTGGTTTTTCACGAAGAAAAGGAGCGTAAAAGCTATCCGCTGATGTTGAAAGAAGGCCACTTTAATTTTTGTGCGGATGAAGATATACTTAATGGTTAAGACGATGAAAATGAAGATTTTGTTTACAGTTATAGGAAGCATGTTTTTGCTACATGCCTCTGCCCAACAATACGAGGCCTTAAAAATACCATCGGATCCTGTCTCGGGGAAAAGATCAATACTGACCTACAAGGCAGAAAGTACATTGCTTTCTGCCCAAGAGGTTTTATTGGCGACGGTTTATTTTTATAGTAGATCTAAACAAACAGGTGAAGAGAAGGTGGGCCTGGTAAAAAAGAAAGACACCTGGAACGGGGCATTCAAAATACCTGACAGTACCGTTCTGCTAAGCTTTGTATTTAGTACAGCAGATGGAAAGCTTATAGATAACAATCATAATAAGGGTTATCTGATCCCTGTTTATGAAAAAGGGAAACCCGGAGCATTTTCTTATGCAAGCATGGCAGCCATACTTGGCGGCGGACCACCGGATGCCGCAGGGTTAAAAAAAGACCAGAAACAGGCGTTGGTTTTTATGAAGGAGGAAATGCGTGTTCACCCCGAAAGCGAAGCCAAACTTAGATCGTCATTTTATAATATGCTGGCCAATTCTCCAGAGCGGGAGGATAAAGTCGAGTTGTTGAAAAAGTTGAATGAGCTTAAAAGTGATAAAGAGGAAGACTTGATGATGGCCCAGCTTTATCTGTCCTATTTTGGAGGAAAAAGACAGGCAGACTCTCTGGATCGTTTGCTTATCGAGAAATTCCCTAACGGTAATTATATGAAGACAAAAAACAGGCAGGCAGAAGGTGCGGCTCATAAAATGACATCTGAATCGCCTAAAGTCAGTTCTCAGGAGAATAGTATAAATAAGGCCGATATTCTTAAAAATGTACAGGAAAACCAGGTTGATGAACCTTTAAGTCCTTTAACACTTAAAGATCTTAAAGGCAATACGGTAAGTATTGGGACGGGAGCGGGCAGTGGAAAGGTGATTGTGCTTGATTTCTGGGCAACCTGGTGTAAACCCTGTATTGCATCTTTCCCTGCTATGCAGAAAGTAATGGAACAATACAGGAACAACTCATCGGTACAGTTTTTCTTCATTTGTACCATGGAACAGGGGGATGCGATAAAGAACGCTAATGCATTTATGTCTAAAAATGCCTATCCGTTTACAGTATTGATAGATGAAAAGACTGACGATATGAATTTATATAAGGCCTATACAGGGTGTAAAGCAGAGGGAGGGATACCTTATAAACTGATTATAGATGGAAAAGGGCACGTAAGATCTAGAAAAGTAGGGTTTTCAGGAAATGAGGAGGAATTAATAACAGAATTATCGGCCATGATTGATATGGCCTTAAAATCAAATAAACAATAAAATGAATCCAAGAAAAATAATAATTATCGCGGTGGCTGCATTCGTTAATGTGGTGTTCTTTTGTGGTGTACAGCCGCAGAGGGGATTTACAGTTCGTGGTGAAATCAAAGGATTGAATAATGCTTATGTCTATCTCAACTGGCAGCAAGGGGATTCTGTTAAAATAGATTCTTTCCTGGTAAAAGATGGTAAGTTTAAATTTAAAGGACATGTAGTCGATCCTTCCCTTGCTGTGATTTTTTTAAAGAAACAAAGGCCTGTACGGTTTTATCTGGAAAATACGGCTATCGAAATGACAGGTAGAGCAGATTCAATGTCACGGCTCAGTATAAAAGGTTCTGCAACACAAAGTGAATTTGAAGCCTATAATCGACGGATTGAGGGAATTAAAAATGGAGATCAGATGATAAAGGAAACGATTTCTTTTATTGTCGATCATCCAAGGAGCTATCTGAGTATAGATAAATTGCAGGAATTTTCTGCCCGGATAGACTATGATACCCTAAATAGGTTGTTTGGTGGATTGGAATCTTCTTTAAAGGAGTCTATAGCAGGTAAGCGGTTGGAAAAACAGGTGCTTATCTATAAAAACACATCTATTGGAAGCATGGCCCCGGTATTTGATCAGCAAGATGTAAATGGTAAAAACATTTCACTTGCAGATTTAAGAGGGAAATATGTGCTTTTGGATTTCTGGGCCAGTTGGTGTGTGCCTTGCCGCCAGGAAAATCCAAATGTATTGAAGGCCTATGATAAGTTCCATGAAAAGGGACTTACCATTCTGGCAGTATCACTGGATGAGAAAGCTGAAAATTGGAAAAAAGCGATAGAAGAAGATCATATGCCATGGCTGCAGGTTTCTGACTTAAAAGGAACGGATAATGCGGCGGCTGTGCAATATGGTATTTTTAGTATTCCTTCAAATTTCCTAATTGACCCTCAAGGTAAAATCGTGGCTAAGGATTTAAGAGGTGCGAGCCTGGAAGAAAAACTGGAACAACTTTTTAAGAATTGACAAACATTAATCAAAAGTAGATCTGGTCAATCATCTTGTTTTGCTTAAAAAGCTGCTTCTATATAATAGGAGTAGCTTTTTTTAATTCAAAAAAATATGAAACTTCACGTTTTTCACAGCAATGGATTTAACGGAATTTCATCCAAATTTAAACCCTGATTTGATTCGTCTGGCATGGCTTAACAGGGTGAAAATATGTTTTCTGATCTCGCTAAACCTTACAGGTTCTGAGGCTTGATCATGAAAACATATTTTCTTGGGTGCAGACCGGGGAGGGTGGTGAACGAGAAGGCTTCTATTTCTTCAAGGGCCGTCATCTTGAGGAGGAACGACGTCATGATTTGAGGACTATTTTTAGATTCTTCGTTGTGTCTCCTCAGAATGATGCGAATGCCTGGCTCTGTTAAATTGCTGAGGTTTCCGACCCGAAACTGCCGCATCAGGCCCATGAGCAATAATATGTCGTGGCTTTTTTAAACGGCCCGTTAACTCTGATGATGCCCCAACATCAAAATTTTTGAGCAAACTCCTCAGCAAATTCTGCAAATTTGATTTTTCCAGTGACAACGGAACCTTGGTCAACCCAATCTTTTGGAATTTCTCCGTTTCGGATACCAGCACCCATCTCCTTATACAATTTTGCCATTTCTTCAGGTATACCAGCCTGTAACGCTCCTTGTAAAAATTGTTCATCAGTAAATTCAACCCAGGGAAGGTCGGGCTTGCCTATAGCTACTCCAATAATTCCTGCAATTTCAGAGGGGCTTTTTACATCACTTATGATGTATTTTACATTTTGGCCTGCAGGTGTTATTTCTAACTCTTCTGCAACTGCATATGCGATGTCTTTAGGATGCACCAATGGAATTATCGTATTGGCAAACAGGTTACCGCCCATGATACCCATTCCTTTAATCATTGGAATATCATTGTAATAATTGGTGTAAAAGTAACCCGCTCTAAGATAGGTAATCGAGACCTCTTCTATTTGATGGAACAATTGTTCGATACGGTGAAGTCCGATAATAGGGCCGGTACCTTGAGCTAAATCTGCTCCTATACTGCTCAGCATCACCACACGTTTTACTCCAGATTCTGTTATTGCAGTAACAAAAGCCTTTCCAGCTTCCGCCATGTTGGCAATAACATTACTGCCACCCATATTAGGAGGAGTCATAGTGAATACAGCATCTGCACCTGTAAACGCATTTTTAAGGAAAAGTGCATCACTTACCGAGCCAATACTTGCCTCGGCACCCAGAGCTTCTATATCCTGTTTGCGGTCTGAACTGCTGCTAATTACTGTGACTTGATGTCCGGCAGCTATTAATTTTTCGGTTAATGGTTTTCCTATATTGCCAAGAGAACCTGCGATTGTAATTTTCATATCTTGATTGCTTTAATAATTTATAATACAAAGCTATATTTGTACTTACTTTTATACAAGTACTTACCCCAAGGTATGTGTCATGACAGCAATCAAAGAAAATTCAACCATTCAAGAAAATAAGAGGTTTGCATTAGAACAGTGTCCGGTTACCTATGTTATGGAAAGGATAGGAGGGTACTGGAAACCCATCATATTATACCATCTCTTTTCTGGCAGCAAACGATACAGCGAGTTAAAACGTGCAATTCCTGCGATAACTGAAAAAGTACTCATACAACATCTAAAACAACTGGAAGCAGACAACCTAGTTTTGCGCGAAGCCAAAGCTGTTGTACCGCCATATGTCACTTATCGTTTAACTCCAGCCGGAGAAGACCTGGAGGTTGTTATAGACGCAATGACTTCCTGGGCATTCAAACAGAAAACTTGATGTAAGATTCAAATAACTGTCACCGATTATTTATTAGTAATGCTGGTCTACTTGATTAATCTAAGCTGGTACCTTAATAGTCAAATTGTATCTTTTAATTTTGTTTTATTAATAAGATTAAAAGATGAAACCACCATGAGCAAACACTCAAAAACGGCAATGAATATGCTCATGATAGCTTCATCTCCATTAAAAAACAAACCGAGTTTACGAGTTCATTAATACAAATGAAAACAATACACAAAGAATTAATAATTATATACTGATGAAAAAGACATTTGATATCTCGGAGCTTTATTTGCGATTCGCTCTCGGAATAGGTTTTATCCTTCCTGTAATGGATAGATTTGGTTGGCTTGGAGTTGCCGGACAGAATGGGACCGCATGGGGAAACTGGAGTAATTTCTTAAGCTATGCACATTCGTTGATGCCTTATATGAATGATTCTCTCACCAGCGTATTTGCTACTGTGGCAACAGTTGCAGAAATTGTTTTTGGTGTCATGTTTCTTATTGGTTACAAAATCAAATGGGCAGCATTTGGAAGTTTCTTGCTGACTCTTGGTTTTGCATTAAGCATGTTGTTCTTTGCAAATTATCGGGCACCTTTTAGCTATTCTGTATTTGTATGTAGTGCGGCTTCTTTGTTCCTGGCCTGCAAGATCAATTCAGATGAAAGGTGAAAATATGTTTTCTGAGCTCGCTGAATCTTTTAGGTTCTGAGGTTCGCTCATGAAAACATATTTTCTTGGGTGCAGACCGGGAAGGGTGGTGAAAGAGAAGGATATTAAATGAAAATAACATTGAGCATAAAAAGGGAATTACAACTAGATCCCGAGAAAATCGAAGAAAAAGTTGTAAAATATTTACAAAAAAAATCATATAAGATTATTGAAAATGCTGCAGGATCAATATCCTTTATTGATGACGCAAACGATAACAGGAAAAGGTATAGATCGGACTTTCATGCCAGAATTGGCGAGGGAAGATTTGGGAGTCAAGGTACCACAGTAAAATTAATATACTACACTCCAATATTGTTCCCGACATTAATGATGCTAGGATTTATAGTGATTGGGATTTATGCGCGGTCACTCGCAGCGCTTTTGGGAATTTTTATGTTTTTACCTGCATTATTTAAAATTGCTTCATTGAATGAAAATGTATTTAGTGAAATATTGGAATACTAATTTTTGTGGTGGTGTGTTAAAATTTTATATTAAATTTATTTCGCTATAACTGGTTTAAATTTATTTGTTATAAAATATATTTGATTTTCATTTAAATTGTTCTTTTAAATATGTTGCGTAAAAAAAAAGAGAGAGTAATAATAATTCTTTTTTGTTTTATTTTAGTGGTGGTATATGCCCTAGTTAGCCAAATTAGTTTTAGGAAAAAAAGCAAAAAAGAATTCCAACAATTTACACAAGCAAATATTGAGGGAAAACTAAGCTATATAAGCTATAGCAACGGTATAGTTTATATAAAAATAGAAGGTGACAAAATAAAGTATTCACTTATCCCTGTACAATTGGATGACGGTAAGTATTTTTCGTATTTTGCCAGGGTAGGAGATAGGATTGTTAAAAAATCTCAATCGGATACTCTGATGTTGTTTAAAGACCAAATAGCATATAAATATGCTATTCAGAAAGAAAAATAAGGTGGCCATTCTCTACAACTAAAATGGTATGATCTAGAGTTCCATCAAATGAAAAATAAAGCACAAATTATTATTTTAGGGATAGGTTTTGTCTTGTTTATTGGATGGAACTTCTTAATGGTGAAAAAAAAGAATAAAGAGAATTTGTCTTACAAGTTTAAAGGAATAGTCGAAAACGTAAATTATGATGTAAAAGGCATTCCTAATGTTGTAATTCTGGGAGACGAATATTATTTAAATGGCGGCTGGAATTTTGAGCATCTTATAGAAAAAGGAGATTCTTTACAGAAGAAGGAAGGCGAAATGGTCGTTAAGTTGACAAAAAGAGACCGAAAAATTTATATATTCAGAGACTAAGAATTTTTTTTAGATAAACCAGCGCTTGCGCAGGAAACAGGAACGGTGCGTGAGATAGCTGAAAAATAATGAAAAATCAGATATAGATGCATGCTAATGTGTTTTATAATGAAAAAAATAACGGTTGCCAATCTTATAAAGAACAGTTAATTCTTATGTATCAACAAGGGCTAAAGGCAACAGATCTCAAAACAACATGGATTGTTTTATTATTTATTGGATTATATTTCACGATCAATTCTGCAAAGGCTCAGGCTTATAAAATTAAATCTTTTGAGTGAGCTGCAGCAAATATAAATTTGTATTACAAGCCTTCAAGCGGGAGGTTAACCATTAGTTATTTACGGGATACCTTATTGGTAAATGACTATATGAGTGTTGACACAGTCAAGGTGTTGAATAAAGTTTTTTTACAAATTAACTATATAAAAAGGGCTGGATCTAACGAGGATGCTATGAACCAGTTATTGTTATATGTCTATAACGGAAAACTTTGCCAGGCATTGCATGTCAACACACTTAGAAGCTATGATATTAGACCAAATGAATATTCGCTCTTTAAACTTAAGGTATTATTAAAGGGGCATGATGCAAATACATATAGATTAACATTGCATGCCCACAATGAACACAGTATTAGTAGTATCCCTATGTCGAATTATAATTATAACAAGGTCGGGTTTTTAGCTTTTGATAAAAAAAATAAAGTCTTTTATAATTCCTACGAGCATATTATAGGGGATTACAAATTTCATAATTTAATAAATAGTGGTGGAATAAGTAGCGTAAAGGGCAGTCTAAAAAATGATGTTCCAGTCGTTAAAATTGAAAAGGATAATTATTATTACATTAATGGCAATTGGTACACCAAAGAAAAAAGTGATTTTTACTCTATGTTATTATAAATGCTTATTATCTCTCATCTCGAAATCAATGGAAAATCAAAGTTGAGATAAGATAAGATATATGTGAACTAAAACCAGCGGAGAGATGAAAATAGAATTGAAAACTTTTCTGGTAATATTTAGTATACTATGTGTATTATTCTTTGGGTTCTTATTGTTTTCTGCAAAAAGAAATTTCGAGAAAAATATAGCTTATGAATTTTCAGGGGTAGTTGCTACTGTCAGCTATGATTCAAAGGGTATACCAACGATTATTATCGACAAAAAGGAATACTATTTATCTGCGGGATATAATTTTAATTTTTATATTGAAAAGGGATATGTGTTAAAAAAGAAAAAGGGATCTACTACTTATACCTTAATCAAACAAAAGACTGGAAAAATAATATCGTTTAATAATTAATAGTACTAAAAGAACGCTTCTTGATATCACATTAAATGAAATTAAAATTTAAAGCACATCAGCTTGTAGACCTCCCTATCGGTACAGTATCAGAAAAGACGGTAGGGTACCTAAAAGAGAAAGATTATAATATCATAAAGCAATCAGCTGCTGCTATTTTATTTGATGGTCAGCTTACAAGTTGGAAGTTGGTTTCAAACTTTACCTATTATAGTAAAATGGATGAAGGTAGATTCGATCTTACCGAGCAAAGCGATCAAACGGAGGTGTGCTTAACCTATAGTTTGTCGATAACCTTTGAGCTAATTCAATTGTTATTGATAATTTTTGCGAGCATTTATATGGGGTATGAGCTGTTATTCTTAGCTGTCATTTTTATTTTAAATTTTATATTTAAAGTTCTAAATATTCGTAACAATCTTATTGGGAATATATTAAGTGCATAGTAGTTCTTTAGACAAGTTTGTAGGAAATATGATTGAAGTATAAAGAAAGCCGAAAAATGATAGAATTTAAGAACAACGTACAAAGGGAACTTCCTTATGATAGACTTCAATACATTGAATTCCTCTATGACGATCTGGATTCACCAAAATGGCATGGAGTTTCATTTCAACTGAATAAGGAGGACAAAGAAATAAGTTTAATAGAATTTATTGAAAGATATCAAGATTGGTTTAAAAATATAATATCTACCCTTGACAACGGTTCAATCTGGATTGTAAACCACGATAAGAGTGACTTGGATTGGTTTCCCAATGAGGAAAATAACCTAACTTCTATCCGAACCTTGTTTAAGCAAAATGGTATTCCCAATACATTTAAAGGAGCTTTAATTTTTACGAAGAGTGATTTGCTGAAATTTTCTAAAGATGAAAGAATATAGAGGCACTTCTCTATGATAGATTGTGGTACGTTTAGGATATTTTGAGCCATGAGAAATATTATCCGAGATAAATAGCTATAAAATAAAATACGTTGATATGAAAAATGAAATTATAGTGCGTTTTGGGATACATGATTTTAATGATATCACTCATAGCGAAATAACTGAACTATTAAGTGGTATACAACCGGATATAATCCATGTGAAAGGTGAGAAAAGAAATCCAAAAAAAATAGATTCACCATTAATAAAGAAAAATAGCTGGATATTAGGCTCTGGTTTAAGTAAGTATTCTCCATTTGAAGATCAAATGGAATCCTTGTTGGATATCATAGAATCTAACATTGATCGCTTTAAAATATTATGTGATAGGTATTACTGTGAATTTTCTTGTGCTTTATTTGTTTATGCTAAGAATGATGAGAGTACTCCCTGGGTACATTTAAATTCGCGTTATAATGAATTAGTAAAGAAGCTTAATGTTGAGTTTGATGTTGATTTATATGTTTTTCACAATGAAGAATAATAAAATCTCTGATACTAAGTATACTGAACCATTAGTCTGGAACATGTATTTTATTAAGGATTCACTCGTTAATTACAGCACTCCAAAAAAAAAGTAATATATTAAAATCTGTATTCCATAAAATGTCAGTTAAACAACTATTCCATTTTCAGAATAATCATGAAAAGAAGAAGCAACCGACTATTAATTCACATTTATTGGGGACATGACAATGTCCCAGAGGCTGAGGAAATAAAAATGTTAGCACAATACGTGTCTAATTTATTTACTTTCTATTTACCAGTTATAAATACCCAATTGAAAAAGATCGTAATTGAGTTTGACCTTGATTCCAGTTTGTCGACTATAGATTATTTGATTGATTCTAAGATTATGACTGTTTATAAGAGTTTTGATTTTTCGAACTGGCAAAGAGAAGAAAATAAACTACAATCGATGTTTAATCTAGCTAGTGAGTCGTTGAAAGCTGCATTCGAAGAGTTGGGAATTCCTTCAATATTAATTGTAGAGACTGTAGAAGAAATAGAAAGAAATGGGCTTGAGCTAAATGTTGAGATATGTAAAACACCGATTTTTAATAAAGAAAAGAAAATACGGGCTATATTATTAGCTGAATATAAAATAGATTATGTCATAATTGTTCTGATATTTTATTTCAATAATGGTGATAGCAGACGTGTTCCTTTATTTAAAACATTTCCCCACTATTTCATTTATGACCAACTTATAAAAAAGTTAAAATGGATAAATAACAATAAAGTTGAAATTGAAAATAATTCGGGAGAACTCAAAATTAATGTTGAAGTTAATGGAAAGGTTATTCCCATTTATGAACCCAAAGACAGAGATGTCGATGGCATTATTGAGGAAATTAAATTTCTTACAAAAGAAGCCTATTTCAAAGTGTAAGGTAGGGTCTTAAAACTATTCAAAAAATTCTTTCAAATGAAAACAATATGTGTTCCCAAGGATTCAATAGCTCAAACTCATTTAGATTTTGGCGAAAGCCAACCTGGTGAATTAATAGAGTTAAGTATTGAAGACAAAACCATTAATAATCTTCTGAGGTTTGGCTTTTTTGATTCAATAAATAAATTAGCGAATTCTAATATTGACAATTTCGAAGATGAAAGCATAACAGAAAAGCATCAACTAATGAAAGTATTAAATAGCAGCTTATTTAATAAGAAATTATATGATGAGGAACTTCATCAGGTAGTTGATGTTATTAGGGATTTATTTAATAAGGCAATAGTTTATGGTACAGGGGTTTATTTCTATTTTTAAATGGACAGGCTCCAAAGTAATACCTGTACAACCCTAAATAAGAACAAATATGAAAAAATTTCCATTACTAAAGAATAGACAGGTGGCTCTGTTAAGAGCAGATATAAATACAGGAACTGTATTGGATAAGAATTATATTTATGCAACTACACCAAATCAAGAGGTTTTTGCTGTTTTTGACAATATAGATTTGGCTATAGAGTTTGCAAAATCGATTATAATGGAACGGAACGATATTGAATGTGGAATATACGGAAACGATCCAGTGGCACTTTTAATTTTGGATAGGTATAATATAAGTTCTTATTGACCAATGGAGTTTCATTCAATCAAATATTAAGATTATCGTTTGTCAAAGCCTGGGTCGTGGGGATAATTCACTTTCTGATGCTTGCCATTTCTGTTGTAGCTATTACATCAATTCAGTAGGTGACTGTCCTATAATGTGGGTTTTAATATCATATTTTGTGGTTTTGCGCAGAAAATCGGAGTGTGGCGCGCGTTCTTCCATGAATTGGAAGAACTAAGGGGAGAGTATTAGAGCGCTTCGATTTCCTGAATCGAAAGTTTGGTGGTCTTGATTTCTTTCCGCAGGTGATTATAAGAAGTAAAACAGCCGCTTAGTTAAATTCTAAACCGAGTTGTTCAAATAATTCTTTCTTTCCTTTAAAAGTAATTTGCAAAGCCCGTGAATTTTCTGTCCGTCGCATCAGGTCTTCCTTTAATAATTTTTGAAGCAGGGATGAACCGAGTGAACCCGCGAGATGAAATCTGCGTTCTGTCCAGTCAAGACACGGTTTTGCGATTGTTCGTTTTTGGGAGTTAAATAACCTGGTGTCTATCCCAATTCTTTCAAAGAATATAATACCCGCAGGGGTTATTTCAAAACGATCAGGAAAAGATTTCAGGTAATCCTTTTTAATCAATTGGTCAGTAATCGCTACACCTACCTTTCCGGCAAGATGATCATAACAGCTTCGGCAGTAACTGACGGGATCATTACGTAGTGTAACATTTTTTTTTAATTCGGGTGCGGGCACAAGTGCGCCCATTGCTTCAATAGCATATGCAACTTCCATACGGGAATAGCTATAGTAACGATGTCGACCCTGGCAAGATACTTTCAAAATATCAGCATCCGTTAGCTTACTTAAATGCATGCTGATATTTGGCCGCGAAAGATCGGCAAATATTGAAAGTTCGGTGGCCGTATAAGCCCTGCCGTCTAGTAATGCCCAGAGTATTTTTACCCTTGATGGGTCACCGATTAATGCAGCTACCCGTTCGAGTTCCTTCATATCCATAGCTCAAATATAGTGTAGTAGTTTTATTCATAGTTCATCAGAGAATGAACTGTGAATAAATAATTGCTTTCATCTTTGAAAAAAAATCTGATGAAGAACTTTGAGACCATTCTGATTGAAAGCCATATACCAGGCCTGGAAATAAGCCTTTTGCATTTACCTGCAAAAACGATAACTGGGCAGTTGCCTGTCCTTTTTATACATGGTTTATCCTTCCCCTCGGAACTTTCTTTTGGCTTCCGTATGAGTGGAATGTCATGGATGGACGATCTTGCACAACGCAATTTCGATAGTTATGCGATTGATCTGTTAGGTTATGGTCACGCTGACCGCTATCCACAGATTGCAAACTCGCAAGTAAACGGCAAACCTCCGGGCACGGCAGATGAAGTTTATAAAGATGTCGATAAAGCCGTGGCTTATATCTTGACCAAAACAGGTGCTAAGCAACTGATCCTTATCGGACACTCCTGGGGTGGTTCGGTCGCTATGCTGTATGCTGAAAAGCACCCTGAAAATATTGCAAAATTGACACTCTTTGCACCGATAACTTTAGGGAGAGCTGCCGGTAAACCCAGAAATATTACGATAGCTTATGAACGTATGACACCGGATGAGCGGGTTGACGCCATGAAAGACCTTACACCGACTGGCGAGACTTCAAGACTCGAACCGGAAATATTTAAAGAATGGAAAAGTATATGGTTAAATTCGGATGCGAAGGTAAAAAAGACAGATCCCGAAAATGTATATTTTCCGGCAGGGCCCTTACAGGATCTGGAAAACCTGGAACATGGCATAAGTTATTACGATCCGTCCAAGATTAAGTGCCCGGTACTCGTTATACGAGGCGATTGGGATAATTATCCAAATGATCAGGATGCGCTTGATCTGCTCGATTCTATGACCAGTTCGCCTGATAAGCATTATGTAATTATCGGACGGGGTACGCATGTATTGCACCTGGAGCAAAGCAGGCACCGATTATATGGGGAAGTTGGCAATTTTATTTCCGAGAGTAATGGCCGCACGGGCAAAGTTTTCCATAGCATTGCGGTTATTTTTGAAGTGATACCAAATGATGGAAAAAAAGAGGAATACCTGGACATTGCCGCCAAACTTAACCCTGAATTGAAAAATATAGACGGATTTATATCTATAGAGCGGTTTCAAAGTCTAATCAATCCGGAAAAGATTTTATCATTGTCATTTTGGCGGGATGAAAAGGCAATATTAGCCTGGCGTGACCTTGAACTGCATCGGGAAGCCCAGGAAGAAGGTAGAAACGGTATTTTTAAAGATTATCACTTGCGTATAGCCGATGTCGTAAGGGATTATGGTCAGTTTGACCGAAAGGAAGCCCCCTCGGATAGTCGTGCTTATCATCAACGAAATTTGGGCCAAAGGTAGATGTATGTAGGGAAATAAAAAATGAAACACTTAAAACAATAGTAAAGAGATCTTTTTTCATTTTGGCAGTAGGTTGATATTCGAAATTACGTATTCTGCGGGTTATCTTTGAAAAATTTGGTTAAAACGGCTATATAGCTTTGGAGAAAAATAGGATTTATGGTCTCTCTGGACCTTACAGGCCCTGAGGTTCGACCATTAAATCCTATTTTCTTGGGTGCAGACCGGGGTGGGTGCATTATATATAATGGGTTATTAAACTGCCATTTTTAGTGCGAGTACATGTTTGCAAATTCCTCTTTTACCTTGATATGCTGTAAACCATTCGCATGTACATCTGTAGCCGTTATGATCGATTACTACTTTGTGTACTACGCCTGAACCTTTTACATTTGCTTCTACATATCCGTCCCTTTTTTCTACGATGGTAACATCTGAATTTTCAATCAGTTTTTTTGCGTTTTTAAGCCTTGGATTTAAGCTCAGAATTCTTTCTGTTTTAAACGGTAACTGTCTGTAAAAATGACTTCTGGCTGTTACGTCATACCCCAGCAAGCCGATAGAGGACAGGCTTGATGTCAATTGATCCATTGTACCAAAATCAACGTCATGTTCAATGGATAGCAGGGTTGGATCAAAGGTTTCGTTTGATTTTAGTAGGCTATTCAATCCATACATCCATTCCACCGGCAGGTTTTCGGTCATGTGTTCCAGGGCTTTTCCTTCACCTGAAAATCCGCGGTAAGCATCTGGAGAAAATGCCATAAGCAATTGCATTTTACCAAATTCACATACTACTGCACAGGTTTCGCGGTCTGCAGATTCATAAACAAAGATTTTCTCTACTATAGCCAGGATTCCGTCGAGTAAGCGCAGTCTGTGTATTCCGCCAATACGTACACCATCGGCAGTTGCCAGGGTTGAAAACATGAATTTGCCTGCTCTTTTTGTAATAAAGAAATCTCCTTTCACATTGCCTTTGGGAAGGGTTTGGAAAAGTTGTATGGTCTGAATTTTATTGAGCTCAAACTTAAGGTCCATATCCGCCAGGTAAAGCTGTACACTTGTTAATCCTTTTATCCAGCGCATGGGTAAATTGACCTTCTTCTCTGTTACTTTAGTGTTGGCTGTGATCACCTGCATGTCTTGCTGACCAACAGCGAGTGTTACTTTTTCATTTTTCTGGATACTGTTCAGTGCATTGAGCATCGGGTCGTTAAAGTCAACATTTGTTGTGCCGCTGGCTATAAATTCACCGTCGATCGCTTCGGGCTTCATGTCGAGCCTTACATAAACGCCGTTACAGGAAGAGAAGCCTTCAAAGCGGATTCGTTCTGTTCCTGCTGAAACAATGGGGTCTCGCAGACTGGGTGGGATAGGTCCAAAGCTTGAGCGCACTACCTTGGCGATTGTACTCCAGCATTTCGCGGTTACATAGGGATCGGTTAAACTGCCCCAGAAAAAACAGGGGATATTGTTTACGGTTTCAATTTCTGTTTGATGGGCCAGTACGAGGCTGCTTATACCTTTTGATTTTGTATAGGTCGAAATGCCTTTATATTGAATTTGTAAGTCTGTCATAGGTAGTTTATTTGATGATTTGTTTAATCAATGCCTTCAGTGCGGCATTGTCTTTCCATTTGCTGAAGAAAGCAATTGATGTAGCTGAAGGTTCCTGATTCGTTTTGTACAACAGATCAATATAATGTTCTACTACTTTTTTAAAGTTAACAGGTAGTTTTTCGGAATCAACAAAATGTTTAAATATGCCTTCCAGCAATTGTAGATAGGCAGAATTGTGTACTGCAGACACATCTTTTAAAGTACCCAGACTATCTGCCAGCCGTAAAAATGTGCTATATTTATTGTAAGAAAGATAGCCTAATTTCTCTGCCAACAGTTCCAGATCAATAGCTTGCTGCTCCATCAGGTTGATCAGTACTTCGGCAGCCATTAAACGGATGTCTTTCTTGCTTTGGAAAAATGTACAGGCAAATACCAGCATGGTTAAATCTGAAAAGGGAAAGCCGCCGTTGTTCAGCAGATTTAAGAATCCTTTCAATTCTTTCCCTCCTTGATCGGCAGTGGAGCAGGGAGAATGGATCAGAAAGCAGGCCAGGGCATCTGCATTTTGTGGCATCAGACTGTGCCAATAGTATACATTTCCTTCATTGCCCAAATGATACCCCCAGGTGTTTTTTTTGCCATATAGATCCAGTCCGTACAAGCAATAATCGGGTACATTCTGATAGCCGGCAACATGGAAACTCAGCTCGTACCATGATGGTGTCCGTTCTTTTTGCTTGGTCTGGTAGTTCACATATTCATTCCATTTCTCTTCAATTTTTAGTTTTGGTTTGAAGGGTGCGACTACAAAGGGATAATCTTTAAGGTAGGTGTTTTCAAACTGCGGAAATGTTTCCTGTGGATAATAAGTCCGTGCGGCTACACTCTTTACGGCCTTATAGTCCGTATCATCTCCTGTTACTTTAGAGACCAGTTTACCTAATAAGGAGTTCGTTTTAAAACTGATTTCTTTGGTTGTTCCAAGGCAAAATGCCATCAGGTTTTTTAGTTCGCCGGTAAGTTGGTTTAATAGAGGAATGGCTTCTTCTGTTTGTTCGCGTGGCATCCTGCCAATAGCGATGTTCAGGTCCAGGTAATTAATCTTTATATTATTCTGTTGCCGGGTAATCAGTCTTTCCATTAACACTTTTGGTGCTATCCAATAGGGTTTGTGTGTTGGAAATGAAAGCAGGGGAAGGTTTAGGCCGCTGTTGATTTGCTCTTGTACCGCATGCAGCATGGGCTTAATCAATAATAAGGTCCTGATTTTGTGGTAAGCATTGTCCTTTATCTTGAATTGATAATTCCAATCCTGCATCTTTTGTTGCAGGAAAACACTTACATAAGCTTTATGAATGCTTTCAAAATATTGCTTTTCCAACTGCCTTTTATAAGGGGCTAGCTGTGTGGAGTAATCGGCTGGAAAAAGGTGTTTTTGGGTAATGTAAGTATTCAGTAACAGTTCGGTATCTAAAACTTCGTCTGAGTTGATGAAGCTTCCAAACAGGTAAACAATATCGTTCCAATCTTTAGGAAGCACAACTTCTTCCAGTAATACATTTTTTGTTGCTGGTACAAAATGATAGGTTTCTGTTGAGTCGGTATGCGCACTTTGGGTTCCTTTAGGTAGCAACTCTGCTAAGTTTGCAGGTACATTTCCCTGCATAAGTGCCGTATAACCTGCTAATTTTTCCTGTAACTCCTTGTCATTAGCAGATGCTATCTTTAGCAATACTTTGGCCGCCCTTTCTTGTAGATTCAGGTCTGGGACTACAAAAACATCTGCAGTCAGGGCGCTGATTTTTTTATTCAGTTTTGGGTACAGCTTATTCATTTTTTCTAAAACCGGAAGCACCGTTTTTATGGCCGTTTTATTGTCGTTAGCCATCATAACAGGCTCTAACCAGTCTAAAAAAGATGTGGCATTGAACTTCTTGTGGTCATATATCTTTTTCACCTGCTCTATTGCAAAATTCACTATTGGGGCATAAGAATAGTGCAGGCAGGCAAAAATGTTTTCCTGGTACTGTATAAGCTCCTCAACTTCCAGGTTTAGACTGGCTAATCTTTTTCTAAAGAAAGACTTTAGGTTATTGTTCCAGTCTTTGGTTTGCATCAGGATGATTTCTGAAATGAATTGCTTACGGTCCAATTTACCTTCTTGTAGTAGGGTGTCGTAAATAATCTCCCAGGCATTGAACTCGTCGTAAGCCTGTTTGTCATTATCTCTGAAATGCAGATGATGTAGGTTAGTTTCGTAGCTAAATAATTCAGGAACATCACGTCCGTATGCTAACTTATCGTTTATGATGTAGCTTATATATTCTCTTATTTCAATCTTTGAGTTCCATTGGCGGAAATTTGCAATAGCCAAGGCATACAGCTCGGGCGACCAGCTTAAAAATCCCTCGCTTTCCAGAAATCGCAGTGCCATATAGTCGAAATTCCTCCAATCATTTCGTCGGATTTTTCCCAGTATGTAATCTGCGATCCAGTTGGGTGCAGCCCATTGGAGTACTGCCATAGTTTCTGGCTCGTGGGCTTTGTTTAATAGTTCGAATATTTCTTCCCATGGATTGATGTCCGTCTTATTGAACAGGGCCAGAGCGCTAAGGACAATAACGTTCTTTTGATGTTCATTTCCACGAATGCCCCATTGGGAATGGTTTGCTGGTATTAATTTAGCGCCTGGCTCTTTACTGAGGTCAATATAATCCATCCAGTAGCGTTTGTTTTTCCTGATCTGTTTTTTTAGTGCTTCAAGATTTCCTTTTGAGTGTTCTTGTAAAAAGGGCAGGAGTTCGGCTACTTTTCCGGATTTAACGAGTGCGTCGTAGTTGGTAAGTATTTCGTTGATATTAGTTGATGAGGGGGTGTTTTTGTTATTTGTAGTTTTCTGGCTGACGACTACTTCGCCATTTTCAGAGTAACCTTTTTTTATTTTTTCGTTCAATAGCTTTTCAGCTACTTTGAGGCATTCGTCACTGTCTGTAAAGGTTTTGGTTTGTGAGGTTCCGCTTGTTCCGTTTCTACCGTAGGTTACGGTGTATTCAGAGCCGCTTACTTCAATTTGCCAGAATTTATCTGAGTTTCCATCGATGTATTTAAGGTGTTTTCTCATATTTCCCGTTGTCCGCTTGTTAAACCAGAAATAGAGTTTTGAGGGTTAAAAGCGTTGTTAGTTTATAGGTGCAATTTAAGATTTATAAAGATTATAATATGTGAAAAATATGTTTTCTGATTGGGCTGAATCTTTTAGGTTCTGAGGTTTGATCATGAAAACCTATTTTTTTTGGGTGCAGACCAGGGGGGTAGCGATGTTCTCCTTCTAATTCAAACTTCTGAACTCGTTGGGGGTTATTCCAACTTTTTGCTTGAATAGGCGGGTAAAATGTTGCTGGTATTTGAATCCAAGCTCACCTGTAATTTCATTGATGGATTTATTTGGTTCGAAGATCCTTTCCTTAGCTTCTGCTATCAGTTTTGTTTGTATATAGTCAAGTGCTGTATTACCTGTCTCTTTTTTAATGAGATCGCCAAAGTAATTGGCCGACAGATGTAACTGCTCTGCACAATACGTGACAGTGGGCAAGCCAAGAGCCTGCGATTTTCCCGATCTGAAATAATCATTCAAGAGATTCTCAAACCTGACCAATATGTCTGTATTGACATGTGCTCTGGTAATAAACTGTCTGTCGTAGAAACGCATGCAATAGTTTAAAAAAAGCTCAATGTTGGAAACGATAAGTGTTTTACTATGCTTATCTATATTAAGGTCTATCTCGTCCTCTATTTTATTGAAACAGTCGTTGATTGTTGTGTGTTCCTTCTTGGAGAGATGAAGTGCTTCATTGACATCGTATGAAAAAAAGGTATAGTCCTTAATCTTTTTTCCTAATTGGGTTCCGGAAATCATGTCTGGATGAAAGACCAAAGCCCTTCCTGAAGGTTTGATGATCTTTCCACTACTGTCAATTCCATATACTTGGCCCGGTGCAATAAAAACCAGTGTCCCGTCTTCATAGTCATAAGGTTGGCAGCCATACCGTATATCACCACATTTTATGTTTTTCAGAAAAACACAATATAATCCCATATATCTTCGGAACTGCATATAAGTAGGTATTTCGTCGAAATTGACGATGCTTACCAAAGGGTGTTTTGTTTCGACCCCCATCTCGTCATTATACTGTTTTACAGTATCGATCTTTTTCACCTCTTCCATAACGTTCTGTTTTAATTTCTATACAAAATTAGAAAACCTTTCTTTTGGATGTAACTCCATGAGGCTAAATCCGTAAAAGTGGTAAATACATCCGTATTTTGCATAAGCAAGTTAAAGTGTTTAATACTGAACTTTGTATAAGTTAAACAGTTATGGGTAAACTCAAAAAATAAAATGAACAGATTCAATATCAAATATGTGATTTTACTCTTTTTGTTCGCAATAAATGTAAACACCATGGAAGCACAAGAAAGCATCAACAGTAAAACAGCGTTGAACACACATCAACAGACACTAGCCACAATAGCTGCCCTTACAGCAACGGGCAATCAGGAGGAACTTAAATCTGCATTGAGCAAAGGACTGGATGCAGGGCTTGTGATCAACGAAATAAAAGAAGCATTGGTTCAGCTTTATGCTTACTGTGGATTTCCCCGCAGCCTGAATGCTCTGGGCACATTTAGAACCGTATTGGACGAAAGAGAGGCAAAAGGCATTAAGGACAAAGAAGGAAAAGCTATAGTAGTTGAGAATATCGTGCCTGATAAGTATGAACAAGGAAGAAAGGTTCTTGAGGAATTGACCCGGACTCCACAACAGAAACCTGCACCTGGATTTGGGGAATTTGCACCCCGTGCCGATGCTTTTTTAAAAGAACACTTGTTTGCAGATATTTTCCACAGCAATGTGCTTAACTATCGCCAACGTGAGTTTGTTACAATTTCGGCACTTGCGGCAATGCCAGGGGTTGAACCGCAGTTGAAGGCACATATTTTCATGGGCAAAAACACAGGGGTAACAGATGCGCAGCTGGCCGAACTTACAGATGTAATTGAAAAAGCGGTCGGAAGATCACAGGCAAATGTTTTGAGAAAAGCAATCGGACAACCGGAGTTGCCAGTCATACAATTCGACATGATGGTAAGGATCGCTGAAATAGAGGTTGTACCCGAGTATTTGGAACAATACAACGTCATTCTTAAAGACCAATCCTCTAAATCAATGGAAATAGAACCAGGTGTGATTTCAATCTTTCCGATGTACCAGAAAGATAACCCTACAGTGTGTAGGCTTATAGAAATATACGCCAGCAAGAACGCTTATGACTCTCATATAAAATCGGAGCATTTCCAAAAATATAAGACAACTACACTTAAAATGGTCAAGTCGCTCAAGCTGTTGGAAATGGGGGCACTTAATCCTGAGGCCATGAAATTAATATTTGAAAAATTGAAGTAGTGATGCAAAACTTTAGTTAAAAATATTTTTAAGTGGGTGCAGGCCGGGGAGGGTGCAGTTTTAGGGATGTATAAATGATTTCAGGATATACGATTGTGGTGTTATAGATGGTCTCCCGGGGGAGTTAGAAGCGTGAGCAAGTAAAATGGAGCAGGAGTTAACGGTTAGTTAGCTCCGCTTCTGCATAAGTTTTCCGCTTTTTTGCAGATATTTGAATCCTAGAATTTAAATCATCTATGATCAATTACAACCCGAAAGAGTGGGCATCCTTTATATTTCATATTCATAAAGCAGATACGTTCAGGAAATTATGGCCCTTAATGCTAGGCATTGCTATATTTTCAGCAGGGATCGCCTACCTCGGCTTTCATTTTATCGATATGACTCAATTGCCCTTTGTAAAAAATATTGGTGTGATGCACAGTTTATTAGGCTTTGTGATTTCTATGCTTTTGGTGTTCAGAACGAACACTTCTTACGACCGATGGTGGGAAGGAAGGAAGCTGTTAGGCGCTTTGGTAAACGTTTCCCGTAACCTGTCTATGAAAATAAAAGCATTAAACTTAGGGCCGGAAGAGATTGCCTTTTTTAATTATGCCATTCCGAAGTTTGCCTTTGCTTTAAAAGAGCATCTCAGGGAAAAGAGACTATATGGGAAAGACAGTGTATTAATAGAAATTAAAGAAGGGGCACATTTCCCCAACCAGATCGCGTCGGGTATCGTATCAAGGGTATATGGTTTACAGGCAAAGAATTTGATTTCTCCCCAGCAATTGATGATTCTGACAGAAGATGTGAACCAGTTTACCAATATTTGCGGTGGTTGCGAAAGAATAAGAAATACGCCAATCCCATATTCTTATAGTGCGTTTATTAAGAAATTTGTGTTCTTCTATGTGATTACAATGCCTTTTGGATTGGTGTTTAGCCTGGGTTATTATATGGTTCCAATTGTACCATTTATATTATACGTACTAACCAGTTTAGAACTTATTGCAGAACAAATCGAGAATCCATTTGGACTGGACGCTAATGATTTGCCGGTAGATGATATTTGTAATAATATAGAAAAGCATACAGCGGAAATCCTTTTGTAATGATTAAAATTGCTTATCATGCATTGTATGCTCATCCTTTGCCGGAGGGGCACCGCTTCCCGATGCTGAAGTATGAACTGATTCCTGAACAACTTTTACACGAAGGGACTATAGGTTCGGAGCATTTATTTGAGCCTGAAATGGCATCAGAAGATGTCATTTTGCAGACGCATGATCAGGCTTACTGGGCGTCGCTGAGGGATCTGGAACTTGCTCCGGCTGCACAGAGAAGAATAGGTTTTCCATTAAATGCTCAATTGGTGGAACGAGAGATCAGGATTGCGCAGGGGACTATTAATGGTGCTTTGTTTGCTTTGCAGTTTGGAATTGCTTTTAATGTGGCTGGTGGTACACATCACGCGGGTAGCTTTTGGGGTGAAGGATTTTGTTTGTTGAACGATCAGGCTATTGCAGCAAACTATTTGTTAAATAATGGTTTAGCCAATCGCATCTTAATTATAGATTTAGATGTTCACCAGGGCAATGGTACGGCCGAAATCTTTGAACAGGAACCAAGAGTGTTTACTTTTTCCATGCATGGAGATAAGAATTTTCCGTTTAGAAAGGAGAAATCAGATCTGGATATTCCACTTGCAGATGGGACGGGCGACGAGGAATACCTTTCTATACTAAGAAGAACACTCCCTTCTTTACTGGAGCAGCATCAGCCTGATTTTGTGTTTTATCTTTCTGGAGTTGACGTTTTGGCTACGGATAAGCTTGGTAAGTTGTCTTTGTCTGCAGAAGGTTGTAAAAAAAGGGATAGAATGGTTCTTCAGTTTTGTAAAGACCATCAGCTTCCTGTTCAGGTGAGTATGGGAGGTGGGTATTCTCCAGAGATCAGGCATATTGTAGATGCACATTGCAATACGTTTAGATTGGCTATGGATTTGTTTAGTTAAGGGGGCTTTTTAAATTCTAATTCGCTTGATTGTAGCGAATTGTGATTTTTTAATCTTTTTACGGTTTTTTTAGTGAAATTTGAAGGTTCGGACTTAATTCTATTTGATGAAGATTGTAATTGCGGAAAAGCCCTCTGTAGCTCGTGAACTGGCAAAAGTTTTTGGAGCAACGACTAAAAGAAATGGATACATTGAAGGTAAAGGGTATTCTTTTACCTGGGCATTTGGTCATCTTTTACAATTGGCTCCTCCTCAAGAATATGGTTTTATAGGCTGGAGGAGACAGCATTTGCCTATGCTACCTAAAAAGTTCAAGCTCGCTATCCGGAAAATCAAAACAAAGGATGGTTTTGTAGACGATCCGGCAGTTAAAAAACAGCTGGATGTAATTAAACAGTTATTTGACGAGGCTACCGAAATTATTGTTGCAACGGATGCCGGGCGGGAGGGTGAACTCATCTTCCGTTATATTTATTACTTCCTGAAATGTAAAAAACCTTTTAAGCGTTTGTGGATTTCTTCGCAGACGGATGAGGCTATAAAAGATGGGTTCAGGAATTTAAAACCTGGTACAGATTACGATACTCTGTTTAACTCTGCACACTGCAGATCTGAATCAGATTGGCTGGTGGGTATGAACGCAACACAGGCACTGAGTATTTCTGCGGGATCGAGATCTGTATTGTCATTGGGTCGGGTGCAAACACCAACTCTGGCTATGATCTGTTCAAGGTATCTGGAGATTAGGAATTTTGTTCCTCAGACCTATTATCAGTTAAGTATTCTTTTAGATAAAGATGGCCAAGTATTTAAGGCTATTTCTGTTAACAGTTTTGAAAAGAAGGAAGATGCTGAAGCTTTATTTGAAAAAATTGAAGATATAAACGCTGGATTTCCTAATGGTGGGAAGATTGTAGATGTAGAGGCAAAGCCCAGAAAAGAACCTCCTCCGTTGTTGCATGATCTGAGTAGTTTGCAGCAGGAGGCCAACAAGAAAAAAGGTTTTACGGCTGATCAGACCTTAGGCTTGCTTCAAAATTTGTATGAAAGTAAATTGGTCTCTTATCCAAGGACGGGTAGCCGTTATATTGGCGATGATATTTTTGCGGGCATACCGGCATTGATAGAAAAGGCAAAGCTGCATCCTGATTTCAGTAAGTCTGCGGAATTTCTGCAGACCGTTCCACTAAATAAGAGGAGTGTAAATGCAAAGAAGGTCACCGATCACCACGCTGTATTGCCTACCGGTGAACAGCCCTATGGATTAAGTCCTGATAAGCAGGCGATTTATGATATGGTGGTTGGACGAATGCTTGAGGCCTTTCATCAGGAATGTGTTAAAGAAGTCACTAAGATCACGATTGAATCTGGTTCGCTTTTTACTGCAAATGGTACGGTGATCCGTTCTGCGGGCTGGAGGTCTGTGTTGAACGATACGGATGAGGATAAGAAGGATGAGGATAACCCTTCACTGCCTAAGGTTAAAAAGAACGAACAATTACCTATTCCTGAAAAAGCGCTCCTGGAAAAGCAAACGAAACCAAAGGCCATGTATAATGAAGCTTCCTTGTTAAAAGCACTGGAAACCTCGGGTAAGGAGATAGAGGATGAAGAACTGCGTTATGCGATGAAAGATACGGGTTTGGGAACGCCTGCTACAAGAGCTTCTATTATAGAAACACTGATCACCAGGGAGTACATTATAAGAGAAAAGCGAAATTTAGTGCCTACTTCTAAGGGCCTTGCGGTTTATGATGTGGTTAAAGACCAGAAAATTGCCCAGGCGGAGTTGACCGGACAATGGGAAAAACGGTTGGAGGAAATTCGATCGGGTGCTTCGGTAATGGATTTTAAAGTGGAAATTTCTGATTATACTCGTACGATTACCAATGAATTGCTGGTTGCGGGGGCTACATTGCTGGAAAAGATGGCGCCTCAGCCAGAGCCGGCTAAATAAGTGTGGAATGAGGGCTTTGTGGTATTATTTTTGCTCCAACAAACAAAAATGATCATTCTGGCAATTCACAAATAATGTAGATGAATACACAAAAAAAAGTAATGATTGCTGATGATGATCCGGGTATACTGGACGCGGTTGAAGCCATGCTTGAGTTTGGTGGATATGAAGTGAGTTCAACCTCCAATGGTGCCACTGTTCTTGAAATGCACGATCATTTTCCTGATCTGCTTCTTTTGGATATCTGGATGTCTGGTACAGACGGTAGGGATGTGTGTAAAGTATTGAAAAAACAGGAGGATACTAAGAATATACCCATCATTATGATTTCTGCGAGTACTGAACTGGAGCGTTCTGCTAAGGAGGCCGGTGCAGATGATTTTTTAGAGAAGCCATTTGATATGGAGGTTTTACTTGGTAAGATTGCTCATTTTCTAAAATAAGGAACAATATGAACTTTGAGGTGTTATTTGGCTAAACAAACAACAAACCGATGAAAACAGATTTCATAGAAATATTCCAGACCATAAGAGCCGCAATGCAGCCATATGCAACACTTGGTTTTACCAACAGGGAGAACAGCGACACAACCTATGATTTGTGGAGTGATAAAAATATTAAAACCGGACCTGATCAAAGATCAGAAACTTTTTTTGCTTCTATAACGGCAGCTCACCACGAAGCTATACTAAAAACTAATTTCGGGGCTGAGGTATTAAAAGGCGCGCCGGTTTTAAAAATTAAGGAATTGGATGAGGGATTAATGAATCAGATTGAAGAAGCGCTGGCTGTGGGCTATAGGTTATTTAAAGAAAAGGAGTGGGTCTGAAAGCCAATTGGTTAACTGAAATTAAAAACATATTTGAGGAGCAGGGAATCTATGCCGAAAGTGCGGTATATCATTCTTTTAAATTGCTGCTGTTGAATGAGGGTAAGGTCATCTTACACTTGGTTTCACTGAATCAGCATGATGATCCGAAAGAACTGCTGAGTTATCAGCTGACCTGTTTTAAGGAGGGCAAGCAGGTCATTCATTTATGGGAGGATATCTGGCAAAATAGAAAACAGCAGGTTTTGAGTAGGCTGAAGTCTGTTTTAGGGCTTAATCAAAGGCTGCATGGCCGATCTACTTCTGTTGTGAAAATTTCAAAAGAAGACGCGGAAAGCTTTTTGGAGGCGTATCATATTCAGGGTAGTGCCGGTGGAAGATATAGGTATGCCTTGTTGTATAAAGATGAGGTGATTGCGGTTGCTGTTTTTAGTCATAAAAGGAAAATGAAAGACAAAGGAGAAGATTATACTTCTGCCGAACTGGTCCGTTTTGCCACTAAGGATGGAATAACTGTAATTGGTGGAATGACCAAACTGATTAAACATTATCTCCGTCTGTTTAGTCCGAATGATTTGATGAGTTATGCAGACAGGGACTGGTCTGTAGGAAATGCTTATCAAACTGCAGGATTCGAGTTGGTAGGGGAAACACCTCCATGTCCGTTATATGTTGATCCGGCGAACTGCATCAGGTATTTTTTACATAGAATTCCCGGGGAATCTGATCAGAAGAAAATCAATTCTTATATTCAGGTCTTTAATACGGGGAATTTAAAATACGTTTTATACCAATAATGCAGGGAAATCCATTGTTAATTGTTCTGGGGCCAACGGCTTCGGGTAAGACCAGGCTTGCAGTAAGTCTTGCTGATGCACTAAACGGGGAGGTTATTAGTGCAGACAGCCGGCAGGTTTTTCGAGGGATGGATATTGGAACTGGAAAAGATCTGGGAGAATATGTTGTGGATGGCAGGGCGGTGCCTTATCACCTGATCGATCATAAGCAAGCTGGGGAGCGTTACCAGGTGGATGCTTTTAAAGAGGATTTCTACAGGGTTTTTGAGTTTTTGACTGCCCGTAAAAAGTTGCCGGTGCTTTGTGGTGGAACTGGTATGTATATTCACAGCATTCTCCAGCAGCATGAATATACGTCTATTCCTGTTCAGCAGGAATTCAGAGCGCGCATCCAGGACTTTGATATAGAAAAGTTGCGAAAGATTTTATCGACATATCCGGTGGCCCATACGAAACACGCGGACCAGTCTACGGTGAAACGACTGATCAGGGCTATTGAAATAGCCGAATACCTGAACGTTCATCCAATGGCTGTGAAGGCAAGACCTGAATTCAATCCGCTGGTCATTGGTTTAACAGCTGATGTGGAAGTGAGAAGGGCGAGAATATGGAAGAGGCTGGAAAGCAGACTGGAGAACGGAATGATTGAAGAAGCCGAGGCTCTGATAAAGGCTGGGGTAAGCAAGGATATGTTGATCTTTTATGGTCTGGAATATAAGTTTCTGGTGGCTTACCTATCGGGAGAACTTAATTTTCAGGAACTTAAAGAGCGCCTTTTTACGGCTATTTGCCAATATGCGAAGCGTCAGATGACCTTTTTCAGAAAGATGGAAAAGGATGGTGTAAAGATTCACTGGGTGGATACGCAACACACTGATTCTATAGAAACAAGGGCAATTGAGCTTTATAAGGAACATTTTTCTGTTTAGTGCTCAAATAGCCATATACTCAAACTGCTGTATATAAGCGCCTAGAGCTTAAATATGCAGCGTGGCATGCAATTTGTTTAGATAGTGCTGTTAGGTTTACAAATAAACAAATACAAAAATGAAAACAACTACAAAAATCATAGCTTCTGCAGTAGCTGCCGTGGCTTTGTTCTTTACCACGAATGTAAATGCTCAGTCGCCTAAATTAGGAATAGGCTTAAATGCAGGTATACCAACTACTAACGGATATAATTTCGCACTTGGTGGAGATCTTCGTTTTCAATTTGACGTCTCAAAGCAAGTTTCCATTCCTGTAACTGCAGGATATACTAATTTCTTTGGAAAGAAAGATTACTTTGCCCCCGGAGTGGATATGCCTAGTGCAGGTTATATTCCTGTAAAAGCTGGGGTAAAAGTATTTTTTGATGAAACTGGTTCAGGATTTTATGGAATGGGAGAACTTGGTGCTGCTATTGGAGTTAGTAATAACGCAAAAACCGGCTTTCTGTATTCTCCGGCAATTGGATATTCCTGGAGTAATGGCTTAGACCTTGGTCTGAAATATGAAGGAATTGCAAAAGGAACAAAAATCGGCCCTGAGAATATGAACCAGGTTGCTTTACGTATTGCTTACGGCTTTAAGATTTAGAAATCAATTAGATAGAG
>NZ_JAVTSQ010000012.1:0-308290 GCF_032678445.1 Pedobacter nutrimenti
AACAGAAGGGGTAAGGGAGACCGATAGAGAGCAGATAAGGAGCAGAAAAAGGTAAAGCTTAAAGTAAGTGGATAGCAGAAAAATAATTTGAATAGCGATGATTACAATATATCACAACAACAGATGCAGCAAGAGCAGGACTGCTTTGGGAATTTTGGAGGATAGTGGAAAAGACTTTGAAGTGGTGAATTATTTGCAAAATACACCTTCGGTGGAAGAACTTAGGGCAATTGTTGAAAAGCTGGGTATTAAAGCACAAGAACTTGTTCGGAAAACGGAGTCTGTTTACACAGAAAAATATAAAGGAAAGGATCTTTCTGAAGAAGAATGGATCTCCGCAATGGTTGAAAATCCTATTTTGATAGAGCGGCCAATCGTTGTGTCTGGTGATAAGGCTGTTATTGGCCGGCCAACGGAGAACATCTACATTATCCTGTCTGATCAAGATTAGTCATTGAGCAGCTTTGATTCCTATGTATTAAATGAACTGTTCTATGTATCCGGTTCTGCGCCCTGCCCGGATATCCCCCATGCTTATGGCGCAAACAAAATCTTAATATATCTGCGGAAAGGCCTTGACGGGTTTGCGCCCCCTTCAGGGCGCCTAAGCCGGCGCTAGCCTTGGAGTAGATGTATTAAGATTTTGTGGTACAATAACACCCCTTCTCAAACCTTGAAGTATTAAGATTTTGTGCTACAATAACACCCTCTTCTTAAACCTTGAAGTAGATATATTAAGATTTTGTGGTACAATAACACCGCCTTTAAAAGTTCGGTTTCAATACATACTTGTCATAGAACCTGAAAATATGCTCAGCAGCTTCCTCTGCAGTATCTACCAAACGGAACAGGTTCAAATCCTCGGCATGAATATTATGTTCTTTCTGAAGCATGGTGGTTGTGATCCAGTCTACCAGACCGCTCCAGTAAGACTTACCCACTAAAACAATCGGGAAACGAGCCACCTTACCAGTTTGGATCAAAGTGATCGCCTCAAACAACTCATCCATAGTTCCCATACCACCAGGCAATACAATAAAACCCTGAGAATATTTCATAAACATGACCTTACGAATAAAGAAATAATCAAATTCCAGGAGCTTATTGTGGTCAATATACTTATTATGGAACTGCTCAAAAGGCAAGTCAATATTTAAACCCACAGACTTACCACCATTCATATGCGCGCCCTTATTACCCGCTTCCATGATACCCGGACCACCGCCCGTAATCACACCATACCCACGTTCAGTCAACAACCTTCCACATTCCACAGCGATCTCATAATAAGGATTCGTTTCCGCAGTCCTGGCAGATCCGAAGATCGATACACAAGGACCAATTTTAGCCAGTTTCTCAAAGCCGTCTACAAATTCAGCCATGATTTTGAAGATTTGCCAGGAGTCAGTTACCTTAATCTCCTGCCAGTTTTTATTTTCAAACGCACTTCTTATTTTCTCTTCACTTGTCATTCTAAATAGATTAATGTTCTAAAATTTTGTTTGCAGATCTGTTTTTTTACTGATCAGTAATAACCCGATAAAGGTGATCAAACCATTCACCAGGATCAACTCTACACTAAAGACATAGCCACCCAGCAACTCAGCAGAATATGCATTTAACAAATAACATACAGCAGGAGAGAGGATGCAGACTAAAGGTACTAATTTATCATGTAAACCCTTTTTTACAAAAAGGCCAAAACTATATAAGCCCAGAAGCGGACCATAAGTGTAAGAAGCCACCTTAAAGATCCCTTTCACCACAGACTCATCGTTTACCGCATTGAATATGATAATCACCAGAAAAAGAACGATAGAAAAGCCGATATGTACCGTATGACGCTTTTTTACCGCCTCCTTTGAATTGGAATCCTCCCGCTTATCCATGTGCAGAAAATCCACACAGAAAGACGTTGTCAAAGCCGTTAAAGCAGAATCCGTTGTGGCAAAAGTAGCCGCCGTTAGACCCAGCATAAAAACAATAGCCGGAATCACACTCAGGTGATTTAAAGCGATTTCCGGAAAAAGAAAATCTGTTCTCGGTTTACCCGTAATGTGGTCTAAAGGAATTGCAATCCCATTCTTTGTTGCATAGATGTATAACAGGGCTCCAACACTTAAAAAGAAAATATTCAGAACCACAAATACACCTGTAAAAGTGAACATGTTCTTCTGAGCCTCTTTGATCGTTTTCATACTCAGATTCTTCTGCATCAGATCCTGATCGAGACCAGTCATTGCTATGGTCACAAAAATCCCGCCCAGTAACTGCTTACTAAAGTGGAAATTACTCGTCAGGAAATCCTCATAGAAAAATATCTTGGAATAGCCACTGTTCTTAACGGTTTCAAACGCCTTTGGAATATCCAGGTCCAGGCTGCTGCAGATAAAATACAAAGTCAGGAAAACAGAAAGCACCAGGAAGAAAGTCTGTAAGGTATCTGTAATGATGATGGTTTTTAACCCGCCTTTAAACGTGTAAGACCAGATTAAACCAAGAGAGATCAATACCGTGGCCCAGAAAGGAACACCATAACTGTCAAATATAAAACGCTGTAATACAATGACCACCAGGTATAAACGGAAAGCAGAACCAATTGTCCGGCTAATCAGGAAGATAGAGGCAGCCGTTTTATAACTGTAATAACCCAGCCGTTGCTCAATATAACTATAAATAGAAGTCAGTTTCATCCTGTAATACAAAGGCAGTAATACAGTAGCAATAATAATAAAGCCGATCGCATTGCCCAGTACAAACTGAAAATACTGGAACTGATTACCCGAAGGTGCACCCACCTCTCCGGGAACAGAGATAAAGGTAACCCCAGACAAAGCCGTACCGATCATACCAAAAGCAACCAGGTACCATTTGGAGTTCCGGTTGGCAATAAAGAAAGTAGAGTTGTCAGACGATTTCTTTGAAGTAGCAAAGGCAATAACAATCAGGATCAGAAAATAACCGATTAAAAAAGACAAAAGTATCGCTGGACTCATAGTATGTTTTTAGGTTCTAAATGTAAGAAAATCATCTTCTAAAAATCAAATAAGAGCAGATAAATTTCCCTGCAGCCATTTTCAGGCAGATCAGAATGGAAGAACCAGCTGTTTAGAAATATTCACAAATCGTAAATATTTTTTGCAGTGCTCACAAATGCTAAATCAATTTATATAAGTTTGTAAAATGAATTTTTCTTCAAAATTACTGGAGGATGCTGTTAATGAATTTGCTAAACTACCAGGAATAGGACAAAAGACCGCACTTCGGCTGGTGTTACATTTATTAAACAGAGAAAAGGAAGAAGTAGAACATTTCGGTAGTTCTGTGATCAGACTCAGGAACGAAATCAAACATTGCAGCATTTGTCATAACATCTCCGATCAGGAGCTTTGCGAAATTTGTACTGCACCCAAAAGAGATAAAGAAGTGATCTGCGTGGTAGAAGATACCAGAGATGTAATGGCTGTAGAAAATACTTCCCAGTATTTTGGTGTATATCATGTCCTGGGTGGTTTAATCTCTCCAATGGATGGAATTGGCCCTTCAGATCTCTTTATTGATTCGCTGGTCCAGCGTGTGGCAACTACGCCTGTCAAAGAGATCATCCTGGCGCTTAGTGCCACGATGGAAGGAGATACCACGCTTTTCTATTTGTATAAAAAACTTAAGGATTTTCAAATCCCCATTACCACTATCGCCAGGGGAATTGCCTTTGGTGGAGAATTAGAATACGCCGATGAGATCACATTAGGACGTTCTATTGTAACCAGGGTACCTTACGAATCGAGTATCAGATGATCATCCAGTTAAATACATTCCATGGAATTTAAGAATAAAGTTGTAGTGATTACAGGCGCTTCTTCCGGCATAGGTAAGGCTTGTGCCGAAGAATTTGCAAAACGCGGGGCTAACCTCGTTCTGGCTGCAAGACAATATGTGCATCTGTGTGAAATCACGGCCGAGCTGGAAAAAAAATACAATATCAAAGCGGTTGCTGTACAGGCGGATGTGAGTAAAGAAGAAGATTGCAAAGGCATCGTCAAACAAGCTCTGCTTACCTTTAATCAGATAGATATACTGGTTAATAATGCCGGATTGTCTATGCGGGCCTTATTTAATGAACTGGATTTATCTGTTCTGAAAAACCTGATGGATGTGAACTTCTGGGGAACGGTTTACTGTACCAAATATGCCCTGGATGAAATTCTGAAAACCAAGGGCAGTATTATTGGCGTCTCTTCTATTGCAGGTTATCGCGGTTTGCCTGGCAGGACAGGATATTCTGCTTCGAAATTTGCGATGAATGGTTTTATGGAATCTTTACGTACAGAGCTTTTGCCTACAGGCGTCCATGTGATGGTGGCTTGTCCAGGGTTTACAACCTCCAATATCCGTGTTGCCGCTTTGTCAAAAGATGGTGCCTCCCATGGCGAAACCAGTATGGAAGAAGGGAAAATGATGTCAGCAGAAGAAGTTGCCCGCCGCATTGTTGATGGCATTTCAGCCCGCAAACGAACATTGGTGATGACTGCCCAGGGAAAATTGACCGTATGGATCAATAAATTGCTTCCTGCCCTGGCCGATAAGCTGGTCTATAATCATTTTACCAAAGAGAAAAAGGCACTGATCAAATAAATCTCCGTTTTATTCACTGGCCTCCAGTTTTTCAATATGCCCGATTTTGGACATATCCATTACCGTCTGGCCATTGCTGTCATTAGAGAAAATATTGGTAAACCTGGCCTGATGTAAAATATCTTCATCGCGGTAAGAGGTTCTGGTGTGTACCGTTTGTGAAAAGGTATCGTCAAAAGCCTTCACCATGATGAGCAATTCCACTTCTGCCTCTGCCAGGTCTGCAGCCGTTTTATCATAAATAGGGCTGTTCTCATCGATAGGGTGAACCACTGTCCAGCTCATGGTCAGTAAGCCGATCTTTGACCTTTCCAGTTCGAGAGGGTAAAACCGGCGTGTCTTCTTTCCATCAATCGTTTCATTATAAGACATTACGACCTGGACTTCCACTTCAATCAGCTGATTGTTTCTCAGGTTAGCCATTCTAAACATGAGGCCCTTGATGCCTTTGTAAGGAGCTATGACCATGTGCTCACTGTAAATGATCTTTGCATTCGGTCTGGAAAATCGTCCATAGAGTAAGCCCGTCGCCAAGGCAAAAGCCAGTAAGCCCAGCATAGACTCAAAGGCTGCTACAATACTCGTTAAAAAACCATCCGGACTGATATGTCCATAGCCCACAGTAGAAATGGTCTGGGCAGAGAAAAAGAAAGCATCAAAAAAATGATCCCTTTGTGTAAGTCCATCGGCGCCTTTCAGATGTTCAATCCCAATAGTGACATATAAAAAAGCGAACAGTATATTCACCACTATATAAGCAAGAAGGATCACCAGCAGGAATTTCTTCCAGGTCATAGAAATCAGCCAGTTATACGTATCAGAAGTTCTGAAAAATGGCAAGCCAATACGTTTCACATTGGAAGTACCATTGCTATTCATTAACCTTTGATTGGCACTTACCGGCCGGGTACCAAATCCAAGATCGTCATCCAGCTGCGATTTTCTTTTAAATAATGCCATAATTCTCAATAATTTTAAGAAATGTTTTGCAAATAATAAAAACTATTCCATCTTTGCCTTACGATGATATTAACAAACGGACTTAAACTTTGGTGGTGGCACAACGCAAGCGCGTAGTGTAACCCTGTTTTGTACGTTTTATTTTATATAAATAATTTGAGGGTTGCTATAAAAGGCAACCTTTTTTGTTTTACAGCCATGAAGAAAATATTAAACCACCTTTTCGAGAACAAAAGTTTCAGTCGTGCTGAAGCACAGAAGATTCTGACTTCTATCGCGCTGGGCGAATACAATACTTCTCAGATTGCCGCCTTCATTACTGCCTATGGTATGCGGAACATCACCGTGCAGGAATTACAAGGATTCCGGGATGCCATGCTGGACCTTTGTGTTAAAGTCAATCTCTCCGATTATGAGCTGATCGATCTTTGCGGTACAGGGGGAGACGGGAAAGATACCTTCAATATTTCTACCCTGGCCTCCTTTGTGGTTGCCGGTACAGGAAATAAAGTAGCCAAACATGGCAATTATGGAGTGTCTTCCGGTTGCGGTTCTTCCAATGTGATGGAATACCTTGGTTATCAGTTTACCAATGATCAGGATGTTTTGAAGAGAAGCCTGGACACAGCCGGAATCTGTTTTATCCATGCGCCATTGTTTAATCCAGCTATGAAAACAGTAGCCCCTATCCGGAGAGAGCTTGGCGTAAAGACCTTTTTTAATATGCTGGGGCCAATGTGTAATCCAGCGCAACCCAAGAATCAGCTGGTTGGCGTTTTTAGCCTTGAGCTGGCCCGCTTGTATGCCTATTTATACCAGGATACTGATAAAAACTACACCATTCTTCATGCCTTGGGTGGCTTTGATGAAATTTCGCTGACCTGCGATATTAAAACCTTCAGTCCAAAAGGAGAAGCCATGATCAAAGTCTCAGACCTTGGATTTGAAAAGATCAGCGAGCAGGAGATCAAGGGAGGAGACACTGTGGAATCTTCTGCCAGGATATTTACCGACATTCTGAATGGAAGAGGAACAGATGCACAGAACAATGTAGTGCTTTGCAATGCTGCGCTGGCCCTGCAGACCATAAAAAGTTCCAGGACCTTTGCCGACTGCTTTTACGAGGCCGAAGAATCGCTACTCAGTAAAAATGCCCTCAGCAGCTTTAAAAAACTTATCGGATCATGAAGCAGCCAAAATTAAAGATCTGCGGCATGCGTGAACCCACCAATATGCTGGCTGTCTCTGCCTTAATGCCGGATTATATGGGTTTTATATTCTATCCAAGATCCAAACGTTATGCAGCCCATTTATCTTCCGTATTTACAAGAAAACTCCCGAAAACAATAAAGAAAACAGGGGTTTTTGTAGATGAAGATATGGAAAAAGTACAGGAGCGCCTGGTGGAATTTGAGTTGTCTGCACTGCAGCTTCACGGAGAAGAAAGTCCGTCTTATTGTGCAGAATTAAAGGCGTTTAGCCCGGAAACAGAAATCATCAAAGCTTTTGGAGTTGATGAGTCTTTTGATTTTGAAAGCTTGATTCCCTACACCGGTATGGTAGATTACTTTCTTTTTGATACACAGACCCCAGATCATGGCGGTTCAGGAAAGCGTTTTAACTGGGCCCTTCTGGAAAACTACACCTTGAACGTTCCCTATTTTCTCAGTGGCGGGATTGGGCTGGACAGTGTAGCGGAGATCAGAACGATCAAAGACGAACGCCTGTATGCCATAGACATCAACAGTAAATTTGAACTGGAGCCAGGACTTAAAAACTTAGTACAATTAACAGAATTTAAAAATCAACTGTTCCGCTGAGCAGAAAGCGGAATGAAATCCATAAGACTATGAACTATTTTGTCAACGAAAAAGGCTATTACGGAGACTTCGGCGGCGCCTACATTCCCGAAATGCTGTACCCAAATGTAGAAGAACTCAGACAGAACTACCTGAAGATCATTAATGATGAGTCTTTTAAGAAAGAATTCCATCAGTTGCTAAAAGACTATGTAGGAAGGCCTTCGCCTTTGTACCTGGCCAAGCGTTTATCTGCAAAATACAATGCCAATATCTTTTTGAAAAGGGAAGACTTAAACCATACCGGTGCCCATAAGATCAACAATACCATTGGTCAGATCCTTTTGGCCGAACGTCTCGGTAAAAAACGCATTATCGCAGAAACCGGTGCCGGACAGCATGGCGTAGCCACAGCAACCGTATGCGCCCTTCGCGGTTTGGAATGTGTAGTGTATATGGGCGAAATTGATATCCAGCGTCAGGCACCGAATGTAGCCCGTATGAAAATGCTGGGGGCTAAAGTTGTTCCCGCTACTTCAGGCTCCAAAACATTGAAAGACGCGACCAATGAAGCCATGCGTGACTGGGTAAATAATCCCGTAGATACCCACTATATTATTGGTTCAGTAGTAGGGCCGCACCCTTATCCGGATATGGTGGCCATTTTTCAATCCATCATCTCTGAAGAAACCAAAAAACAATTGAAAGAACAGACCGGCAGCGACCAGCCTGATTATGTTCTGGCTTGTGTAGGTGGCGGAAGCAATGCTATGGGTATGTTCTACCACTTCATTAACGACGAAAACGTAAAACTGGTTGCTGTAGAAGCAGCCGGGCAAGGGGTAAGCAGCGGACATTCTGCAGCAACAACCGCATTGGGTAAAGAAGGCGTATTGCACGGAAGCAGAAGTATCCTGATGCAAACCGAAGACGGACAAGTTGTAGAACCCTTTTCAGTATCCGCAGGGCTGGATTATCCAGGCATTGGTCCACAGCATGCCCATTTGTTCAAAACAGGCAGGGGTAAATATGTGTCCATCACAGACGATGAATCCTTACAAGCCGGACTTCTTTGTACGCAACTGGAAGGTATTATTCCTGCTATAGAAAGCGCACATGCCTTGGCATATTTAGAAAAAATGAACTTTACAGGTCATGAAAATGTAGTGGTATGTCTTTCCGGAAGAGGAGACAAAGACATGGATACCTATATGAAATACTTTGGACTATAATCAGCAAGACGATGAACAGAATCAATAAATTATTCCAGGAAAAACCATCCAATATCCTTTCTATTTATTATACAGCAGGTTTTCCTGAGCTGGGTGATACCTTGCTGATTGCGGAAGAACTGGAGCGTGCAGGGGCCGATATGCTGGAAATCGGCTTTCCTTATTCCGATCCTGTAGCCGACGGACCAGTGATCCAGGCCAGCAGCAAACAGGCCCTGGAGAACGGAATGGATCTTAAAACCCTTTTCAGTCAGTTAAAAGACCTCCGTTCCAGGATCAATATTCCCATTCTCCTGATGGGCTATGTAAACCCAATGCTGCAGTTTGGTGTAGAAAATTTTTGCAAAGCTTGCGCAGAAGTGGGAGTGGATGGCTGTATTGTTCCCGATCTGCCCATGGCCGAATACGAAGAGCATTACCAGGAGATTTTTAAGCAATATAACCTGAGCAACATCTTCCTGGTTACACCGCAAACCTCCGAGGAACGCATCCGGAAAATAGATGAGCTCAGTACAGGTTTTGTCTACCTGATCTCTTCTTCAGCAACAACAGGGAAAAACCTGCAGGTCTCTCAAAATACAGAAGACTATTTCGCCAGGGTTGCTGGTATGAAGCTCAGGAACCCAACCATGATTGGATTTGGTATCAACAATAAAGCAACTTTCGATAAAGCCTGCCAGTTTGCCAATGGTGCCATTATAGGGACAGCCTTTGTGAATGTCCTTTCGGAAGGTACATCTGCGGCCGGCATTCAGAAATTCATGAAATCTATTTCCGAATAGAATACTGAGTTTGGGAGACTAGAATAAGTCTTCCAAACTTCCTTTTCCTTCCCTGATCACCTCGAAATCGCCCGAGGTACAGTCGATCACCGTAGAAGGCTCATTGTCTCCATATCCGCCATCAATCACCAGGTCAACCGTATCTTCATATTTCTCATGGATCAGTTCAGGATCTGTAGAATATTCGATCAATTCATCATCATCCTTGATGGAGGCAGAAATGATCGGATTGCCCAGTTGTCTTACAATTTCCTGTGCAATGGCATTGTCCGGTACCCTTATACCTACCGTTTTCTTTTTAGAGCTTAATAATTTTGGTACATTATTATTGGCATTCAGAATAAAGGTATAAGGACCAGGTAAGGCCTTTTTTAATACCCGGAAAGTGGTGGTGTCAATCGGTTTGATGTAATCAGAAATGTGCCGTAAATCAGAGCAGATGAAGGAGAAATTTGCCTTGTCTGGTTTTATGCCTCTTAAATGACAAATCCGTTCTATTGCCTTTTGGTTGGTGATGTCACATCCCAGTCCATACACTGTATCAGTAGGATAGATGATCAATCCGCCTTTTTTTAAAATTTCAACCGCTTGCTCTATAGCTTTAGGGTTCGGATTTTCCGGATAGATTTTGATTAGCATATGTAAAAATATGAAAAACTTTCGTCTGTATCTTGAGAAATCTCGTACTATTGGGGTTATTTTAGTATTTTGATAATATGAGAAAAGCATTTATCGCAATTGCTGCATTCCTGGTCACTGCTACAGTGATGACAGGTTTGGCCTGGCCTCCGTTTTTCTGGGCCTTTATTTTTGTAGGGCCAATTGTAATCCTCGGTGTGTATGATTTGTACCAGCCTAAACACAGTATCGTAAGGAACTATCCTGTATTGGGCCATTTAAGATATCTCATGGAGGATCTGCGGCCTAAAGTATACCAATATTTTGTAGAGAGTGATACCAATGGTAAGCCATTCAGCAGGTTAAACCGCTCTTTGATCTATCAGCGTGCAAAAAAAGAAAATGATACCATCCCATTTGGTACCCAGCTTGATGTGTATGAAAATGGTTATGAATGGTTAAGCCACAGCATAGCGGCCATCAGCCATCATGAATTGAATGAAGATCCGCGCGTATTGGTTGGTGGACCGGATTGTGCACAGCCTTATTCTGCCAGTATTTATAACGTTTCGGCAATGAGCTTCGGTTCCTTAAGCCAGAATGCTATTATGGCCCTCAATGGCGGCGCAAAAATGGGTAATTTTGCCCATAACACAGGCGAAGGAGGGATCAGTGATTATCACCTGAACCCTGGAGGCGATCTGATCTGGCAAATTGGAACAGGTTATTTTGGTTGCCGTCATCACGACGGAACGTTTAACTTTGATGCCTTTGCCGAGCGCTCTAAACTGGAGCAGGTCAAAATGATCGAAATAAAACTTTCCCAGGGTGCAAAACCCGGACATGGTGGTATCCTTCCGGCTAAAAAAGTAACACCGGAGATTTCCAGGATCAGGCTGGTGAAAGAAGGTTTCGATGTGATTTCTCCTCCGGGACACTCTGCATTTACCACGCCAATGGAAATGATTGCTTTTATTAAAAAGCTTCGTGACCTTTCCGGTGGTAAACCTGTAGGATTTAAACTGTGTATTGGCCGTAAGAGTGAATTCTTTGCCATTTGTAAAGCCATGATAGAAATGAATACCTATCCTGATTTTATCACAGTAGATGGGGGAGAGGGCGGTACAGGGGCTTCACCACAAGAGTTCTCTAATGCTGTGGGTATGCCATTGAGAGAAGGTGTTGCTTTTGTGCATGACGTGTTAACCGGTTTCGGAATTAAAAAACACATCAAGATCATTGCCTCAGGTAAAGTGGCTTCCGGCTTTGACCTGGTGAAGAATATTGCATTGGGCGCAGATATGTGTAATGCTGCAAGAGCCATGATGTTTGCATTAGGCTGTATCCAGGCATTGGAATGCAACAGTAATACCTGTCCTACCGGTGTCGCTACACAAGACCCAAGCCTGATGAAAGGTTTAGTGGTCGATGATAAAAAAGTACGTGTGTTTAATTTTCATCGTCTTACCGTGGCCAGTGCAGTTGAATTACTGGGGGCGGCTGGTTTACATCATCCATATCAGCTTACACGCGCTTATATCAACAGACGGATTGCACAGAACATGACACAGTCTTATATAGAGACTTTCCCTTATATCCCGGAAGGCAGTTTGTTGCAGACCCCGTATCCGCTTCGTTTTGAGTTGGGTATGGCGCTCAGTACAGCAGCAAGTTTTGCGCCTACAGATTATAAGGTGTCTTCTATAGATTATGCACATGCAAATTCTTATTCAGACAATCTGAATCACGGACATTAAAGAAATATTATTCCAAAGAAAAGCCCTGTTATTGATGAACAGGGCTTTTTTATTATAAAAGTTATCTTAGAATTCTGCGTTGTTCGGGAAACGAGGGAAAGCAATTACATCCCTGATATTGGTCATTCCGGTCACAAACAAAGTTAAACGCTCAAAGCCTAAACCAAAACCAGAGTGTGGAGCAGTACCAAAACGGCGCGTATCCAGGAACCACCAAAGTTCTTCCTGAGGGATATTTAAATCCTCCATACGCTGTGTTAACTTATCCAGGCGTTCTTCCCTTTGAGAACCACCAATAATCTCTCCAATGCCAGGGAACAAGATATCCATCGCAGCTACAGTCTTTCTTCCCTGCTCATCCGGCTCATTCTGACGCATGTAGAAGGATTTAATATCGGCTGGATAATCTGTCAGGATCACCGGTTTTTTAAAGTGCTTCTCTACCAGGTAACGTTCGTGCTCGGATTGTAAATCAGCACCCCATTCGTCAATCAGGTATTTAAACTGTTTCTTTTGGTTTGGTTTAGAAGATTTTAAAATAGCTATAGCTTGTGTATAGGTTAATCTTTCAAAATCATTTCCCAAACAGAAATTCAGTTTCTCCAGTAAAGACAATTCACTTCTTTCGTTCTGAGGTTTTGATTTTTCCTCTTCCAGTAAGCGGTTGTTCAGGAATTCCAGTTCATCTTTGCAGTTTTCCAAAGCATAGCTGATCACATATTTCAGCATATCCTCCGCCAGAGTCATATTGTCTTCCAGATCAGCAAAAGCCACTTCAGGCTCTACCATCCAGAATTCAGCAAGGTGGCGAGTCGTATTGGAGTTTTCAGCCCGGAAAGTAGGGCCAAAAGTATAGATCTGGCCAAAAGCCATCGCTGCAAGTTCACCTTCCAGTTGTCCGGAAACGGTTAAGTTGGTTGGACGCGCAAAGAAATCTTCAGAATAATCTACCTGGCCATCTTCTGTGCGAGGAGTATTGTCAAAATCAAGGGTAGTTACCTTAAACATTTCACCTGCACCTTCTGCATCAGAAGCTGTGATGATCGGCGTGTGCATGTACACAAACCCCCGCTCATTGTAAAACTGATGAATAGCAAAGGCTAAAGCATGACGTACTTTAAATACCGCATTAAACGTATTTGTTCTGAACCTTAAGTGGGCGATTTCGCGAAGGAACTCCAGGCTGTGTTTTTTAGGTTGTAAAGGGAATTTTTCAGGATCACTATCTCCTAATATCTCAATAGAGGATGCCTTAATATCAATCTTCTGACCTTTGCCCAGAGATTCAACAACAGTACCCTGAACTGCAATAGCTGCGCCGGTCGTAATCCTTTTCAAGAGTTCTTCCGGCGTATTATTAAAGTCTACTACAATTTGAACGTTGCCCATACATGAGCCATCATTCAGTGCAATAAACTGGTTGTTGCGAAACGTACGCACCCAACCCATAACAGTTACCTCTCTATTAAATTCGGTAGTGTCCAGCAGGTTTTTTATTTTTTCTCTTTTAATCATGGTCTTTTTTACAAGAGCGTCAAAATTACTGAATTAGTTCTAAAAATTACAGTGCTGAATTTTTAAAGTTAATTTTTAGTGTTTTTTGTGTTTTTGTATGTTTTTTATGGTTATTTATGATTTTGTGTTGGTGTTTTTTATTGAATATTATATTTTATTATAAATAATTGGTATTTATTTAGGTTGATTGTTGATTTTATATTGTTTTTGTTGGTTTATAGCGCTGTTTTTTGTTTAATTTTTGGTGGTTTGTTGTGTTTTTTGATATATTTATTGATTTTTTTAGGTTGATATATAGTATGTTGTGTGTGTTTTAGTGAAAATTTTATTTTTTATAGATATAAAATTAGAATTATTTGTTTTTTGTTGTATATTTGTAATGCTCGTTTAATTTATATTTGGTTTTAAGAAGCCTCCGGCAATTTGTTGGAGGCTTCTTTATTTTACCGGTACGCTATTTTTTTTACCATCATATTTTAAGCTATAAAAAAAGAGGCTGTCTTTTGGACAGCCTCTTTCAATTATGGAAATTAGAAATGTTTACGCTAATACTTTAGTCACAAGATCAGCTGCATCTTTTAATGCAATCGCTGAAAATACTTTCAAGCCAGAATCATCAATCAGTTGTTTAGCCTCTACAGCATTTGTACCCTGTAAACGGCAAATGATGGGAACAGGAACATTACCGATTTCTTTATAAGCATCGATAACACCCTGAGCAACACGGTCGCATCTTACAATACCACCAAAAATGTTGATCAAAATAGCTTTAACGTTAGGATCTTTAAGGATAATGTTAAAACCAGCTTTTACAGTTTGTGCATTAGCCGTTCCACCTACATCCAGGAAGTTAGCCGGCTCACCACCTGCAATTTTAATAATATCCATAGTTGCCATAGCCAAGCCAGCACCATTAACCATACAACCAACGTTTCCGTCTAGTTTTACATAGTTTAAGTTAGACTCGCTCGCTTCAACATCAGTTGGATCTTCTTCCAGCTTATCACGCATAGCTGCATAATCAGGATGACGGAACAAAGCATTCTCGTCTAAATCAACTTTAGCATCAACTGCGATGATCTTATCATCTGAAGTTTTCAATACCGGGTTGATTTCAAACATAGAAGAATCTGTATTGTCATAAGCTTTATAAAGTGCAGAAACGAATTTAACCATTTCTTTAAAAGCAGCACCGCTTAAACCCAGGTTAAAAGCAATCTTTCTTGCCTGGAAAGCCTGTAATCCAACTTTAGGATCAATCTCTTCTTTGAAAATCAGGTGAGGGGTATGCTCAGCAACCTCCTCAATATCCATACCGCCTTCAGTAGAATACATAATGATGTTTCTTCCGCTTGCACGGTTCAACAACACACTGATATAAAATTCTTTGGTCTCAGAAGCACCTGGATAATAAACATCCTGCGCAACTAAAATTTTATTCACTTTTTTACCTTCAGGACCAGTTTGAGGAGTAACCAGCTGCATGCCTAAAATTGCAGAAGCTCTTTCTTTAACCTCGTCAAGGTTCTTGGCCAATTTAACACCACCACCTTTTCCTCTTCCTCCTGCGTGGATCTGTGCTTTAATCACAACCCAGTCAGAATTGAAGTCAGTTTTCATTTTTTTAGCCGCTTCTACAGCCTGCTCAACCGTATCGGCAACAACGCCTTCTTGTACGGCTACACCAAAACTTTTAAGTATTTCTTTACCTTGATATTCGTGGATATTCATTTGCTGAAAAAATTTGCTCAAATCTACAATTTCAGATTGGTTTTAAAAACACTAAGTTTGCATTTATGCTAAAAGCCACTGGTATAAAAAAATCTTACGGAAACTTACCGATACTAAAAGGAGTAGATTTTGAAGTCAATAAAGGCGAAATTGTAAGTATTATTGGAGCCTCAGGAGCAGGTAAGAGCACCTTGCTGCATATTCTGGGAACATTGGACCAGCCTGATCAGGGAACAGTAGAATTAAAAGGCACTAAAGTTAACGGCCTTTCCGGAGAATTGCTGAGTATCTTCAGAAACCAGAACATTGGATTTGTTTTTCAGTTCCATCACTTGCTGCCTGAATTTACAGCTCTGGAAAACATTTGTATCCCGGCATTCATTGCTAAAAAAAGTAAAAAGGAAGCAGAAGCCAGGGCATTAGAACTTTTGGACCTTCTGGGCTTAAAAGACAGGGCAGATCATAAACCCAGTCAACTTTCGGGTGGAGAACAACAGCGTATTGCAGTAGCAAGAGCACTGATCAATAATCCTGCAATCATTCTGGCAGATGAGCCTTCCGGAAACCTGGATTCTGCAAATGCAGATGCACTGCACCAATTCTTTATCACCCTGAGGGATAGTTTCAATCAAACCTTTGTCATCGTTACACACAATGAAAGTCTGGCCAGGATCAGTGACCGGGTCGTAACCATGAAAGACGGATTAATCATATAGAACACGTGAAAGTATTAATTACCGGAGGCAAATCGTCTCCATCCTATAAAATTGTAAAAGCATTTCAGAACGATCAGGTTCTTTTGGCTGATTATGGCGATATCCCTGCCTTTTCAGCTGGCCAGTACCAGTTCATTACGCTTGGAGACAAGAACGAAGAAACCATTGCGCACAACTTGCTGAATGCCTGTCTGGATCATGGTGTTGAAATGATTCTGCCATTGCATGAGTTCGAAGTGGCGGCAGTAGCTAAAGCTTCGCTGTTGTTTTCCGAGTTCGGTATCCAGGTCTTGTTACCGGAACTTACCGAACTTCCTAAATATTTTCATAGCCAGCAAGATGTTGTGAAAGGGCAGAACTGGGCGCTGTTCATTAAAGGAGAACTCCTTTATTCTCCTGCTCCAGACACCTTGATTGAAGAAACCGGCAGGTCAAAAAATTTGAATGGCGTATTTTATATACCCGAAGATCTCCAAAGCCCTACAGCTATTTTATTTACCATATCTTAATGAAGTTTGAAAATTACATCAAAGCGCACGATGCCTTTGTTTTTGAGTTAGACAATGTACTCTATCCTGAAAAGGATTTTTTATTACAGGTCTATTATTTATTTGCCCAGTTTATAGAATATAGTGAACAGCAGCCCGCGGCTGATGTGGTACGGTTTATGCAGGAAACTTATAGTAAAGAGGGACATGAGGGAATTTTTGATCAAACGGCTGCCAGATTTTCCATACCAGAAACCTACAGGCTTAATTTTGATCTTTTACAAAGAAATGTACGCCTGCCTTTAAAACTGTTGCTGTTTGATGAATGCCTTGCATTTTTGCAAGCTATTGTTCTGGAGCGTAAACCCATATTTTTGTTGCTGTCCGGAAATCCGGAAGCCCAGCTCAACAAGATCCGGCAAATGGAATGGAACGGCCTGGAGCAATACCTAACTGTCTATTTTTCTGAAGAATTGGAAACGGCAAACTATGATCGCGGCCTGTCGTATCTGATCAGCCAGCATCAACTTAAAGATAAAAATATATTGTTCATCTTAAAAAAGGAAGATGCTCTGCTTCAGTACGATGGCGCAACTATAAATTTTTTGGAAGTTGAAAGACTATTCTTAACTTAATACCGTATTTATCTATATTCCAACTGATACCCCACAATATGAAAACAAATTTTGTTACCGGTCGTTTAACGCTCTTTGGTCTGTTTCTTCTTTGCCTGGCAGCAAGTTCCTGTAAGAAGAACCATGCAACAGATACGCCGGATCAAACCGGTAATACTACTGTTCCTGCAAATGGAACACGGACACAGCTTACCTTGGATTCCTTGTTTTTATATGCTAAACAAATCTATTACTGGAATGATGCCATCCCTGATTATGCAACTTTTCAACCCAGGAACTACATTAGTAAATCCCTGGCCCTGGATAATTATGACGATGAATTATTTGCCATTACCCAGCTAAAGATCAATCCCTCTACGGGAAAACCCTATGAGTTCAGGGCTTCAGACCCAACTATTCCTAAATACTCCTATATAGACGACATTACGACGCATAATGCACAGCAGGCTTTTGTTCCTAACGCAACTGCAGATGTAGAACTGGACGGCACAGGCTATGATGTCGGTTTTCTAACCTTTCAGGGTTATGGCACCAATACCAGTTATGATCTGTATGTTACCGCGGTGTTCCCAAATTCTCCGGCAGCTAAAGCAGGTTTAACCCGTGGTAGCATCATTAAAAAAATAAATGGCACCGCGATAGGCACCAATTTTAATACAGAAAAGACCATCATTTACGCCATTCCTGAGTCTACCACCGCATCAGTTACACTTTCTGGTACAAAAGCCGATGGAACTGTATTTAATGACCTGGTGCTCACCCGTACAAAATATGCCAGCAGTCCGGTGTATAAAACAACGACCATTACCTCCGGTGCTAAGAAAATTGGCTACCTGGCTCTTGCCAGATTTTCCGATCTGGAAACTACAGCGAAGAAAGACCTGGATAATGCCTTCAGTAAATTTGTTTCTGACGGTGTGACAGATCTGATCATCGATTTGCGTTATAATGGTGGAGGGTATGTAAATACGGCCGAATATCTGGTTAACCTCATTGCGCCTTCTTCTGCAAAAGGCAAAATGTTCACAGAATATTATAATTCTAACATGCAGTCGGGAAAGGCGACCATTTTATCTAATCAGCCTTTATTGGATGCTAATGATAAAGTACAAACCCAAAATGGAAAAATCGTTACCTATGCGGATCTGGATTATACGGCGGCCGGAAATGTAACCTCATTTGCTAAAGCAGGTTCCCTGAATAATGTGACCAATGTCGTTTTTATAGTTTCGGGAAATACAGCTTCAGCCAGTGAATTGGTGATCAATAGTTTAAAACCGGTATCGACGGTTAAACTGGTGGGTACACAAACCTACGGTAAACCGGTAGGCTTCTTCCCGGTAAGACTGGAGAATAAATATGATGTGTACATGTCCTTATTTGAAACCAAGAATGCTCTTGATCAGGGCGGATATTTCAGTGGCTTTACCCCCGATATCGTTGACGTAGGTAACAAAACGGTATTTGATGATTCCACACATGACTTTGGCGATGTGAATGAGAGCTATACCAAAAATGCCATTAGTTTATTGGTTCCGGCAGCTCCGGTCACCACAGCAAATGCTGTGATGAGTATCCGTGGAAAAAGCGTAGCTGTTTCTTCGGCCTTAGGTTTGCCAGGTGGTTCGAAAGAAATCCGCCATTTTATGGGAATGATTGAAACCAAACATAAACGGAAGAACTAGCGGTGCCTGCTATTTTTTCATGAGCAGCTTTTCGCGGTAGATTGATTTCAAATCCCTTTGTTTGTCAATATTATCCGTAATTGCCAGGATTGCATTCGCTGCATTCAGGAAAAAGATTTGATTGATATTCTCAAATTTATCAGTAGGCTTATGATAATCTTTATGGTCCTCCACACCAAAGTAAATGAAAGGAATATGTGCCGCTGCAAAAGCACTCTGATCACTTTGATTAGTCCAGTCATCTACTTTCTGCTTTGGATTGTCATGCCCAAAAAGAATTTTCAGATCAGGATTTGTGCTGGTGATATAGCCTCTGAGCTCGGGATGACTAAATGTTCCGGCAGCATACAATATTCCCTGGTCATTATGACTGATCATATCCAGGTTAAGATTTAGAATGATTTTGGAAAGCGGGACAGGAGAATTGGCAACAAAGGCTTTAGACCCTTTCCATTCCTGTTCACCGGCATCAAAAGCAGCGAAAACCAAGGTGTGGTTGGGCTTTACCTTGGTGTAGTAATCCGCAATTCTAAGGATACCTGCAATGCCTGAAGCATTATCATCTGCACCATTATAGATTTCATTGTTAATAATGCCCAGATGATCGTAATGCGCAGAAATTACAATCACTTCATCTGTTTTTCCAGGGATATAGCCAATAACATTTTTGCCTGTTGCATTTTTATTGTTGTTGTCTGTAAAACTGAAGCTCTGTTCATATTTTTCCAGGTTTGGAAAAGGAAGCAGCCTGATCCTCTTAAATCGGCTTTCAATATATTTTCTGGCCTTCTCCGCACCAGCGGTTCCAGTTTTCCGTCCTTCATAGGAGTCTGACGAAAGTACTTCTACATCTTTAAGCAATTGCTTCCCGTTCTGCACATTGTTGTTGTAACTTTTAACGCATCTGCAACCAAACAGTAAAGCCAGGGGTAACAAAAAATAGATCTTCATAGCGGTTGAAAATTTAGTAATTTAGGTTTGATCGTCAATTATGACATTTCAATGATCTAATATATCATTAATTTATGACACCTCAACATGCTATTGTAAAAACTTAACCAGCTTTTGTCTGTTATTTCTCTAATGATTTAACTTGTAAGGGCATAAAAAAAGAATTTATATGGAATATAGACGTTTAGGTAAATCCGGATTACAACTCAGTGCTTTATCATTGGGCAGCTGGTTAACCTTTGGACAACAAATCAGTGATAAAACAGCCGACGAACTCATGGGCATCGCGTACGATGCAGGCGTCAACTTCTTTGATAATGCCGAGGGCTATGCCGCAGGCAAATCTGAAGAAGTGATGGGTAAGATCCTGAAAACACATCAATGGGAGCGGGAATCTTTTGTCGTTTCCAGCAAAGTGTTTTTCGGTACAGAGAACAAAGGACCAAACCGGGTCGGTTTGTCCAGAAAACATGTCATTGAGGCCTGTCATGGTGCATTGAAAAGACTTCAGGTAGATTATCTTGACCTCTATTTTTGTCACCGGCCAGATAAAAACACGCCAATAGAAGAAACTGTCTGGGCGATGAATACCCTGCTTCAGCAAGGAAAGATCCTTTATTGGGGAACCTCAGAATGGAGCGCTGCAGAAATTATGGAAGCGATAGGGGTGGCCAGGCAATACAATCTGATTGGCCCAACCATGGAGCAACCTCAATACAACCTCATTGAAAGGCATAAACTCGAAAATGAATACCTGCTGCTCTTTAAAGAGTACGGATTGGGTACAACGATCTGGTCTCCCTTGGCTTCCGGATTATTGTCTGGTAAATATACCTCTGGTAAAACCAAGGACACCCGTCTCGATTTAAAAGGAATGGAATGGTTAAAGGAATCTGTGCTGAACGAAGAAAAACTGAAGAAAGCCACCGCACTGCAAAGTCTGGCCGATGAATTGAATGTTCCGCTGGCCAAATTATCATTGGCCTGGTGCCTTAAAAATCCCCATGTAAGTACAGTGATTCTTGGCGCTTCCAAAACAGCCCAGCTTAAAGAGAACCTGACCACACTGGAAGTCGTTCCTTTGCTTACCGCTGAAGTGATGGAGAAGATTGAAGGGATTATGAAGACCAAACCAGTCTTGCCCCAATTTTAGAAAATTCGATAAAAAAGGCCGGCAATTTTGCCGGCCTTTTTGTGCTTTAATAATAAGTTAAGCGCACCACGCCAGCCAGTTTTTTGGCCAGCCTGATCACCTGACGGGTATAGCCATATTCATTGTCGTACCATGCATACAATACCACAGACTTCTGATCTTTAGAAATGATGGTTGCCGGGCCATCGATGATCGAGGCATGGCTGTTTCCAATCAAGTCTGTACTCACCAGTTCGTTGGAAGTAGAATATTCTATCTGTTCAGACAAGTCGCCAAATAAAGAAGCCTGCCTCAGCAGTTCCTTCACTTCATCCAAAGAAGTCACCTTATTCAATGACAAATTTAAGATGGCCAGCGAAACATTGGGCGTAGGGACACGGACTGCATTGCCCGTTAACTTCCCACCCAGATGCGGAATGACTTTGGCCACGGCTTTATCTGCGCCTGTCTCGGTAATCACCAGATTCAAAGCAGCAGAGCGGCCCCTGCGGTATTTTTTATGATAATTGTCCAGCAGGTTCTGGTCATTGGTATAAGAATGGATGGTTTCAATATGTCCTTTTTCAATGCCAAAAGCCTCATCAATAAGTTTTAAAACAGGAACAATCGCATTGGTTGTACAAGAAGCATTGGAAAGGATGCTTTCTGCCGCAAAATCGATATCTGTATCATTGACACCAGTAACCACATTCGGGATATCTCCCTTGGCAGGTGCTGTCAATAAAACCTTTGTGATACCTTTGGCGCTCAGGTGTCTGCTTAAACCTTCGCGGTCCCTGTAAACACCCGTATTGTCAATGAGTAAAGCATCTTCAATATCATAAGCGGTATAGTCTATATTTTCCGGTTCCTTCGCTACAATAAAACTAACGGTCTGACCATTAATGATCAGAGCCTTGCTTTCAAAATCTTCTGTAATGGTTCCCGTAAAAGGGCCATGGATAGAATCCGTACGAAGCAGCTCTGCTCTTTTGATTAATTCCTCATCCGTGCAGCTGCGGGTAACGATTGCCCTTAAACGCAATTGCTCGCCTTTTCCAGCTTGCAAGATCAATTCTCTTGCAGCAATTCTTCCAATCCTTCCAAAACCATACAAAACCACATCTTTAGGTTTAAGACTGATCTTATCCTTACCGATGTGTTTGCTGAGTCTGCCGATGATGAAATCGTGAACGGAAGGATAGTTGCGGTTGTCTTCCAGCCATTCTGAAGCCAATCTTCCAAGATCAATACGGGAAGGGGCAAGGCTGGAATTTGAAATGGCGGTAGCCAGTTCCAGTGTTTCATAAATACTGATGTCTTTTCCGCTGACTTCTTTTGCATACTGATGGTGCGCCAGGATTTCGCTGCTGCCAACATCAAATAAGGGTTTACGGAACAAGACCAGTTCGATAGATCTGTCGAACCACAATTGACCTACTATTTTAATCAGTTCAATTGCTTTCTTTTCTTTTTCAATCCAGTTTTGAAACTCTGATTGGTACTTCTTTAGCATTTCTAGAATTTTTGGTTAGAATGCCACAAAAGTAAAAAAGATTGAGCGAGTACCCAATCTTTTTTACTTTATAATTTGTTGATCTGATGACGATCAGCTTATCCTAAATAAGACTTCAGAATTTTACTTCTCGAAGTATGACGCAAACGTTGCAGTGCTTTATCCTTGATTTGACGTACACGTTCCCTGGTCAGGTTAAACTTCTCACCGATTTCTTCCAGAGAAAGCGGATGATTGGTACTCAATCCAAAGAAAAGAACAATGATCTCACGTTCACGTTCTGTAAGCGTAGACAAAGATCTTTTGATCTCTTCCGATAAAGATTCGTTGATCAGACTGCTGTCTGTATTTGGTTCATGATTCTCCAGTACATCCAGTAAGGTATTTTCCTCACCCTGAACAAAAGGCGCATCCATGGAAACATGGCGTCCTGAGTTGCTGAGCGTATCAGAAATTTTATCTACTGTGGTTTCCAGAATGTCAGCCAGTTCTTCCGGAGAAGGCTCGCGTTCATATTCCTGCTCCAGTTTAGAGAAAGCTTTACTGATTTTGCTCAAAGAACCAACCTGGTTTAAAGGCAAACGAACAATACGGCTTTGTTCAGCGATCGCCTGCAAAATAGACTGACGAATCCACCATACCGCGTAAGATATAAATTTGAAACCTTTTGTCTCATCAAAACGCTTGGCAGCTTTAATTAAGCCCAGATTACCCTCGTTAATTAAATCACCTAAGGTTAAGCCCTGATTCTGGTATTGTTTCGCTACAGAAACAACGAAACGTAAATTGGTCTTAGTTAAGCGCTCAAGTGCAGCCTGATCTCCTTCGCGTATCTTCCTTGCTAGTATTACTTCTTCTTCGGCGGTTATTAAATCTACTTTACCAATCTCGTGCAGGTATTTGTCCAATGACTGACTTTCGCGATTGGTAATGGATTGCGTGATTTTGAGTTGTCTCATTTATATGCTTTGGTACTCGTTATATGTTTGAACGTGCAAAAGTAAGAATTTAAAAGGTAATATTTCACATAAAATCCTGAAAACGTTACACTTTACACCATTTATTTGTATATAGTTCTTCTAACAAAAATTATTCCAAAATTGTTTTGGTCCATTTTGTCATAAAATATATATGACAATAAATAATTATTGATAATCAATAATAATATTTTGATATACAATAATTAATAATGTATGTTTGCTTCAGAAATAAATGAAAACCTCATCATTTTATAATCTGATGACATATGTGGGTTTCAGGCTGTTAAAGGCGAATTACCTGATGTCATGCTTTTTTAAAAATACTACTTTTCCCTATAAACCTTAAAAATAAAAATCCATTATTCTATGCCAATTATTATCAATTTAGACGTTATGCTGGCCAGAAGAAAAATGTCCCTTAAGGAATTAAGTGGAAAGGTCGGCATTACGATGTCTAACCTTTCCATTCTCAAAACAGGCAAGGCTAAGGCTGTACGCCTGGAAACCTTAGAGGTCATTTGCAGGGTACTGGAATGCCAGCCTGGAGATATTTTAGAATACAGGGATTAAGTCAGATCAGAAATCTCCGCTGCAGGAGCATTCTTTTTGACCGATTCAATACCATTTTCCCTGCTGGATACAGATTCGTACATTTCACTTGACCCGATAATCTGTCCGTTAGTTGCTTTTAAATTAAAGAAAGGTTTTCCGTTGGTAGAAGTCTTTCTGTCATATTTGCTGTCATCCGGCGAATTTTTCTTAACAGATTCTACACCATTCAGACAATTCGCTTTACTGGAATAGCCTTCACTGGTCAGAATAACCTGTCCGTTCCCTGCTTTAAGATTGAATTGAAACTCTCCGTTTTTTCTTGTTGTGATTTCAAATTTGCCCATAATCGATTTTTTAGGTTGATATAGATGGATGTTATTTATACCAATTTATAAAAACTGAGGCAGTTAACCTAAAAAATCAATTATTTTAATTCACAAATGTGAATTAAATCTCACTGAGTTTAAACGTGCGGTCCAACCGGATTCCTTTTTCTGTTTGCTGCAACGTACAGCATTCATTAACAGGATCATGTTCCAGATACAGAATATAGTTCCGGTCTGTAGCTTCCTGCAGAAAGGCTTTTTTTTCTGTTAAGGTTTGCAATGGGAACATATCATAAGCCATCACATAGGGCAGGGGAATGTGTCCTACAGAAGGCAGAAGATCTGCCATGTATACAATTGTCTGATCTTTGTACTGAATTTGAGGCAGCATCATTGCATCAGTATGTCCATAGGCAAAACGGATGTTGATGCCCTGATGAAACTCTATGCCATCCTGATCTTCAATAAAGCGCAACTGACCGCTATCCTGAATAGGCAATATGTTTTCTTTTAAAAAAGAAGCCTTTTCCCGATCATTCGGTTCCACTGCCCAGTTCCAGTGTTTCTTATTGCTCCAGTAGAATGCATTTTTGAACGCCGGACGTAATTTGTCACCTTCTCTTACAATAGAACCTCCGCAATGGTCAAAATGCAGATGGGTCAAAAACACATCTGTAATGTCGGCACGGCTAAAGCCTTTTGCAGCAAGAGACTTGTCTAATGTGTCGTCCCCATGAAGATAATAATGGCCAAGGAACTTCGCATCCTGCTTGTCGCCAATACCGTTGTCTACCAGGATCAGCCGGTTTCCATCTTCAATCAGTAAACACCGCATCGCCCAGCTGCACATATTGTTTTCATCAGCCGGATTGCTCTTTTGCCAGATAGATTTCGGCACAACACCAAACATGGCGCCACCATCCAATTTGAATAAGCCTGTATCAATCGTATGTAAGTTCATCTTCAGAATAAGTTAATGCTGTAAATATAAACATAAAAAAAGAGGTAGCTCATCGCTACCTCTCTAAGTTTTATTGCGGTTTTTTTAATCCACTACAAGTGGATCACTTCGCCATATGCGTCAGCTGTAGCTTCCATAATCGCTTCACTCATGGTTGGGTGAGGGTGGATGGACTTCAGCATCTCGTGACCTGTAGTTTCCAGTTTACGGGCAACAACGATCTCTGCGATCATTTCCGTAACATTCGCTCCAATCATGTGTGCACCCAGCAATTCACCATATTTAGCATCGTAAATGACTTTTACAAAGCCATCTTTAGCTCCGGCAGCACTTGCTTTACCAGAAGCAGAGAATGGGAATTTACCAATTTTCAGTTCATAACCCGCTGCTTTGGCTGCTTTTTCAGTATAACCTACAGAAGCAATCTCAGGGGTAGTGTACGTACATCCAGGGATGTTGTTGTAATCAATAGGCTCAGGATGATGACCTGCAATTTTCTCTACGCAAGTAATTCCCTCAGCAGAAGCAACGTGCGCCAGTGCCTGTCCGGAAACGATATCTCCGATCGCATAATAACCCTTAACAGAAGTGTTGTAGAATTCATCCACAACCACTTTGCCTTTTTCAGTTTTAATACCTGTTTCTTCCAGACCCAGGTTTTCAATATTGGCCACCACTCCGGCAGCAGAAAGTACGATATCACATTCTAAAGTCTGCATACCCGCCGCAGTTTTCACCTGTACTTTACATCCGGCACCGCTGGTGTCTACAGATTCTACGCTGGAAGAAGTCATTACATCGATGCCTACTTTTTTAAAGCTGCGCAGCAATTGTTTAGAAACATCCTCATCCTCTACAGGAACAATATTATCCATAAATTCTACAATGGTTACTTTAGTGCCCATAGTTGCATAGAAATAAGCAAACTCAGAACCTATAGCACCAGAACCTACAATAACCATAGATTTTGGCTGTTCGGGTAACACCATTGCCTGTCTGTAGCCAATCACTTTTTTGCCGTCCTGTTTCAGGTTAGGCAATTCTCTGGATCTGCCTCCAGTAGCAATAATAATATGTTTAGCCGTGATTTCTTTTTGTGAACCATCCGGAGACTTTACATCTACCTTATTCCCTGGTTTCACTTTGGCCGTGCCCATGATCACTTCAATTTTGTTCTTTTTCATTAAGAACTGAACACCTTTGCTCATGCCTTCGGCAACACCGCGGCTGCGTTTAACTACAGCAGCAAAATCCGCTTCAGCCTCAGCGGTTTTAATTCCGTATTCTGATGCATGATTAATATATTCAAATACCTGGGCACTTTTTAGCAAGGCTTTGGTTGGTATACATCCCCAGTTCAGGCAGATTCCGCCTAAAGATTCTCGCTCCACTATTGCAGTTTTTAAACCCAACTGGGAAGCTCTGATTGCAGCTACATATCCACCAGGACCGCTGCCTATTACAATTACATCGTAGTTCATATCTTATAAAAGGAAAAACTTAAGTACTTGCCAAAATTAAAAAAAATGTTGGTTATATCCGGGCCTGTAAGATTTTTGTGCTTCACATTTGGGTAAATTAATTTAACATAGCCTTAGTGTTAACAAATCCTGCCCCTTATCGCGCGTAAGAACAAATTTCTGCTACCCTGTTGTTTAGGTAATCTAAAATTTATGTTAATTGTTGAAAAATATCTAAATTGTTAATGATTATTTAACATTGAATATTAAAATCTGTGGTCAACGAATATTTATCTTTGCTGCAGATATATTATTCATTATCAGAACAAAAATTATTCACTCATCTAAAAAGTATGAACAAATCTTTACTATTTAAAATCGTAGTAATCGTTGTTGCTTTTGTTGGTTTCCTTTCCGGTGCAAATGCGCAGGTAACCACATCTGCGATGAACGGTATTGTTACTGATGCCAAAGGCCCAATGCCGGGAGCAACAGTTGTGGCCGTTCATGGTCCTACAGGAACAACTTACAAAACAATTACAAGAGGTGATGGCCGCTACAATTTCACTAACATCAATGTTGGCGGTCCTTACACGGTAACAGCCAGCATGGTTGGTTACAATGCTGCAAAGAGTGCAAACATTAACCTGGGATTAGGACAAAATTTTAAGGTAGACTTAAAATTGCAGGAATCCTCGCAATCTCTTGCCGAGGTTTCTATTGTATCCAAACAAAACAAAACCATCAACAGTTCACGTACAGGCGCTCAGACAAGTGTTTCCCGTGAACAAATGGAAAAACTACCAACGTTTAACCGAAGTGTGACCGATTTAACGAAATTAACTCCACAATCCAACTCACAAGGAAATGGTTTTTCATTTGCTGGTCGTAACAATTTATTCAACTCTTTTACCATCGACGGATCACAGTTCAATAACTCTTTCGGTCTTACAGCCCTTCCGGGCGGTGGTACAGGCGCTCAGCCCATCTCTTTGGATGCACTTGATCAGTTGACCATTAATATTGCCCCTTACGATGTAAAACAAGGTGGTTTTACAGGCGGTAGTGTAAATGCGGTTACAAAAAGCGGAACCAACAAATATTCCGGATCTATTTATACGCTTTATAAAGATCAAAATCTTCAGGGCTATAAAGTTGGTGATTATACCGTACCTAAAAACGCAGGTACTACTTTTACCAATAAGATTTTTGGCGCACGTTTAGGTGGTCCAATCGTAAAAGATAAACTCTTTTTCTTTGTAAACGGAGAGATCACCAGAAGAGCGTTCCCAGGATCTAACTGGACAGCAAACAGAGGACAAAATAACAGTGGAAGTTCCCTGGTAAAAGCATCAGATCTGGATGCTGTAAAAAGCCTGTTGATTTCTAAATACGGATATGATCCAGGTGTTTACGAAGGCTACACAGATGATCAGCAAGCAGACAATTTAACTGCACGTATCGACTGGAACATCAACTCTACCAACAAGCTGACCGTTCGTTACAACTACCTGAAGTCGTTCAAAGATCTTGATCCAAGTGGTTCAAACTCAAACACCGGCCGTGGACCAAGCGCAACCTCTTTAGATTTCTCTAATATGCGTTACCGCTTTTTCAACAATACGAAATCTATTGCAGCAGAGTTGAACTCAAGATTTGGAAATAAATTCTCTAACAACTTACAGGTAAGTTATTCCGCATTCCGCGATTTCCGTAACATCTACGGAAATCCATTTCCTGTTGTAGATATTGAAAATGGAGCAGGTGCAAATTACATCTCTCTGGGATCTGAACCTTTCAGTGGTTTTAACACATTGAACCAGGATATTTACTCTTTCACAGATAACTTTAATATTTATGCAGGAAGTCACAACATCACGATCGGTGCTACTGCTCAATATTTAAAATATGCCAATGGATTTGCGCAATTTGTGTATGGTCAGTACAGGTATAAATCGGTATCTGATTTCTTAGCTGCTGCTGGTGACCCTACAAACCCTAATGCTCCTCTTCCTTCTTTATACCAATTAACTTATTCAGCCGTAAGTGGCGATTCAAGACCATTGGCTAAATTGTCGATGGCTCCAATTGGAGCTTATGTACAGGATGAGTGGATGGTTAGAGATAACTTCAAATTGACCTACGGAGTACGTGCAGATATGCCAATTTATACTTCAAAGATCACCTCAAATCCTGCCGTTACAGCAGCAACTTTCCGTGATGGAGAGAAACTGGATGTAGGTAAATTACCAAAGAACCAAATTCTGATCTCACCTAGAGTAGGTTTTAACTGGGATGTAAACGGAAATCAGTCCCTACAGGTTCGTGGTGGATCGGGTATCTTTACGGGTGGTATGCCAGGTGTATATCTGGTTAACCAGGCAGGTAATACAGGTTTATTGTTTGGAAATGAAAATTCTACTTCTGCAGCTGACCTGAAAAAACGTCCTTTTAGTGGTAACCCTAATCAGTACGTTCCATCAGCGGGTGGTATCCCTGCTACTTATGCAATCAACGCAACTTCAAATAATTTCAAAATTCCTCAGATCTGGCGTTCCAACTTAGCAGCAGATTTTAACCTTCCAGGAGGTATTATTGCTACAGTTGAAGGTATTTATACCAAATCTATTAATGAGATCTATCACCGTGATGCCAACCTGAAAAACCCTTCGGGACAGTTAACCGGTACTGGTGATAACCGTGATGTTTTTCCAGGTGGTTCAAATAACCGTATCAACAGCTTTATTACCAATGCAATTGTATTGGATAATACCAATAAAGGATACGCTTATAACATTACCGGTCAGTTACAAAAACACTTTGGTAAATATGTTGATGCGATGGTGGCTTATACTTATAGTGATGCCCGCGATGTTACTTCAACTCCAGGGTCGCAAGCCAACTCTGCCTTCACCGGAAACCAGGTTGTGAATGACCCTGATAAACCTGTATTGGCTTACAGCAACTACGTCGTTAAAAACCGTGTTATTGCATCGGTTAACTTTAACTTCTCTTTAGCACGTGAATTACCTACTTCAATCGGTTTGATTTATGAAGGTTCTCCTTACGGCGATACTTTTGGAGATACCCGTTTCTCTTATATCACTTCCGGAAACTTGAATAATGATAATGCAACAGCTAACGATTTAATGTACGTTCCAAAAGATAAAAATGATATTCATTTTGTAACGAGCGATATTAAAGACAGTAAAGGTAATATTACTTTTGCTGCAGAAAGCGCAGATTCTCAATGGGCAAGACTTGATGCTTACATTAGCCAGGATAAATACCTGAGCAAGAAAAGAGGTCAGTACACAGAGCGTAATGGAGCGGAATATCCTTGGTCAAACCGTTTTGATATCAGGATTACTCAAGATATCTTCACTAAATTCGGGCAGGATAACAAAAGCCGTTTCCAGCTCTCGGTTGATATCGTCAATTTCGGAAACCTGCTGAACAAAAACTGGGGAACAACTCAGTTGCCTGCAATGACTAACTTTATGCAATATCGTTCTGTTGCCAGTGGTGTACCTCAGTATACTATTGATAAAAACCTTCCTGCTTCAACATTTAAAGATAATGTTGGTTTAGGTTCAAGGTATCAAATTCAGGTGGGTGCACGTTATTCATTTAACTAACAGCTTACCATCTTAAAAGCAAAAAGGGCCGGAGATTCATCTCCGGCCCTTTTTGCATAATTATATTTCTCAGTTGCAGATCTTAGTTAGTAGGAGGTGCAATTGTTTTAAAGAACCCGCTTTGGGTCATTGTAGAAACCGTAGTTCCATCTGCTGCATAAGCAGAAGCTCTAAGTGCATAGGTCTTATCAACAGATAAACCCAGTGCACTAAACTTCAGCAGAATACTTCCTGCATATACCTTCGTGTTTGGATAGGTTGTATCCTGCAAAGTATAACTGATGGTATGATTGGTTACCTTATCGGTTGAAGTTGCGTCATTTCCATTCCAGGAAGGAAATGTTACTGTTTTAACCACAGTACTGCCTTCTAGAATATCAACCACAAACTTTCCTGTAGGCACTTTGGCTGTAGCGCCAAAATAGACCTGTAAAATAGTAGTCAGTGTAAAAGGGCTGCTTTGCTGATAACCTAAGCTGCTCAGCTGCAGGTTAGGCAATTTTGGCTCTATACCTGCAATATCTGCTTTCTTGCTGCAAGACGATAGGGTTAAGGCCAGAAGTGCAGTTAAAGCGATACTTATATATTTTTTCATTATATGTAATTTAAATATGAATCCTTGTCTGATTAGAAAATGTATTTAGCGCCAATTAACAAGCTCCATGTGGTAGAAGCTGTAGCTACATTTTGGAACGGCTGGGTAACCAATTGTCCGTTAAACTGACGCAGTGTATAAGTAGGAACACCGTTTGCATCAATAGAACCATAAGTAAGCGGACTGTTTGTTACAAGCGTTTTTTGGATACCCCAATACTTGCTCAGTAAGTTAGGAAGGTTGAGCACTACGGCACTCAACTGCAGTGTATGTTTTTTTCCATTTGCATTGATGTAGAAATCCTGCAGGATATTTGCATCAACACGGTTGTACCAAGGTAAAAATGCAGCATTTCTCTCCGCATACTGGCCTCTGTGGCTATTCAGGTATGGTGTGTTTTTGATAAATTGCTCAAAAGCAGCAGCTTGTTGTTGTGGCGTATAAGTGTAAGCTACGCCGTTAACTGTAGCAGTAAACTGCGTAAACTTAATTTCTGATGCTCTTTTTGGAATGTACATCAAATCACCGCTGTTGCCGTCACCGTTAAGATCTCCGTTAACAATATAGCTGATTGGAGAAAATCCGCCTGCCTGTCCCTGATAAAAGATACCGATAGTTGTTGCTGCATACTTCGAATAATTAAATTTATAAGATGCATTGGCAACAATACGATGAGGTACATAGTTCGCTGAATTACCCAATTCAACATCATTGGCTGTTCCAACGTTGGCGGTAGCTCCCCAAACTCCAGCAGCATTAGTACCTGCAGTAGCAAATGCTTCTTTTGATTTGGTATAGGTATAGGCGATGGACGCATTAAATCCATTATAGAAATTTTTACTCAATTGAGCCGTTAATGCAGAGGAATAACCTTTGCTTGTATTTTCAAGGACAATTGCATTGGTTATGCTTGGGTAAATTGCTCTGTCTACTGCTTGAACAGCACCATTATTTCCAGTACCTATATAACGTACTCTGGAGAAATCACCTTCATTAATAAGTCCTGTCGGAGTTTTAAGATTGGCATTTCTCATCCTTGTAGCATTAATATCCTTGGTGTAAATCGCTTCTAAACTAGCCGTAAAACCATTGCCAAGATTTTTTTCCAGGGCTAAATCTGCTCTGAATACCTGTGGGAATTTATAGTTCTGATCTATCAGTACCGTTGAACCTTGAACTGCAGTTCCAGCTACCTGAGGGAATAAATTAGCATATACAGAAGGATCAGCACTTAACTTAATGTTTTGCAACTGAGCAGCGGTAGCCACACCATTATAGTTATACATGGCACTGTTGCTTGGCATATTGGTCAAGAAGATGTATGGCATCCTTCCTGTGAATATACCTAAACCTCCACGTAATACCAATGACTTGTCTTCCAGTAAGCTGGCTCTGAAACCTGCTCTTGGAGATAATAGAATTCTTGATTTTGGCCATTTGCCAGTATTGTAGCTGGTGATGTTTCCATCTGCATCAGGTAATTGTAAAGCCGTAATTTGAGGATTCTCTACAGGATCTTGTAAATAAAGACTTTTATCTGCACGCAATCCGTAAGTAATTTTGAAGTTATCGCTCACATTGAATTCATCCTGAGCATATAAACTTACAGTTCCTACTTTTAAGTTTGCAGAATACACCTGATCCACTCCTGGAATCAGAGAATAGTTATAGGTAAACTGGATAGGTGCCCTGTCATTTAAAAAGTCGTCAAGGGAGTTGTAAATATAAGAACCTGCTGCGCCTGGCATATAAGAGTTGCCAATCTTTTGAAATTCATAATTGATACCTCCTGTGATCGTATGTTTACCCGCATAATAAGTGATGTTATCATATAAACTAATGGTATTGTCAATCACATTATTATATTTTGTGTTCGGGTCTGAACCTGCAGAAATGTAGTTGTTTCCTGCACCGTTAAAAATATCAATCGTTGGGAAAAAATCTCCTTTAGTGGTACGCGGACTACCATAATCTTTAAAGGTCAATAACAACTGATTGGTTAATTTCGGGGTGATCGTACTGTTCAACTCTGCTGTACCTGTACTTACTTTATTTAAATACCCAAAATTAGAATTCTCGAAAGCGATAGAATTTACACTGTAACGTGCATTAGGTAAAGTGTTACGCGTTTGAGGAGAACCATTAACCCCTGTAAAAGTAAAAGAAGCTCCACCCGGTACACCAGTTGCATTAACGGATAGATCGGCTGTGGCATGTAAATAACTGTATTTTACTTTCAGTTTGTTTTTATCGTTGATGTTCCAGTCTAATTTTACCAGGAATTTAGTGTTTTCAGGCTTAAATGCCGGAAAGTTGTCATAAGCTCCGGTTTTATAGCCAAATTTAGAATCCAGGTAATCAGAAACTTTTTGAAGATCTCCAACCGTGGTTGCTGCAGTTTGACCGATACCTGAACCACCTGTAGGAGAGAAAGCAATACCAGGAGTAGTTGAAATCTCTCTTTCAAAGTTGGCAAAAAAGAACAATTTGTTTTTAATGATCGGGCCGCCTAAAGTAAAACCATAAGTTTTTGTACTTGCTTTAGCTGTTGCTGCACTGATGTCTTTATCGCCAATCATTGTACCATTAAAAGACTGGTTTTTATAGTAACCATAAACCGAACCATGAACGGTATTGGTACCACTTTTTGTAGTTGCATAGATACCTGCTCCGGTAAAACCAGATTGTCTGACATCAAATGGACTTACATTGATGGAAAGCTCGTCATAAGCTTCAATAGAAATTGGCTGCGCGCCTCCTCCAGGCAATAAATCTGATGAGGTACCGAAAGTATTGTTTAAATTGGCTCCGTCAACCGTTACACTGTTTGATCTGCTGTCGCGACCGGCAAAACTTGTTCCGGTAGACTGTGGAGTTAAACGGGTGAAATCAGTTACACTTCTTGAAAAAGTAGGTAAAGTAGCCAAGGCATTGGCACTGATATTGGTTGTTGCACCTGATTTTGCGGATACAATACGTTTTGTTCCGGTAATCGATACTGCGTTCAATTGTACACCACTATCAGATAGTATAGCATTCAATACAAATGGCTGTCCCAATAGAAGGGTGATGTCTGTATAAGTACTCTTATTGAAGCCGATATAGGTCACTTCAATTTTGTAAGGACCGCCGGTACGCATGCCTGGAATGCTAAACAATCCGTCTTTGTTGGCAGCAGCTGCATAGGAAGTTCCGGATGGAATATGCGTCGCTCTAACAGAAGCACCTGGCAGGGCACCTCCTTTAGCGTCTTTTACGCTCCCGGATACACTACTCGACGTTACCTGAGAAAAGGCAACAGAAGCAGTAAAAAGGAAAAATAAGAAAATGAGTAAAGAGTTTCTCATACTTGATCGTTTTTTTACGTGAATTTGTGTGTGTTATTTTGGCCGCAAAGATAGGGAATCGGCCTAAGAATTGTTAACTTAATGTTAATAAATTGAGACTTAACATATTGTGTACTATAACTATATGTTAAGAGCTTTTTTTTACTCGGTAAGTTTCTGTAAATCAGATTGTTTTATTTATTAACGTTTCTTTAGGCCTTTAAACGAGTTGTGTGTTTATCCCTTCTGTGTCAATAATTTCCCCTATAAGTCATCCTGTCAACTTTAATATTCGGCGTAAACACGAGTTTACACATGTAAACTTTTGGTTTTTTTGTCTATGTAAATGTTGTGTTTAGTTCATGATTTCTTAAAGCTAAACTGGACGGATGCTGAGATTAATGATGCTATAATTGCGGTCTTGAACGTGAAATATCCAAATGCACCGGTAGATCCGACTATTTTCTATAACATAACTTTTGCTTATTACAAAGGGCCTAAACCTACAGGTTTGAAGACATTTGTTAAATCCAGTACCGGATTTGTATTGTCAAATCCTCAGTAAGCGAGATATCTTTTAATTAAAAGCCCCGTTTCAGCATTTGCTGAAGCGGGGCTTTTTTTAGGAGGTAAAACAGGACTAGCACTGCGCCTCGCCAATATAAATACTGTCACCAGTTAGTTTCCCATCTGCAGAACTAAAACTCATGTAGCAATGAACAAGTTCCCCCGCAAAATCACTGGGCATTTTCATCGTATAGTTTAAGGTATGCCGCTCCGTTACTCCAATGAACTTAGCCGCCTTTTCTTTAGCCGGACAATAGGCCAAAAAAGTGGCCAGGTCTGTATACAGGCAATAAGTAGATTGTGGTTGTGCCAGACAGGTCACTGTAATCTCCAGATCATTAGCTGCTGCGGCCGGGCTTTCGGGCGTAGAAACAGGCCCTTTGCTGTAGCAGATCTGGGGGTAATTCAATAAGATTCCTTCATCGGTTTGGACAAAAGCATGAGGATAGTTATAAGAAAAAGCAGCATTGACCGGACTCTGCTTCTTTGCAAGTTGTTTAAAGCCTATCGTAACCAATTTATCAATGTTTGACAAAAAGACATTTAGCAAAGCAAACTTCTCTTGCGCTTCCAGCAATTTTTTACTGTTGGACTTCCTGCGCTTTTCATATAATCCGGTCATGACGTTCTGACCTCGGTGGCGACGGCCGATTACAGCTCCCACTTTATTCCGGAAAGGACCAAGGAGCCCTGATTCTAATATGCCCATATTTAAGGATTTTTGTGTGAAACTTCTTAAGGATTAGGGGAATTAAAGCATCCGGCATATGTGCTGTCAGACAGTTGCCTGCGGTCTGCAGAAATAAAGGATATATAACTTTCCATATATTTTCCTTTCAGGCTGGCCGGAAATGCTTGTTCCATACTTCCTGATAACCTGCTGCTACCAAATAGAGTGTAAAAAACCTTTTTCTGCTCAGGAAAACAAACCAAAACCATGGCCTGGTCTGTAGATTCCTGCCAGGCCATTTGTGGATTTGTGTCCCAGTTAAAACACAATCCTGCCGGGCATTCTTCCGTATGCAAGTTAACGACCGGCTTTAGTGAACCTTTACTGAGCAGTACCTTGTCATAAGCAATTTCCAGGTTGGGATAAGTACCTTTAACCACCTGAGGTTTGTTGTATTCAACAGCCAGGTTAAAGGCGTTTTTATCTGTTCCCAAATGTTCTATACTAAAGCCGACATGGATAAATTCTTTTAAAGGACTAAGAAACTGGCTGACCAGTTTGGTAATCAACCTTACTTTAAGTTGTGCCAGGCTAGGCGGCTTGGTTGTTTTACCAATTTTCCGCGCTACGTTTTTTCCATTAAGCACATAATACACAATATTACCTATTCTGCCTGTATGGGGTCCATGTAGGCCGTTGTTTGCAATTCCCATTATACAATTTCTATTTGGTTAAATATTGCCCTTTTGAAAGGGGTGTAAGTATAAAGATAAGTTATAACTGGCTTATAAACAAGAGCTAATGAATATATAATGAAACGCTATATATTATTGATAAAATACAGAGTTGAATTATCCTTGATTTATCCTTCGCTTATCCTTAACTTATCATTAACTTATCTAATTTGATAAAGCAAAGATAAGTCAAGGATAAGCGAAAGATATGTTGAAGATAAATTTGTATAGTATTTTATCTGTTATTTATCAATTTTTTAACTGTTATTATTATAATCTAATTATAAACCGTTTATAATCCTGCCAACTACCAAACGACAAAAGCACCCTCAGGGGGTGCTTTTGTCATAATTTTAAAGAAGGGTATTTGCCAGTTTAATTGTAAACGAACTCGCCTTTATCGCTCTTAATCGTCACTTGTTTGGTTGCAGAAGTTTCTACATGACCAATAATCTGAGCATCTATATTAAAGCTTTTAGAAATTTCAATAATCGCCTGGGCAATTTCCTGTGGAACATACAATTCCATTCTATGGCCCATATTGAATACTTTGTACATTTCTTTCCAGTCTGTTCCGGATTGTTCCTGTATCAGTTCAAATAAAGGCGGAACAGGGAAGAGGTTGTCTTTAACCACATGTACATCATCATTAATGAAATGAAGTACTTTAGTTTGGGCACCACCACTGCAATGTACAATACCATTGATCTGGCTGCGGTAGCTTTCCAGTATTTTTTTGATCACTGGTGCATAGGTACGTGTTGGCGATAAAACCAGTTTACCTGCAGTGATTTCAGTTTGATCGTCTATTTTAACCAGGTCTGTTAAACCTTTGCCACCTGAAAATACCAGGTCAAAAGGAACAGCCGGATCAAAGCTTTCAGGATAATTGGTGGCCACGTACTTGTTGAAAACGTCATGTCTGGCAGAAGTCAGTCCGTTGGAACCCATGCCACCATTGTATTCTTTTTCATAACTGGCCTGTCCTGAAGAAGAAAGACCCACAATCACATCACCCGCCTGGATTTTGTGGTTGCTGATCACTTCATCACGTTTTAAGCGGCAGGTTACGGTAGAATCCACGATAATGGTCCGAACCAGGTCACCTACATCAGCGGTTTCTCCGCCAGTAGAATAGATGGAAATTCCCTGTTCACGAAGCTCTGCAAGAATCTCTTCTGTACCATTGATAATGGCCGCAATCACTTCACCGGGAATCAGGTTTTTATTTCTGCCAATGGTAGAAGACAACAGAATATTTTCTGTAGCACCTACGCAGATCAGGTCGTCAATATTCATGATAATGGCATCCTGGGCAATTCCTTTCCAAACAGAAATATCGCCGGTTTCTTTCCAGTATACATAGGCCAGGGAAGATTTGGTGCCTGCACCATCTGCATGCATAATGTTGCACCATTCCTGGTCATTACCTAATATATCCGGGATGATTTTGCAGAAAGCTTGCGGGAAAATACCCTTGTCAATGTTTTTGATGGCCTGGTGCACATCTTCTTTAGAGGCAGAAACGCCACGTTGGTTGTACCTGTTATCACTCATGTTGCTGCAAAGATAGGGAAACGCGGCAATCTTGACACGATTTCCGGGCAAAAAAATAACCTCTGCTTTTTTAGGGCAGAGGTTATGAAATCAAAACAAAGTATTATTTTAAAAACAACAGTTCTCTGAATTTTGGTAAAGGCCAAACACTGTCATCAACAATCTGCTCCAGTTTATCTGTATGGTAGCGGATGGTGTCGAAATAGCTTTTCACTTTCTCGTCGTAAGCAATCGCTTTTTCGCGTGTATCTTCAATCGCATTAGTTACTTTACGTTCTTCCAGCATGGCATCGATATTGGTTTTCAGAACACCCAGGTGCTCAGAAACTTTATTGATGATGGCCAATGGAGCTTCTAAAGTTTCTTTCGCTAAACCAAGATCTTTTAAGCCTTTTGCATTTTCAAGCAAGGTATTTTGGTAAGCAATAGCTGCAGGAATGATCATGCTGTTGGTTACTTCGCCCATTACCCTGGCTTCGATCTGTAGTTTTTTGTAATAGCTTTCTAACAAGATCTCATGACGTGCATGCAATTCGCGCTCGTTGAAGATGTTGTTTTTGGTGAAAACTTCAGTCGATTTTTCGCTGATGTAAGCATCCAGAGCAACCGGAGTAGTTTTGATGTTGGCTAAACCACGTTTAGCTGCCTCATCTGCCCATTCCTGGCTGTAGCCATTTCCTTCAAAACGGATGTCTTTAGATTCTTTGATGTATTTTTTGATGATCGTTAACAAGGCAACGTCTTTTTTCTCGCCTTTTTTGATCAATTTATCTACTTCTACTTTGAATTTAGTCAACTGATCTGCCACGATGGTGTTTAATACAGTCATTGGTGCAGAAGAGTTTGCAGAAGAACCTACAGCTCTCAATTCAAATTTATTACCGGTGAAAGCAAATGGTGAAGTACGGTTACGGTCGGTGTTGTCTAACAAGATCTGAGGGATCTTAGGAATACCTAACCATAAAGAATCTTCATTTTTTACTTTTTTCAGAATGCTGCGTGAGCTTTCGATCTCGTCAAGTACATCAGCAAGCTGAGAACCTAAGAAGATGGAAATGATTGCTGGCGGCGCTTCGTTTGCACCTAAACGGTGATCGTTGCTTACAGAAGCAATACTTGCTCTTAACAGGTCTGCATGTTCGTGTACTGCTTTGATGGTATTTACAAAGAAAGTAAGGAACATCAGGTTGTTTTTAGGTGTTTTACCTGGAGACAACAAGTTTTTACCTGTATCAGTAATCAATGACCAGTTGTTGTGCTTACCTGAACCGTTGATACCTGCATATGGTTTTTCGTGTAACAAGACTTTGAAGTTGTGTCTTAAAGCCACTTTCTCCATTAAGTCCATTAACAATTGATTGTGGTCAATCGCTAAGTTGATTTCTTCATAGATTGGCGCACACTCAAATTGAGAAGGAGCCACCTCGTTGTGACGGGTTTTCAAAGGAATACCTAATTTTAAGGCTTCATTTTCAAAATCTACCATATAAGTAAATACACGCTCAGGGATAGATCCGAAATAGTGATCTTCCAGTTGCTGTCCTTTTGCAGACATGTGACCAAATAAAGTACGGCCGGTTAAAGCAAGGTCAGGACGTGCATTATATAAGGCAAGGTCTACCAGGAAATATTCCTGCTCGATACCTAAAGATGCATTTACTTTAGTGATGCTTTTATCAAAATACTGGCAAACATCTACTGCGGCTTTATCTAAAGCATTTAACGCTTTCAATAAAGGTGCTTTATAATCTAGAGCCTCACCAGTGTAAGAAACAAATACAGTTGGGATACAAAGGGTTTTACCAGCTTTGCTTTCCATAATGAAGGCAGGAGAAGAAGGATCCCATGCTGTATAACCGCGCGCTTCGAAAGTGTTGCGGATACCACCGTTGGGGAAACTTGACGCATCTGGCTCTTGTTGTACCAATGCACTTCCTGCAAATTTTTCAATCGCGCCATCTGCACTTGGCTCGAAGAACGAATCATGTTTTTCAGCAGTTGTACCAGTTAGGGGCTGAAACCAATGAGTATAGTGTGTTGCACCTTTAGACATTGCCCATGTTTTCATTGCTGTTGCAATGTGATTGGCTTCGTCCTGGTTAATTAACACGCCCTGATCAATAGCAGAAATTAATTTTTCATAAACTTCCTTTGATAAGAGATCTTTCATTTTTTTCTTATCAAATACATTAGAGCCAAAAAACTCCGAAATTTTGGTTGATGGCGACTTAACCTCGGGTGAAATTCTAGATTGTGCCTCTTTTAATGCAATTGTTCTTAAACTTTTCATTGATTTCTTTAAAATTTGAACCAAAAATATAATATTATCTCAATAATTCGTAAAAAATTGATAAAAAATATGTTGTTAATAACTTCCGAAGGTTAAGATTTTGTTAAATTTTCATTTTTAGTTGTCTTTTGAGTCCTGTTCTTTGGTTTTTGATGCATTTGAATGCCTTAAATTATGATAATATTAATATTTCGGCTTTTATGGAAAATGCAAGAAATAGACATCTTATTTTAAAATAACCTAAGAACTATGATAAATTCATCAAACCTGTACAAGAAAGAGTGGCTCAATCTTGTATTTAAGAACAGAAATCAGAATTATGGTGCTTATACGCTTCGTCAGCAATCCTCAAAGATCACTTTTCGGGCTTTATTGATCAGTTCTTCTGCTTTTATCCTTCTTTTTGCTGTACCTGCTGTGTTACGACATATGAAACCCGCAGAAATTGTAGTTCCGGACAAAATTATAGAGGTAAATACACTTGCACTTCCTGATCAGGTGAAGCCGGAAGAGAAAAAGAAGGAAATGCCAGCCGAACCGATGAAGGAAAAGATCAAAACAGTGAGTTTACCTTCCAGACCAGTAGTGGTGAGTGATCCGGTACTGAAAGATCCGCCAACACTTAAGGAAATAGAACATGCAGCTATAGGCCCGGTTACACAGGCCGGAGTGGAAACCAATATGGCTACTGTGCCGGAAGCAGGTACCGGAAACGGAGTGGGTACAGGCAAGGGCAGCGGTGAAGGTGAGGCTGTAGATAATACTATATATGAAAACGGAACGGGCGGTCTGGAAGCCTATCCTGAATTTGAAGGTGGAATGAAGGGCTGGGCTAAATTTCTTCAGCGCAACCTGAGGTATCCAAGTATGGCCTCAGAACAAGATATACAGGGAAAAGTATTTGTAAGTTTCGTAGTGGAAAAAGATGGTTCGGTTTCAGATGTGACACTGGTTAAAGGAATTGGAGGAGGCTGCGATGAAGAGGCTCTGCGAGTGATTAAAAAATCTCCAAGATGGAAACCTGGCCAGCAAAATGGAAGGAGTGTACGTGTAAGGTATAACATGCCGCTGTCATTTACCATCAATCAATAATTTAGGAGGAAAGCAGGCTAAACTCAAAAAAAATGAGACAGATAAAAATCGGCTGCATAATTGCCCTGAAGGGGGCAACCACGCTGAGGCCGATTTTTATCTGTCTCATTTTTTTTGCAAGACGCCTACTTGTATGGGGGTGATCCAGGGAAGGAGCAGACTGGTTTGGAGCAGGCTGGTTTGGAATGGATTAGGTTTGGAGAAAGAGCAGAGCTGGAAATAGGCTATCTGTTTTTCTGCACCCTCTCTCTGCAATTTGCTAAGAAAAAGGTATATGCTGGTGAGAGGCCTCAGAGATCTGCGGGCTTTTTCAGCCCGCCTGATATCGTTAGCCTCGAAGCAGCATATACCTTTTTCTATATAAATTTCACTTCCTCTTATTTGTTTTTAGTTATACACAGACCTAAATGAACCGCTTACAAACAGCAATGAATATGCTTATGATAGCTTCATAACCTTTAAAATTAATTATATACTTATGAAAATATAAATTGTAATTTTATCTTTTCATAACAACACAAATGAAGATTCCTGTTACGGAAGCATAGGCGAAGCAGTATGATTATAAAACGTTTTCTTTTTTTCACTGCGAGCCTGCTTTTAATTTTTAATCATCTACATGCGCAAGAAAAGCCGCAAAAGGATTCTATTGCCCAAACAGATGTGGGCGATTTGTATAAACTGTACTTTAAAAAGCACGCCGGGCCAGATACATCGCATAAAAAAAATGGAAGTCTGGTGCTCCTGCCAACCTTTGGTTATACACCCAGTATAGGATTTCAGCTCGGAGCAGACGTATTGGGAACCAGATATTTTGGAGATCCGACAACAACAACATTATCTGTTTTTGAAGCTTATACTGCAATATCAACCAAGAAAACGGCATTGCTGCAGCTCAAACATAATATTTATCTTCAGGATAACGACTGGAACCTCCAGGGAAGCTGGGAAGTAGGGAAAAACCAAGTATTAGACCATGGAATAGGAACAGGGCACGATGATCCCGGAATCTTTCCGATCAAATTTACCTATCTGCGGCTGAACGAAAACATTTACCGGGAAATATTTGACCACTTTTACGCAGGAGCAGGTTTAGCCTTCAACTTTTATGGTAATATCGATGATGAAAAGGAAAACCCAGGCGTATCCAAAACCTTTAATCACTTTTACAGCATCAAGAACGGTTTCTCGCCCGGACGATATTTTGCCAACGGTGTACTCGTGAACCTGCAATACAATACACGCGACCAGCCCTACAGACCTTACAAAGGAATATACGCAAATGTAATCTTCAGGGTAAACACCAAATTGCTCGGCAGTGAACAGGAAGCCACACAGCTAAAAACAGAGCTCAGGAAATATTGGAGCCTTTCGCATAAAAATCCGGAACATGTACTCGCTTACTGGATGTGGGGATCATATCTGATCAATGGCACTATTCCATATCTGGAATTACCAGGAACCGGCAGTGATGTAGACCAGCGCAGTGGCAGAGGCTATACGATGAGCCGTTTCAAAGGCCCGTCTTATTTCTATAACGAACTGGAATACCGGTTTCCAATCACTAAAGATAAACTCCTTAGCGGGGTTACTTTTATCAACGCACAAACCGCAAGCAACCAGCGCAAAACAAAACTCTTTCAATACTGGGAGCCAGGAGGAGGGGCAGGGTTGAGGATCTTGTTTAATAAACATACCCGTTCCAATCTCTGTATTGATTATGGCTTTGGAAGCTCAGGTTCCAGCGGTCTGTTTCTTGGCCTGAATGAAACATTTTAAATTGGCCTGACCTCAAAATTTAGAATTCAAACTGCAATTTTGCCCTTATCCCATATTTAGAAATACCCGGATGATCGAGGTAATTAAAGCGGCGAACCAGATCCAGGCGCATGACCCTGAAAATATTTCCTATACCCACACTGCCTTCCATATAAGGTAATTTACCCAGTACATACGTAGTTGGGATACCTGCGGCATTCAGGGGGAATTGAGGAAGATCAGGATGCAGGTCTGGATTGTTCTCTGCTCTCAAGCCACCATAAAGCCCCTTAAAAGTAAGGTATTCCCGTAGTTTGAGGTGTTTGATGAGTGGGATCCGGTTGACAAACAAACCGTTGAAATTATGGTCAATATTTAAACTCACATAATGGTCACTTACAAATTCCATGAAGTTCATCATATTGTACGCATAGGTCTGATAAGCATAAGATTGGTTAGCGCGATGGATGTCGAGCAATGCAAAAGGCACGTTTCCGAAAATATACCCACCCTCCAGGCGCACATCCGAACGGCCAAACTGCGACATATAAAAGCGCTTGTCTATATAACCCATTAAGTTCTTGTAATTGTATTCTCCGTCAAACAAGCCTTTTATACCCTGTGAATAATTCAGGTAGAAGACCGGATATTTTTCAATCAATCTTTCTCTGAAAACTTTACCCTGATAAAACCGCTCATGAGGTGCATAGCGCAATTGCAAGCTGAGCTCCGAGCTGGTGATCTGATCGATATGTACAGGAAGGTTGTTTTCGGCAGTAGTGAAAGTAAGTGATCCTGCAGGCCGTTGTGTCCATTTGGTAAAGCCCAGATTAAAGGAAAAATGATTGGCATATTCCTGCATGTACTCTGCTTTGTACAGATCGCTGTATAAAAACTGTGAAGTTTCTCCATGTTTAAAGGAGGCGAGAAAGTTGTCTTCGAACACAATGTTTTTAGACATATCACCAGGAACATTTACGTCGCGCTGGAAACTGGCGCGTACAAAGCTCTGTGGAAAGGTATAAATCGATTTGTTATTGAAGGCATAGGCACCACTTAAGAAATATTTCCATTTTTCATCTTTAACCCCATAAGCAGCATAAGTATCGAAATAAAAGCGGGTACTGAAATCTGTTGTGGTCCGGCCGCCGATGCGGGGTTTGAAACCTTCCAGGCTGTTAAAGGTATAAAAGGTATAGAAGGGACCTATTTCAACCGGGCCATATTGTTTATAGCCCACAAAGAAGAAAGCCGCAAGGTTCATCATTCTCTTGAAGGATTTCATTTTACCCAGGCTATCTATATTTCCGTAAATTTTCAGTTTTTCTGCGGAAATGGTATCCAGACGATTGCTGGCCCAGTAAGCTGCGGAGCGTTTTTCAGCATCAGGAACAACGTCCAGATCAAGACCACGGTATACACTGTCTGGCCGGATGATATTGGTTTTATAATCTTTAATCGTAACGGTCCGTTCTCCTTTAAATCCTTTGCCTCCATCTTTACCCAGTCCAAAATCCATCACCAGGTGGCTTTTGCTCATATGATATTTTCCGGTAGTATCTTTTTCAAAATCAAGCTTAACTTCTAAGGCCCTTACAAAATTGACGTTTACATTTTTTCCTGTTTTCAGGAAAGCGTCTTGTACGGCATATTTTCCGTCCATCGTAATATAGATCTGTCCTTCAAAGAGCAGGGCGTTCTGGTTTCTTGGAACGAATGAAAGCTCAATGAGGTTGGGTGTTTGATTTTTTACGGTATCGGTAATAAAGAATTTGTAAAAAAGAGGAGCACTTTCAGCAATTGGGCTCAGGAACTGGCTATTGGTAAAAACGATATTGTTTTTGTAGATGTCCACATCGGCATACATTCTTTCAAAATAATTGCCCAATGCATTGTTGTCTACCATGCTTTCGTCAAACTTGACATGTTTGTCGGCCAGCATAATGGTTTTGTTCTTTTTGGGGTCCTTGCGAAAGTAGTTTTGGGACAGGCGTTCGCGCAAATAAATAGGCATGATGTTCTTGCCTCCGATTTCAGTGGAGTCCTGTTTGTCGAACAGGAACTGATAATGCTTGAAGATCTTTTTGTTTTTGAACTGATCAGAAAGATTGCTCATGGAAAACTGCATCCAGTCGTATTGTTTGTATTCGACAGCATCCTGGCTTTCCAGACGGTTTATGGACTTATTTTCGATCACTTTACGGATCAGCTCGACAGCAGGATTGCCTTTATTGCGGTACGGTGCTTTTTTTGCTTTGCTGCTGATGGTGACTTCATGCAGGTTTTGCGATTCTTCCTGCAGCACAATATTAATGGTTTGTGTAGTGGAGGGGACGATATGAACGAATTTCGTTTTATAGCCCATGTAGAGGACCTGCAATTGGGTGTATGGAGCACTACCACTTATAGTGAATTTTCCATCGGCATCGGTTCTGACGGCTATTTTAGTGTCTTTAAATAATATCGTCACCGACGGCAGCGGGCTTTTGTCTTTGCTGTCGGTGACGGTTCCGGAAACTACAGTGCTCTGGGCAAAAGTTCGGGAACCTATACATAGAATCAGGACCAGGAAACTATAAAAAATATAAAAAGACTTTTTTGTATTGCTGTTCATAGGTAGGCTTGGGCGGGGCTAAGTCTTTTTTTTACAGTAATAATACAAATAATGTGCCCGGATACAAGTTAAAAAATGTTAAAGTGGAAAAAAACGCCATCCAACATTTTTTCTCCAGGAGGAAGAAGAGGTAAGGAGTTGGAAATGATTATATTTGTGCCTTACAAGAATGTGTACTATAATAAGGTAACGCTATGTATCGGAAATTGGTTGGTCTACTCGTTTTGATTTCATTTTTTGGACTGAAGTGCAGTAAAGTCTATGCTGCTGCAGGCCATGAAATGAACACATCTGTGGAGTCTTTCTGTTTTGAAGCAGGCTCTGATGGGGGAGTTACATTCGGTACTGGAGATCAGCAAGGCCCTTGTTCCGGTGATCAGGAGAAAGATTTGAAGTCATTTGAATTTATGGACGACGACTTCGTTCCTGCTGCCGACATAAAGGTGTTCTACACTGCGCTTTCCAGAAAGCTGCTGATTTGTTATCATATGACCTGCCCTGATCCATCGATCCCGCCATTCTATTCTCCTCCCGAATCATTTTCTTAAACAGATTTCTGAATAGGAATTAACAGACATCCGAAGAAGAGAAGCTGTTTAAACATCCAGGGCATTCTAAATAACTAAGGTAATATTCTATTGTATGGTCTCCTCTGGTTATTATTAATAATTACGTTCCCATAATCCATTATATACTATTTAAAATACATCATTATGAAATATCCATCTATAATTAAAGGAGCAATACTTTCACTTTTGCTAACGAGCACAGCAATCGCCGTAAAGGCACAAAAAATTGAAGAACAGGATCTGAAAATTAACATCAATAAAATTGCTGATCCGGCCGCACACCTGCAAAACCTGCAGCCCGTGGCTTTTCAGTACAATACAGCACAGTTTAAGCATCTTAAATTCCCTGCCGGAACACAATACGGGTTTTTGGCCAGTAATGTAAAAACTGAGTTCCCTGAATTGGTTTACGAGACCTCTCAGATCTATACCTCGGGTAAAAACAATACCAAAACAGCAAAGTATCAAAAAGTAGAAACAGAAAGTTTGATCCCGGTACTGGTTGCAGCAATCAAAGAGCAACAAGCGCAAATTGATCAGTTGAAAAAAGAAGTAGAGCAACTCAAAAGCAAGTAATCCTTATTATAAGCCATATAGTGTCAATCTCTATAACGCATATTATATATATAATACAATGTATATCTGGCCTGCCCGTAAATTAAAAAAAAACAGGTAGGCCAGTCTGTTCGTATACTGCTGTGCCAGTTGTGGAATATGCCCGGATGACCACCCTCATTCGGTCTCTTTGCCTATGCGTTATGCCAAAGTATAAAAAATGACAAGTTATGCGCCCAGCAAATCCGGGATTGCTCAGAGCGGACCTCAGGGGGCTTTGCCACAAGAGCGAAGCGAGGCAAAGACTCCAGTCCGCGAAGAGCATCCCGGATTTGTCTTCATTTTTTTTACCTTTGGCATAACTCATCAGAAAAGACGACAATGTTTAATAGAATTCATCATATAGCCATTATCTGCACCGATTATGAAAAGAGCAAAGACTTCTACGTCCGTATCCTCGGATTAACCGTAGTCCAGGAAGTCTACAGAGCCGAGCGTAAATCCTACAAACTCGACCTGGCCATAAACGACCACTACCAAATCGAACTGTTCTCTTTCGAGAACCCGCCAGAAAGACCTTCCCGGCCAGAAGCCGCAGGTTTAAGGCATCTGGCCTTTGAAGTAGATGATGTAGATACCACTGTAAACCTTTTGCAATTAATGGGTGTCGTAACCGAACCCGTACGCATCGACGAGTACACAGGCAAGCGTTTTACTTTCTTTAGCGATCCCGACGGCTTACCCCTGGAAATCTACGAACGTTAGTCCATGGGCAGTATTTTCCGGTTTAAGCAATTTGAAGTTGAACAACAAGATTGCGCAATGAAAATCAATACAGACGGAATTTTGCTGGGCACCTTATCCGGGCAAAATGCGCCCTCATCCATTCTTGATATCGGTACAGGTACAGGTGTGATCGCCATGATGCTGGCGCAGCGCTTTGATCAGGCTCATGTTGATGCCGTAGAAATTGACGAAGCAGCAGCAAAAAGGGCAGAATATAATTTCTCCAGATCTCCTTTTGCCAACCGTCTTTCTGTTTTTCATCAGGATATTGCTCTGTTTGAACCATCGGTACGCTATGATCTAATGGTTTCTAACCCACCATATTTTGTAAACGATCTCAAAAGCCAGGAAGCCAGAAAAGGAATTGCCCGGCATGCAGATGAAGCTTTTTTTGAACTGCTGATCAGAAAAGTAGCTACGCTCCTTACTGCTGAAGGGCTATTCTGGGTCATTCTACCTGTAAAACAAGCTGCCGATTTGATGTTGAATGCGGTTTTATACCGTTTGTTCCCTCACAAGATTATTCATCTGTATTCCGATGAAAACAAAGAAGAATTCAGGCAAATCGTTTGCTTTGGTTTCGGAGATCGGCCGGTACAGCATGAAAAATTCTATATTTATGCAGAGAGAGGCGTATATACCGATGCTTACAAACATTTGCTGAAAGACTTCTTTCTCGCTTTTTAGCTCTACAGGTTCGGGCAGGTGCCCTGAAGACGACTTCGGGGTATATAGTTTAAAATACTTTCAAATCATATATACATAATGAAAACAATAGGTCTTTTGTCTGATACGCATAGTTTTTTAGACGATGCGGTATTTAAATATTTCGATAAATGCGATGAAATATGGCACGCAGGAGATTTTGGTGTGGGCGTTGCGGAACCGCTTGCCGCGTTTAAACCGCTTAAAGGCGTTTATGGGAATATTGATGATCAGGAGATTCGTGCGGAGTTTCCCGAACACCTTCGTTTCAATTGTGAACAGGTAGATGTTTGGATGACCCATATTGGTGGTTATCCGGGGAGATATTCTCAGAACGTAAAACCAGATATCTACACTAAGCCTCCGATGCTCTTTATCACGGGTCATTCTCATATCCTGAAGGTGATGTACGATGAAAAAATCAAAAGTCTGCATATAAATCCCGGTGCAGCAGGAAAATCGGGCTGGCATAAAGTAAGAACTTTAATTCGATTTTGTATTTCAGAAGAAAAAATACATACCTTAGAGGCCATAGAATTAGGCAATAGATAACGTATTAATTACACTAAGTACATGTCGGGTATAAAAACATTAGGACAGTTCATTATTGAAAAACAGGCAGATTTTCCCTATGCAAAAGGAGAGCTTTCAAGGTTATTGAGAGATATAGGGATTGCCGCAAAAATTGTAAACCGGGAGGTGAACAAAGCAGGTCTGGTTGACATTCTGGGGGCAGCCGGCACCATTAACATCCAGGGGGAAGGGCAGCAGAAGCTGGATGTGTTTGCAAATGTGCAGTTCATTTCTGCTTTAACGAGTGGAGGAGAATGCTGTATTGTAGCAACAGAGGAAGAAGAAGAATTTGTGCCGATTGATTCGCCGGTGTCTAAGAATGCCAAATATATTGTATGTATCGATCCTTTGGACGGTTCTTCCAATATTGATTGTAATGTTGCTGTAGGGACTATTTTTTCTATTTACAGGAGGAAATCGGTTACAGGTATGGCAACTATTGATGATGTTCTTCAAAAAGGAACGCAACAAGTGGCGGCTGGCTATGTGATCTATGGTTCTTCTACCATGATGGTGTATACAACTGGTAAAGGAGTAAACGGATTTACACTGGATCCTTCCATCGGGGAGTTTTGCTTGTCGCATCCGAACATGAAGGTGCCTGCGGATGGAAAGATTTATTCCATTAATGAAGGAAATTATGTGCATTTCCCGGAAGGGGTGAAGAAATATTTGAAATATGCACAGGTGGAGGATGAATCTACAGGAAGGCCTTATACGTCAAGGTATATTGGGTCTATGGTAGGAGATATTCACCGGAACCTGATCAAAGGGGGGATTTATATGTATCCGACGACTTCAAGTTCTCCTAATGGAAAATTGAGGTTGTTGTATGAATGTAACCCGATGGCCTTTATCATTGAACAGGCGGGAGGGAAGGCTTCTGATGGTTTTAACCGGATCCTGGATATTCAGCCTACGGCTTTGCATCAAAGGGTGTCTATATTTATTGGTTCGGAGAAAATGGTAGATATGGCGGAACAATTGATGCTGGAGCATTCTCCGGAGACGCGGCGGGAAGTCAACAGTGCGGTGGCAGTAAAGGTATAGTTAAATAAGGTATGGAAATAAAAAAGCGGAACTTAGTTCCGCTTTTTTATTTTGTGACCTGCTATAAAAATGAGGGTTTGTTTCTTTCTGCCTCAAAGCCCACATCAGGAGGTAAGGTATTGCCTTTTCTGGATTCGGCTACTGCCAGTTGGTCACAGCGTTCGTTTTCAGGGTGGCTGTTGTGCCCCTTGATCCAGACAAATTTTACATGATGTTGTTTGTATATATTGAGGAAGCGCATCCAAAGGTCACTGTTCTTTTTGCCTTTGAAGCTTGTTTTTACCCATCCGAATACCCATTTCTTTTCTACTGAATCTACTACGTATTTGGAGTCTGAGTATACGGTTACTTGTTGTCCGGGGCTTTTGATGGTTTGCAAGCCTACAATGACAGCAAGAAGTTCCATTCTGTTGTTGGTGGTGAGGCGAAAACCGCCGCTGAGTTCTTTGTAATGAGCTCCGGAACGTAAAATTACGCCGTAACCTCCGGGACCTGGATTTCCGCTTGCTGCTCCGTCTGTGTAAATGTCTATCATAAATCTATCCCTGTCTCTGTTTTCTTTTCTGGTATATGGCGAAATTAAACAATATGATTTGCTTCTGAAAGCTAAAACGGGCCGGCCGATGCTTATCGGCTGAGTTGTAATGATGTCTTTGGTGTGTAATTTGAATTTTGCCTGTTTTTCCGGCGTTTAATAAGCGATCTGCCGAAGTGTCAAGTGCAGGTGGTACTTTCATTAAAATCTGCCTTGAATCGTCTTTCAGGCCTTAGAATCGATTGAAATATATCTTTAAAATAAGTGAAAAATGTGGTAACAATGTGTTTATTTTGGCCTCTATATGGAGCCTGATAAATGGTTTATCAGGCTAAAAAACAAAAAATAAATAGGCTTATGGAAGCGCTCATTTTTAAGTTCTGGTGGATTTTAGTGGCACTGTTATGTGCAGTTTTATACAAATATATTTTGCGGTTTTTATTTGGGATGGTGATTGTTCCTGAAGACAAAATTGGGTTAATTACTAAAAAGTTTGTGCTCTTTGGGGCGGATAAGGAATTGCCGGATGGAAGGATTATTGCCATTAAGGGGGAAGCTGGTTTTCAAGGGAAGACTCTGGCGCCAGGACTCTATTTTGGAATGTGGTTTTGGCAGTACAGTGTAACGATGGAGCAGTTTACCATTATTCCTGAGGGTAAAATCGGGTTGATTATGGCCAAGGATGGTTCAGAAATACCAACGGGTAATATCCTGGGCAAAAGAGTGGATTCGGATAATTTCCAGGATGCAGTCAAGTTTTTGGAAAATGGTGGGCAGCGTGGCCGGCAGGCATCTTATATTACGTCGGGTTCTTACCGTATTAATACGATGTTGTTCCAGATTTCGATTACCGATATGATCCGTATCCAGGAAAGCATGGTGGGGATTGTAACTACGCTTGACGGATTGCCGATTGAAGCGAACCAGATTGCAGGTAAACTGATTGAGGGGCATAATAATTTTCAGGATTTTGATGTGTTTATTAAACAGGGAGGTAACAGGGGGCTGCAGCCGCAAGTGATTCTGGCAGGTTCTTATAATTTAAACCCCTGGGCTATTCAATTGGAAGAGATCCCGATGACGGAAATTGCTATTGGTTATGTTGGTGTGGTGATTTCCTTTGTTGGACAGGATGGTAATGATTTAACCGGGGCTGATTTTAAACATGGTAATATTGTGGGTAAAGGTTCTAAAGGCGTTTGGCTGGAGCCGCTTGGTCCGGGTAAATATCCGATCAACAAGTATATTATGAAGGTGGAACTGGTGCCGACAACCAATTTGGTTTTGAACTGGGCATCGGCGCGCAGTGAAGCGCATAATCTGGATAAAAATTTATCTACGATCACTGTTCGTTCAAAAGATGGTTTCCCTTTTAATTTAGATGTGGCGCAAATTATTCATGTTCCAACAACAGAGGCGCCGAAGGTGATTGCCCGTTTTGGTAATATGGTGAACCTGGTTTCACAGGTACTGGAGCCAACGATTGGTAACTATTTCCGTAACTCGGCGCAGGACAGTGATGTGATTGCTTTCCTGAGTACACGTAAGGAACGTCAGGAATCGGCTAAAGAGCACATCCGAAAAGTGCTGGATGAGTATAATGTGAATGCGGTTGATACGTTGATCGGGGATATTGTTCCGCCGGAATCCTTAATGAAGACCTTGACTGATCGTAAAATAGCGGAAGAGCAAAAGGTGACGTATAATACGCAGAAGCAGGCGCAGGAAACACGTCAGGGGATGGAAAAAGAAACGGCGATTGCGGATATGCAAAAGGATATTGTTAAAGCGCAGCAAAGTGTAGAGATTGCAGAACGGACGGCAAGTGCTACAGTGAAAAAGTCGGAAGGTGACGCGGCAGGTGTAAAACTGGCGGTTGGTGCAGAAGCAGAAGCGACTAAAATGAGGGCACATGCGGAGGCTGAAGCGACTAAAGCAAGGGCACAGGCAGATTCTGAGGCGATTAAACTGAGGGCTTCAGCAGAGGCTGAGCAGATTTCTTTAACAGGTAGTGCTGAGGCGGGTAAAATTCTGGCTGTGGGTAAGTCTACTGCCGAGGCTTATGAGCTTGCAGTGAAGGCGTTGGGTGGTGAAAACTTTACGCGATATAAAATTACAGAAGAGCTGTCTAAAGGAAATGTTAAATTAATTCCTGATGTGCTGATTGGTGGAAACGGGAATAATGGGGGGTCGGCAATGGATGGTTTGCTGGGTTTGAGACTGATGGAGTTGATGGATCCGGAGAAACGTAAGGATTTGCTTACGGTAACGGAGGTTGTGGAAATAAAACCTAAAAAGGATTAGTGCTGTTTTTTATTGTAGTTGAAAATGAAAAGCCCCGATTTTTTCGGGGCTTTTTTTAGAATATTGATGATTTTTCATAGAATTGTACAATTCCAAGATTTATTTTGCCAAACAACTCAATGTGCTTTCATTCTAATTAAGACTCTTACACCACACTTTATGTTTAAAAACCCTTTTTCTTTTGACGGCAGGATACGTAGGCTCGAATATGGGCTGAGCTATTTGTTAGACCTGTATAATAGTAGATTGTCCACTGTTGAAATTCTGAGATAGCAAATTAAACAAAAAATAGAATAATTATCCCTTGTAATGTATCAAAAAAACCATTCTATCACCAGCAGACATTTTGGTTTAAATTTTAATAATACGTATCTTTATGATATGACTACAATGACCATACAAGTTCCTGATGCCCTTGAGAAAGAGCATGAGGAAACGATACGCCTTATTGCAGCCAAGCTCTATGAAGCAGGTAAGCTTACCTTAAGACAAGCTGCTGAAATGTGCCAGATGAAGAAGTGGGATTTTGCTGAAATCCTGATAAAGTACGATGTTCATTATTTGGATCAAAGTGTGGTCGAAGATCTTGAAATGTTCAGGCATGCCCATACAGAATAAAATTGTCATTACCGATGCCAGCTGTTTCATTACGCTGGACAAAATAGGTGGTATGCACTTGATTCAATCCTTATACAAACAAGTAATAACAACTCCTGAGATAGCTGCTGAATTTGGCAAAAGGTTACCTGATTGGGTTGCTGTTATTGCTGTGCAGAATCGTGATTTATTATATGATTATGCTGAAACTGTAGATATCGGTGAGGCCAGTGCTATGGCGCTTGCATCAGAAATCCATGCTGACCTACTCATTATAGATGATGCAGGCGGCAGGAGATTTGCAAAAAAACTTGAACTTAACATTATAGGAACCGTTGGTGTGATACTTAATGCAAAGCTTAACGGCATCATTCCTTCAGTTAAACCATACATTATCAAAATACAACAAACTAATTTTCGGATTTCTGAGTGGTTGACTACCCAGATTATCAAAGATGCTGGGGAATAATGGATCTTCTATTAAATTGATCATATAAAGATAGTTTGATTTTTTACACATGACAACTTAATCATGCAAAGACTTTATACATGATGTTTTAAAGATACCGATCGAATTGTCGTTTGTATGCGGAAGAAGGGACTTGAACCGTTCAGAAACAAAAAAAGCAGTCTTTTCAGACTGCTTTTCAAAAACTTGGGGTGGAATATGGGGCTCGAACCCACGACCCTCGGTACCACAAACCGATGCTCTAACCAACTGAGCTAAAACCACCATGTTTTTTTCAGTGTGACAAAAGTACGAACATTTACTGATTATTCAAATTTTTCGAAGAATAAATGGCGTTTTTTTACTAATTAATTCTGATTCAGGGAGATTAATTTTTTCGTCCGAAATTCCGTAACGAAAAGAATTATGAAAAATTATAAAAAAAGAATGTTTAAACTTTCTTTATTCAAGAAAAGATAATTACATTTGGGCTTACCCTTTCGAGGGTATGTTTTTCATAGGTAGATGTAGGGTCGGATATTAATTTATTCGACCCTTTTTTATTTTTAAGCTCGTATCTTTATCGGGTCCATGAAAAAGAAAAAAATCATTGTTGCAATTACTGGGGCCAGCGGTTCCATCTATGCCAGGCTTTTATTAGAGAATCTTAAACTTTTATCCGATCAGGTAGAGAAGGTGGGGGTGGTCATGTCTGACAATGCAAAAGAGGTTTGGCGTTTTGAGCTGGGAAATGAAGATTATGACCATTATCCTTTTGATTTCTATTCGAAAATGGATTTTAATGCCCCTTTTGCTTCCGGATCTGCAAAATATGATACGATGATCATTGTTCCTTGCTCTATGGGTACGTTGGGACGGATCGCGCAAGGAATTTCTAATGATTTGATTACCCGTGCGGCAGACGTGGTTTTAAAGGAACGAAGAAAACTCATCGCTGTGGTGCGGGACACGCCTTTCAGTCTGATCCATATTAATAACATGAAAACGGTTACTGAAGCAGGTGGGATCATCTGTCCGGCCAATCCTTCTTATTATAGTATACCTCAGACAATGGAAGAGGTTGCACAGACGGTGGTGAGCCGCGTGGTGGATCTGGCTGGCCTGGAGCAGGACAGTTACCGCTGGAACGATTGATTTTTATATAAAGTTTACAATCCTCCAAAGCTTTGGTTCTGTATAAGTCATTCGAAACCCGTATCTTTGCAGGCTTTGAAAGCCTGGTCTTTTAATGGCCAATAATAATAACTAATGAAGAAAGTTGCATTTTATACTTTAGGCTGCAAGTTGAATTTTTCTGAAACTTCAACAATCGGGCGTTTATTTACCGATGCCGGTTATGCTGTCGTAGATTTTACTGCGGGCGCAGATGTTTATGTGATCAATACCTGTTCGGTAACCGATCATGCAGATAAGAAGTGCCGGAAGGTGGTAAAGGAAGCCTTAAAGTATTCTCCAAATGCATACATAACTATAGTAGGCTGTTATGCACAGTTGAAACCTACAGAGATTGCGGAGATCGAGGGGGTGGATATGGTATTGGGCGCAGCAGAGAAATTCAGGATTGTAGAGTTTATTTCCGACCTGACCAAAGCACCAAAAGCGGTTGTTCATCAGCAAAGCATAGAAAAAGTTAATCATAATTTTATAGCAGCCTATTCCATTGGCGACCGGACCCGTACTTTTTTGAAGGTTCAGGATGGTTGTGATTATCCTTGCACGTATTGTACAATTCCTCTGGCCAGAGGAGGCAGCAGGAGTGATACCATCGAAAATGTGGTGAACCGGGCGCAGCAGATTGCGGCAAGCGGGGTGAAAGAGATTGTACTTACTGGTGTTAACCTGGGCGATTTTGGGATCAGGAACGGGCAGCGGGAAGATAAATTCTTTGACCTGGTGAAAGCCCTGGATGAGGTGGAAGGTATTGAAAGGATCCGGATTTCTTCTATTGAGCCTAACCTTTTAAGTGACGAGATCATTCGTTTTGTAGGGGGGTCAAAGCGGTTTGTTCCGCATTTTCATATTCCCTTGCAGTCAGGTTCCAATAAAATATTGGGTTTGATGCGCAGGCGTTATCAGCGGGAATTGTATACGGAACGGGTGGCTACCATTAAAGCACTGATCCCGAACTGCTGTATCGGCGTGGATGTGATTGTTGGTTTTCCAGGAGAAACCCATGAAGATTTTTTAGATACTTACCAGTTTTTGAATGAACTGGATATTTCTTATCTGCATGTGTTTACCTATTCTGAGCGGGAACAGACAGCGGCTGCAGAAATGAAGGGCCGTGTTGCCGGAAGTACGCGCGCAGACCGCAACAAAATGTTACACATCCTGTCGGAAAAGAAAAGAAGGGCTTTCTATGAATCCCAGCTTGGAACTGTAGGAGAAGTGCTTTTTGAAGATGATCAGAAAAGCGGTTTTATGCATGGCTTTACCAAAAACTATGTAAAGGTAAGGGCAAAGTATGATCCGGTAATGGTTAATGAAATCAAATCTGTTAATCTGGTGGCTATAACAGCCGAGGGCGAGGTAGAAGTTACAGAAACCGAACAAGTTTTAGCGCATTAATCCTATATTCGCATAAAACTTTTTTTATACGTATGTTTCCTACTGTATCGCATTTTATAGAATACCTTTTTGGTATTCAGGTTCCTTTGCCTTTTAATACTTTTGGTGTTTTTGTTGCCCTGGCTTTTGTAGCCGGATATTGGGCTTTTACAAAGGAATTGCAGCGAAAAGAGGCTTTAGGGATTTTACACGCAAGAATTAAAGATGTAGTGATTGGTAAACCTGCAACAACACAGGAGCTGATCTACAACGGAATATTCGGTTTCCTGATTGGTTACAAACTGGTGTACGCCTTATTAAATTACCATCTTTTTGTAAGTGATGCCCAAACGGTGCTCCTGTCGACAAAAGGAAATATCCTGGGTGGTTTGTTTTTTGCTGGTCTGTTTGCCTATTGGGATCACCAGGAAAAAGGTAAACATAAACTGCCTCAGCCTAAAACGATACAGGTAACAGAGCATCCTTACCAGTTGATGGGCCATATGATTGTATGGGCAGCCATATGGGGTTTTTTGGGCGCCAAGATTTTTGATAACCTGGAGCACTGGGATACTTTTATCCAGGACCCTATTGGTGGTTTGCTGTCTTTTAGTGGTTTAACCTTTTATGGCGGATTGATCTGCGGTGGTGCTGCAGTTATTTATATTGCCAATAAGAATGGCATTAAACCTTTGCATATGCTGGATGTAGGCGGGCCCGGTATGATGCTGGCTTACAGTGTTGGCCGGATTGGTTGTCATATGTCTGGTGACGGGGACTGGGGAATTGTAAATACGCATCCTAAGCCTTTTGGTTGGCTTCCGGACTGGCTTTGGGCTTATACTTATCCAAACAATGTGGCTATGGAAGGTGTTCCTATACCGGGCTGTACAGGGAAATTCTGTAATGTATTGCCTTTGCCGGTGTATCCTACGCCTATATATGAGGTCATTGTCTGTTTTATTCTGTTCCTGATCCTTTGGAAACTTCGGGACCGGATTAAATTCCCGGGAATGATGTTTGGTATTTACATGATGATGAACGGGGTAGAGCGTTTCTTTGTAGAACTGATCCGGGTAAATTCGAAATATCATGTGGCCGGAATTTCTTTTACACAGGCGGAACTGATTTCGTCCCTGTTGTTTATTGGTGGTTTGGCGCTGGTGATCTTTTCGATTAAAAATAAAGAGAAAGACGCAGCCCTTTAAATAGAAAGCGATTGAATTACGAATTGTTATGTACCAAGGTGATCGCGATAGCGCGTTTGACTGGTAATTTTATACGAAAAGAGTCTATGAACTTTGATGCGAAGAGCGTTGAGTTTAAAGGATTGAACGATATGGTTTCTTATGTAGACAAGACTGCTGAACAGCAACTGGTGTACAATTTGTCTAAACTGTTGCCAGGAGCTGGTTTTACAACAGAAGAAGAAACGGTAAACAGTAAAGGGGAGGTGTTCAACTGGATCATTGATCCTCTGGATGGGACAACGAACTTTATCCATGGTATTCCTGCTTATTCGATCAGTATTGCTTTGTATGAGGAGGATCAGCCCGTAATTGGGGTGGTTTATGAGATCAACCGTGGGGAAATGTTTTACAGCTATAAAGGTGGTGAAGCTTATTTGAACAATAAAGTGATCCGGGTTTCTTCCAGGCCTTCGTTGTCTGAATGTTTGCTGGCAACAGGCTTTCCTTATTATCAGTTTGATAAGCAGCCGCAATATATGGCCTTGCTTTCTGATATGATGCAGAAATGTCACGGTTTAAGAAGGATTGGTTCTGCAGCGGTTGACCTGGCTTATGTGGCCTGTGGAAGATTTGATGCTTTTTTTGAATACAATCTGAATGCTTATGATGTAGCCGGAGGCGCCTATCTGGTGCAACAGGCTGGTGGTCGTGTTATGAATTTTGGCGGTGGCGATGAGTTTATAGAAAAAAGGGAGATCCTGGCGACCAATGGCTTGATTGATGCGGAGCTTTTAGAAGCGATGAGTAATCATTTTAATGCTTAAAGATATATAATGGCATAAAAAAGGCCGGTTTCTCTTGCAGAGAACCGGCCTTTTTTATGTTTTATTCTATGGATTACAGTGCTTCTGAAACGACTTCTTTCACTTCTGGTACCATTCTTTGCAAGAGGTTCTGTATGCCTGATTTTAAAGTAATGGTAGAAGAAGGGCATCCGCTGCATGAACCTCTGAGTTCTACGGTAACGACGCCTTCATCAAATGATTTATACGTGATGGCACCACCATCCTGTTCTACAGCAGGGCGTACATAATCGTGCAGGATTTGCTGGATCTTAATTTCCAGGTCTGTGCCTTCAAAATTAACCGCTTCTGTAGTTTCTTCTTTAATTTTATACTCCGATTCTACAGCGCCTTTTACAAATTCTTTAAGGATGGGTTCAATATCAGCCCAGTCTGCATCTTCAGCTTTAGTGATGGTTACAAAGTTGCTGGCGAAGAATACACCATTAACGAAATTGAACTTGAACAATTCTTTTGCAAATGGGGAATGTTCAGCACTCTCTTTTGTTGCGAAATCTTCACTGCCATTGATCAATAATTTATTGACCATGAATTTCATTGTAGCAGGATTTGGAGTTTGCTCTGTATATACGTTGATAGTCATTGTCTTTTTTTTCTACAAAAATAATTAATTAGTGATGCAATTTCAGTTTATGATGTCTGTTTTAGGTCATTAATTTAAACAGATTCTAATTAAAGCTGCTGATTAAAATATGCCTGTATAATTAAATGGTGTGATTTGTTTCAATTCTTCCTTCAATTCAGCACCTATGTTTAATCCATCAATAAATACAGCCATGGTTTCTGCAGTGATCTTTTGATTGGTACGGGTCAGGTCTTTCAGGGCCTCGTAAGGGTTTGGATAGGCTTCACGGCGTAAAATGGTCTGGATGGCTTCAGCTACCACAGCCCAGTTGTTGTCCAGGTCTGCAGCGATCGCTTCGTTGTTTAACAGGATTTTGTTTAAGCCTTTTAAGGTAGAAGAGATGGCAATCAGGGTATGGGCCACAGGAACGCCAACGTTTCTTAATACCGTGGAATCTGTTAGATCCCTTTGCAAACGGGAAATTGGAAGTTTAGCGGCAAAGAATTCGAACAGTGCATTCGCAACTCCTGCATTGCCTTCTGCATTTTCAAAATCAATAGGGTTTACTTTATGTGGCATTGCCGAAGAACCAACTTCTCCTTCTTTGATCTTCTGCTTGAAATAGTTTTTGGAAATATAGGCCCAGATGTCTCTGTCGAGGTCAATAATGATATTATTGATTCGTTTCAAAGCATCACATTGTGCCGCAAACTGATCATAGTGTTCAATTTGTGTGGTGTGTTGTGCACGGGTCAGTCCAAGGGTCTCATTAACGAATTGATTGGAAAAATCTACCCAATTGATAGAGGGGTAAGCGATATGGTGTGCATTGAAATTTCCGGTAGCACCGCCAAACTTAGCACTGTTGGGAATGTTTTTAAGGTTGTTTAACTGGATGTCCAGTCTTTCTGCGAAAACCAGAAACTCCTTACCTAATTTGGTTGGAGAAGCTGGCTGTCCATGGGTGTGGGCCAGCAAAGGAACATCTGCCCATTCTGTGGCCAGCGCTTTTAATTTGCTGATCAATTCTGCGATGTTTGGATAGTACACCTCATTTAAGGCCAGTTTAAAAGTATAGGGTATAGCTGTATTGTTAATGTCTTGTGAAGTTAATCCGAAATGGATAAATTCTTTGAAATCCTGCAATCCAAGCTGATCGAACTTGCTTTTGATAAAGTATTCTACTGCTTTTACGTCGTGATTGGTGATTTTCTCTGTGTTTTTAATCTCTGTGGCATCAAGCTCTCCGAAATTTTCATAAATGGCACGCAGTTTTGCGTAGCTGTTTTTGTCGAAGGCGGCCAAACCATTCAAATTGGTTTCGCATAGTGCGATGAAATATTCTATTTCAACAAAAACCCTGTATTTAATGAGGCCATATTCCGAAAAATAGTTTGCCAGGTCTTTAGTGGTGTTTCTATAACGTCCGTCAACTGGAGATATAGCTTGAAGTGGAGATAAATTCATGTAATTGAGAAGTTTTTACAGCCGCAAAGGTAACATAAATTAGGGATTATTAAGGGTTTGGGGCATAAAAAAAGGCTTTGGGTGATTCCCAAAGCCTTTTCCTTAAAAATTAAAGTTTGACTAGTGTTTAACTTCAGTTTTAGTAGTAGTAGTTTTAACTGTAGTATCTTTTTTAGCTGTGTCAGTAGCAGCTTTAACAGTAGTATCAACTTTGTTAGTATCAGTAACGATAGTTGAAGAATCAGTTGTAGTAGTGTCAGATCCTTTAGCTTTGTTTTCTGAGTTACAAGCTGCTACTGATAAAGATAATGCTAAAGCTAAAAAGCCAAATTTAAATAAGTTTTTCATTCTAATTTCCGTTTTAAATAATTAATTAATTTTACATCTTAATACCGGTAACTTTAAAAGGTAACCCTTGAAAATAAAAAAAAATAAAAAATATTTTTCTGCGTTTCTTGGGTCACTGTTTATCTGTAATGGGTATTAAGATAAAAGTGGCACAAAAGTAAAATTTTTATTTATAATTGGGTTACCATTCACATAAAAAAGTATTAATTGGTGAGTAAGAAGTTAAGCAGTTCAGTTCCAACAGATAGAGAAGTAGTTTTAGGGATACTTAATAACTCAGATGATGCGCTTAATAAGCTGTATACAGGATATTTTCCGATGATATTGCAGTTTATTCTAAATAATAACGGTGATGAAGACGATGCAAAAGATGTGTATCAGGAATCTATTATCATATTATATAATAAAATAAAGAGCGGAGATTTTGAATTAAGCAGTAAACTTAAAACTTATATATACTCAGTTTGCAGACGTATTTGGCTCAAAAAACTTTCAAAAGAAAGTAAGAAGGCCGTAAATGTAACAGACTTTGAAGATATAGAGGCGGTAGAGACAGATTTGGAGAAGCATGAGGAAAAGGACCGGCAATTTGAAAAAATGCAGGAGGCCTTGCTCCATTTAGGGGAACCGTGCAAAACGATTATTCAGGACTTTTATATTCATAATTTGTCTATGCAGGAGATCTCTGAAAAATTTGGTTATACCAATACAGATAATGCAAAGACACAGAAATATAAATGTCTGCAAAGGTTAAAGAAATTGTTTTTTCAATCTTAATGATACAATGAGGAACGAAATAGAGTTAGAGGCGATTATTGAAGATTACCTGAATGGTAACCTGTCTGTGGAAGAAGCGAAAGCTTTTGAAGAATTACGGATAAAAGATCCTTCTGTGGACCATAAACTGGTTGCGCATAAGGTTTTTCTGGATTCTTTGAAGGACTATGGCCATGTCCTTTCCTTAAAGGATAAAATGGATGCTGCTCATGCCACAATGGATGTGGAAGCACTGAAAACTGAACTTAAACCTCATTCTTCCCCTATCGTTAAATTGTGGCGTAATAATAAGTCTGCGATGGCTGTTGCAGCTTCTTTTATTTTGCTGGCTATGGTTTCTGTTTTTGCCATTCAGCACAATACGAAACAGAATGGCAGTTATGAGATGATGCGCAGGGAATTAGACCGGATTAAAAGTTCCCAGAATAAATTGATACGGAACATCAACAGCAATGCCAAAACGGAAGCCGCTCCTGTAAGACCTGCTAAATTTGGTGGTACTGGTTTTGCGATTACCTCAAATGGGTTTTTATGTACGAATTTGCATGTGATCAACGGTGCGGATTCTGTATACGTACAAAATAGTAAAGGAGAGGCCTATAAAGCTAAAGTTTATTATACAGATCCTCAGTATGATCTGGCGATCTTACAGATTGTAGATAAAGATTTTTCTCCGCTTTCGGCTTTACCTTATAAATTAAAACGCAGTGCGGTTGGTATGGGTGAAAACGTATATACATTGGGTTTTCCTAAAGATGATGCGGTTTTAGGTCAGGGTTATGTGAGCTCGAGTACCGGACATGCTGGCGATACCACGGCTTATCAGGTGTCTATTCCTGTTAATCCTGGAAACAGCGGTGGGCCATTGCTGGATAATAATGGAAACGTGGTTGGGGTAATCAGTGCGAAAGAGAACCAGGTGGATGGTGCGGCCTTTGCGATTAAATCTAAATACATCCTTGAGGCCCTGAGTGCCATTCCTTCTGATTCCCTGGGCAAAAGAGCGGTTTCCAAGAAAAGTCCGTTGCAGGGCCTGAGCAGAGTGAAACAAGCGGAGAAGATCCAGGATTATGTATTTATGATCAAAGTCTACAACTAGTATCCGGAAAAATATAAATTTTTTAAACCCCCGAAACTTATTCGTTTCGGGGGTTTTGTTTTTATAAATTTATCCTATGGAATTTGGTAAAGTACTAGACGAACTGGTTAAACAGGTAGATTTTACGCTGCCGCCTGACGGCGCTCAGACGGCTTTGACCTTAAAAGGGAAAAAAGCTGCTGATCCGCGTTTTTATATTGGCTGCGCAAAATGGGGCCGAAAGGAATGGGTGGGGATGATCTATCCGCCTAAAACAAAGGAGGCGAATTTTCTGGACGAATATGCAAAGCATTTCAATTCTATAGAAATGAATGCGATATTTTATAGCATGCCTAAACAGGATCAGGTGATGAAATGGAAAGAGAAAGCCGCTGGAAACGCAGGAAATGGTTTTGTCTTTTGTCCAAAGTTTCCGCAGATCATCAGTCATTTGAAAAGATTGAAAAACGCAGAGGAAGCTACCGATCAGTATATTTCAGGGATCAGTGAATTTGGTGAATTGTTGGGACCCTGCTTTTTACAGATGGGGGATAACTTTGGGCCCAATAATATGGAGGTGCTGGAAAGTTATTTAAAATCCCTTCCGGAAGATTTCAAAGTCTTTGTAGAGTTGCGCCATCCCGAATGGTTTGCTGATCCGGTGATTAGAAAGAACTTGTTTAAAATGCTGGCTGATTTGAATAAAGGGGCTATCATTACCGACGCCAGCGGCAGAAGGGATTGTTTGCATATGGAATTGACCATTCCTGAAATTTTTATACGTTTCGTAGGAAATGGCCAGGGCCATGCAGATTCGGATTTCAAGAGGATTGATGAATGGGTAATCAGAATCAAATCCTGGCTGGACAGAGGTTTGGAGAAGGTTTACTTTTTTCTTCATCAGCATGATGAAAGGGATACCCCCATTTTGGCAAACTATACCATTAAAGAATTTAATAAGCATTTAGGTAGTGCTGTTCCTGAAATTGAATTTATTACAAAAACAGGAGAATTATTTTAAATAGTATACTAAATTTGTAGAATATTATATTTGAATCTAAAAACCACAACATTATGAGTTTAAGACTAGGGGATACCGCTCCCAACTTTCATGCAAAAACCTCTATCGGAGATATTGATTTCTATAACTATCTGGGCGATAGCTGGGGTGTTTTGTTTTCACATCCGGCAGATTATACGCCGGTATGTACTACAGAACTTGGACGTACAGCGGCTTTAAAAGGTGAATTTGAAAAGAGAAATGTAAAAGTACTGGCGCTAAGTGTGGATTCTGCGGAATCGCATAAGGGTTGGATCAGTGATATCAACGAGACCCAAAATACGAATGTGGAGTTTCCTATTATTGCTGATGAAGACAAGAAAATTGCTGATCTGTATGATATGATCCATCCAAATGCTTCAGAAACTTTAACGGTACGTTCCCTGTTTATCATTTCGCCAGATAAAAAAGTGAAATTGATCATAACCTATCCGGCTTCTACAGGAAGAAATTTCAATGAGGTATTGAGAGTAATTGATTCTTTACAGCTTACTGCACAGTACACGGTAGCTACACCTGCTGACTGGCAGGATGGTGATGATGTTGTTGTGGCCAACAGCATTAAAACGGAGGATATTCCTGCAAAATTCCCTAAGGGACATAAAATTATTAAACCGTATTTGAGAACTACGCCTCAGCCGAATAAATAATAATTTCGCAAAAGTTTTGGTTTCTTTAAGTTTTAGTAATAATTTAAAGAACTGAAAAACAACCTATTATTTTATCAAAGAACTAAAAATTATGAACACCGGAAAAGTTAAATGGTTTAATACTCAAAAAGGATACGGATTTATTGTGTACGATGGCAATAAGGATATTTTTGTACATTTTAAAGATGTTTTGGGCGGAATTGACAGCTTGCAGGAAAATGATAACGTGGAATTTGAAATTGCGGAAGGAAAAAAAGGTTTGCAGGCGGTTAAGGTGAAAAAAGTTTAATTAAACCTTACTGATATATAGAAAGGGCTGTCTTATTCGGACGGCCCTTTTTTTGTTAATAGTATTGCAATATCTGTGCTTTAATGATCTGCAGACCGGCGGATCTGCTTTTGGTAAAGATCAGGAACTGATCGTCTGCGGGTTTAATTTTATACTTTTTACTGAGGTTTTCTGCCTTGTCCGGATAATTCCTGACAATGATATTTCCTCTTAATTCTTTTTCTTTTTTGAGATCTGCGGCCGTAAGAGTTTCGGTTATTTTAAATATTCTGCCTGGAAATTCTTTTTTATATTGATCTGAAGTATATAATTGTGTTTGTTCCTGCAGTTTCTCCAGCCCATAAGTCTTTCCGATCAGAGAAAATGCACCGCTTTTTAGTAATGCGGCATCGGGTTCGTAAATGTATTCCTTGAGCTTTCCTTCGTTAAATGTGACTTCGGCTTCCTGATACAGTTCTGTTGAAAATTGCTTGATGCTTTCGTTAATGGTACTGCTGATGATTTTAACGGGGGTATTCTGGTGTCTTTTTAAAATAAAGAGCAGTTCTTTACATTCATTTCTGGTGCTTATAATATGCACTTCGGTAACGAATTGTAGTTCTTTGATCCCGGCTGTGATGTCGAGCAGGGGGGAGGTTTTGATGATGATCTGGTCTGATTTAGACAGGAGTAAAGCCATATTTTCAATCACATTTGGTGTGCAGTCTTTGAGCATGAAAACTTTGCCTGACTGACTTCTTCTTGCAGGATCAATATAAATGGTGTTAAAATGCCCTGGATAGGCTTCCAGGTAGGCCAATCCATCACCTGCTACGAATTGGATATGATCTGCGCCAAGTGTTTTCAGGTTATGGGCTGTAATTTCCGAAAGCTCAGTATTGATCTCGCAGTGGACCACCTTTTCTGCTTTTTTCGAAAAGTAATAGCTGTCTACTCCAAATCCGCCGGTAAGATCAATTAATGTTCCACCGTCAATTAAGCTCGCTTTGTAGGCAGCAGTTGTTTCTGAAGAGGTCTGTTCTATGGATAGGGGTTCAGGGTAATAAATTTGCGCTGCGGCAAACCAGGTAGGCAGCTTTTTCTCTGTTTTCTTTTTGGAACTGATCTGTACAGCCAATTCTCTGGAAGACAGGTGTTCAAATGGGCTTTTGGCCATAGCAAGCTGATGTACATCAGCTTGCAGGTGGCTGCTGATATAGGCCTGGACTTCTTGATGTAGAATGGACTTATTCAATAGCTGTTTTATCTTTCATTACGATCTGGCAAGTGTGCCGGCTTTTAACCTCCAAAAGGATCTCTTTGTTTTCGGTAACCCTGTCTATCGTACCCTGATTGTAGTAACGAATGGTAACCAGTTCCAGTCCTGTATTGTATTTAACTTTATAGTGTTCCGATAATTCTTTAATCAGTCGGTCTATTTTTTGTTCATCCTGGTCTACACTTACTGAAAAGCTGATGGCAGAGTTCAGCATGGTGTTGACCTTTACTTTATGCTTGTGAAAGAGACTGAAGATATCGCTGAGGTTTTCCTCGATGATAAAGGAGAAATCTTTCGGAAAGATAGAAATCAGAACCTGGTTGACTTTAAAGATGAAAGAGGGTACCGGTAGCGGCGCGTTGAGGGCGGTAATTTCGGTACCTGGACTGCCGGCATCAACAAAGGAACGGACATACAGCGGGATGTTCCTGTTTTGCAGGGGCTTTATGGTTTTTGGATGGATCACTGTTGCTCCATAATAGGTCAGTTCTATGGCATCGTGATAAGAAAGCTGTGGAATCCTCTCCGTTTCTGCAAACCATTTTGGGTCGGCATTGAGTACACCAGGCACGTCTTTCCATATGGTTAATGCAGTGGCATTCAGGCAAGCGGCAAATATAGCAGCAGAGTAATCTGAGCCCTCACGTCCAAGAGTGGTTGTGAAATTTTCGCTGGTGCTGCCAATAAAACCCTGTGTAACGACTATAGATTTTCCTAGTAGGGGCAAGAGGTGTTTCTGGATTTCGGCTTCTGTTTTATTCCAGTCCACTTTGCCTTCCCGGTAGGTATTGTCTGTTTTAATGTAATTCCTTGCATCGGCCCAGACGGCATTGCATCCGGCTGATTTTAAGTAGGCGGTCACTATTTTTGTAGAAACCAGTTCTCCTATGGAAACGATCTGATCGTAGATGTAATCCGGCGCATCGCTGGCTTCTTCTTCCAGAAGCCATTCAATTTCAACAAAGGTATTGGCAATATCGTTGAATACGGGATTGCTATGATCGGTGAAGAGCTCGTTCAGAATGTGGTAATGATAGGTTTTAACTTCCTCCAGCAATCCATGGGCCTGTCCGTCGCTAAAGAGATAGGATTTGGTCAATGCTTCAAGTTTGTTGGTCATCTTGCCCATAGCAGATACAACGATGAGCAGGGGGCTGGCCGAAGTGCTTTTAATAATTCCGGCCATATTTTGGATGGATTTTGCATCACAAACAGATGCACCACCAAATTTATATACTTCCATATTTTATTTTAGTGCGGGTAGAACGGGATTGGGTTTCAGGATTTCTTTAATTTGTTCAAACGGAACCAGCAGTTCGGTAGTGCCGGCTGCATAGGGCTTGATCTCATAGGGGTTATATAGAAATTTCAATCCCTGGTCTGTTATGGTAAAATTGCGTGGCAATGAAAAGGTGTTCTTTTCGAAAAAGTAATTGTCTGCCAGGCTTTGTTTAGGAGTCAGTTTTTCGTTTTTTCTGAAGATTTTCTCTGCTGTTGCGGTTAATACAGGAAGACTGCCTGGTTTAATCAGACTATCGATGGTTACACTTTTATTGCTGAGGGTGTTATAGTTATGGAACACGATAGCGTAATTTGGATGTGCACCACCTGCATAGTCGATAAAATCATATCGTAAGCCCAGGTAAGCTTTTCTTTGCTGCAGCACCTTGATGCGAACTTCCTTAAACCAGGTTTGCTGATCGCCTTTGTTGTCTTTTTTATAGTCATCAAAGCCTTTGATAAATCCAGTAGCGAGCTCACTGTAATTTTTATATTTAGGATCGTCTGGGCTGTCTGTTTTCAGGGCGGCTGCCTGAATCGATGAATTGATCTTATCGCTGCTGAATACCGGGTATACAATGGTCGCTTTAGTGGTATCCAGTTTGCTGTATACTTTAAGCGAATCGTATTTAAACGTTAAGGTGTCTGTTGTGACGGTAGCCTCGGTGTTCGTGGAGTCGGCCGTTTGGCCACCTTTTTTTTCACTTTGACAAGCAAGAATGCTTGATAGAGCAAGTAGTGCAGCAATCTTTTTCATATCTCTATTTTTTAATTTGTTCTTTGGAAAAGGAAGCATTTAACCAGCCCGATTCCATACTGGCCTCATACTTTTTATAGAAATTGATTGCAGGTTCGTTCCAATCCAGCACCTGCCAGCTCATTCCATTGTAATTTTTGTCTTTTGCTTCCTGCATTACAGTTTCAAAAAGGAGTTTTCCAACCCCTTTTCCGCGATATTCTTCGGTAACAATGAAGTCTTCAAGGTAAAGACGGCAACCTTTCCAGGTTGAATAGCGTGTGTAATAAAGGGCAAACCCAATGATCTTATCCTCGTTTTCAGCAACAAATGCTTTCCATACAGGCTTTTCTCCAAAGCCTGCATCTGCAAACTCTTCCAGGGTCACTGTCACTTCTTCTGGTAGTTTCTCATAGATTGCCAGCTCATGGATGAGTTCAAGGAGTGCCGGGCAATCTTGCTTTTCTGCGACGCGGATAGTTATACTCATTCTGCTTTAAAGTGTTTGATTTTTCTTTTACCAAATATGTTGCTGCCAATTCTTACCATCGTACTGCCTTCTTCAACGGCGATTTCATAGTCTGCAGACATTCCCATTGAAATTTCTTTAAAATAATCATCTTTCCGGAAATAAGTCAGTTTAATTCCATCGAATAAAACTTTCAATTCCTGGAATTCATCGCGGATCTGTTTTTTTGATTCTGTATTGGTGGCAATCCCCATCAATCCTACAATTCTAATATTTTTCAGGCTTTCAAATTCTTCGGATCTGAGCAGTTCTATAACTTCATCAAATCCCAGGCCGAATTTGGTATCTTCATCTGCAATATAGACCTGCAAGAGGCAGTCAATTACCCTGTTGTTTTTTGAGGCTTGTTTGTTAATTTCAATCAGGAGTTTTAAGCTGTCTACAGATTCGATGAGACTGATGAACGGTGCAATATATTTTACTTTATTGGTTTGCAGGTGGCCAATTAAGTGCCATTCAATGTCTTTTGGTAATAGGGTCTGTTTGTCGACAAGCTCTTGTACAATATTTTCACCAAAAATTCTTTGTCCGGCATCGTAAGCTTCCTGAACTGCATCGGCTTCGTTGTTCTTAGAAACAGCGACCAGTTTCGCGGAGGTACTTTCTAATTCCTTTTTATATTTTAATAAGTTATCGGCTATGCTCATTTATCAGTATTTTTGGTAAAATTAACAACCTTGACGCAATTTGCGGCAAGAAAAGATAATGTTTACAGATTGATGAAGCCTTGCATAGCTTATATAGGGAGATGTGGAGTATTTTAAAGAAGGGTGGCTTCAGGGTTTGTAGAGAAAAATTTGATGATACGATGAAGAAGATTTTGTTAGCGGGGATTGCATCTTTGTTCCTGTTCGGATGTAAGCCTCCTGTTCCCAAAGATATTATACAACCTGATGATATGGGGAAAATACTGTATGATATCCATATAGCCGATGGATATGTGAATACGATTCCCCTGCCTGATTCGGCTAAAAAGGTCGCTTCTTCTTTTTATAAGGGCATTTATAAAAAGTATGGAACTGACTCAGCGGCATATACTAAAAGTATGAACTTTTACTATACGCATCCGGATCTGATGAGCAGTATCTACGAAAAGATAAAGGCAGATTTGACAGCGGCCAAAAAGAAGGTGGATAAAGTTGTGGTCGATTCTGTGGCTGCTGCGAATAAAAAACTGCAGAAGAAGTTGAAGTTAGACGCGGCAAAAAAAGCTGCAGTACCGGATCCTAAATTAATCAAGAATATAAAGACTAAGGATTCTTTATTGGTTAAAAAGGACAGTGCATTGGTGAAACCTAAGAAGAAGATCAGGAAGAAAAAGTTAAAGAAGGTTCAAATTCAAACGACGCAAAAGTAATTATGTTATATCCCGAAAATTGTTTGGAACGTTTAGGTTTCAACGAAATTAGAGGACTCATCCATAAAAATTGTTTAAGCCCTATGGGTCAGCAAATGGTGAGTAAGATGCAGGTCATGACCAATTATGACCAGATAAATAAATTTTTAAGACAAACCAGAGAATTTAAAAGTATACTGGAAAATCAGGAACCCCTGCAGATCAGTACTTTTTTTGATATTAAATATTTAGCAGAGAAGATCAGGGCTGAAGGGAGTTACCTGGTCGAGGAAGAGTTGTTCCAGATGTACGCATCTCTTCAAACGGTATTCTCTGTACTTCGTTTTTTTGACGAAAGAAAAGAGGTTTATCCTAACCTGGAGGCTTTATTTGAGCATCTGCCGGTAGAGAAAAATATCCTTAAAAAGATTGAAACTGTTCTTGATCCCAAAGGTAAGATCAAACCTAATGCTTCTCCTGCTCTGCAGCAGATCATTGGGGATATTGCTAAAGGTGAGCAGGAAGTCAGGAAAAAGATGGATAACATCTATAAACAAGCCGTTGGAAACAATTGGGTGGCTGATGGAAGTCTGACCATTCGTGATGGCAGGATGTGTATTCCGATTCTGGCTGAAAACAAGAGAAAACTGAAAGGATTTATCCATGATGAGTCGGCCAGCGGCCAGACAGTATATATGGAGCCGGAGGAAGTTTTTACTTTAAATAATAAGTTAAGGGATCTGGAATTTGATAAACGCAGGGAGATCATTAAGATTTTGATTGCTTTGACCAATGACCTGAGGCCTTATACCCCTTTATTATTATCTTATCATGGCTTTTTAACCAAGCTGGATTTTGTACGGGCAAAGGCACTTTTTGCGATAGAGGTAGAGGCGGATATGCCGGTTTTGGTAAAAGAAGCCAGGACTAAGCTGGTCAATGCAAGGCATCCTCTCTTGTTTCTGTCTTTTAAGGAAGATCGGAAAACAGTGGTTCCGTTAAATATGCAGATCCATGATACGTTGAGGATATTGCTGGTTTCCGGACCTAATGCCGGTGGGAAATCTGTTTGTATGAAAACGGTTGGTCTGTTACAGATTATGATCCAGAGCGGCTTATTGATTCCTGTTCATGAATCCAGTGAGGTGGGCATATTTGACAATATCTTTGCAGATATTGGAGATGATCAATCTATAGAAAGTGATTTGAGTACCTATAGTGCCCATTTAACAAAGATGCGGTATTTCGTGGCTCATGCTACGCCGAAGTCGCTGGTGCTGATTGACGAGTTTGGAACAGGTACAGATCCACAGTTCGGCGGGCCTATGGCAGAAGCCGTGCTGGAAGTATTGAACAATAAGAAGGTACGGGGAGTAATTACGACCCACTATTCGAACCTGAAATTGTTTGCGGGTAATACGCCTGGGCTTGAAAATGCTTCTATGTTGTTTGATAATGATAAAATGAAGCCTTTGTATGTACTTGAGATTGGAAAACCGGGGAGTTCATATGCTTTTGAGATTGCGCAGAATATTGGCTTGCAGCCTGAAGTTTTAAAACTGGCGAGAGAAAAGACGGGTACCAATCAAAACCGTATAGATAGTTTGCTGGTGGATCTGGAGAGAGAGAAGAAGCAGATTTACGATACGAAGATCCATCTTTCTACCCAGCAGAACAAAGTCAAAAACCTGGTGGCTGAAAATGAAAAGTTAAAGCTCTTTCTGGAGGAAAATAAGAAGAGCCTGATGAAGGAGGCGAAGCTGGAAGCACAATCCATTATTAAAAATGCGAACAAGCTGGTGGAGAATACGATTGCCGAAATTAAAGAAAAGCAGGCGGATAAAGTAGCGACTAAAGAGCTTCGGCAAAACCTGCAGAAACAGCTGGTGCAGCACCAGGTAAAGGAAGAGAAGAAACCGGAAGCACCTGTGCAAAAATTAAATACACCGATAGAGGTTGGAGATTGGGTACAACTCAATAACAGTGAAACAACTGGACAGGTATTGGAAATTAACCGGGATAACCTGGTGGTGGCATTGGGTGATCTGAGGTCTGTTTTGAAAAAGAACAGGGTGCATAAGATCAGCAATACGCAGGCGAGGAAAACGATACAGGCCAATTCTTATTCCGGCAGTATTTCTGAAGCGATCAGTTCTTTTAATGCAGAGCTGGATTTAAGGGGAATGCGGGGTGAAGTGGCTTTACAGGAAGTTGAGAAGTATTTGGACAGGTCTGTGATGATGGGCTTTCCTTTTATTAAACTGATTCATGGAAAAGGTGATGGTATTCTCCGGAAGCTGATCCGTGAGTATCTTAAAAAGTATAGCCAGGTTACCCGTGTGGAGGATGAGCATGCAGACCGGGGAGGAGATGGTATTACGTATGTATATTTAAAATGATAATAACCCCCGGACTAACAAAGTTCGGGGGACTTTTTTTAATTTAGCAGTCAAACCAAATATATGATCAATAAAGTGGTATCGGGGGCTATAGAAGCCATCCGGGATATAGAAGACGGTGATACGTTAATGCTGGGGGGATTTGGCCTTTGCGGGATTCCTGAAAACTGCATTAACGCACTGGTGAAAAAGAACGTGATGAACCTGACCTGCATTTCCAATAATGCCGGGGTAGATGATTTTGGCATAGGGCTGATGCTGCAGCAGCGTCAGGTTAAAAAGATGATTTCTTCTTATGTTGGAGAGAACGCGGAATTTGAAAGGCAATTGCTGAGTGGTGAACTGGAAGTTGAATTGATTCCGCAGGGTACTTTAGCAACACGTTGCATGGCTGCCGGTTATGGTATGCCTGCAATATTTACACCTGCAGGTGTGGGTACTGAAGTGGCTGAGGGTAAAGAAGTACGAAATTTTAATGGCAAGGATTACCTGATGGAGTATGCTTTTGAGGCTGATTTTTCGATTGTAAAAGCCTGGAAAGGAGATACTGCGGGCAACCTGATCTACAGATCGACCAGCAGGAATTTTAATCCGGTAATGGCGATGGCTGGAAAAGTGACCATTGCAGAGGTAGAGATTCTGGTGGAAGCCGGAGAACTGGATCCGGATCAGATTCATACACCAGGGGTATTTGTACACCGTATTTTTCAGGGTGCTGACTATGAGAAGAGAATTGAACAACGTACGGTAAGAACTAAAAATTAAGGGTGACATGCTGGATAAAAATGGAATTGCGAAACGTATCGCAAAAGAGATAAAAGATGGTTACTATGTGAATCTTGGGATTGGTATTCCAACACTGGTTGCCAATTATATTCCTGAGGGAATCAATGTTGTTTTACAGTCTGAGAATGGCTTACTGGGTATGGGACCTTTTCCTTTTGAAGGGGAAGAGGATGCCGATCTGATCAATGCAGGAAAACAAACGATTACCACCTTGCCTGGTTCATCTGTCTTCGATTCGGCCTTGAGTTTTGGGATGATCAGGAGCCAGAAGATTGATCTGACTATATTAGGTGCTATGGAAGTTTCTGAAAACGGAGATATTGCCAATTGGAAGATCCCCGGTAAAATGGTGAAAGGGATGGGCGGCGCTATGGACCTGGTGGCTTCTGCTAAAAATATTATAGTGGCCATGCAGCATGTGAATAAAGCGGGGGAGAGCAAGCTGCTGCCAAAATGTACCTTACCTTTAACAGGTGTACATTGTATTAAAAAGATTGTAACCGAGCTTGCGGTTCTTGATGTACTGCCTGAGGGTGGTTTTCAGTTAATCGAAAGAGCACCGGGGGTGAGTGTAGATTACATTAGAAACGCAACCTCAGGCAGACTTCTGGCCGACGATAATACGCCGGAAATGCATATAGATTAATTACCTAGACAGAATTTGGCTTTCAGATCGAGGGCTATTTTCTCGGTAATAGCAATGATCTCATCGGGTGTGTTGGTGTTGTTCAGCACAATCATATTGCATTCTTCTTTGTACGGTAATAAAAATTCTTTATAAGATGGCACAACATGGTTGTGCCATTTGTATAATACGTCTTCTTCAGAATAGCCGCGTTCCATACCGTCTCTCTTTACTCTGCGGTCCAGGGCAACGGATTCTTCGGCTTCTACAAAGATCTTATGGTCCAGCAGTGCTGCGATCTCTTTGAAATGAAGGATGAAAAGGCCTTCTACTATGATAATTGGCGCGGGGCTGATCTCCAGAATCTTGACCACGGCCAATGGGTTGTTAAAGTTGTATTCTTTTTTGTAGATCACTTCTCCTTTCAGGAGCTTCCTGATGTCGAGATTGAACTGCTCGTTGTCAATGGTGGAAGGAAGATCAAAGTTATATAATCTATTCTCTTCCTGTGTCATTTCTCCAACAGGGATGTAATAATCATCCTGTGAAACTAAAGTGACTTCATCATTTTTAAAATGATGAAGGAAACAATTTAAAAAGAAAGTTTTACCGGAACCGCTTCCACCCGCAATCCCGATAATAAAAGGTTTATTGTTCATTAGTATCTTGTCCGCTGTAGGTTAAATTACAAAAAAATCTTTTGTCCAGCGCACCCAGTGCGTCTGCTACAGCTTTTGTCATTACAATGATAACATCTTTTGTGGACTCATTCTCTGTAAATTTACCAACAACCTTTGCGAAAGTAGAGCGGTTGCTCATTGGATTGGTGATTTTTATCACGGTTCCTATTGGTGCAGTGCGGTGTAACACAAGCATTTTGGTCGGATCAAGGCCTTCTTCTGCAATCCATACAGCGGTTCCTTTTTCATCAATTTGATTCAGCCCATATCTGCTTGGTGCGTATTTTAAGGAAGGGTTTTTAATGGTTGATACGCTGTCGGTCTCTGCATCTGAATCTGTTACCGGTGGAGTATAAGGTTTTTTTACCGGGTATTGTCCCTTGATCAGTAATTTTTGGCCAATTCTAAGGGAGGCATCCTGCAAATTGTTCTTTGCTTTTACCTGGTCCATGGTCAGGCCATATTTTGTTGCAATGGAATAAAGGGTTTCATTGGAAGCCACTGTATGTTCTATGAATTCTTCCTGTGCTGAAGTATCTGGGGGAGATTGCAGGGGTTGTGTCTTTTTATCCAGGCCTGTTTTTTTCTGGCTTGTCTGTGTTGTTTCTGTTACCACCGGTTGGCCTGCATTTGACGTTTCAGTATTTTGACCTGGTTTAGCCGGAATTTTTAAGACCTGAGCTATTCTGAGGTTGCTGGAATTTAATCCGTTGAGTTTTTTGATCTCCTCAATGGTTGTTCCGTATTTGTCGGCCAGCATGCCCAGGTTTTCTTTGGCTTTTACAACGTGCTCTATATAGGCTCCGTTTTCTCCTGCAGTTGCATCAGTGCTTTTTACAGCTTCAGGACGTTTGGAAGGAAAAATTGGCTCATTAGCTGTAGTTTGCGCAGGTTTCTGTTCCTGCTTTTGCTCCTGTTTTTGTTCTGGTTGCTGTTCGGATCCTGCTTGTGCCGGCATTTTTAAGACCTGGCCTATTCTCAGATGAATCGAGTTTAGATCGTTGATCCTTTTGATCTCATTTACTGTAGTTCCAAATCGCTCTGCAAGCCTGTTTAGATTGTCCTTGGCTTGTATGGTGTACTCCGTATAGTTCCCATTATCGGATGATGCATTTGCCGGTGGATTTTTTGCCGCTGTGCTGATCTGATCTTTAAATGGAATATTGGTTGGTACTTTAATGATAACCCCGATTTGAAGGTATTTGTTGTCGTTAAAGGTAATGATCTCTTTGGGCTGAACATTGTACAGTCTTCCTATAGAATAGTAGGTATCGTGCTGAACTACTTTATGAAGGATTACTTTTTTGCCTTTCAGGTTTTCTACGCCTATGGAGTCTCTGAGGTTGGAGGCTGAGGCAGAGGATATGTTAAGGAAGGCAGCTACTGCTGCCAATATATAATATTTTTGCATTAATGTCGTGTCAAGTTAATTCTGGCAATTATACGAATAAATTCTAAGAGCTTAAATTCTATATCAAGAACGGGAAAGAAGGGTGCGTATTGTGTGTAAATTAAGAAAGCCATGCTTTTTGGAGCACGGCTTTCTTAACTAAATAAGGATGTTTTATTTCTTGTTTGCGAATGAGCGCAGCATCCAGGTGTTTTTTTCTTTGAATTGCATGAAACGGTTGACCATATCGTTGGTACCGTCATCTCCGGCTTTGTCTGTTGCTTCCAGCAACTCTCTTTCCAGTTGGATGAGTTGATACATATCGTCGAGAATAGCATCTACCATATCGAGGTCTTTAAGACCTATGGTATTGATCTCTTTAATGGAAGATTCACTAATGTAATCTGCGAAACGGCTGTGTGGTGGTTTACCTAGGGTAAGGACACGTTCTGCAATTTCATCAATGGTTAATTGAGCGTTGGTATATAATTCCTCGAACTTAAGGTGCAGGGTAAAGAAATTCTGTCCTTTAATATTCCAGTGGCATCCTCTTAATTTTTGATAGTGTATATGATAGTTTGCAAGATAATCGTTGAGCATGTCTACTACTGGTTTTACCTTTTTTTCATTCAAACTAATCTCTTTAGCGTCCATAGTAATGTTGTTTTTATTTTATTAAATCTATTTAGAACAGAACAGCTACCCAAGCTAAGATGTTTTAAGAAAATGACTTTTTACCATGTAAACCAAAGAAAAATATAGATATACATTACAATATACATTACAATATACATTACAATATACATTACAATATACATTACAATATACATTACAATAAAACCCTATACTCCATCTCTATGCATCCTGCCCGGACTCACCTCCTTTGCTAAGCGCCATATAAAAAATCAATATTACTCGGAGAGGACCTCAGGGCGCCTTGCCACAAGAGCGCAGCGAGGCAAGGAGTCCAGTCCTCGACGAGTAATTTGATTTTTTCCAACAAGCTTACAAACTTAAATTTAACTTTGTAGACAATGGGATATAACAGCTTATCAGAATGTGTTGCTGATTTAGAAAAACACGGACATCTTATACGTATCAAAGAAGAAGTAGACCCTTACCTGGAAATGGCTGCAATCCATTTGCGTATTTTTGAACAGGAAGGCCCGGCCATTCTATTTGAAAAAGTCAAAGGCAGCCCTTTTCCTGCAGTATCCAACTTGTTTGGAACTTTGGAAAGATCCAAATTTATGTTCAGGGACAGCCTGGATAAAGTTCAGCAATTGGTTGGACTTCGTTCAGATCCAATTAAAGCACTTAAGAACCCATTTAAATATGCAGGTGCAGGCTTAACTGCACTCTCTGCTTTACCATTGAAACAAAGTTTGTTTAAGGCCACTTTTAGTAAAACAACCATTAGTCAGCTTCCGCAAATTGTAAACTGGCCAATGGACGGCGGACCATTTGTAACTATGCCACAGGTCTATACCGAAGATCCGGATAAACCAGGTGTGATGAATTCCAATCTGGGGATGTACCGTATACAACTGGCCGGAAATGAATATGTCAAAGACAAAGAAATCGGATTACATTATCAGATCCACAGAGGGATAGGCGTTCATCAATCCAAAGCCAATGCAAAAGGACAACCTTTAAAAGTGAGTATTTTTGTAGGCGGCCCTCCTTCACATCCGCTGGCTGCAGTGATGCCTCTGCCGGAAGGACTATCAGAAATGACCTTTGCGGGCGCCCTGGGGAACAGACGATTTCGTTATTTCTATGATGAAGAAGGTTTCTGCATTTCTGCAGATGCAGATTTTGTGATCACAGGTACTGTTTATCCGCAGGAAAATAAACCAGAAGGTCCTTTTGGGGATCATTTGGGCTATTACAGTTTAACGCATCCTTTTCCTTTGATGAAGGTGCACAATGTATACCATAAGAAAGATGCCATCTGGTCCTTTACCGTAGTAGGAAGACCTCCTCAGGAGGATACAAGCTTTGGCGCACTGATCCATGAAATTGCAGGTTCGGCGCTTCCTCAGGAAATCCACGGACTGAAAGAAGTGAATGCTGTAGATGCGGCAGGTGTGCATCCATTGTTGTTTGCGATAGGGAGCGAAAGATATACACCATATTTAAAAGAACGCAGGCCGCAGGAAATCTTGACCATTGCCAATCATATTTTAGGCAAGAACCAGTTGAGCCTGGCTAAATATGTGTTTATTGCTGCGAGAGAGGATGACGAGCAACTCAGTACGCATCATATCAGGGCCTTTTTGAAGCATATATTGGAACGCATGGATTTCACCAGAGACCTGCATTTTTATACGCAAACCACAATAGATACCTTAGATTATAGTGGGGAAGGATTAAATTCTGGCTCTAAAGTGGTGTTTGCTGCGGCCGGCGAAGTGAAACGTCAACTGAGCACAGTATTACCTTCAGGTCTTGCTACAGATGGATCTTTTTCCGGGTATCATATGGCTATGGAAGGTGTTATGACGGTTCAGGCTTCAGCTTATTTGAACAAGGATCAGGCAGGCATTGAAATGAGCGAATTGAAAGATCAGCTTCAACAACGGAATTTGGATGGACTTGGCTTAATTGTGCTGTGCGACGATGCTGCGTTTACAGCCAAAGATATCAATAACCTGGTTTGGGTCACTTTTACAAGAAGTAATCCTGCTTCGGATATAGATGGGGTGGGTAGTTTTGTTAAAGATAAACATTGGGGTTGTACAGGCCCGGTTATTATAGATGCGAGAAAGAAACCACACCATGCACCTGAGCTGATCAAAGACGCTGAAGTGGAAAAGAATATAGAGCGGTTTAAACTTTCTCTGTAGGAGGGGTTGTTTTCCGGAAATATCATTCAAAATAAAAGCGCTGATGTCTTCACATCAGCGCTTTTATTTTGAATGATTCTTTAGCTTTTAGAAACGAACTCCGAAAGTCAGGAAAACATTGTTTTTACTTAATTTTGTTGTTGCAGTAGGATCCAATGAAGCATCAGTTCCTACAGTATAAGGAACGAATGTCTGATTGGTTTCTACCCTTTGGTAGGCAAGGTCAACATAATACTGATTGATTCTGTAGCCTAAACCTGCGCTATAATATTTAACCTGAGCCTGGTTGTCAGGATCTTGTTTATAAGGAGTACCATTCAGCCCAAAACCTGCGCGAAGCGTAATCGGATCTATTTTGTACTCACCACCAACACGGAAGTTAACAGCGCTTTTGTAAAAATCTTTAACATCCTGGTTGTTGTTGTTTATATCGGTGCGATTATCCGCGGTATTGTAATCAGATGTAGTGCTCAGTTTGATGCTGGAGTAATTTACAAAATCAACGTCACCGGTCAATAAACCGTTACCAGCAATAATTAAACTTGCACCCACGGAAGTTTTCATAGGAGTTCTTAATGTATATTGAAATACATAATTGTTCTGATCAGGTCTGTATACTGAATTTCCAGGGTTATAAAGTGTATTTACAGCTTCCGAATAAGTATCTTCTACATGCATCCAGGTTGGTGTTTGAAAGGATGCACCAATTCTAAATTCATTTATTGGCTTATAGATGATACCAATCCTTCCGTTAATTCCATTACCTCTGGTTGTCTGAGATTGCAGATAAGAAGCAGTATAGGTGTCACCAACTTTTGGATCTGCAGGTAATTCCTGTGGAGTGGAAGTCAGTGAACCCATTTCGCTGAAATTAGAATCATAATCATAATGCATGGTCACAAATCCTATGGAAGCACCAATATAAACCTGGTTGGAAATGTTCATGGATCCTGCGAAGTTAAACTCAGAAGTAGACCCCCATCTGTTTTGATTGTAGGATTGATTGTTGTTGAGTTTCGAATTTGCTTTTTGGTAGACGCCAGCACTGGTTTCATTGATCAGGAAATTGTCATAGCCTAACTGACCCAGTCCTAGAGGTAGGTTCTGGTGGGTTTGACCTGTATTGTTTGCCTGCTCAGCAAAATAATCGCCTAAAGAATTGTTCGGGTTTTTTCCGGCAAAACTTACGCGCTGGCTAAAATCGTTGTTTCTGTTGTATCCAATTCCCCAAACAAAACTAACTACCCCCTGATCCAGGTTAGAGCCTTTAGGTCTGATAACCGGATTGTACCAAACTATACCGGCCTGGTTCAAGTTAAAGCTATTTTTTGTATCGTTGGAGTTCTGACCAAAATAGCTCGATTTTGAACCTGTATTGTTAAACTCAGGTGTGATGCTGAATTCAGATCTGGTGAACATTCCGAGCCCGGCAGGGTTACCGCCAATAGAACTGATATCTCCACCTAAACTGGTTTGAGCATTTCCCAGTCCTTTGAAACGGGCTGAACTACCGTAGTTAGTTTGCGAGAACCTAAGGGCATCACCCGCGTATTGTGCATATATTACTCCAGTATTGGCTACCATAGCCAATCCAAGAATGGTAAGGAATTTTTTCATTTAATAGGGTTCTTGTTTAACTAGTTTCTACCACCTCTTTGACTTCTGCCGCCACCACCGCCGCCGCCGCCATAATTACCGCCGGAATTAGATGGAGGGGAATAACTAGGTCTGCTGTCTCTTTGAGGAGTATAACTCTCCGTTCTGCCTTGTCTTGGTTGTATATACGGATTGTCAGGTCTGCTGCCGGAATTTACATTTGCCGGGCGGCTTGATCTGCTTCTTTCTGTATAGCTTACACCGTTGGTTGTCCTGATCACACCGCGACCATTATAACTGCTGTTCATATTGCTGGACCTTGGGGTATAGCCAACGCCATTTTCTCTGCCCCTGTAAGGTCTTGCACCATAAATGGTGTTTCCAGGTAAACGATTGACATAGCCACCGCCCCAGTAACCACCTCCCCAGTATCCGCCACCCCAGAAGCCACCGCCCCAATAAGGATTATAGCCCCAGTACGGAGAATAACCCCAGCCACCATAGCCAAAATAAGGGTTAAACATGCTGTTGTAGTAATTTCCAAATCCCCAGCCAAAGCCTAATGACCAGCTGCTGGAATATGGAGAAAAGCCATTATATCCATAATAATCACCATAATATGGGTCATAATAATTTCTGTATGGGCTTCCATAATAAAATCTGTTGATGCGTGACGAATAATCCATATCGTAATTAGGGTCACTGCTTCCGTAATCATCATCGTAACTGTCGCTGTATTGGGAAGACTGCCCTGGTTGGGGCTGTACATATTCCTGAGCCTTAGCTACAGAGTTGTATACGTCATCGTTGCCGCTGCCTTGCTGCGCCAACCTGGGTGCAGAACAGGAGGAAATCACCACCGCTGCTGCAACCAATATTGGAGTAAGTAATCGAATCGGTTTCATATATGTGAATTGTTTGTGTGTGTTACAATTATTATAGGTATAAATTTATAAATTTGCGACCTACTATACAAGAAATTTAACACAAAAAACGTTCCAGACAGTTATGAGCAAAGGTATTACAAGCAAAAACGAAGATTATTCCCAGTGGTATAACGACATTGTTATAAAAGCCGATCTTGCAGATCATTCAGATGTAAGGGGCTGTATGGTAATTAAGCCGTATGGTTACTCGATTTGGGAAAAAATGCAGTCTGTATTAGATCAAAAATTTAAAGATACTGGTCACAGCAATGCTTATTTTCCTTTATTCATTCCAAAGTCATATTTTTCAAAGGAGGCTTCTCACGTAGAAGGTTTTGCCACAGAATGTGCCGTTGTGACACATTATCGTTTGAAAAATGACGGTAACGGAAACATTGTTGTAGATGAAACTGCCAAGCTGGAAGAGGAGCTGATCGTAAGGCCAACTTCTGAAACCATTATCTGGAATACTTATAAAGGCTGGATCCAGTCGTACAGAGATCTGCCTTTGCTGATCAACCAATGGGCAAATGTTGTCCGCTGGGAAATGAGAACGAGGTTGTTCCTAAGAACTGCAGAGTTTTTATGGCAGGAAGGGCACACTGCGCACTCAACTGCACAGGAAGCTATTGAAGAAACTGAACGCATGCTGGATGTATATGCTGACTTTGCAGAAAACTGGATGGCTTTACCGGTTGTTAAAGGAAAGAAAACACCAAACGAGCGTTTTGCCGGAGCTTTAGATACCTATTGCATTGAAGCTTTGATGCAGGATGGAAAGGCTTTACAGGCAGGTACGTCCCACTTTTTAGGGCAGAACTTTGCAAAAGCATTTGATGTGAAGTTTACCAATAAAGAAGGGAAAATAGAGCATGTTTGGGCAACTTCATGGGGTGTTTCCACCCGTTTGATCGGTGCTTTAATTATGGCCCACAGTGATGACCAGGGTTTGGTTTTACCACCAAAACTGGCTCCAATACAAGTGGTGATTGTACCGATCTATAAAGGAGAGGAAGATTTGAAGAACATCAGCAATTTTGTAGATGAACTGATCCCTAAACTAAAGGGAATGGGCATCTCTGTGAAATATGATGACAGAGACACACAACGTCCTGGATTCAAATTTGCAGAATATGAACTTAAAGGTGTACCTGTTCGGATTGCAATAGGTGGAAGAGATATGGAGAATGGTACCGTTGAAATTGCCAGAAGAGATACCCGTGAGAAACAAACCGTTCAGCAGGAAGGATTAGATATTTTTGTTCAGCAATTATTGGAAGATATTCAGGAGAATATCTATAAAAAAGCTGCAGACTACAGAGAAGAGCATATCACTGAAGCGAATTCCTATGATGAGCTGAAAGAACTTCTGGATACCAAGGCTGGATTTATTTCTGCGCATTGGGATGGTACACCTGAAACGGAGCAAAAAATAAAAGAAGAGACAAAGGCTACAATCAGATGTATTCCGTTAAATAATAAACAGGAGGCTGGTGTATGTATTTATTCAGGTAAACCTTCTACACAACGTGTACTGTTTGCCAGAGCTTATTAATCAGGGCCAGGTAAATTTAATTTAGAAAATAAATAGATAAACAGATGAAATTTGCAACCAAAGCTATACATGCAGGTCAGGAGCCGGATCCAACTACCGGAGCAGTAATGACCCCGATTTATCAGACTTCTACCTACTGGCAAAAGTCGCCGGGCGATCACAAAGGATTTGAGTATTCCCGTGGAACGAATCCAACCAGACAGGCTTTGGAAAAATGTCTGGCTGCATTGGAAAATGCAAAATATGGCCTGGCCTTTTCAAGCGGTATGGGTGCAACCGATACGGTATTGAAATTGCTGAAGCCTGGTGATGAAGTGATCACAGGAAACGATCTTTACGGCGGTTCTTATCGTATTTTTACCAAGGTTTATGAGAAATATGGTATTAAATTCCATTTCCTGGATCTATCCAAACCAGAGAATATACTGCCTCATTTAAATGACAAGACCAAGCTGATCTGGATTGAAACACCAACCAATCCAACCATGCAGATTATTGACATTGAAGGGGTTTCCAAAATTGCAAAACAGCACCATCTGATCCTGGCGGTAGACAATACTTTTGCCTCGCCTTATCTTCAAAATCCAATGGATCTTGGGGCGGATATTGTGATGCATTCCGTAACTAAATATATCGGCGGTCACTCTGATGTAGTGATGGGGGCATTGCTGGTCAATGACGATCAGCTGTATAAAGATCTTTGGTTTATTTATAACGCGTGTGGCGCAACACCGGGTCCTCAGGATTCTTTCCTGGTATTGAGGGGGATTAAAACCCTGCACCTGCGTATGAAAGCCCATTGTGAAAATGGTGAAAAGGTGGCCCGCTACCTGAAGAACCATCCGAAGATCGATAAGATCTACTGGCCTGGATTTGAAGATCATCCTAACCACGACATTGCGAAAAAACAAATGAGAGGTTTTGGCGGTATGGTTTCGATCACTTTAAAAGGAGCTGATTTGGCAGAAACGTTCAGAGTGGCTTCTTCATTTAAAGTGTTTGCCCTGGCAGAATCTTTAGGTGGTGTAGAATCACTGATCAATCATCCAACCACCATGACCCATGGTTCTATTCCTAAAGAAGAAAGAGAAAAGGTTGGGGTGACAGATAACCTGCTCCGTTTGAGCGTTGGCGTGGAGGATATCGATGATTTACTGGCAGATTTAGAACAAGCACTTAAATAACAGCGGTTGGAATTTCTGGAACTTAAGGATTTTTTGGATGTGAAGGTTGGAGCGTACAACCAGCCGGGCTTTATTCAAAATGATCCAATTTGTATTCCCCACCGTTTTTCAAAAAAACAGGATATTGAAATTGCCGCATTTTTTGCGGCAATTTTAGCTTGGGGGCAGCGTAAAACTATTATCAATAAGTGTACGGAGTTGTTTGCCCGGATGGACAATGAACCTTATGCCTTTATGACCGGACATTCCGATCAGGATTTGAAAGGTTTGCTGGGCTTTAAGCACCGTACTTTCAATGATACAGATCTGTTGTATTTTGTGGAGTTCTTCCATCAGCATTACAAGAGATCAGATAGTTTGGAAACGGCTTTTTTACCAAAAGGGAGTTCTCCGTTCAGAGAAGAATATTTGACCATCGTTCAAGAGGAGAAACAGTCTGTTTCTGCTTCCTCGTCCTGTATGCTGGGAGAAATGAATCAACCTGCATTGGATATTGAACGATCTCTGAATCATTTCAGAAGCTATTTTTTTAGTCTTCCGGATTTCCCCAGGAGAACCATTAAACATGTTTCTTCTCCTCTTCAGAAATCTACCTGCAAGCGTTTAAATATGTTTTTAAGGTGGATGGTGAGAAAGGATGACTGTGGGGTGGATTTTGGCGTTTGGAACATCATCAGGCCGGCAGATCTGATTTGTCCTTGTGATGTACATGTAGATCGTGTCGCCCGTAAACTTGGTCTGATTGAACGGAAGCAAACCGACTGGAAAACTGCTATGGAATTGACCACTGAATTGCGAAGATTTGATCCGCTGGACCCGGTAAAGTATGACTTCGCTTTGTTTGGTCTGGGCGTTGAAGAAAAGTTCTGATAATTTTAGTGCTTTTTTTATCTTTAATGTGTGGATGACTTAAGCATTTTAAACGCATGGTAACTTTTAGCGCGGAGATTGAAAAATTTGCAGAAATGGGAGAAAAGACAGGCTGGAGTTATGTCTTCATTCCCCAGAATATAGCTACCCGGATTAAAGCAGATTGTAAAAAGAGTTTCCGGGTGAAAGGTAGAATTGACCAGACGCTTATTGAAGGGATGGCAACCGTTCCCATGGGGGAGGGCGATTTCATCCTGGCCTTGAAAGCCAGTTTGCGAAAACAACTCCGCAAAGAAGCCGGGGCTGTAGTGAATATTGAGCTGGAAGAGGATAAAGATTTTAAGATTGGGATTCCCGAAGATCTGGAACTTTGTCTGTCTGACGAAGATCATTTGATGACGCGTTTCTTAAAATTACCGAAGTCGCATCAGAACTGGTACATCAATTGGGTAAATTCTGCTAAAACTGAGCCTACCCGAACCAAGCGGCTGGTGAGGATCGTTTCTGCTATGGACAGGGAAATGACCTTTGCTGAGATGATGCGGGAAGGCAAGGAGAAGAAATAATCAGACTCTTTTATAATTTCTGAACCAGCTGCCTATTTTCATCTGGATTACGCCTACAAATGCTTCCCTGAAAATTCTGGTGCTCATTTTTGAAACCCCTTCTGTGCGGTCGGTAAATATAATGGGAACTTCAACCACATTAAAACCGTATTTGATGGCGGTAAATTTCATTTCAATCTGGAAGGCATAACCCACAAACCGGATCTTATCCATTGGAATGGTTTCCAGAACGATTCTTCTGTAGCATTTAAAACCAGCTGTCGCATCCTGAATGGTGATGCGGGTAATAAAACGAACATACATCGATGCAAAATAAGACATCAGCACTCTGTTCATTGGCCAGTTGACCACGTTTACGCCGTTTACATATCTTGAGCCAATGGCTACATCTGCGCCATTTAAACAAGCCTCTCTTAAACGGACCAGATCATCTGGATTATGGGAGAAATCTGCATCCATTTCAAAGATAAATTCATACTTCCGTTGAAGGGCCCATTTAAAACCATGAATATACGCAGTACCTAAGCCTAGTTTACCTGTTCTTTGTTCCAGGTGGAGGGCTGGATACTCTTCCTGAAGGCTTTTTACAATCTCTGCAGTCCCGTCAGGAGAACCATCGTCTATAATTAAGATCTCAAAGAGGAAAGGAAGTGAAAACACCTTCCTGATGATTCTTTCAATGTTTTCCTTTTCGTTATAGGTAGGAATTATTACTAAGCTGTCTGACACTTGTGACCGGTGTTTTTTAATGTATGAATTGCAGAATCGCCGAAATTAATCATTAAAAATGAAAAACCCTGTAACCGGGTGGGGTTACAGGGTTAAAATATGTTAAATCCGGTGCAGATTAGCTTACGCCTTGCATCAGTTTTTTAATTAATGGAGAACATATGATCAGGAAAACACCTGCAATTGCGGCATAGATACCCAATTGGTAATAGCCTGCAGTGTAAGAATGTAGTTTTTCCACAAGGGTGGTGCCCTCCGCTACAGACATATCTGCGCCAAATTTTCCGGCGGCAAACTGACCGAATGCACTGGCCAGGAACCACATTCCCATCATCATACCGGTTAGTTTCTTTGGCGAAAGTTTGGTCACCAGCGACATTCCGATTGGACCAAGGCACAATTCACCAAGGGTCATAACTAAATAACCAAAAGTGAAGAGGTTTAAAGAAGTGATCCCGTTGGCATCTGCAAGAAAACGAGTATAATAGAAGATATAAAAAGTAGCAGCCAGGAACAAGAAGCCAATGCCAAATTTAATCACAGAATTTGGCTCAATTTTCTTTTTTGACAACCAAAGCCATAATAAACCAACCAACGGACTGAAAATAATAACAAATAAAGAGTTGGAGCTGTTATTGATCACATTAGGGTCGATCTGGAAGAACAAGAGGGTATGGTTGAGGTTTTTTTCTGCAAAAAGAGATAAAGATCCGCCGCTTTGTTCATAAATAGCATTGAACAAAAAGTACAGGAAAATGAAAATAAAGGCAGCAAGCAGTTTCAACTGGAACTTTCTATCCTTCACTTTGTAAGTTTCATAAAGAAAATAAATGATACAAAGCGGAGCAATGGTATACATGAAATAATCGGTATACTTTGTGTTCTGCACCATGATCAGGATCAAAGGAATAGAGATCAAAGAAAATATATATACGCCAATCTCTCTCAGCCTTTTTTTGCTTACCGGCATTTCTTTTAGCGGAGAATCTCCAATGGGGCCCAATTGTTTTTTGGTAAACAGGAAGGTAATCAGACCAATTGCCATTACGATTGCAGCTGCCAGGAAAGCATAGTTCCAGGAAACATACTTTCCAAGATACACGCATAATGCGCCACCTAAAAGGCCTCCGATATTGATCCCGGCATAGAACATTCCATAACCAGCATCCCTGCGGTGATCTCCTTCTTTGTAAAGATCACCTACCATAGAAGAAATATTTGGTTTGAAAAAACCTGTGCCTATGATAGAAAGTGTAATACCGATGTAAAAGAAATCTTTTGGTGAGGTCGCAATAATCAAGTTTCCCAGGATCATCACCATTCCACCAAAGAGGAGGGATTTTTTAAATCCAAGGATTCTATCAGCGAAAATACCTCCAAGGAAAGTGAAGGCATAAACAAAGGATTGAATAGCGGCATATTTTAGATTTGCATCTTTTTCAGTAAGCGACAGGCCAACAATCTTATCGATCATAAAGATAGCGAGCATGCCACGCATTCCGTAGAAGCAAAAACGCTCCCACATTTCTACCAAAAATAAAGACCAAAGCTGTTTAGGGTATTTACCCTCAAAATCCTGGATTTCGTCCAGCGTGATGTTTTCTTGCATTCTATTTTATTGTTAATCAAAAAAGCCTTTAGCAGATGCCAAAGGCTTTTTATTTATTTTACACCGTGCATTAATTTTTTAAGAACTGGAGTCAGCATCATAATGATCAGACCAAGACCTACCGGGATAAAGGTAAAGATCAGAAAGAAGGTAGACATGGAATATTTGGAAGTGATCTCGTCGATCATACCTCCCATTGTACCAGCAATCTTATTTCCGATGGCAATAGCCAGGTACCAGATCCCAAACATAATCGCGATCATACGTCCGGGAACCAGTTTACTTACATAAGATAAACCTACCGGTGAAATGAACAACTCTCCTAAGGTATGGAAGAAATAAGCGAGTACCAGCCAAACCATACTTACCGAAGCTACAGCGGCACCTTGGGGAATGCTGCTTGCACCATAGGCCAGAGCGGCGAAGCCAATACCCAGAAGGATCATTCCAAAGCCGTTTTTAAAGGTTGCAGAAGGATTGTATTTGCTTTCCCAAAGCTTAGATACTATAGGGGCGCAGCTGATGATGAACAAAGAGTTCAGAATTCCGAACCAGGTAGCAGGTACCTCTGATTTGACTTCAGCATATTGTTGTTTTAGCATGTAGATCACGATGACCCAGATGATCACGAAACCTGAAGCCAGGATAATATTTCCTAGGGCATATTTTCCAAAAGTCTTGGCAAATAAACGCATTAATACATAAGAGATGATGGCCAGGGGAACAATGGTGATCAACGTATTTACAACGTTGAAAATGATCTTGGAATCGCCGGTTAAGATGCGCTGGGTATAATCTTTAGCAAAGATGGTCATTGAACCACCTGCCTGCTCAAATGAAGCCCAGAAGAAGATGGTAATGAAGGCCAGAATAATCACGGCAATCATTTTGTCGCGAAGTACAGGAGTATATTGTGCAATCCTTTTGATCAGGATAAAAATAAATAAAGCCAGTGCAATCAGGATGGCGAAATTACTGCCCTCAACGCCACCGATTTTAAAGTTGAACAAATTAAAACTGGTGATCTTGGAAACCGGATCGTTGATGATCCAGGCCAGACCGATAACAGAGAGTAAACCAATGATGCCTAAGTCAAACGAAGAGAAAGGGTTCCTTGTGGATTCTTCAGGTGTTTCTGAAAAGTCTTCTTCTTTATCTTTAATGGGTTTTAGACCAATGTTTCCGAAAATGTTCTGTGTAAAGTAGAACTGGAGCATACCGATAAACATAAAAACACCTGCTAAACCAAAACCATAAGACCAGCCCCAGTTTGGATTTTCGCCAATATAACCGCAAAGCAGCATACCCAGGAAAGCTCCGGCATTTACACCCATATAGAAAATGGTATAAGCGCCGTCTTTTTTCTCCTGATGTTTTTTGTACATCTGTGCAATGATCGAGGTCATGTTTGGTTTAAAAAAGCCATTACCAATCACCAACAGACCTAAACCTAAATACATAAATGCATGGTGAAATTCCATCGCCATAGATAAATGTCCAAGGGTCATGATCAGGGCGCCAACCAATACGGCCCATCTGTAGCCAATAATTTTATCTGCGATATAACCGCCTAAAATAGGGGTCAGGTAAGCTAAACCGGTATAAGAACCATAAATAGCTAAGGCATGAGCCCGTGGCCATCCCCAGCCAGGGTTATCTCCAATAATAGATGAAGTTAAGAAGAGTACAAGCAAAGCCCTCATTCCGTAATATGAAAATCTCTCCCACATTTCGGTAAAGAATAGAACAAACAGCCCTGCCGGATGTCCTAAGACCTTACTTTCGAAAAAATTATTTGGATTATCCAAACTTTGTGCATTCATGTGTTGTTTTTTTGTGTAATAATTTATAGAAAAGGTTCAGTTAGTTCGTTGGAGTGTCAGGAGAAGAATCTCCTGTTATTGAGCGGGATAGTTATTTTTCTAATATGTTTCAATTGCCCTGCCAGTGATAAATTTTGTGTGTTGTTGAATTGAACGATCTCGCAAGATAGGGACATACGAGCAAACTCACAAATTTTTAATTCTTCATCCGCCATTAAAAAGCCCGTTAAAATTTCTTCTGAGCAGGTATTTGCTTGTTCTTTGGATCTATGTAAAACTCATCGTTGGTGTCAGGATCATTGTTGACTTCGACATTTTCAACCAGTTTTAAGCGGCCTCCTAAAGGCTTGTAGGCATCAAAACTTGAATCTGATGCATAAAATTCAAAATGATCTGCCATTTCCGGACTTAATGGAGCAAGGTGATCAAAAACAATCATACCTACTTTTTTGTCCAGCCGGAGTGTCATGGAATTGAGCTTACTGTATTCGAAAACTATCCGATTTTTTACAGAACTGTTTTTGGAGTCCTGGAAAACAGCCTTGCCGAATACTGGCTCACCCTGGTTAAAGGAGAGCACCTCGATTACTTTTTTAGAGGTTTTATTGTTGTTGCCTTTCCAGCCCAGCAAGGCATAATAGGTCTGTTTGCCACTATTAACAACAGGTACGATCTCATAATACCGGCTGCCAAACCATTTTTTAGGGGAAGTGACTTCATTGTCGTCCTTAAATTCAGCTGTGCCATCTATTAGCGGGAAAAGTTTCAGGCTGCCATCTTTGGTGGCCATTTGTATGGTGCCAAAGAAACGGTAGCTGCCGCTGTTGGTAGGCAGGGCCCAGGAAAAGATGCGAAAACTGTTGTCTGGCGATTTGACCGTAGAAATATATTTTAGAGAATCAAAAGCAAAGCTGTAGGATCCCGGAATTTTTAATGCCGTGACCAGGGTTTTGATGAGGCTGGCATTGACGGCAAAACGGTCTGTATTCTCTTTGGCCGCTTGTATAGATTCTGTAAGACGGATCATAGAATCCTGCAGGGCATGGAGCCGTGGACCCGCATTTGAATTAAAGGTATGCTGTGCCTTGGCAACAGCCAGGGAACAGCATACAGTTAAGGTCAGCAGGATATGCTTTCTGAGCAGAAGCATATCAGCTGTATTTTTCTACGACTAATGCGCTGGCTCCGCCGCCGCCATTACAAATTCCGGCTACGCCAATTTTTCCATTGTTTTGGGCAAGTACAGAAAGGAGTGTAACCACGATTCTTGCACCGGAAGCGCCCAGTGGATGGCCGAGGGCAACGGCGCCGCCATTTACATTGACTTTATCATTATTGAGTTCCAAAAGTTGGTTGTTGGCCAGGGAAACAACAGAAAAGGCTTCATTGATCTCAAAATAATCAACATCTTGTATGCTTTTGCCTGCTCTGCTTAAAGCCAGAGGAATGGCTTTCGCCGGGGCAGTCGTAAACCATTCCGGTGCCTGTTGTGCATCGGCATAAGCTAAAATTCTGGCAAGCGGTTTTAAGCCCAGTTCTTTTGCTTTATCCACACTCATCAAAACCAGCGCGGCTGCACCATCATTGAGGGTAGATGCATTGGCTGCAGTTACGGTTCCGTCTTTTTTAAATACGGGTTTAAGGGAAGGGATTTTGTCAAATTTTACAGCAAAAGGTTCGTCATCATTGCTCACCAGGGTGGTTTCGCCCTTACGGTCTTTCACTTCTACGGGAACGATTTCTGCTGCGAATTTACCTTCGTTTTGTGCTGCCTGAGCTTTTTTATAGGAGGCAATTGCAAATGTGTCCTGATCTTCCCGGCTGATGTGGCATTCTGCTGCGCATAATTCTGCGGCAGAACCCATATGGTAATCATTATATACGTCCCACAGACCATCTTTAACCAGACCATCTGTAATTTGTCCATGGCCTAAGCGATAACCTGTACGTGCTTTGTCTAAATAATAAGGAACATTGCTCATGCTTTCCATTCCACCTGCAACTACAATATCATTCTGTCCAAGTGCAATACTTTGTACAGCCAGCATAATGGCTTTAGTGCCTGAAGCGCAAACTTTATTAATGGTGGTAGCAGGCAAATCAGGAAGTCCGGCATGTTTGGCTGCCTGTGTAGCAGGTGCCTGGCCAAGGTTAGCGGATAACACATTTCCCATATATACTTCCTGAACATCTTCAGGTTTAATTCCTGCTTTCTCTATTGCGGCTTTAATGGCGATTCCGCCAAGTTGTGTAGCTGTAAATCCAGCTAATGATCCACCGAAACTTCCAATTGGGGTTCTAAGTGCTGAAACGATTACGACTTCTTTCATTAGTATATTTTATAATTGGTTATAGGCAAAGTTAAATAAGATTCACTGGTTTTAGGTAATCAAAACAACAGTTCCCGCAATAATTAAGGTAGCGCCTATAATAATTTTCAGGGTAATGGCTTCTTTTAGAATGAGGAAAGAGAGCAGGATGGTTAAAGCCAGGCTCAGTTTGTCTACGGGCGCAACCTGTGAGACTTTACCGAGCTGGATCGCTTTATAATAAAAGATCCAGGAAAGGCCTGTAGCCAATCCGGAAAGAATTAAAAAGGTTAAGCTGTGCTTGGAAATTTCGGTGATCCCTTTTAATTCTCCTCTAAAGAGCACAATTCCCCAGGCAACGACCAGTATGACGATGGTTCTGATGGCTGTGGCCAGGTCGGAATTTACACTGGTGACACCGATTTTAGCGAAAATTGCGGTTAAAGAAGCAAAAAAGGCTGATAATAAAGCATATATCCACCACATGATTTTCAAATTATAGATCAGTCAAATATATTAAAATTGGTAACTTCGCCGCGTCATTCCAGAAATTATGTTTAAGAATAAAATTGTCAGTTACCTGTACTCCAATGCAGATGCCCTTGTCATTTCCATTTTTGCGGTGGTTTGTATGGTCATCTTTACAGGACATAACGGAATTGGCATTTCTCCGGACTCTATAGCTTATATCAGTACAGCCCGCAGTATTCACGAACACTGGACCATGACGGATTTTAATCTGAAGCCCCTGGTCGCTTTTCCGGTGTTTTATCCGGTTTTTCTAAGTATAGTTATGTTTCTGACCGGAACAGATATTGTACAGACAGGTGTGGTTTTAAATTGTATTTTACTAGCTGCAGTAGTGCTGCTCTCGGGCAGGCTATTGAATAAATTTCATTGGCGCTCGGTATGGTATAAGCGTATTGTACTGCTCTTTATCGCTTTTAGCCCGGCATTAACAGAGGTTTATTCTATGTTGTGGTCGGAGACTTTGTTGATCCTCTTAAGTTTGATTTTCTTTCTGTTCCTGGAAAAGTATCTGAAACATAGTTCCCTGAAAAACCTGGTCATTTGTGCAGTATTGGCTGGTCTGGCTACAGTAACCCGTTACGCGGGGATTACTTTAATCGGAACAGCAGGTCTGATGATCTTATTTGCACCGCATATGGAAGTAAAGAAAAAAGCAGGTCATATTGGTCTGCTTAGTTTGATCTCCTTCTTTATCTTGTTCTTAAACCTGATCCGGAACCACGTGCTGGTGGGTTCTTTGACCGGACCGCGCCAGTTCGGACACACGCCTTTGCTGGAGAATATTGGTTACTATGGTAAAACGCTTTCTGACTGGTACCCGGTATTTAATCAGGACCACAGCACTTCGATTTTAATCGGGTTATTGGTTTTTATGGTGGTATTGCTGCTGTTCTTTTATCGGGCTGTTAAAGGGAAATATTATAATGGCCAGGAAAATATAGCAGCGGCTTTTGTTGTGGTGTACTCCGTATTTATTGTAGGGATATCTACTTTATCTCATTTTGAAGGAATTAACAACCGCTTGCTGGTTCCGATTTTTATACCCTCTTTATTTGCATTGACTTTTTGGCTGCCAGGTTATTTTTCCGGATTAAGATCCGCAGCAAAGCAGGCTAGTGTGGTTCTGTTACTGGGCTTTTTGCTGTTGTTTCAATATAATGCGACAGCTCATCTCGATGAAATGTACCAGGATGCGGTCACTTACGGTGTTCCGGGTTATGCAGATGATTCCTGGAAGAAATCAGAAACGGCAAACTTCCTCGCTAGCCATCCTGAATTTCTGAAAAAGGGCATAAAGGTTTATTCTAATGCCCATGATGCGGTTTATTTTAAGACAGGCTTACATGCCGATGAACTTCCACACCATATAGATAAGGCGTACCAGGAAAAGTTCTATCAGGAAAAAGCACACTATATCATCTGGTTCAACAGTATAGATGATCCTGAACTGATCCATCTTTCTTCTATGTATAAGCACAGAAAGCTCCTTGAAAAATACAGATTTGAGGACGGCTGGGTGTTTTTATTCGACCGCCAGCCCTGATTTTCCAAAGCGTAATATTTTTCTGTTAATATTGATCCTATAACTGTATGTATTTCATATAGTTTGTATTATATTTAGAAGCATATATAACCCACCTGCACAGATGGCGGAAAATAAAGGCTTAAAAAAGACACTCAGCCCCTTTATGCTTTGGGGCCTTGGCGTAGGCTATGTGATCTCCGGAATGTATTTTGGCTGGAACCTCGGCCTTGAAAAAGGCGGTACCGGCGGGATGGCGATTGCCACGATTGTAATTATGGTGATGTATATTACCTTTACGTTTAGCTATGCCGAACTGGCCTGTGCGATACCTAAGGCCGGTGGGGTATTTGATTATGCCAACCGGGCAATGGGCAGGAACATAGGCTTTATTGCGGGGATTGCACAGATTGTGGAGTTTATTCTTGCTCCGCCAGCTATTGCTTTTGCCATTGGTGCTTATTTTAATGCTTTCTTTCCTCAGGTTCCTATTCTGAGTAGTGCTATTGCCATCTATTTTGTGTTTACGGCGCTGAACGTTTACGGTGTTAAGGCGGCGGCATCCTTTGAAGTGATCATTACAGTTCTGGCTGTAGCGGAATTGCTCCTGTTTTCAGGTATTGCCTTGCCAAAATTTGAGATGGCCAATCTGCAGCGCAATTCTTTTCCCAATGGTTGGGGAGGTGTATTTGCAGCCATACCTTTTGCCATTTGGTTCTTTCTGGGTATTGAGGGAATTGCAAATGTGGCCGAAGAAACCAAAAATCCTCAGAAAGATATTAGTAAAGGCTTTGGCTGGGCGATTTTTACGCTGGCTATATTATGTGTGCTGATCTTTATTTCAGCTACCGGAATCAGTGGCTGGGAAGCGATTGTTTATAAAAATGGTCTGTCTGGAGAAACTTCAGATTCTCCACTACCCTTAGCCCTGGCCAAGATCACGGGCAGCAATCATTTGATGTATCATTTGCTGATTACGGTTGGATTGTTTGGTCTGGTGGCTTCTTTTCATGGGCTGATCCTGGCTGCAGGAAGATCTACCTACGAAATGGGAAGGGTGCACAATATTCCTTCTTTTCTGGGGAAGATCTCTTCCCGGTTCCATACCCCGGCCAATGCGCTCCTTGGAAATATGGTGATCGGAATCCTTGCTTTATTATCAGGAAAAACATCGGAGATCATTATTGTTTCTGTATTTGGCGCGCTGACACTCTATATTATTTCTATGATCTCCATTATTCTTTTGAGAAAACAGGAACCAGGACTGCACCGGCCTTTCCGCACGCCTTTCTACCCGGTATTCCCTGTGGTTTCCCTGGTGATTGCAGTGGTTTCCATCCTGGCCATGTTGATTTACAGTTTCCAATTAGGACTTATTTATTTTTCCATACTGATCATCACTTTTTTGCTGTACAAAATCTTTAAAAGAACAGATCCATGACAACACAGGAGATACTCGCTTACGTAAAACAGCACCCTTCGGGTAAGGTAAAAGTTGCTGTGACAGATATTGATGGGGTTTTAAGAGGAAAATATATTGCCGCTGAAAAATTCAGTTCGGTTGCCGAGGGGCGGCTTGGCTTTTGTGATGTGACCTTTGGCTGGGATATGGGCGATGTGGCTTATGATAATGTAAAATTTACAGGATGGCATACCGGTTATCCGGATGCGCTGGTGAAACTGGATCTGGGTACCTTCCGTAAAATCCCCTGGGAAAATGATGCCCCTTTTTTTCTGGGTGATTTTGTTAACGAGCAGGATGTTGCAGGGTATACCTGCCCCAGACAATTGCTCCGTAAGGTGTTAAGTGATACAGAATTGCAGGGTTTTACACCCTATTTTTCGCAGGAGTTTGAATGGTTCAATTTTACAGAGACACCCGAAACGGCATACCAAAAGGGCTTTCAGCAGCTTAATCCCCTAAGCCCGGGGATGTTTGGCTACTCTATTCTGAGAGGTAGCTTGAAAAATGAATATATGAGCGATCTGTTTGATTTGCTTTGCAAATTTGGTATTCCGATAGAAGGCTTGCATACCGAAACAGGTCCAGGAGTTTATGAAGCGGCGATTAAGTATGCGCCGGTGCTGCAGGCTGCAGATCAAGCTGTATTGTTTAAGACTGCCGTTAAGGAAATTGCCTATAAACATGGTCTTATGGCTACGTTTATGGCCAAGATCAGTGAGCATCTTCCGGGTTGCAGCGGGCATGTCCATCAAAGCCTTTGGGATAAAGATTCCAGGCATAATCTCTTTTATGAAGAAAAAGACCCGCATAAAATGAGTGATTTGATGAAGAGTTATATCGCCGGACAATTGCATTGCTTACCGCAAATACTCCCCATGATTGCGCCAACGGTAAACAGTTATAAAAGATTGGTGGAAGGTGCCTGGGCACCAACTACGTTGACCTGGGGTATAGACAACAGAACGGTAGCCCTAAGGGCATTGCCGGGGCATTCCAAAACCACCCGTTTGGAAACCAGGGTAGTGGGATCAGATACGAATCCTTATCTGGCTTTGTCCGCATGTCTGGCTGCGGGTTTATATGGCATTAAGCATAAAATGAAACTGGAAAAAACGGCTACTGTGGGAAATGGTTATAAAGACCTTTCTAATGGTGTTTTACCTTTTAACCTGCATGATGCTACGCAAATGATGAAACAATCTGCGGTCGCAAAAGAATTGTTTGGCGATCAGTTTGTAGAACATTTTACGTTAACCAGAGAGTGGGAGTGGAAACAATTTGCCAAAGTGGTAACAGACTGGGAATTGAAAAGATATTTTGAAATTATTTAAGAAGAAGTTTTAACATGACATTTGATAAAGTATACCAATATAATTTCCCAACCACCATTCGTTTTGGCGCCGGTGCGATAAAGGAACTGCCAGCTTATCTAAAAGCCAATGGACTCAGCAAGCCGATGATCGTGACGGATCCGGTGATTGCAGGCTTACCTTTTTTGAAATCGATCATCAAGGATCTGGAAGCACAGCAGCTCTCGGTGGAAGTATTTTCGGACATTCATAAAAATCCGGTTAAAAGCGATGTATACAAAGGAACGGAACTCTGGGACCAAAGTTCCAGGGACAGTGTAATCGGCATAGGAGGGGGTGCAGCGCTGGATGTAGCCCGTGCTATTGTATTGCGGGTGAACCACCGGGAAGACCTGTTTAAATATGATGACCTGATTGGCGGGGATATTTATGTGACCAATGATGTTCCCCATTTTATTACTGTACCTACAACCGCAGGCACCGGGAGTGAAGTAGGCAGGAGCGCCATTATTGCCGATGATGAGACCCATCAGAAAAAAATCCTTTTCTCGCCCAAGCTTATGGCGAAAATTGTATTTGCAGATCCTGTATTAACCATGGATCTGCCGCCGTTTATTACAGCTGCAACGGGTATGGATGCATTGACCCACAATATGGAGGCGTTCTTAGCTAAGAATCCGCATCCTTTATGTGATGGAATAGCGCTGGAAGGGATCTATCTGATCAAAGATGCGCTGGAGAAAGCGACCAACCATCCTGATCTGGAAAGCAGAAGTAAAATGCTGATTGCTTCTATGATGGGCGCGATTGCCTTTCAAAAGGGCCTGGGTGTGGTCCATTCTCTTGCACATCCGCTCTCCTCGTTGCTGGATACCCACCATGGTTTGGCCAATGCGGTGAACATCCCTTATGGTATGGAATTCAATATTGCCGGCTTTGAAGATAAATTTCGCCGGATAGCAAGAACTTTGGAACTGAAAGAGGAGAATGGAGAAGCCGTAGTGAAATACCTGTTTGATTTAAATTCAAAGATTCATATTCCTCATCATTTAAGCGAGATTGGAGTAAAGGCTGAACACATTGAAACGCTGGCAGACCTGGCTCTTGCTGATTTTGCCCATCCCAATAACCCAAAACCCGTAAACAGAGAAGATTTTAAACAACTGTATTTAAAAGCGCTTTAGTTTTGCGTTATGAAGAAGATTGGAATAAGTTATACGGAAACTAATTTTAAAAATTACTGGAACTGGTTCAGGCCGGAGGAACTGGGTGAAGATATAGAATTACTGGAACTTTCTTTTCAACAAAACAACAGCAGCGATTTTCAATATTGCGATGGTTTTGTTTTAACCGGAGGAATAGATGTTTTGCCGGAATTGTACGGTGGTGCGAGGGAATACCCTTACCGGCCGGAGACTTTTTTGCCCGAGAGGGATGAATTTGAAAAGGAGATGTATATCTATGCCCAAACCCATAATATACCTGTTCTGGGCATTTGCAGGGGCATGCAATATATTAATATCCTGGAAGGAGGGACTGTTTTTGAAGATAACGGCGAACAGCTGAACCTGGTTCACAAGAAGGGAACAGAAGATAAAGTACATGGCTTAAGCCTTGTTCCCGGTAGTCTTTTGCATTTGACAGCCGGTATAGAAAAGGGAACGGTGAACAGTGCCCATCACCAACGGGTCCATCCGGATCATCTTGGTGCCAATTTAATGATCAGTGCTTATTCTGAGGGAGAAAAGCCCATTATCGAAGCATTGGAGTTTAAAGACAAAAGCAATAAAGCATTTATGCTGGCGGTGCAGTGGCATCCGGAAAGAATGCAGGAGAAAGAGCGTAATCCGCTGTCACAAAAAATCAAAGAAAGGTTTATTAAAGCTATAAAAGAATCAAAGAAATGAATGTAATCAATCCGGCTACGGAAGAAATTATTGCAGTGTTGGAGGAAGATGATCATCTTTCCCTCGAAAAGAAACATGAATTGCTGAAGGCTGGTCAGGTGAGCTGGGCGAAGCGGACGCTTGAGGAACGTTTAGCGGTGGTGACACGTTTTTTTGATCTGCTGGATACAGAAAAAGAAAAACTTGCAGCTATACTGACCGCAGAAACAGGCAAACCTTTACAGCAGTCCAGGAATGAGATCAATGGTGCAAGAACAAGGATCAAATGGATGCTGGTCCATGCAGCAAAATATCTTTCAGAAGAAATGGTAAGCGATACAGGAGATATGCAGGAAAAGATCTCTTATGAACCATTAGGGGTTGTTTGCAACATCTCTGCCTGGAATTATCCCTATCTGGTAGGGGTCAATGTATTTATTCCTGCCTTGCTGGCTGGAAATGCAGTACTTTACAAGCCCTCTGAATATGCTGCGCTTACCGGACTGGAAATAGAACGTTTACTCAAAGCAGCGGGCATTCCTGAAGATGTTTTTATGGTTGCGCTTGGAACAGGACAAACGGGGGAACTCTTATTGGATATGGATTTTAATGGTTTTTTCTTTACCGGGTCTTATAAAACCGGGCAGCACATCTATGAAAGGGTGGCTTGGAAGATGGTTCCCTGTCAGTTGGAGCTGGGAGGGAAGGATCCCTTATACGTAACCGATGATGTAAAGGATATTGCTGCGGTAGCCGCGGGAACAGCAGATGGTGCTTTTTACAATAATGGGCAAAGTTGTTGTTCTGTGGAGCGGATCTATGTGCATGAAAAAGTGTACGACGAATATGTAGCTGCTTTTGTCCGGGAGGTGAAATCCTGGAAATCAGGGCTTCCGACAGAAGATGGTGTTTATTTTGGGGCATTAACGCGAAAACCACAACTGGCGGTACTGGAAGGGCAGGTAAGAGAAGCCGTAGCGAACGGGGCTAGCCTGGTACTGGGCGGTCATGTTCAGCAAGGCCCCGGATACTATTTTGAACCAACCATACTGACCAATGTGAGCAACAAGATGAAGGTGATGCAGGAAGAGAGCTTTGGGCCTATTATTGGTATTATGAAGGTTAAAGATGATGAAGAGGCACTTAAGCTGATGCAGGATACAGCTTACGGATTGACGGCATCTGTTTATAGCAATACCTTGGATAGGGCAACACGTATCCTTTCACAAATAGACAGTGGCAGCGGTTATTGGAATTGTTGTGACCGGGTCAGTGCAGGATTGCCCTGGAGCGGTAGAAAGCACTCGGGAATTGGGGTCAGTTTATCGCATCAGGGATTTCGGGCTTTTACCAAGCCTAAAGCATGGCACCTAAAAAACTAAGCCTTCTTCGTAAAATACAGAATTAGTGAAAGAAAGTACAAGATTATAGGAGGACCACCTGTATAAATTTGTTGTATAAAAGATACAGCATATCGTGGGCCTAAATAAAATTAAATCAAGTCTAATTGTTCTGTTTTTACTGGGGATTGTTTTTTGCGCGTCAGCGCAAAATAATGGGAAGATAAATGGTGTTGTAAAAGATGCCACGACCCTGGAAAGCATACCTTTTGCTTCTGTTATTTTGCTGGATAAGCACACAAACACGGTAGTGAAAGTTGTCCAGACAGATACAATTGGACATTTTTCAATGGATAGATTACTTGATGGCCTATTTAAATGCAAAATTAGCTATGTAGGTTACCTGCCCATTGTTAAGGATAGTGTAGTGATCTCTTCTTCTGGCAGGACCGTCAACTTTGGCGACATCCTGATCAAACCAGGAAAAGGAAGTTTATTGTCTGAAGTGACCATTATCGGTTCATCCGATCATACGCAAATAGGCCTGGATAAGAAGAAGTTTTCGGTAGAACAGAGCTTGGTGAGCAAAGGTGGTTCGGCGACAGACCTGCTCCAAAATATACCAACGGTATCGGTGGATGCAACTGGGAATGTAAGTTTAAGAGGATCTTCAAATATCAACATTTTGATAGATGGCAAGCCATCACTGATTGCAGGGGGTAATATCACCCAGACGCTTCAGTCCTTGCCGGCCAGCTCCATCGAAAGTATTGAAGTGATCACCAACCCATCAGCAAAATACGATGCCGAAGGAGAATCCGGGATTATTAATATTGTATTTAAGAAAAACAAAAAGCTGGGGTTGATTGGCACCGTGGAAGCAACGGCTGGTACCAGAGATAATTACAGTGGCAATGCAAGTCTGAGTTTCCAAAACAATAAAGTAAATGTGTATGGAAATTATAGCTACCGGAACATTACCACGATGAGCAACGGCCATCAAAACATATCCTATCTAAGACCAGCAGATTCTGTGGCTTTTTCCAATGAAACATTTCCTTCCAAAACCATAAATAAAGGACATAATATAAAGGTTGGTATCGATTACTATCTGACAGATAAAAGTGTGTTTAGTGTATCCGGAGGTTATAACTCATTGAAAATGGACAGGAACGAGGTTTTAAACATTGATCTGTTGAATGCTTCTAATTTACCTCTTCAGCTTAGCCAACATCATAATCTTACCAAAGGAACTGGAAACAATTACGATTTAAATTTAGATTTTACCAAAACGTTTCGTAAACCCGGTGAGGAGCTGGTATTGAGTGCTGGATATGCCTATGGTATCAATGATAATTTTCAAAGTCTTCTCTCTGATGTCTATGCTGTAAATGGACAAATAGTTCAAAAAAAACCGGCAATTCTCGACAACGAAAACAACAATCGCAATCATTATTACAATATAAAAGCCGATTTTACCTTGCCTGTTGGCCAGGCAGGAAAAGTTGAGGCAGGCTACCGCAGTCAGATCCGGTTAGATTACAGGGGCCAGCTTTCTTACAATTTCAGTGATACGACCGGCTATGAGCCCAATTATCCATTCACCAATACCTATAACAGTAAGAACCAGATCCATGCCCTTTATTTCAACTATTCAAACCAAATTAAAAATTTCAGTTATCAGATTGGCCTGAGGGGCGAGGCAGCCAGTCAGACTGCATCTGTGAATGGGTATGACTCCGGAAATATGAAATACAGCACACCCATAAAAGTAACCAACAACAGGATCTATCCAAGCGTCACCATGGGACAAAAATTAAATGGTGAACAGCTGCTGCAATTCAGTTATTCCCGTCGGGTAACACGACCAACGATGCGTAATTTAAATCCTTTGGTTGATATTTCTGATCCGGTGAATTATGATACCGGCAATCCCAATTTGTTGCCGGAGGATATTCATTTATTTGAATTGAGCTATACCAAACACTGGAAGACGGTTACGCTAAGCTCAGGTCTGTATCATCGTCGTACAAAGGATTTGATCAGACATATAGAAACTGCCCCTGTAAATGGTGTAATTACCACCATTTCACAAAACATACCTCATGCTTATACAAGTGGGTTGGAGTTGATTAGCCGTTTTAACCTGGTAAAGGGATGGGATTTTACGGCAAATGCCAATATATATCAAAATAAAACGGAAGCGGCTCAGCAGTATGGAATTGATCAAAGCAGTGGATTAAGCTGGAATACGAACATCACCAATAACATTGCCATTGGTAAGGATCTCTCTTTACAGGTTCGTGCAGACTATCATGCCCCAGATAAGACTGCGCCCGACAGCAATCATGCCATCTATGGGATAGATGCAGGTGCTAAACTAAATATACTGCATAAGAATGCAACCTTAACTCTAAATAGCAGAGATATATTTAATACCCGAAAATGGGGTTTTTTAAGAGAGAGTGAGGCTGTTTTACTGGATTTTGAGCGCAGGACAACAAGTGCCAGGGCGAGCTTGACTTTTACGTATCGTTTTGGCGCAAGTATATTCAAATCTAAAAAAATAGAACATTCCAGTGAACTTAATGAAGGTTAACGGCCATTTGATTTTCAGCCCCTTTAATTAACTTTATGCTTATGGTAAAAGAGAATTTGTATCAGCCTTTTGAAATTGACTTTAAGGAAGTGAAGGAGTTCCCTAAAGCAGTGTACAGGAATAATTTTTTTAAGCTCATTTATATTGTGGATGGGACCGGCGTACAGTACATCAACCAATATGATTTTAATTACCGGAAAGGGAACCTCTTTTTAATCACCCCGGAGGATAGCTATTCTTTTATCGTAGAGGAAAAGACTACTTTCTTTTTTTTGAGTTTCAATGATATTTATATCAGACCCAAAAACAGCAAAGAAAATGACTGGGTGCAGCGTATGGAGTACATTCTCCAAAATGCAAGCCACCGTCCAGGCTGTATCTTGAAGAATAAAGTAGATAAACCCTTGATCGCCTCCTTAGTACAGGCCATTTTTAATGAGCATACCTTTTTACAGATTTACCATGTAAAGATCATACAACAGATTGTAAATACACTGATATTGGTGGTGGCAAGGAATATTGCACTGAAACTTCCGAAAAATGTCAAAGAAAATACAGGAGAAGCGGTGCTCGACATCCTGCATTATATTCAACAGAATATATTTGAACAGAGAAAATTAAGATCGGAAACTATTAGCCAGACCTTTGGCATTTCATTGACTTACCTGGGTCGGTATTTTAAAAAGCAAACCGGTGAGACCCTGCAACAATACATCTCAAACTATAAACTGAGGTTGATAGAAACGAGGCTTTTACATAGCGACATGCGGATCAATGAAATTGCCAATGAACTTAACTTTACCGATGAAAGTCATTTGCACAGGATCTTTAAAAAATACAAAGGCCTGAGCCCGTCCGAATACCGAAAAAAATATACCTAAGCTCTTTCTAGTACCGTTTGATGTTGAAAAAAACTGGTCTGAACGTACAGAATAAGTGTAGAATTGTACAAGTTAAGCCCTGAGTTTACTTGTAATTTTGTTTAGGCTCCATCTAAAAATTCAGGAGATTTTCATTCAAAAACAAAAAGTATGCGCATCATGAAAAGTGTAGTATCAATCCTCGCCGTAGGCTTTGTTTCCGTAAGTGCATTTGCACAAAGCGCTAAACCACGTGTAAGTCCACCTGAAACCGTATCAGGGAAAATTAAACAGGCAAAAATTATCATTAATTACAGCAGTCCATCTGTGAAGGGACGTAGAATATGGGGAGAACTGGTGCCCTATAATCAGGTGTGGCGGGCAGGAGCAAATGAAGCAACAACGTTTGAAACGGATCAGGATATTAAGGTGCAGGGAAAACTGCTTCCAGCTGGAAAGTATAGTTTTTTTCTCATTCCAAAAGAAAATATGACCTGGACAGCTGTTTTTAACAAAGAGCCCAAACAATGGGGTGCCTTCAAATATGATGAAGCTAAAGATCAGTTGCGGGTAGAGGTTAGTCCGAAGGCATTAAAAGATATCCAGGAAAACCTTGTTTATAAAATCAATTCAAAAGGTTTTTCTCTAAACTGGGAAAAAGCGTCTGTACCTGTGTCCATCAAATAAAATTCCTCCTATGAAAGTAATTTGTGGCATTATGGCATGCCTTTTAAGTATTTCTTCGTTATCCGCTCAGGATAAACAAACGATGGCCAGGTTGATAAACACCGATAACCTGAAAAAGAATCTCTATATCCTCGCGGGAGCAGAAATGGAAGGCCGTGAAACCGGAACCAGAGGACAAGTAAAGGCAGCCGGATTTATAGCCGATTATTATAAACAGATTGGACTAGCCCCGGGAAACCATGGAAGCTATTTTCAAAACTATCCTTTGATCAAAGATAGTGTGGAGTACAGTGTGATCAAGGTTAATGGCCAGGAATTTAAATATCATGCTGATTTTACTTTTCCATTGACCTTGAATAAACAAGAAAAAGTTATTGCTTCAGAAGTGATTTGGGGAGGTTACGGTATTACGGATTCCTTATTCAATAATTTGGCGGGTATAGATGCAAGGGGGAAGATTTTATTGGTGCTGGCCGGAGCACCCAGTACACCTCAGCTAACGCGATGGGGCAACTCTAGCGCAGGTGCCAAATTACGGGCAGTAGTAGCAGCTAAAGCAGGGGCAAAGGCCGTATTTATAATTGACTCTACCTTTTCTACCGCTCAGAACAAGTTTGCAGGCTCTATCTCTATCCGGCCTGCAGAGGAGAGTCGTACGACAAAAGCGGTTACAAATGTATATTTTATCTCTCCAGCCATTGCGAAAGCCATCGCTGGGGATCAATATGAGTATTTGATGCGGAAAGCAGGTCAGGAGGCCCCAGTTGACTTTCACAAAACACTTTCTATCTCTGTCGTACAGCTCATGCACCATGAAAGCCTGCAATCCAGCAATGTTTTGGGTTATCTGCCAGGAACCGATAAAAAGGAGGAATTGCTTATTGTATCTGCACATTATGATCATCTTGGAATCCGGGAAGGAAAGATTTATTTTGGTGCGGATGACAATGCTTCGGGAACAGCATCGGTGTTGGAGCTTGCAGGCGCTTTCGCTAAGGCAAAAGCCAGGGGGAAAGGACCGCGACGCAGTATTCTTTTTCTGAATGTTTCCGGAGAAGAGGAAGGGTTATGGGGATCAGACTATTATACCTCGCATCCTGTATATCCGCTGGGCAATACGGTTGCAGACTTAAACACAGATATGATTGGCCGGGTAGATACTTTACATACTCCGATAGACAGCAACTATATCTACATTATTGGCGACAATAAACTGAGTTCTGCATTGCGTCCTATTAATGAAAACAACAATAATGTTTTTGCAAAACTGAAATTAGATTATAAATACAATGATCCTTCAGATCCGGAAAAGATCTATTACCGTTCAGATCATTATAATTTCGCAAAGAACAACATCCCTATTGTTTTCTTTTTTGATGGAATTAATGAAGATTATCACAAGTTTACCGATACGCCTGATAAAATCAATTATGGGCTCATGACCAAAAGGCTGGGGCTTGTTTTTGATGATGCCTGGGATATTGCCAACCGGGAAGAAAGGTTGCCGGTAGACCGGCATGAAAAATAAAGATTTCATTTTACTTTAGCGATTATAAGATCTATAAAATTGCGACAATGATTGGTTTTAATTCCCTGGCCCAGTTTACGAGAAGTTTTCAGAAACAGTTTGGAATTACACCGAAGAAATATTCGAATTCTAAAAAATAGGAAGATTTTGATGGTGTAAAGCGATTGATCGTCAATATTTTGTAGGCCTTTCGGATTTTGAATTGAATTATTTTTTTATTAAATTTAATATCAAATTCCAGGCATATGAAGACAGTTCAACAGTTACTCAGTACCAAATCAGCAGAAGTTTACTCAGTTCCTGCGGAAATTTCTGTGTTAGAAGCCCTCAAAGTCATGATGGAAAAAAACATCAGTGCCTTGCTTATTTTGGATGGACAAAAACTTCAGGGTATTTTTACCGAACGCGATTATGCCAGAAAGATCATTCTGCACGGAAAATCTTCACAGGATACCCTGATTTCTGAGGTGATGACCTCTGATCCGGTTACTGTAAAATACCAGGATTCTATAGAATCCTGCATGCAGACCATGACCGACAGGCACATCAGGCATTTGCCTGTGGTGCACGAAGGCCTGATTGCGGGCATGGTATCCATCGGAGATGTGGTGAAGTTCATTATTGAAGATCAGAAGCATACCATCAACGCTTTGGAAAGTTATATCAACAGCTAAAAAGGAACAAAAGCTTCCGGTCAAATGCCAATATAGTTGAATGACTGGCGTATATTGTTTAAAAATCATAAAGGGGAAGTCCTTTCTTTGAGATTTAAACTGTATTTTTCATGTGGAGCATTCGCCGTAGATTACTAATTGTTTTTTTATGCATCAGTCCTTGTGCGGCTGTTCATGCGCAGGGATTGAACTGGAATGAAGTAGAACCTGGTGTGTGGAGGGGGATAGCTGGAAAGCCCGAAGCCTATGACCTGATCAAAGCCTCTGGAGCAACCGCTAATGCAAGCGCACTTTCTAAACTTCCTTCTGTAGATTTTCCTATAGCTAAAGAGGCCATCCATACCCAAATCATAGACGGAAAGACGTATTTGCGTTTTCCTCTGGAAAAAGGGGAGCAGATTTATGGTCTTGGGCTCAACTTCCAGACCATTCACCAGCGGGGAAAGGTCCTGCAATTGCACGTAGATCATTTTGGCGGTAAAGACAATGGGCGTACACATGCCCCGGTGCCTTTTTATGTGTCTTCTAAGGGTTATGGGGTTTTTATCAATACAGCCCGTTATATCAATATGTATGTGGGTTCTGCTGTGCGTAAGGACAGTGAAACGCCTGCTGTACCTAAAGACCGGAATACAGATAAGAGCTGGTCTTCCAGGCCTTATTCTGATGCAGTAGAAATTTTGGTGGCAGCTGAGGGATTGGAATTCTTTGTTTTTACCGGACCTAAGCCTATAGACGCCATTAAGCGTTATAACCTTTTTATGGGGGGAGGGCCATTACCGCCAAGATGGGGCCTTGGATTTACGCAGCGTGTAAAAACACTATCTACCGCGGCAGATGTAGAAAAGGAAGTAAGCGAATTTGAAAAGAATGGCTATCCGCTGGACTTTGTTGGGCTGGAACCCGGCTGGCAGAGTAAAGCTTATCCCTGCACCTTTGAGTGGGACAAAGGGCGTTATCCTGATCCTAAAACTTTTGTAAAGACCATGCTGGATAAAGGTGTGCGGATCAATTTGTGGACTAACCCTTATGTTTCGCCAGATGCGCCTTTTTATAAAAATATATTGCCTTATACGGGCTCTCATACGGTTTGGAATGGCGTAGTGCCTGATTTACTGACGCCGCAAGCCAGGGATATTTTGTTTGGCCAGATGCAGCAGGACCAGGTTAGCCTGGGGGTAAGTGGTTATAAGATTGATGAGGTGGATGGTTATGATCATTATCTGTGGCCGGATGTAGCGACTTTTCCATCGGGAATGAGTGCTGAGCAAATGCGTCAAACCTATGGTGTGCTGATGCAGCGCTACAGTACAGAAATGTTCAGAAAGCTCAATAAAAGGACTTATGGATTGGTGAGGGCTTCTAATGGCGGTGCCAATGCTTTTCCTTATGTGATTTATGATGATTATTATAATCATGAAGATTTCATTACAGCGTTGATCAACAGCGGATACTCCGGGGTATTGTGGACGCCGGAAGTGAGGGCCTCTAAAACACCAGAAGAATGGCTCCGGAGAATGCAGACCGTTGTTTTTTCGCCTATGGCGATGATTAATGCCTGGTCCAGCAGTACCAAACCCTGGTCTTTCCCGGAAGTGGCTGAGCAGGTAAAAGAAATGGCCTTGTTGCGGATGCAAATGTTGCCTTACTGGTATTCGGAGTTTGCAAAGTATCATTTTGAAGGTATGCCGCCTTTTAGGGGCATGTCGTTAGAGGAAGGCTTCTCTACTGGAGTAGTGAAAGTAAAGGGGAATACCAATCTGGAAGAAAACCCATATGCCGAAGCAGTGAGTAAGGAAATCAAGGACCAGTATATGGCTGGAGAAAGTTTATTGGTGGCACCTTTATTTGCCGGGCAAACCACCAGACAAGTGATTCTTCCCAAAGGAAAATGGTACGACTTCTTTACCGGTGCCTATGTTGGCAATGGTGAGGTGATTACAGTAACGCCAGGCTTGAATAAGATTCCCGTCTATGTGAAGGATGGGGCAGTGATTCCTATGATGCAGCCAAGATTGCATGTACCTGGGGCGAAGGAAAAAACGGACCTGGAAATCAGGTATTACGGAGAGCAACCTGGTCATTATATGTTGTATGATGATGACGGGGAAAGTTATAACTATGAAAAGGGACAATATTCTTTCCGGGAGATACGTGTAGAGAAGCAAAGGGATGGCGGGATTAAAGGCCAGATTGCCGCTGCTCAAAAGGGTATGCCAAATACCATTGGAAAAGTTACCTTTAAACAAATGACCAAATAAAGAACAGGATGAAGAATATATATATCGCCACGCTTGCAGCGGGCTTGTTTATAGGAGGGGTGAATTCCTCAGATGCACAAAAAGTAAATGTAAAAAAAGCCTTTCAGCATGCCGAATTGCAAACGGACCTGATGCTGAAAGAAGTGGCAGCGAACAAGAATACCAGTCTGGTGTCGCCCAGGACATTGGAAAAGGGGGAATTGAAGCTGGTGGCTTCAAAAGACTGGACCAGTGGTTTCTTTCCCGGGGTGTTGTGGTACTTGTATGAAAATGATCATTCTGCAAAGAGAATGGCAGAGGCGAAGCAGTTTACGGCATCTATTGAAAAGGAAAAAGATAACGGTACAACCCATGATATGGGCTTTAAAGTGTATTGTAGTGTGGGAACAGGATATCAGCTGACTAAGGATGCACATTACAAGGAGGTCCTGATTGAATCTGCGAAAACGCTGTCTACGCGTTTTAATCCCAAAACCGGGGTGATCCGTTCCTGGGACCACAGCCGGGACAAATGGGTGAATCCAACCATTATTGACAATATGCTGAACCTGGAGTTGTTGTTTGAAGCGACAAGGTTGACCGGCGATTCTTCTTTTTACAAAATTGCGGTGAGTCATGCGAATACAACGATGAAAAATCATTTCCGGGCAGATTATAGTTCTTATCATGTGGTGGATTACGATCCGAATACGGGGGCTGTTTTGAAGAGGACTACGCATCAGGGATATAGTGATGCATCTGCCTGGGCCAGGGGACAGGCCTGGGGTTTATATGGGTATACCATGTGTTACCGCTATACCCACAACCTGGCTTATTTGAAGCAGGCGGAACATATTGCGCATTATATTTTTAGCCATCCAAATATGCCGAAGGATTTGGTTCCGTACTGGGATTTTAATGCACCTGGTATTCCGAATGAGCCAAGGGATGCTTCTGCTGCTGCGGTGATTTCTTCTGCATTGTATGAGCTTAGTGGGTATAGTAAGGCCAATAAAGTTGATTATTTGAAGAAAGCGGATAAGATCTTGTACAGTTTAAGTACGGATTATATTGCGCCCGCAGGAACTGCAAAAGGGTTTATCTTATTGCACAGTACAGGATCTAAACCTTCTAACAGTGAAGTCGATGTTCCTTTGTCTTATGGAGATTACTATTATCTGGAAGCACTGAATAGGAAAGCGAAGTTGTAGTTTTGTAAGTTGGATAGGGGTTAGCTGGGAGAATAAAAAAAGAATGTGGTCTGGTCGAATGCTGCCTGATGTTAGGCGAGCTGGAAAAGCTCGCAAACCTCAAAAGGCATTCTCTCAGACACACATTCTTTTTTTCTGGGTGCATACCTGTATTTCGCCATATTTTCAAAATAGCGTCTTCGCAGCTTCTTCGCAGAAACCCCATACCAGGTTCGCAAAACAGGTACTTTTTGCGAACCTGCACCCACTTTCCCCCAAGGATGGTATGCCGTAGCTATTGATTAGCACCGCTGTAACATAATCTGACCATACCTGTAAAAAGAGGCCTCAACTGCTTCAATGATGTCATGTTTTTTTTAAGCTGAAGTTTCTGCAATTAGTTTAGTGAGTTCTTCTACCATTGCCGGACGCCTGGCATAGGTTTTTTTCATTTCTTTTGCAATATCCAATATGGCTTCCTGTCCCTGAGGGATGTCTTTGATGATCTTTTTCAATTTTTTCACAAAGTCTTTGTATTTCTTACGATCGCTGGTTTGCTCTGCAGCCACCTTAATTGCGGGCAGATAGACCTCTAAAAGCTCTGATGGGTAGTCTTTAAGTAAAACTTCATGGTAAAATAAAATATAGTCCAGTTCTTCTTCCTGCTTAACCAATACCAATAGTCTGTCTAGATATTTCTCTTCGATATAAATTGAGGTTACTGTAGATAGCAATGCAAGCATACTTTGCCCTGTCCAACCTCTTTTCTTATTCTTTTCATAGATATCGGTGGTAAATGAGATCGTCTCCTGGATATATACTTCGATGACTTCCTTCCATTCGTGGGGTAAATAAGTTCCTTTCCATATTTGGTAATATTCCTTATTAAAGCCTCTGTCAAAGGCAAAGTATTTACTATGGTGTCTTATAGTCGCTACGTCTTTTTCGAGGAACGCGATGCGCAACAGCTCTTTATGCCAGCTGGAAACTGTGCCAGGATGATTTTTTTCGATAGCGATTTTTATCCCGTCGTCAATCAGTGTTTTTGCTTGGATATAATCCTCTGAATGAATAGCCTTATTAATTACTTCTTGCCTTACTTCAACAATATCTAAATTTTGGGTAATTAGCTTTTCTGCTTCATCATACCTTTCTATGGAGGTTAAAAATTCAATCTTTTTGACTTTGTAGAAGTTCTTTTTGTAATCTGAATGAGGTTGTTCAGGTTTTGAGAGTTCGTTGTCGATGTATTTTAGAAATATTTTGGTCTGGCCTAATTTAACAGACAACAGCTCAAACACAGGTATTAAGTCGTAGCCAAAATCACCGTAGTCAAAATAAATATCCTCCTTCAAGGCCTTTTCCAAATAAAAGAAAAGTTGCTCTTTTAAAGGAATACCAGTATCGGGATTTATAGCTATCTGCTCAAGCAATTCAATACAAAAACTGATGGTGTCACCAATGCTGCCCGAGGAATCATCGCAATAAGTGATCACTTCCATCGTCTCTTTTAAAGCCACCTTAGCCAGCTCAAATGCATCTAAAAAATTGCGTTTTTCAACTAACTCAAAGCCCGTATTAATAATGTTTTGTAAATCACCTGCGAGGGATCTGCTATCTTTATAAGTGATAAAGCCTCTGTTCTCATACTTACGAATAGTTTTTTTGATCCATTCGCTATACTTTTTACCGAGATCTGTATTTTCATCTTTATCAGCAAAATATACTTCAAGCTCCGTTTTAAATTCCGGACTTTTATCGCTGTATAAAAGGATAAATTTTCGGTACTCCTCTAAAGAAATTTTTTCTAATAGCTTTTCAAGCTTCATTGCCTATTTATTTTGTTCTAAGGTAGTAAATAGGGTGATTTTTTTATCAGATATTGGAGTAGGTATTTTACTAAATTATTGAATAATCGTCTTTCGCGCAAAGACGATTATGTATATTTTATTTATTATGAAAGAGATTTTAAAGGAGATTTTGATTCAAAATCAGGAAAGGAACCTTTACAGAGAGCTTAGAGTGCGCAACACAGGAATGTCTCTGGATCTTGAAAAGATACAGGCGATTATCGGACCTCGTCATGTAGGCAAAACTTCAGCAATGTTTTTAGCTATTGAAGAATTAAAAACCGTCCGTGGAATATCTCCCACGCAGATAATCTATTTCAATTTTGAAGACGAGCGTATACAATTTGAACCTCATCAGCTTGATTTAATTCTTCAGGCATGGCAAGAACTCTATCTGGAAAGTAAATTGGAAGATGCCTGGTTTTTCTTTGATGAAGTACAAGCCGCACCAGGCTGGGAACGTTTTTTAAACCGGATCAACGAAACCTGGTCTAAAAAAAATATTCTTTACCGGTAGCAATAGTTCGGTTCTGCATACAGAACTTAATTCTGTTTTACGGGGGCGGAGTATTGCTATAGAACTACTACCTCTTTCTTTTAAAGAATATTGCGAATTCAGCAATTTTAAACCTTCAGAATACGGCTCGGGTAAAAGCAAAACAATAGCGTTGTTTCTTAAATATCTGGTTCATGGAGGGTATCCCGAGACCATTAATCTTCCATCCATGCAAGTAGGCCTGGCTTATTTACAGGAATATTATAATGCCATGTTGCTCCGCGATATTGTAGAATATAACCAATTAAGCAATTATACCTATTTAAGAAGCTTGTACCGTCAGGCAGCATCTACTATAGGTAAAACAATAAGTAACAGACGATTATATAATCAGCTTAAATCACAACAATATAGCGTTGGAGTGAATAGTGTTTATGAAGCAATGGATATGGCCGAGCAAGCCTATCTTTTTAAAAGAATCAGCCGCTTTGATTATTCAGATATGTTTTCTGATCGCGCTGATCTTACAGATTCTGAGGCTTGATCATGAAATCATGTTTTTCTTGGGTGCAGACTGGGAAGAGTGCGTAAACTTATACCATTGCATTCCTATTGTCTCTACTTGCCGGGCGTGTTTTTATCTGCGACTTCCATTTAAGCTGATTTTATAAATTTTCTATAGATATTCAGGTATAATATTATCTTTATATAGTTCATTTCTGTGTCTTCTATGGATAACCAACCAAACATGCGTGCATTTGTTCCGCATCCGGCACTGCAGCCCTATGTGCAGGGGTATAACTATGTCGGCCCGGGAGTGATCCATCAGGGAATTACTTCAATTGATATTTACCCCGCAGACCATACCGAAATGTCGTTTATTTTAGACGAATACCACGCCTTCCGGGAAAAGGGAACTACTCACATTTCTGGCTATCCGCTTTGTTTTGTGGGGATGCTAAACCAGGGACGCTGTTTTGATGTTTTTCCAAAAACATTTGTTCAGGTGGTATTTAAGCCCTATGGTGCTTTCAAATTGTTTGGTATCCCTCAGCGGCATTTTTCCAATCTGGCTACTGATGTCGGACTCCTGTTTCCAGGTATTGATTTATTAACCGAACAGCTGAAAGAAGCATCCGGCGCATCTGCCAAGATCGTTGCCATCTTAGAGCAATGGCTGCTGAAACGGCTGGACATGGCGGCGAAAACCGATGTCAGCAGTATTGCTTATGCCTGTGAACAGATTCAGAATAGCAATGGATTGATCAGGATAGAAGAACTTTGCCGCCGTATGAGAATATCGACAACCACGCTGGGGGACCAGTTCAGGGAAAAAGTGGGTTTCAGCCCTAAAACCTTTAGCCGGATTGTCCGTTTTAACAACATCAATACTTTTATCGGCCAAAAGCGGGACCTGAAATGGCAGGAGCTGGTTTATGTATATGGCTTCTTCGATCAGAACCACTTTATCAAAGAATTTAAGCACTTTTATGGATGTACACCTTCCCAGTGGCATGCCCTTAAACCCGTGGAGTAATCCAATCTGGTTCCGTCGATTTTTACTATGCATGGGTAGGGCAGATCACTATCTTGGTGGTCATGTTAAACACTTTGAGTTGTATTGTCGTTGATGACAGTTATCTGGATAGGACAACGGTTGAAGCAGAATTGGAAAATTTTAACCACTTAAAATTATTGGGAAGTTTTTCCAATGCGGTAGCGGCAATGGAAATGATCAGGGTACTGCAGCCGGATGTTTTATTTCTGGATGTGGATATGCCAGGGATAACCGGACTGCAATTGTTCGATAAAATTGACAGTTATTCGCCTGCCTGCATTATCATTACCTCTTTTCCGGAATATGCACCCTATGGTTTCGAACTGAAAATCTTCGATTATATTTTAAAGCCCCTGGAAACCCATCGCTTTAACCTCACCGTACAAAGGCTGCAGGATTTCACCATGCTTAAACAAAAAGCCAGTGCTTATGATGTGCTTTTTAAACAGGATGAAATCATTTTTAAAGAAGGCCTGAATACGATAAAACTCAGCAGCAGCGAAATCATATATCTCGAGGCCTTTGGCGATTACACAAAAATTGTGACGGAGAAAAAGGTCTATCTAACGCTGACCACGCTCTCGCACTTTCTGGAATCTTTACCGGCAGGCAAGTTTATGCGGATCCACAGAAGTTATGTGGTAGCGATCAATAAAGTAAAACGCTTTAATGTTAAAAATATAGAGGTTGGCACCACCACATTGCCAGTAAGCAAGACCCATCTGAAAGAAGCCAAACAAACATTTAAATAGAAATGATATGTATTCCAAAACGTTAACCATTTTCCTGCTGTTATTATGGTCTGCGCTTTCTTGTCCACACGCTTTTGGTCAGCAGGACCAGCACCACAAATTGCTTAACGAGAAAAAGAAAATCTGTGAAACTACGCTTGCCGCTTTTACAGGCAAGCCCGAAAGCCTGAGTTTACTTGTACAAACAGGCAATGAAGGATTGAAGCTGACAAAACCAGAAGACTATGGGTATAAATTCCTTTTTAACCAGGCTATCGGATATGGTTATTATTATAGGCAGGATTTTAAACAGGCAAAGGACCATTTTGAACAGGCATACGACCAGGCACTGAAAGGTGGCCTGGTGGAGAAAAGCTTAAAACCACTTGGGAACCTGATTGCCGTTTACCATTATCTGGGCATGCAGGATAAAGCGGACGAAGCGGCACAAAAGCTAAAGCAGGTTACAGAGGCCACAGATACGCTGAAAAATAAAAGTGATATCTATTTTAACCTGGGCTTATATAACCAACAACAAAAGTTTTATTATGGCATCGCACTGAGTAATTTCTTAAAAAGTGCGGCCTTGCACAAACAAATGGTAGACACTACAAAATCCCTGAAAATCAAACTGGATTATGGTGTTAAGCTCATGATGATAGGCGAAATTTATATTTATTTAAAACAGCCGATTAAAGCGCTTCAATATCTGGACGAGATAAAACCATATTTGGGACAGTCGCTCATCTTTGATATCACCGCCTATGGAAAATTGATCAGGGCCGAAGTGCTGTCCCACCATAGAACAGAAGCGTTAAAATATTACGCCCTTTTGCACCGTACTGCTGAAAAAACTCCCGGAAAATGGTCAGAGCTGGTTTCCTCCAGCCTGGAACTTGGAGGAATGGCCCTGAAGGACAAGGCCTATCCATCGGCAAAATCTTATATAGATAAAGCAGACCGGCAGGCAAAGCTGGATAACAATGAAATGCTGACCTCTGCGGTGAACCTTTCTTATGGCGATTATTACAAGGGGCTTGGTAACTATGTCCTTGCTGGTAAATATTATAAGCTGGCAGAGCATGGTTCTGCTGTTTACAATAAGGAGCAGTATGCAGAACTGCTAAAGTCGATAACGGAGGTCACTGTCCTTTCGGGTGATAAATTAACGGCAAAGCGCTATCTTAATAAATACACCGAGGTTTCTGATTCGCTGAATCAAAGTAAGATCTCCCTGAACCTGGCCGAAATGGAGGCCCGTTTTCAAAATGAATATAAGCAGCAGAAAATAGGTTTGTTAAATAAAGAGAATGACGCCAAAAACCTCCAGCTGCAGCAGGAAAAAACGACCCGGTGGGTGTTGATTGGTGCTGCGCTCTTATTGCTTGCCGCAATTTCACTGGTGTACCTAAACTTTAAAAATAAACAAAAAGCCAATTTGTTGCTGGATAAAAAGAACAAACAACTGGATATCATCAACGAACAGCTGATCGCTGCCAACCAGACCAAAGCCAAATTATTCGGGATCATTTCCCATGACCTGAGAAGCCCGGTGAGCCAATTGTTCACCTACCTTAAATTGCAGCATACCAGGCCTGGTTTAATGACTGAAGAAAGTAAGAGACAACACCAGAGTGAACTGTTGCTGTCTTCTTCTAATTTACTGGCCACAATGGAAGACCTGCTCTTATGGTCGAAAAGCCAAATGGAACACTTTAAACTGGATAATGAAGCAGTGGATGTGCAACATTTACTGGCGGAGGTGATGTGCCTGCTGCAAGGTCAGGCAGAGGGTAAGAAGTTAAAGTTAGAAGTCGGAAAGCTTGATTATCAGTTCGTGAACAGTGATTATAACCTGTTGTTTACCATTTTGCGGAATTTGCTGCAAAATGCAGTGAACAATGCTTTTGCCGAAACCGTGATCTCGATCCAGGCAAATGTTAACGCACAGAAGCAGCAATACATTTCCATTTTAAACCATGGTGAAATGATCCCGGCAGAAAAAATCGAAGAATTGATCAATGAGGTAGATATCAATAGCAAGTCGACCGGCTACGGGTTGCTCATTGTTAAAGATCTGACCGGAATGATCGGGGCAAGACTGAACATTTTCAGCACGATGGAAGGTACCACCACACAGGTGGTCTTTTCCTGATCCTTTTAACGATTATTAATGCCATTTGGTAGATTATTTCACTAGAATCCTGGTGTTTAGGCATACGTTTATCTGGTAAATGTAGGTTTTATGAAAAAAAGCTCAACGATCAGTACTGTGTTCAAAATCGGATTTTTCGCCTTGTTTTTATTGGTCTGCTGCCATGGGAGAACAAGATACAGTGGTGCAGACCAGGAAAAAATGGCAATTCAGTTCTTTTCTGCAAAAATTAATGGTGTTTTATGGGAAGGTTACCCATCAGAAGAAGCTGAAGGGTACCAGGTCACGTATAAACCTTTAAGCCGGCAATTACAGATCTCCGCAGGAGCCAAAGACAGTTCCAGGATCGAACTCTCCTTTCATGCCATCGACAGGATTGTACCAGGCAGTTACCCGTCAACAAAAAACGATCATGGGATTGAAAGCGGGATATTCTATTATCCTGCAGCAAAAAACAAAGACATGGGAAGCATTACAGCCGAAGTTCCCATACAGGAAAACACCGTCGTACTGACAAAAGTTGAGTTCATCTCTAAAGACACCTATCTTTTAGAAGGTACATTTTCTGGGACCTTGTATGGGCTTTCTCCTATACACCTGGCACCCGCAAGTCAGCTTACAGCAGGCAAATTCAGGGTAATTTACAGGGCCGGGCTCAACAATCCATCACTATAAAGTTCATTCAACGATTATTCCTGTCTGTTCAACGATCCGTTGAAACGATAGCCGGATCATGACTTTATCTTCAGGTAATAAATTATTTCCTATGAAAGCTCAATACTTATTTATCATGCTTTTAAGCCTTAGTGCCATGATCACTTCCTGCTCTCAGCAAGGTTTAGAAGGCCCGGAAGGTCCAGCAGGTCCGGCAGGGGCACAAGGCGTAGCAGGCAATGCTGGCCCGGTTGGTGCTGCAGGTCAAAATGGCAGTATCATTTATAGCGGAAACGGAACTCCCCCTGCTGCATTAGGGGCAGCCGGAGATTATTATCTCGATGTAACAACAGGGAACCTGTACGGACCTAAAGTTGCTGCCGGATGGAGGACACCAACGCCTCTGAGAGGAGCTAACGGAACCAATGGTACCAATGGAACGAACGGCAGTAATGGCACCAATGGCACGAACGGTACCAATGGTACAAACGGAAGTACGACTTTAAGCGGAAATGGTACCCCAACTGCGGGTACAGGAAAGATTGGGGACTATTTCTTAGATAAGACCAACTATTTACTATATGGACCGAAAGCCGCATCCGGATGGGGAATTCCTGTTTTATTGCGGGGTGCCAATGGGGCACAGGGTCCTACAGGTGCTGCAGGTAAAGACGGCAGCATCATTTACAGTGGTTCTGGTCTTCCTGTTACCGCTATTGGCGCAAACGGAGATTACTATTTAGATAAGAACACAGGCAATCTATACGGGCCCAAAACAGCAGCTGGCTGGGGAACACCAACGGTTCTTAGGGGTACCAACGGTACAAATGGAACGAATGGTACAAACGGGGCAAACGGAACTGATGGTACGAATGGGACCAATGGCACTAACGGAACAAATGGGACCAACGGGAGTGTAACTTTAAGTGGTACAGGTGCGCCCGGTACCGGACTTGGTGCAGTTGGAGATTATTATTTAGATAAAGGCAATTATCTGTTATATGGTCCTAAAGTAGCGAATGGATGGGGTGTGCCTCTCTTACTTCGGGGGGCAGCGGGTGCACAGGGCCCTACCGGGCCTGCAGGTGCAGACGGTACGGTAATTTATAGTGGTATTGGTACTCCGGATAACAGTCTGGGTAAACCAGGTGATTTTTATATTAGTGTGGGTACCGCCATGATGTGGGGGCCAAAAAGCCTGGACAACTGGCAAAATGGATTTTCACTCAGAGGGGCAAACGGAACAAATGGGTCCAACGGTACCAATGGAACAAATGGCACCAATGGAACAAATGGCTCATCTGTTTTAAATGGAGTAGGGGCACCAGCAACGGCTACCGGGGCTATCGGTGATTTTTATATTGATATCTCTACCTATACCATCTATGGTCCTAAAGCAGCAGGCGGATGGGGTACCGGAACCTCTTTAAAAGGGGCAGATGGCAGCTCCAGTACTTTTGCTTTCGAAACCACAGATATATCCAGATTTTATTTCGATTCCTGGTTTAGCCCTGGATCAACAAGTATGAACACGATCCTCAAAATGGATAGAAATTTAGATGGGGACCCAAATAATTTAACCAACAGCGATACCACAACCGTTTTTAATGTTCCCGCAACTGCGGTACAAGCCGCAACAAATGGGGTCGTACTGGTGTATTTCAGGATCACCACCTTTGGATCAGAAAAGAGATGGGTACAATTGTCGTATACCAACACGGAGGCCAGTACGGTCCAATATTATACCTATAAGCTCTATACCAATACCAATTCTGCAGTCGTCAGGATCTTTGGATCAGCAAACGCAACTACAACATGGTTAAACGTGGATAAGGTAAGGATCGTGGTCATGCCGCCAAGCTCAACAGGGGTACTGAGTGCCACCAACCGGCAGCAACCTCCACAGATGCCACTATCACAGGTAATGCAAAAACTCAACATCCGGGATAAAGACTTCAAAACCTTAAAGTGATCTGTTTATGAAACGCACCATTTTTATGTTTTTGCTGTTATCCTTTGTGGGGATGCGGGTACTGGCACAGGACCTCGGTCAGATCGGGAGCCAAAAACCTATTTCCTTTAGTGGATCTCTAGGCCTGGGGGTTGGTACGTATAGTGTTAATGGTATTCCTGCCAGACAGAGGGACTTTTCCTATATTTTTAACGGTGCACCAACACTGAGTATTTATGGCATTTCGTTCCCTTTTTCTGTAGTGGTGAGCGACCAGCAGCGCAGTTATACCCAGCCTTTTAATCAATATGGGATTAGCCCGACCTATAAATGGGCCACGCTTCATGCCGGTTGGAGGAGCCTGGAATTTTCTCCGTTTACTTTGGCGGGGCATAATTTCCTTGGGGGCGGACTGGAGCTAAACCCTGGCAAACTCAGGTTCGGTTTTATTTACGGTAGGTTTAACAAGGCAATTGAAGAGGACCTGAACCAGCCCCTGGCATTGGCCCAGCAACCAGCATACCAAAGAACAGGGTATAGTGTAAAACTTGGGGTGGGTACGGAACAAAACCACGTTGATCTTATTTTCCTTAAAGCGAAAGATAAGATCAGTTCATTGAGCACAACCCCGAGCAGTTTAACCTTAACACCTGCAGAAAATATGGTGCTGGGCATTTCTTCCAAATTCGGCTTTTTGAAACATTTTGTGGTTGATCTTGACCTTTCAGGGAGTATCTATACCCGCAACCTATTATCTGATACGGTTAAAAACCTAAAGCTGGATAAAATAGGCTTTATCAAAGACATCATTACCCTGAATGCCTCCACACAGCTGTTAACAGCGGCCCAAACCAGTATTGGTTATAATGCCAGCAATTACAATGTCAAACTCAAATACCGCAGGGTAGATCCGGATTATAAAAGTATGGGCGCCTATTATTTTGAAACCGATGTGCAAAATTATACAGCAGAAGGAATGGTAAAGTTAATGAAAGGACAGTTGCAGCTGAGCGGAAGTTTTGGCTTACAGAATGACAATATCCTTCACGACAAATTGGCCCGTTCTACCCGAAAAATCGGGTCAATAAACGCATCGTTTAATAGGCCAGCTTATGGGGTCGACCTGAGATATACCAATTTCGGGATCACGCAAGACCGGGGGCTAAACCCGGTCTTGGATATGTTCAGGGTATCCAGGACCAATCACAACCTGAGTACCATACTGAGGTATAGCATCAATAATGAGGACATGGTCCATGGATTTATCCTGGTCGGGAATTTACAGTCGCTAGTAGACCTCAATGAACTGACCAAGCCCAACAGCAAATCCAACAGCAGAACGGTCAATTTTTCTTATCAGCTGGATTTACCCAAAAAATCATTTGGTGTAAATGCCAATGTCAATTATACCGTTGCTGAGGTATCCTTTGGGAAGACCATTTTCTATGGCCCCACCATTGGTGTAAACCAAACCTTAGATAAAGGCAAGTTGGGTTTAAATGCGGCATTAAGTTATCAGCTGCAAAGGAACAACCGGATTGATGCCGGGAACATCATCAATCTCAATTTGAATGGTTCTTACCAGATTGGCAAGCGGGATGCGGCCAATGTAGCCCTGAGCTATTTAAAAAGCAATTCAAAAGATAGTACACTGCCTTCCTTCAATGAGATCAGGTCAAACCTGGGCATCGTCCATTCCTTTTAAAATTTAATAAGTAAAGCTATGAGCAATTTCTACGATTTCATAAAAGGTCTTAAAAGAACTTCAGTTTTGTTTTTAGTACTGGTCCTTTCTTTCAGTACTAAAATGGCTTTGGCGCAAAGTGTAAATATCAATGTGAACATTATACCACCATATTCACCCTATTATTCCGATTACGCCGGTCCGAATGCCTCAAAAGTGCTGTTGATCCTTCAAAACCTAACCAATACCACCAAAACGATTAAATTGAAAGGACAATTGGAAGGCGATAACGGGATCAGGATCTCTACAAAATCAAATTACGTTCCGCTGCAGCCGATCATTTTAAACCCCAACCAAACCAGGCAACTCAATGGTTTGGCTTTAAAAGATATTTTCGATCTAAATTCGCTGAATGTTTATGGGGTAGACAAAGTGAAACTGGTACAGACCTCCCGTTTGCCGGAAGGAAACTATACTTTTTGTGTGCAGGCGGTAGATATGGCCACCAATCAGGTGATTTCTTCCAGTGCACCGTTGGGCTGTACTTCTATTGGCATCAGCTATCCGGAGCCTCCTATACTCATTAGCCCTTCTGCTTCTGTTTTTGCCACCACTCCTCAGAGTGTTGTCTTCAACTGGATCAATGCGGGGTTTGTACCAATAGGCATTCAATATGTTTTACAAGTAGCAGAAATGCCGTTGCCTTCCTCTGATCCCAACCAGGTTTTAAATTCAGCATCTTTTCCGCTGATCAATAAAACGTTAAACGGGTTTTCTTACGTATTGTCGCCATCAGATCCGCCGCTGAAAATGAATAAAAGTTATGCCTGGAGGGTGAAGGCGGTGGATCCGGCAGGAAAAGCGACCTTTAAAAATAACGGAGTGAGTGGCGCCAATGTGTTTACGTACAGCAATACTTCAGACATCACGCCGGTGGCCAAACTGAGCCCACCTACACTCACTTATCCTGATGCCAATGCAAAGCTGGTACCCGCTTCGGTCGATAACCTGGTTTTTCAATGGATCATTCCGAGGAATACACCAAGAGGTACAAAATATCGTCTCCAGCTGGTGGAGCTTTCTGCTATAGATTCGGATCCGGTTAAGGCATTCAATTCTGGTGCATTATTGATGAATATACCGCTTAGTGAAAAATTGTATATGCGTGCTAAAACAGATCCTGAATTGAAGATTGGAAAGCGCTATGCATGGAGGGTACAGGCCACAGGCAAGGGAACGTTTATCAATGACGGCTTTAGTGAGATCCATACTTTTGATTATATTGCATCTTCTGGTCCTGGTGAGGCCCTTGCATCTGCACCGGTTATGATTTCGCCCGTAAATGGAGAGTCGTTTACCCAAATGGACAATTTAAGTCAGCCTTTAATTAAGGTAGATTGGAAACCGACCAATTTAACATCCCCGGTTACCTATGATATTGTGATCTCCAAAATTCCATTTAATGTGGAGCCTAAAATTGCCGTGGAAGGGGAATTGCAGGTCGTGTTTTCTCATAGCCAGTCGGCCACCCAGTTTTTATTAAGGGACCCGGCGCAAAATCCTAACCAGAGTAAATCCATAACTTCTGCCCAGTTAGAAGACGGGGCCAGTTATGCCCTGCAGGTTACGGTTAGGGGCAAAGATGCCGCAGGAAAAGATGTTCGGTTTGCAAACCTGGGCAAAAGTAATGTGGTCCAGTTTACCTATCACCAAAACCCTAAAAAAGCCCCTGAAATACCAGCACCAATTGAAAGCACCATTGCCGGCCGGTTTTTATACCGGTTTAAAGAAATAGGGGAGCAACCGGTGAATACAGCCTTGGGGTTTCCTAAGGTAACCAGTACCGTTTTATTTAACGGACCTAGTTTAGGTAGCCCGACTACTGTAAATTATAAGGTAGATTATGACAGTTATCCAGATTATGCGGCCAGCGGCAGGTTCCCGACGAAAGGAATTGAAAAACCATTGAAGAATGTAGCGGTTAAGTTTACGTATACTATCCTTCAGGCCAGTAGCTCCAGCCCTAAAAACCTTTCAGATCTTAAAGAAGTTGAACAGAGTAAGTCTGAGACGGTGAATGGATATTATACAAAATATGTGCAGCCGGGTAATGAAAAAGTATATTACGACAAGGTGATTACCCCCAACTATTTCCGCTTGAAAGAAGACGGTACCTTTAACCTGACCTTCATCAATAATTATAAGCTAGGTTTTATTGGTAGCAAAGGTGGGGTGAGTTATTTCGGCGTGATCCGTCCTTTAATTATAGAAGATGGATATTTTACCACCTCTGAAATATTGCTGTTCCCTAAGGTGGGTAAAACGATAACCATGCCGGACGAAGTTGTTTTTGTAAATGCTTACAATGCAGAATTATTGGTTAAAACACGAATAGGTATCAAGAACCAGGCCGTGGAGGCTGGTAATATTCTGGCCAATTATCCGGTAGAGGTATTGGATCAGCACAAGGTGATAACAGGTATAGTTCAGGGATCTGGCGATCTGAAGTCATATACCATAGTAGACAATTTACTGACTATGCCAGTAGAGGCCAATGCAGACAGTTATGCTGCGCAAATCCGGGAAGGTTTTCCCGTTGTAGATATGACAAAGACCAGTACGTTTGGTATTGCGCACATCAAGAATCTGTTGGCCAACCACCGGCATCTTGTTGGGGCAGCCTTAAATCCTTATGAAGGCAATTTAAATTATCAGCCCAGCTTTATCGCATTTCCGCCCAGTTCTCCTAAACAAGCAGACCAGGGGGATAAAACACCTGCTATTATTACGGAGGCGTACAACCTAAGCGAACACTACCAGTCACCGATGTTCAGCACTGGTTTTAGCCCGGTCACCATAAAAGCACAGCTTAGCGTGGCGCCTAAAAAACCTGAGATCTATTTAAGGGCCATTGCTAAACAAGGTGGAAATGTAATCGGAATCCCTGAAGTCTACGTAAATGTCATTTCTTACCCGGTGAGTACAAACAAGAAGATTATAGATGAGACGTATAAAACCGACAAGAATGGTTATTTCCAGATGGGCGACTTGCCAGAGGGGTACGAAAGGACCATTATTTTAATGAAAGCTGGTTTTCAGGACAAAAAAGTTGCCGACCATCAAAATATCGCTCTTGGCCAGCGTTACCCGGAAAGTGTGGAACAGGAGATGACGGCGGGGGGAAGTGTTTTTGCCAGGGTGGTCAATGAAAAGGGGCAATCGGTTTCCTGTAACCTGAAGATCGGAGATGGCCCCTTTATTAAAAGTGCCATTGGTAGTTTTACAGTTGAAAACTGCCAGACCGGTTGGCGAAATGTGCAGGTGGTACCAACGGTAGACAATTACTTTGCAGAATCTTTATCTCCGGTTATTAAAACAAATGGGGATTGGACCATCGTGACCAATCCAGCTGGTGCCAGTACAAATACCATCGTATTAAAAGAAAAGCTGCACCGTGTACGCTTTAAAATTGTAGATGAGAACGGTAATCCCGTGGCCGAAAGCTGTACTTCGGTTGGGACAAGCTTGAATGTTTGCTACCCTAGTGATCCTAAAACTGGTTTGACCAATGAAATCGGAGTAGCAAGCCCCGATAACGAATTTCATATCCGTACCGTTGCAAGCGGCTATGTCACTTATGATAATTACAAAAATATTCCCATCTGTAAAACAGGTGAAATAATACCCATAAAACTAATAAGGGCAAAAACCATTGTAGGTTACGTACTTGATGCCAAGACCCAAAAGCCTGTGAAAAATGCCAGGGTTTATACCATAAGCGGCACCAATGAGGATGGGCAGATACAGAATGATACTTATACAGATGAGAAGGGCTATTATGTGCTTTCTGGTGCCATCAATCAATCTATGTTTTTTGACTATAGTACCGGTATGAACATACAAAGCCCAATAGATGTATATGCGGTAAAAGGAGGCGAGGATGCCTATCAACGCCAAAAACAAACGGTGGTCTTTGGTTATGGTATGGGTCCAAATACAGTAAGCAATGTTGTCTTTAATTTAACAAGCCTGGACATGAAGGCCGAAATCTGGGGGCTCCCGGTGGAAATAAATACGCTGGATGAAGGGTCATTACCTTTTACATTGAATATTAGCGGCGCATTCGTTAAAATACCTGATAATGCTACTTTTAAAACAGCGCTGAGTAATGCCCAATTGCCATTTAAAAATGTGCTGGTATATATAGATAAAAAAACAATGCCAGATGGTACGTTCAAATATATATATGTGCCAACCACTAACGAGATCAGCGTACAATCCAATGCGTTTAAAGTTATGGCTTTTAACAAATTCTCCTGTGAAGTATTGGGCAGTGATCAATTTTTTCAATATCCATTGTTAAAAATCACTAAAAATAAAAACGGTTTGGGCGTACTCCGCGGTTTTGTAACTTCCGAGCTGGCCTCATTTAATTTCAGCTATAATTACAATGGTAAATTCCTTCTCGGTGATGATAAAGTTCAAACGTTTGGGGCATCAATTTTGCCTTCCGCTGTTGATGTTTTAGGCGCAGAAAATAGTTTTACTCCTCTTAACAAATATAAGCTCAAAGCATTGTATGGGGTGAGCAATTTCAATATTCATAATTTCAGTGCACAATTTAAGTCTGGCTTTTTTGATAAGGATGCGTTTAATATCGATGCCAATGTCAACTTACAGATTCCATTGGTCGGTGCCAGTTCAATGCCTGCCGGACAGTTTAAGGTGATGCCAAATGACATTGTGTGGAACCAGTATACGGGCAATATCAATATTCCGCTGGAAAGCTGGACGGTCTTAGGAAAAGGATTGCTTTATGATGCGAACCAAGGTGGCTTTAAGGTGCTGGAAGGAAGCTTAAAAACAGATCTGCCGCAGGTTATGTTGAAAGACCTGATGATTATGCCGACGACTGTAGATCTGGGTGCAAATAAACTTACAGGGCAGGAGGCACTTACTTTGGCCAATGTAACCCCATTGAAATTGGCACCAGGGGCAATGATGACCCTTAACTATGATGCTGCGGCCCCATTTGATCAGAAACCGCATTACCGGCTCAATTTAACCAGTCCGGGCCAGTCTGTAGCCTATGTTGATGATTTGCCGGGAATAGGCGCGACTTCTGTAAACATCAACATGCTAAGCGCCTATAGCGATGGTCAGCATAAAACCATCCTGGTTGAACCTACCAAAGTAAACTACTTTAATGTGATCTCCCAAACGGTTAAGGGGATTGAGGTGGCCCAGGATTTCTTTACCTTCATTGGCAATACCGATCTGGAAATTCCGGGTGCCCCAAATAATGTTACGGGCAGGTTTAGGTATTATAAAAATCCATCTGACAGCAAAGCCGATCACAATGGGGTGGTTTTAGCGGTAGAGAAATTGCAGACCGATGTAGAAATGGAAGGAAAAGTGAAATTTGAAGGACTTAAATTCCAGATCGCCCCAGATGAGTTGTTGGTTGAAGGGAATGTATATGTATACAAAAACAACCTTAGTGATGCCATTAAAGACTTAAGTGGCCGGCTGACCAAGCATCCTGGATCGATAAGAATGGATTTCCTGTCTGGACAAAAAATCAAGATGGGCGGAAAAGCCATTGACATTGTAGAAGGACACAATGTGGTGGAAGGCAATAAGTGGAGCCTGCTTACCTTTACCGGACAGGCAAATGACTTTAAAGCCAATGGAAAGAACCTTTTTAAAGACGGCCAGAATTTAGTTGATTTTCAAGTGAAGGGGGCGATTGAGAATGTAAAAGCGAGTGATAAAAAGCTACAGTTTAGCGATATCAGCACTCCATTTGGAGCACTTCAGATTGGCTTTGATTTTGGTGCCGGAATATTTAACGGCTCCCTGCAATTCAATAACGCCAACATTGTTTTAGGGCCGGTAACCCTTCAGGACGGTTCTATGGATCTTCAAATTGATGGTAAAGGCTTTATCTTGGTTGGGGCGATCACCGATGCGCAAATCACTGCACCGCTGCCTTCGTTCCTGATTGGGGGCTTTAAAAGCGGGATTGCTTTAGGATATTACATCGGTAAACTGCCGACCTATATGACCGATAAATTATTAGGGGTTACCTTATACAATAAACTCCCTGATGCATTTAATGAGGGATTGAAAGGCTCTTATATCAATGTGATGAAGTCGCTAAATAAAGATCAGCTGCCAAAACTGCCTGGCCCTAACTTAAAAAGCATTCCGGTTGTTGGATCGTTTATTCCGGTCTTTGATTTTTCTGCCGGGATAGATGTCTTTGTGCTGGTAGATTTTAACGATAAGCTAAAGGTAGATATTGGTGGGAAAGCATACGCAAGTGCATCTTGTTTATATGATCTTTCTCTGTGTACGATAGGTTTAGCCGGCGGGGCAGAAGGGAAATTTGACCTGAAATATATTGGTGGTTCCCTGGAAGGTTCGCTTTTATTTGCAATCACTGCGCATTTATCTTACTGTGTAGATAGTTTCGATGTTGGTGCGCAATTGTTGCTGGAGAAAAACGGCAGCGGATTTAGTTTTAAACCTTCTCTTAAATAATGAAATATGAAAAACATAAAATATTTTATGATCGCCAGTTTGATGTGTTTTGCAGGATCAGTTTTTGCGCAGCAAAAGACAGCAAAGGTGAACACGGATACTGCTGCCACTGTACTTTCAGCAATTTACGATGGCGGTGATATCATCCTAAGTTACAATCCCTTGCTTCCAGTTCGGGCCGATAGCGTGGTTGTTAATGTGTACCGTAAAGGACTGGACGGTGAGAAATTGGTTATTGCCAATAGAAAAATAACCGCCGGCAAGAACTACAAATTTGCGGATACCAGTTTAAGGAAGCATCCCGGGATTTATCAGTATCAACTGAAAGCTAAGGTTGATACCACTGTTGTGGCTACAGAAAGTGTATGGGCAAATGCATTTGCCCCGGATATAAGGCCTATAGCAAGTGTGTTTAGGGTAACCAATATTAAGGGGACCAACAATATTGTTTTGAAATGGAAGATCGACAATAACTTCTGGATCCGCAATATTACGGTGCAAAGGAGCCGTTCAAAGACTGGGGTATATGAGCCTGTGGCAAATTTAGGGGCACAGGATACGCTGTTTGTCGACAAAGTATTCGATGCAAATGAGCCTTTTTATTACCGTTTGGATATGGCAGGGGAGAGCAGCGAAAGGGTCTACTCCTCGACATCTGTTTTTGTGAACCCGGAGTTTACCATCATTCCGGCAGTTGTTGGAAATGTAAAAGCAGTGCAGAAAAACGATGCTGTTGTAGTGAGCTGGAGCAATGAGGATGAATTTGCGAGAGGTTATTACGTTAAAAAACGAAGCCAGAACATGGGCGATTTTAGGGCTGCTTCTGGCCTGATCCTGAAAAATAAAAGTAACCAGTACGTTTGGAAGGATACATTGAGCTCGCTTAGCACCAGGGAAATGTACCAATATGTAGTGGTTGCGGAAAGCAATTCTTTTGATCAGAGCGGGCATTCTGATACGGCTATGGTATCGTTTAACTATGCTGGTAAAACATTATCACCGCCCATTGATCTTCGCATTTTAACAGCCAATGATACCACGTATCACCTGGTCTGGTCTGTTGACAGTCTGCGTAAAGGTGAAGTAGCAAGTTATCAGCTATACTTTAAGAAAACAGGGGAGGCTGTATTCAGGCCTTTGGCAAATGGACTTGTGGCATCAAATACAAACTATGTGGAAATTGCCAAACCTAAGAACGGCGACCAGTATAAGGTGAAATCGGTTAATGGCGACCTGGAAAGTGGGTTTAGTTTGCCGTTGACCTATAATAATGCATTTGAAAAAGAATTTGGGCCTAAGTATTTGAAAGCTGCGGTAATTGATCAGGCATTAAATATTAAGTGGTTAAAGAGCGAAACCCCGGCCGTGAAAGTTTATAAGCTGTACAGATGGAACGGAAGGGCATTTACACTAATAGAAACCATCCCCCCTGGGAAAGATCTTGTGGTTACCAAAAACTATGTTGCGGGGGAGGTTAATCTATACCAGTTGAAGACCGTGAATATGCAGAACGTGGAAAGTAATGGGAGTAAGGTTTTGCAGGTAAATTAGAGTGAATTAGATCTACTTCTTCCTTGCTGCCAGTTGTGCTAAGTAAAGAGAGGAAGGATTTAGATCCTGCTTGTTCTGACCTTCCCAATATCCATCCGGTCTGTCGGTAAATCTGCCTGGGTATTTTTGACCCTGTAAACCAATGACATAGTTTAAACCGGATACCCACGGACTTTGTACTGCAGCTCTTTTTGCTTTGCAGTTCCAAAGGATCTGGGTTACTCCAGACCAGCCATGTCCGCTGCCATAGTTACCACGATCCTGGATGTCAATGTCTCCATCGGTATCGATACTGTCGTAAAGCGTACCTACTGCCCAGCGGTGGTGGGGGCCGATATCGCTTTGTGACTGTCTGGTTTTGCCATTGAAAAAGACATTAGGTCCCAGTGTTTTTGCTCCGGTTACGTAGTCGTGTCTTCCATAGGTGGTTTCCATATTCATAAACAGGTTGAGCTGACCGTCATTGTTGAATGAATATCTTCGGCTGCCGGTAATGATCGATTTTGGGTCTAAACATTTGGAGTCTTTTACCGTGATGTTTTTTGCCTGGCTTCCAAGGCTTACTGCTGCATATCCGAAATGGACAGCCGTAATGTTCCTTACCCATCCGTTTTCGATGTTGTTGAGGTCCACAGCTGTCCAGCCATGATCTTCATCGGTATCTCCCTGAAATTCCGATTCGAAATAGATGTTTTCTACGCCTGATTCGGCAATCCGACCGGGGAAGGTATAGGCATATACTTGAGCTGCAGTATATTTTGGATTGATCTCCATTACAACTGGATTGTCCAGCCAAAGAGTGTTTCCTTCAATTTTTCTGATCTCGCGCTGAAAAGCCAGGTTGTATTCTTCGGCTTGCCACTGCTTGGTGCCCTTTCTTGCTTCAATCTGATCCATTTTCAGATCGGAAACCCAGTTCTGGCTTCCCGGATAATACAAAATCACCTGGTCGCCGGCACGAAATTGACTGGCATTCTGTACGTTTACAGAAAAACTTCCGGTACCCACATAGTTATTGGTCACATTGGTGCGTGTTTTTTCAACAGGAACTGGTTTTCCCTGGCCGTTTACTTTCAATAAGGAACGTTGACCTTTGCCCGTTGCAATGAGACAGGTACCTTCTTTTTGGTCTCCTTCGCCGCGAAGGACAACGCCGCCAGCTTGCAGTTGCAGCGTACCTGGAATCTTGTAAATTCCTCTTTTCAGCAGAATGGCTCCTCTAATGCCGTTTTTGTCTGGTTGAAGTTTTGATACTTCATCAATGGCCTGCTGTATGATCTGCTGGTCATTTGTGCCATCAGGTGCAATGGATTTGACTACTTTGACATCCGGGATTCTGGCATTTCCGTGGTGGTAGCCTACATAGCTAAAGTCTGGGATCTGATTGCCTTTTTCATCGGGTGTATAGCTCAGGCTTCCATCACTTTTGATATGGACAAGTTTAGATTGCCATTTAGTAGCTGTTTTAAAGGCATAGGTACCTAGAAGTACGGCGAAAACCGCAGTATAAATGTTTAGGGATCTCATATATTTGGCTATGTAGTTTTAATTCTTAAGTTTAGTTTAAAAATAAGATTGGATATTCAATTAAACAGGCAAATGATTCAATTATTTTGGCAGTACTTTGGAAGGATGACTGACAATCCCACTGAATAATAAGGCAATTCTGTAGAATAATGCCTGGGTTAATTTGGCTTTATTGCAACACTCATTACATTATTTAATTTGTAAAACATGAATTCAGCATTTGTAAAACATTTTTTGATCGCTGCATCAATTTTGATCTCTTCAGCAGGATTGGCACAAAATAAAACAGATTTGAAGAATTGGCCTAAAGGTTTTGACCCGAAGGAAGTGGGGCAGCGGATAGCCGATCATTTTATAGCCACGCCACATACCAATTTTGGTAAGCCAGGTCCGCCAAGGGTCATTACTTATCCTGAAACCTGTACCTGGTACGGAGCACTTAAATTTGCGGGGGTGACACAGAATAAGGTATTGCTGGGACAGCTGGAAAAGAGATTTGAGCCTTTGTTTGCAGAAGAAGCGAAGATGATTCCCGTGCCTGACCATGTAGATTATGCGGTGTTTGGTTCAGTACCTTTGCAATTATACATACAGACCAAACAACAGAAATACCTCGATTTGGGTAAGGGAATTGCAGATAAGCAATGGGGTGCTCCAGAAGGCCCAAGGGTTGTAGCTGAATCTCATGAGTTTTACAAAAAAGGATTGGCCTGGCAGACCAGAATGTGGATTGATGATATGTTTATGATCACTGCGCTCCAAAATCAGGCTTTTCAGGCTACAGGTGAGCAAAAGTACCTGGACAGGGCAGCGAAAGAGATGGTGGTTTATCTGGATTCCCTGCAGAAGCCAAATGGTTTATTCTATCATGCACCGACTGCACCGTTTTACTGGGGTAGGGGAAATGGCTGGATGGCTGCCGGAATGGCGGAGTTGTTGAGCTCCCTTCCTGCAAAACAAGCCGACAGAGCAAGAATTATGAAGGGTTATAAAGAGATGATGGCTTCGTTATTGAAATACCAGGCGCCGAATGGTATGTGGAGGCAGTTGGTTGATGATGCAGAATCCTGGGAAGAAAGCTCTTCGACGGGGATGTTTACTTATGCAATGATTACTGGTGTGAAAAAAGGCTGGCTGGATGCAAAGACTTATGCGCCAGCAGCAAGAAAAGCATGGATAGCACTGGTGGGTTGTATTGACGCGAACGGGGATGTTCGCGATGTTTGCGAGGGAACCAATAAAAACACCAGCCGCCAGTTTTACCTTGACAGGAAAAGATTAACAGGTGATTTGCATGGTCAGGCTCCTGTATTGTGGTCTGCCACAGCATTACTGCAATAGTATTTTTATACCCGTTTCTGGTTTACGAAATCGATTCATTTTGTTTAATCGCCATTTTTTTGCTCTAAAAATGTCAATTTGCTTGAATGATTGGGTAAGATTTTACATAACCCGGATTTATTTTTTAACTTCCTTTGATTTCAAATATAACCTAATAACCACATGTCTAAGAACAAGTACCTGTTCCCATTTATTATGATTACCTCCCTATTTTTTATGTGGGGTTTTGTTCATAATTTAGATCCAATTCTAATCCCGCATTTAAAAAGGTCTTTTAGTCTAAGTACTTTAGAAGCATCATTGGTCGACTCTGCTGTATTTATCGCTTACTTCGTTATGGCGCTTCCGGCAGGATTCATTATGAAAAAGTATGGGTATAAAACAGGGATCATTCTAGGCCTGGGGCTGTTTGCTTTAGGATCATTTTTATTCATACCAGCTGCAAATACGCAAGCTTATGTGTTCTTTTTAGGAGCACTATTTATTATTGCCTGTGGACTGACCATTCTGGAAACAGCCGCTAATCCATATGCATCATTACTTGGTCCTCCCGAAACTGCAACTTTTCGTTTGAATTTTGCACAGTCATTTAATGGGCTTGCAGCAATGACTGCTCCGATAATTGGTGCTAAAATTATTTTAATAAAAGGGATTTCAGATGCCGAATTAAGTAAGATGACTGCTTCGGCAAGGGAATTTGCTTTGGCATCAGAAGCTTCGTCGGTAAAAACACCTTATTTAGTACTGGGGGGTATTATTCTTGTCATTGCAATCATCTTTGTGTTTCTGAAATTACCTGAAATTGTTGAAAAAGAGGAGCCTGGCGACAAAGCAGCCGACCATACGTTAATGGATGCGCTTAAACACAAACACCTGAGGTGGGCTATTCTTACGCAGTTTTTTTATGTAGGCGCCCAGGTTTGTGTGTTTAGCTTTTTTATTCTATATGCGACTAAAGCTGCGGAAATAGATCAGCAAAAGGCAGCCGGTTATGCAGGTATTGGGATGGGATTGGCCTTTCTAACCGGACGTGTTCTTGGTACTTTCCTGATGAAATTAATAAAAGCAGAACGTTTACTAGCTATTTATGCAGTAGCCAGCATGCTGTTGTGTGTGGTAGCCATGGTATCTCACGGTACTGTAGCACTATTTGCCGTTATTGGCATTGCGTTCTTCATGTCCATCATGTTCCCAACTATCTTCTCTCTGGGAATCAAAGATCTTGGAAAGGACACCAAATTTGGAAGCAGTCTGATCATCATGTCCATCGTAGGTGGAGCATTATTGCCACCAGCAATGGGTTATATTACTGATTTAGCCGATATTCAAGTTGGTTATATCGTGCCATTAATATGCTTCGCAGTGGTATTCCTGTTCGGTGTAACCGGACACAAGATTGTTAAAAGAGCATAAGATAAAAACCGTAGAAAAATATATAAAATGAAAAGATATTGTTTAGCGCTTGATCTGGTAAATGATCCTGATCTGATCAAAGAATATGAAGTCATGCATCAACAGGTATGGCCTGAAATTCAGAACAGTATTACCTCTGCAGGTATTGATGCCATGGAAATTTACAGATATGGCAATAGGCTGTTTATGATTATGGAAGTAAATGGTAAATTTAGCTTTGAAAAGAAAGGAGCAATGGATGCCTCGAACGAAAAGGTACAGGAATGGGAAAAATTAATGTGGAAATATCAGCAGGCTATACCGGGTTCTAAACCAGGTGAGAAATGGGTGATGATGGATAAAATATTTGAATTAAAAGCATAATGTCAATAATAACTAATAAAAGTTTCTTGCAAATACATCCAGACGATAATGTTCTGGTAGCCTTGCAGGATTTGCCAAAAGGACAAAAAATTGAATGGAATAACTTAACATTCAATTTACAGGATGATGTACATGCAAAGCATAAGTTCTTTATTACAGAAAGAGCAATTGGTGAGGATGTGTTAATGTATGGGGTTTTGGTTGGTAAAGCCACTACTTTTATTCCTCAGGGAGGACTGATGACGACCGAAAATGTTCATCATGCTTCTCAGGATTATGCCTACAGAGATGTAAATTATCAATGGCAGGCACCGGATGTATCAAAGTTTCAAAACAGAACATTCAATGGATATCACCGTCAGGATGGTAAAGTGGGAACAGCAAATTACTGGTTGTTTATTCCAACTGTTTTTTGTGAAAACAGAAATCTTGATGTCATAAAAGAGTCCTTGTACAACACTTTGGGCTATAACGTAACCGATAAGTACAAGCAGTTTACGGATCAGTTGCTTAGCGCATATCAGGATGGTGAGTCAATAGAATCTTTTGATGTAGCTGACCTTGCTTCTGCTCAGGTAACCAAAAACAGAGTATTCAAAAATGTTGATGGTATAAAATTCCTTAATCACCAGGGTGGTTGCGGAGGTACACGTCAGGATTCCGATTTATTGAGCAATTTATTAGCTGCTTATGCGGATCATCCAAATGTGGCCGGTATCACTGTGCTGAGCCTTGGTTGTCAGCACTTGCAAACTCAAAGTTTGTTAAATGACATTAAGGAACGCAATCCTAATTTTAATAAGAAAGTCTTAATTTTTGAACAGCAGCAAAGCCAAAGTGAAGAGCAACTGGTCAAAGATGCAATTCTTAAAACCTTTGCCGGTTTAACGGAGATCAACAAAATAGAAAGGAGTCCTGCTCCACTAAGTCAGCTTTGTGTTGGTGTTAAGTGTGGTGGTAGCGATGGCTTTAGTGGTATCTCTGCTAACCCATCCGTTGGTTATACTTCTGATTTATTAGTTGCACTTGGCGCTAAGGTTCTGCTGGCAGAATTCCCAGAATTATGTGGAGCTGAGCAAAACATCATCGATAGATGTGTAGATAAACCTACCGCTGATAAGTTTATCAAACTAATGCAGGAATATGATGCGCAAGCACATGCTGTGGGTTCAGGATTTCATATGAATCCATCACCGGGAAATATAAAAGACGGCTTAATTACGGACGCGATCAAAAGTACAGGAGCAGCTAAAAAGGCAGGCACTTCACCTGTTGTAGATGTGTTGGATTATACGGAACCTGCAACTAAACCAGGTTTAAGCTTGGTCTGCACTCCTGGAAATGATGTGGAAGCAACAACCGGAAAAGCAGCTAGTGGTGCCACATTAATCCTCTTTACTACAGGTTTAGGTACGCCAACAGGAAACCCTGTTTGCCCCGTTATTAAAATAGCGACAAATACAGCGCTTACCAATAGAATGGGCGATATTATTGATATTGATACCGGAGCAATTATTCGTGGTGAAAAAACCATTGAACAAATGGGCGAGGAGATTTTGGAATATTGTATCAAAGCTGCAAGTGGCGAAATAACTCCTAAAGCAGTGTTGTTAAATCAGGATGACTTCATCCCATGGAAAAGAGGAGTTTCATTATAAATTATATAGATCATGTTTAGTTTAAAAGGAAAATCGGCGGTGATTACCGGCGGTGGAAGCGGAATAGGAAAAGCGATTTCTCTGTGTTTTGCCAAACAGGGGGCAGCTGTACATATTATAGAGTTGAATGCTGATGGTGCATCAGAAACGGTGCAGGAAATTAAGGCTGCTGGTGGCTCTGCCGTGGCTTATGGTTGTGATGTGAGTCGCCAGGACCAGGTGCTGGAAACTTTTAATCAAATTGGCAGTGTGGATATTTTGGTAAATAATGCAGGTATTGCTCACATTGGTAAGGCAGATACCACGAGTGAGGAGGATTTTGTTAAAATATTCAATGTGAATGTTAAGGGCGCCTATAACTGTTTGTATGCGGCAATTCCCCTGTTAAAAAAGGCAGGTGGCGGTGTGATCCTGAATATGGCTTCTATTGCTGCGGTGGTTGGGATTACAGATCGTTTTGCTTATTCTATGAGCAAGGGCGCGATTTATGCCATGACTTTATCTGTTGCCCGGGATTATATGGCCGATCATATCCGGTGCAATAGCATTTCTCCGGCCAGGGTGCATACGCCTTTTGTAGATGGTTTTATTGCTAAAACCTATGCAGGGCGGGAAGAAGAGATGTTTGAGAAGTTATCGAAAAGCCAGCCGATAGGCAGGATGGGTAAACCGGAAGAAGTAGCTAACTTAGCTTTATATCTTTGCTCGGATGAATCTGGGTTTATTACAGGAAATGATTATCCTCTTGATGGAGGTTTTATAAAATTGAACAATTAAAGAATTAGATTATGAAGTTAATTAGATGGGGCCTTGCGGGTAAAGAAAAACCAGGTGTAATTATTGACGATGTAAAGTACGATACTTCTGCTTTTGGTGAAGATTATAACGAGGCCTTTTTTGAAAATAATGGATTAGAACGCCTGGAGCAGTTTCTTCAGGAGCATAAAGGAAAATTGAATGCCATTGCAGAAGGAGAAAGATTAGGCTCGCCAATTGCACGTCCTTCTAAGATTGTATGTATAGGATTGAATTATGCAGACCATGCGAAGGAAACCAATGCACCGCTTCCTCCGGAGCCGGTGATCTTTATGAAATCCACAACTGCATTGACTGGTCCGTTTGACCAGATCACTATTCCCAAAAATTCGGTAAAAACAGACTGGGAAGTGGAGCTGGCAGTTGTGATTGGTAAAAAAGCTTCTTATGTAGAAAAAGAGGAAGCACTGGATTACGTTGCAGGATATGCTTTACACAATGATGTTTCGGAAAGGGAATTCCAGATCGAACGGAATGGTACCTGGGATAAAGGAAAAGGTTGTGATACCTTTGCACCTATCGGTCCATTTTTGGCTACACAGGACGAGATCAAAGACGTGAATAACCTTCGTCTTTGGTTAAGTGTAAACGGTAAAATGATGCAGGATGGCAATACTTCAAACTTTATTTTTGATGTACCCTTTGTGATTTCTTATGTGAGCCAGTTCATGACCTTACTTCCTGGCGATGTGATCTCTACCGGTACACCTGCAGGTGTAGGTTTGGGTTTTAATCCTCCGATATACCTTAAAGATGGTGATGTGGTAGAATTAGGCATAGATGGGTTGGGTACTTCTAAGCAAGTGGCTAAAAATTATGTCAAGAATTGATTCACATCAGCATTTCTGGATTTACCAGGCTGAAAGAGATACCTGGATAAGTGACCAGGAGAGCATTCTGAAGGATGACTTTATGCCGGAGCACCTGCTGCCCATTTTGATGCACTATGGTTTTGAGGGGTGTGTAGTGGTGCAGGCTGACCAGTCGGACGAGGAGACCTTGTTCCAGCTTAAAAATGCAGAAGAGCATTCCTTTATTAAAGGCGTAGTGGGATGGGTTGATCTACAGGCAAAAGATCTGGAAGATAAACTTGCTGGTTACCAGGGATATGATAAATTAAAAGGCTTCAGGCATATTCTGCAGGGAGAGCAAGACCGGGCATTGATGTTGCGCCCGGCCTTTAAAAAAGGGATTGAACTGCTGGGGAAATACGGCTATTCTTATGATATTCTGGTCCTTTCGGATCAGCTGGAGTATGCAGAAACCTTGGTTGCTGAGTTTCCGGATCAGCCTTTTGTTCTTGATCATCTGGGAAAACCTGATATTAAAAATGGAAAGATAAGCGACTGGAGTCGTGGAATCAAGGCATTGGCCAAGCATGAAAATTTGTATTGCAAAGCATCAGGTATGGTTACCGAAGCAGATTTGAGCAACTGGAAAGCAACGGATTTTAAACCTTATCTGGATGTCGTGTTTGAGGCATTTGGAACCGGGAGGGTAATGTTTGGCTCCGACTGGCCTGTATGCAGGCTGGCAGCAACATACGGCCAGGTAACCGGGTTGATGGAGGAGTATACTTCGTCATTTTCAAAACAGGACCAGGACCAGTTCTGGAGTGGTAATGCAGTGCGTTTCTATAAATTATAAGCAGATAAAATGGATTTACAATTAAAGAATAAAATAATTGTTGTGACCGGTGGTGCCAAAGGCATTGGAGAAGGAATTGTAAAACTGCTGGCGCAGGAGGGAGCAATACCGGTAATTATTGGCCGGAAGGAAGCTGATAATTTAAAAGTAGTTGGGGAAATAGAACAGGCTGGGGGAAAGGCTGCCCAGATAGAAGCAGAATTAAAAGATCCAAAAGAATGTGAACGTGCGGTAAATGAAGTGATCCGCCAGTTTGGTCGTATAGATGGCCTGGTGAACAATGCTGGCGTAAACGATAGTATTGGTCTTGAAAATGGCAGTTATACTGATTTTGTAGATAGCTTGCATAAAAATGTGGTCCATTATTTTTTAATGGCTAAATATGCCTTGCCGGCGTTAAAGGCATCGGGTGGGTCAATTGTAAATATCGGTTCTAAAACCGCCGAAACAGGGCAAGGCGGGACTTCGGGTTATGCAGCCTCTAATGGAGCGAGAAATGCGCTGACCCGTGAATGGGCAGTAGAATTGTTACCTTATGGCATCCGTGTGAATGCAGTCATCGTATCCGAGTGTTTTACACCCTTGTACCAAACCTGGATCAATACTTTAGAAAATCCTGAAGAGAAATTGAAATCTATTGTAGACAAGATTCCATTGGGAAAAAGGATGACCACTGCGGAGGAGATTGCAAATATGACCTTGTTTTTGCTATCGGAAAGATCCAGTCATACCACCGGGCAATTGTTGCATGTAGACGGTGGCTATGTACACCTGGACCGTGCTTTAAATAACGGTTGATATGAAAGTTGCTTTATTTATTCCCTGTTATGTTGATCAGTTTTATCCCAAAGCGGCCATTGCTACACTGGAGCTTTTGGAGAAATTTGGGCTGGAGGTCAGTTATCCTAAAAATCAAACTTGCTGTGGGCAACCCATGGCCAATTCTGGCTTTGAGCACCTGACCAAAGGCTGTAATAACCTGTTTGTAGAGAATTTTTCGGGCTATGATTACATTGTTTGTCCCTCGGGGAGTTGTGTAATGCACATCAAAGACCATTTGCATACAGAAGAAAATGAAGCGGCTGCGCAGGATATCCGGAATAAGGTTTATGAACTGACGGAATTCCTGGTAGATGTTTTAAAAATTGAAAAACTGGAAGCTTCGTTTCCTCATAAAGTCGGGCTTCACCAAAGTTGTCACGGACAGCGCGGATTGAAGCTTTCCCAGATGACAGAGCTCATGGCTGAGCCTTTTTCTAAACCTGGACATTTGTTGTCTATGGTGAAAGGGCTGGAATTGGTGGAGCTGGACAGAAAGGATGAGTGCTGTGGATTTGGTGGTACCTTTTGCGTAACCGAGGAAGCTGTTTCTGTTAAAATGGGAAAAGACCGGGTGCTGGATCATGAAAGAAATGGAGCGGAGTACATTACAGCCGGAGACCTTTCCTGTTTGATGCATATGGAGGGTATTTTAAAACGCAGGGGAAGTAAGGTCAAAATTATTCATATCGCAGAAATCTTAAACCACCATTTATCATGAAAGTACAAGATCATGCCCAGGCTGCGGCGCAATTTATTAAAGATGAGGAGCGGACCGACTGGCACGATGAAACTTTATGGTTTGTCAGGCAAAAAAGAGATCTGGCTGCTCATGGAATACCGGAATGGGAACAGTTGAGGGAATGGGCATCGCAGATTAAAGATCATACGCTTTCTAACTTAAGCCACTATCTGGAAAGTTTTGAGCAAAAAGCCATAGCAAACGGCATACGTGTACACTGGGCTGCAGATGGAGAAGAACATAATAAGATTGTGCATCAGATTATTGCAGATCATGACCTGAAAAGGATTGTGAAAAGTAAAAGTATGCTTACTGAAGAGTGTCACCTTAACGAATACCTCATTCAGAAGGGAATTAGTGTAGTAGATACGGATTTGGGCGAACGTATCGTCCAGCTCAGAAAGGAAGCACCAAGCCATATTGTATTACCTGCTATACATTTGAAGAAGCAGGACGTGAGTGATACCTTTCACGATTTTCTGGATACAGAGAAAGGAAATAATGATCCTCAGTATTTAACGGAGGCGGCAAGACAGCACCTTCGGGATTATTTTATCGCTTCAGAACTGGCCATTACCGGGGTTAATTTTGCGATTGCAGAAACGGGAGGGTTTGTAGTCTGTACCAATGAAGGGAATGCAGATATGGGTGCACATACGGCCAATGTCCACATTGCTTGTATGGGTATTGAAAAAATAATTCCTAAAGCAGAGCACCTTGGTGTTTTTCTGCGCCTGTTGGCCAGGAGTGCCACCGGACAGCCGGTGACAACGTATTCAAGCCATTTTCACCGTCCGAGAGAAGGACAGGAGATGCACCTGGTGATTGTAGATAATGGAAGGACGAGACAGCTTGGCCGCGCTGATTTCAGGAATTCCCTGAAATGTATCCGCTGTGCCGCTTGTTTTAATACTTGTCCTGTTTATCGCAGAAGCGGTGGTCATAGTTACCATACTGCAGTTGCCGGACCTATTGGTTCTATATTAAATCCAAACCTGGATATGAAAGCCAATGCGGATTTGCCTTTTGCATCTACGCTTTGTGGTTCCTGTAGTAATGTTTGTCCGGTGAAGATTGATATTCATGAACAACTGTACAAATGGAGGCAGGTGATTGTGCAGGCGGGATATGCTCCGGTTTCCAAAAAACTGGGTATGGAGGGTATGGCTGCGGTATTGTCGAGCCCGGCTTTGTACCATTTTTCAGGAAAAATGGGTAGAACGACACTGAAATATGCACCTTTTTTGGTGAATAATGGATTTAACCCCTGGTATAAACAAAGGGATATGCCCGCACCTCCGGCAGAAAGCTTTGGGGAATGGTATCAAAAAAACAGAAGCTAATGAATTCCAGAGATCGTATTTTACAGGCAGCGGCGGAGAACCAACCTACCCAGAGAGATTTACCGGTAATTGGTTTTGAACGGTTGATCCGTTATGATGAACCTGCAGTGGTATTTGAACAGGTGCTGACAAAGATCGGCGGACAGCTGGTCCGGGTAAAGGACCTGGAAGAAGTAAAGAAGCGGTTTGCGGAAGAAGATCAGGATAAGTTCTGTGTCGATGCCACTGATTGCACAGAAGAGGACCGATTGAAAATAAAAGCCTGGAAAGCTACTGATCTTGCTTTATTACATACCTTATATATAAGAGGTTCTTTTGGTGTAGCCGAAAACAGTGCAGTCTGGGTAGACGAGCTCGCGATGGTGAATCGTCTGTTGCCTTTTATTTGTGAGCATTTGTTTATTGTACTGGAAGAGAAAGAAATTGTACCAACCATGCATCATGCCTATCAAAAAACAGATGTGAGCCGTACGGGCTTTGGATCCTTTATCGCCGGACCTTCGAAAACGGCGGATATTGAACAAAGCCTGGTGATTGGTGCCCATGGTCCAAGGAGCTTAACCATTTACCTGATCGAAAACGACTCGTTATGAAGAAGAAAACGATTTTAGTTGCGGTTCTCTTCTGGACTTCGTATGCTGTAGGGCAGCAAGCAGATCCTGGTCTCAGGATGTGGTATACCAAACCCGCTGGTGTATGGGAAGAAGCTTTACCTCTTGGAAACGGTCGCTTGGGTGCTATGGTTTTTGGAAGGGTGAATAAAGAGCGGTTGCAGTTAAATGACAATACACTCTGGTCTGGTAGTCCAAACGACGGGAACAATCCCAATGGACCGACTGTACTTCCGGAAGTTAGAAAGGCAGTTTTTGAAGGTAAATATGAGGAGGCGGCCAAGCTTTGGAAAAAAATGCAGGGACCTTATTCTGCGAAGTATCTGCCGTTGGGTGATTTGACCCTGGATTTTAAATTCAAGGACTCTACGGCTACAGCTTATACACGGGATTTGGATTTGAATACGGCGATCGCTAAGGTGAGTTATAAGATTGCGGGAATAACTTATACCAGAGAGACTTTTATCAGTTATCCTGACCGGATATTGGTGGTGAGGATTAGTGCAGACCGTAGAGGAGCAATTCAGTTTAATGCGGGGCTTTCCAGTAAATTGAAATATCAGGTAACTGCTTTGAATGATCATGATCTTGTTTTAAAAGGGAAAGCACCAAAATTTGTGGCCAACCGTGATTATGAGCCTAAGCAGGTAGAATATGATGATTGGAATGGGGAAGGTATGACTTTTGAGATTCATCTGCGCGTCAAACCTGAAGGCGGTTCGGTGAAAAAATCCGGAAATGCATTGAGTGTTTCTGGTGCAGATGCGGTTACCTTATACCTCAGTTCAGGAACCAGTTTTAATGGTATCGACAAGTCGCCAGGGCTGGAAGGAAAAGATCCTGCTGTTGAAGCCAGACAACATATGCTTTTGGCATCGGGAAAGGCTTATGGGGTTATGAAAAAAGCACATCTTTCCGATTATCAGCGTTTGTTTAAAAGAGTAAGCTTTAATCTCCCTGTAAATGCAGAGGCATTAAAATTGCCGGTTAATGAAAGGATGATTCGTTTAAATAAAGGGGGATCTGATCCGCACTTGCAAATGCTTTATTATCAGTTTGGACGTTATCTGATGATCTCCAGCTCAAGAAAAGATTCTCGTGCGACGAATCTTCAAGGCATCTGGAATGACCTGGTGCAGCCACCCTGGAGCAGCAACTATACCACCAATATCAATACAGAAATGAACTATTGGCTGGCAGAGAATACCAATTTGTCTGAATGCCATGAGCCGCTCTTTAATTTTATGGAGCAACTGGCGGTAAACGGTGCCAAAACGGCTAAAGTAAATTACAATATACAAGAGGGGTGGCTTGCCCATCACAACTCTGATATCTGGGCCAAGACTTCTCCTGCGGGAGGCTACGACTGGGATCCTAAAGGGATGCCAAGATGGTCGGCCTGGCCAATGGCGGGGGCCTGGTTCTGTCAGCATGTTTGGCAACACTATGAATTTACAGGAGACCAGAAATTCTTAAAAGAAAAGGCCTATCCATTAATGAAAGGGGCTGCGCAGTTTATGCTGAGCTGGCTGGTTAAAGACAATCAGACACCTTATTATGTAACCAATCCCGCTACTTCTCCAGAAAATACAGTTAAGATTGAAGGAAAAGAATACCAGTTGTCCAAGGCCAGTACGATGGATATGGCTATTATCAGAGAACTTTTTTCCAATACGGTTAAAAGTGCAGGAATCTTAAATACAGATCCGGAGTTTAAATCTAAACTGGAAAAGATGATTCCGCTGCTGTATCCTTATCATATCGGACGTTATGGACAATTGCAGGAATGGTTTAACGATTGGGATGATCCTAATGATAAACACCGCCATATTTCTCATTTGTTTGGTTTGTATCCTGGCGACCAGATTTCTCCGCTCAGAACACCTGAGCTTGCGGCGGCAGCCAAACAATCTCTATTGCAAAGGGGAGACGAAAGTACTGGCTGGTCTATGGCCTGGAAAATCAACTGGTGGGCTCGGTTGCTTGATGGTAACCATGCTTATAAGATGATCCTCTCTGGCCTGAATTATATTGATCCTGGTAAAACGAAGGAGCAAATGAGCGGAGGGGGTGCCTATCCAAACTTATTTGATGCACATCCACCTTTTCAGATTGATGGTAATTTTGGAGCTACCGCAGGTATTACAGAAATGTTGCTGCAAAGCCACAGCGGTGAACTGAATTTATTGCCGGCTTTGCCTGATGCCTGGCCGGAAGGAGAAATTAAAGGGATTAAAGGCCGGGGTAATTTTGAAGTGAACATTAAATGGGCCGGCGGTAAACTGCTGCAGGCAAAGATTACTTCGCTGGCAGGTGGGGATTGTGTATTGAGAACGGCTGTTCCTGTAAAGGTACTGGAGGTTAAGGTCCTTCAAAAGGATGGGCTAAATCTGCTGATGTCATTTACAGATGCTGGAAAATATGAAAATGCAGCTGGTGTAAAGTTACAGGAGATCAATGCTCCGGGTAAATACAAGATAAGTTTTAAAACAGAGAAAAATAAAGTGTATACACTAGTGCCGGCAGGTTAAACCATTTTTAATTGCTTTTTGTAATCTGAAGGGGTTACTTTAAGGATCTTTTTAAAGATTTTGGAGAAATGATGACGATCTGAAAAACCACATTCATACGAGATTTCATCGAGGGACTTGTTGGTGTGGTGCATCAGGTTACAGGAGGCTTGTATCCGGAGTTTTAAGATGTATTGCTGGGTAGCTGTACCTGTAGTAGTTTTAAAAAGCCGGGCAAAGGAGTTCGTAGCCATGTTTGCAGCATCGGCCAGTTGATCATTGGTGATCTTTCTTTTGAAATTGGCCTCCATGAATTTGATGGATTTCAGGATCCGGTGGTCTATATTTCCTGAATCCCAGATCTCTGCGGGGAGCTGGAGCAGGCAGTCGGCTATCAGTTGCTTGATTCGCAGACTTTCCTGGAAGCCGGTGACAGTGTCTGAGATACAGGCTTGTTTGATTTGTTCCAGAGGGAGTTTGTTTCTTTCGTTAAACTGGATTTCATGTATACCACTGCGTACAAAGTCCAGAGGGTAACCAAGGGAAAAATGGAAGAACATCTGGTCTACTTTCCCTTTTGCAGCCAGTTGCTCCAGGTGGTCTTTTTCAGTAAACTTCCTGCCTTTTATAGATTCGTCTTCTTTGTTAAAGGGGTATTTGAGCTGCGAGGAAAAAGAGGTGTTTGGCGGAATGATCAGGATGGTTTGCTGGTTCATTGGAATGGTTTTGCCCTTATAGAGAATGGAAGAGCCTTCAACAGAGTTATGGTAAATTCTCCAGAAAGGTGCTTTAAGGTCATTACATTCCCATTCTTCCAGGATCCAATACCTGCAGCAGAATATTTTTATGCTAACGTCTTTAAAATTTTGATGTACATCTGAAGGATCAATTTTGATTTCTTCACTTATCTTTCTGTTCATACCATGTTTGTTTTGTACACATCTTTGAGGAGAATGTACAACTTAATTCTGAAATAAGTTTCCCAACTTTAGAAAACAAATATAAACCAAAATAAATTTTAACTCCCTTTGCTTAATTGTATTCTGCAATTTTCAAGGTTTAAATTTAGAATGTATGAAACCTCAACTGCTAAAAATTTCAAAAAGTCCTACACAATCTTTCAGCGTACGTCATGATTTGAAACCAAGTATGAACAATAAGTTTCATTATCATCCTGAAGTGGAGCTGATCCATTTTGTGAAAGGTAAAGGAACTCAATTTGTTGGTGACAGTATCACTGAATTTCAATCTGGAGACTTGTTGCTGATTGGTTCTAATCTTGCCCATTACTGGAGATTTGACGAGGGGTATAAGGAAGAAGGATCTGAAGATTATGCAGATGTAAAGGTTGCCCATTTTTCAGAAAGCTTTTTGGGAGAGTATTTTCTTAACCTGCCAGAAAATAAGCCCTTGAAAGATGTTCTTGAAAAGGCGAAAAGAGGTATTAAAGTAGAAGGCAGGAATAAAAAGAAGGTGGAGGAGATTCTGGCTTATATGCTGCATGCAGAGGGAACAGAGCGGATCATTTGCCTGATCCAGGCACTGGTAGAGATTTCCAAATGTGATCAGCTGGAAATGTTGTCTTCAATTGGCTATGTTCAGCATAAAGAAGAGATCAGCAACGACAGGATTAAGGATATTTATGAATATACTTTTGCGAATTTCCGGAACAAGATCAATTTGGAGGAGATTGCAGAAATTGCAAGGATTAGCCCAAATTCTTTTTGCCGTTATTTTAAGTCCTTTACCCAAAGGACTTATTCCCAGTTCTTAACAGAAATTAAAGTTGGTCAGGCATGTAAATTACTGATTGATAATAAATTGAATATTAAGCAGGTTTGTTATGAAAGTGGTTTTAACAACTTTGCAAGTTTCCATAAATGCTTTAAAAGCATTACTGGTAAAAGCCCTTTGATTTATCAAAAGGAGTTTATGTCGGCCTAATTTGGCCGTACCGGTACCGTTCAATCTTTCTTAATAACTATCTTTTTTGCCAAAATAGCTGAACTTTAAGCCAAGCTGGGAGAATGGATAGTTGTTTTTTATTGCTTACTTGCCTCTATAACCAAATATAGATCATGAAGAAGTATTGTATATCGATATGCTTGTTGCTGGGGCTGTCCGGACAGGTGCTGTCGCAGGTGAAAGGGGACGAGGATAAAGATATGTTCAATAAGGCACAAGCCAGGGACCAGTCTGAGATAGACCGGGCAGTGAATGGCTGGTGGAAAACTTCTATGGAAACTCATGATCAGCGGATAAAATGGTGGAGGGAGGCTAAATTTGGTATGTTTATCCACTGGGGCGTCTATTCTGAAGCGGGTGGCGTATGGAAAGGGAAAACAGTGAACGGATATTCTGAGCATTTGATGCGTAAAGAGAAAGTGTCGAGGGCAGCTTACCTGGATCTGGCGCATACCTTTAATCCGGGTCAGTTCAACGCTGAAAAATGGGTGCTTGCTGCCAAGAATGCCGGGATGAACTATATGATCATCACTGCAAAACATCATGACGGATTTGCGATGTATCCTTCGGCAGTTTCTGAGTTTGACCTGGCCCATCAAACCCCTTTTAAAAGAGATCCAATGGCTGAGCTGGCTGCGGCAGCTAGAAAGCATGAAATGAAGTTCGGGTTTTATTATTCTCATGCTTTTGACTGGGAAGATCCCAATGCACCTGGCAATGATTGGGAATACCACAATCCAGGAGGAGATCAGTTGATTGGCGGTGCAAATTGGTTTGATCAACATCCTGAATGGTTGCCTAAGGCGGTTAAATATGTCAATGAAAAGGCTATTCCTCAGATTCAGGAACTGATCCATAAATATCATCCGGATATCTTGTGGTTTGATACGCCACATAAACTTCCATTTTCAGAAAATCTCCGCATCCTGGAGGCCATCAGAAAGGCAGATCCAAATGTTGTGGTAAACGGAAGGCTGGCCAGGAATGGGAATACTAATTTTGGAGACTATAAAAATACGGGCGACAGGCCGGCGGAATTTGCACCTGTAACCGGAGATTGGGAAGCGATTCCTACCACTAATGAATCTTATGGTTATTCCCGGAATGACCACAGTCATAAGCCTGCGGGTTTCTTTGTGCGGTTATTGGCCAATGCCGTTTCCAGAGGGGGGAATTTACTGCTGAACATTGGCCCTATGGGTAATGGTGCATTTGATCAGAAAGATTCGGAAATACTGGCTGGTATTGCACGTTGGAATAAACAGAATAGAGAAAGTATCTATAAGGCTGGTCCAACTTCTTTACCGCTGCAAAGCTGGGGGGTAACCACCCAGGCAAAAGACAAAGTATATCTTCATGTGTTCAACTGGCCGTTGAATGGAAAAATTGTTTTGGGTGGGCTGGAAAGCACTGTGGGAGAACCTTATTTTCTCGCTGATGCTTCCAGAAAAACATTGAAAATGGTCCATAAGGGCAGCACTGTAGAAGTGGAAGTGCCAAAGGTAATGCCGGATACCCTAAATACAGTGATTGTACTGCCACTGAAAGGGGCCTTAAAAACAGATCCGGTTAGACTTGTTGCTTCTGAAGGTGTAGAAACCAGGCTCCTGGCTTTTGATGCTGAACTGATTGGAAAAGGCTTTGGTTTTGGAGATGGTAAAACCAATAAGTATTATATCACTGGCTGGAAAAAAGCGGAACAGCAAGTGCGCTGGACATTTAAAAGCAACGCAGAGGCCAGTTATAAGGTCAGGATCAAATACATTCCTGAAAATAATCATCCGGTGAGGTATGCTTTACTTGTGGATGAAACCAATGTAGTTAAGACTACTGCTACACCCGGAAAAAGTATGGAGCCAGTTACGGAGTCCATTGGCACAATAAAACTGGGAGCAGGTCTTCATCATTTGAGTCTGAAGGCATTGGATAGTGCTGCAACAGAGGTGATGAAACTGTTGGAGATCGACCTGATTCCTGTACCTTAATTTGCCGGGATAGTTTAATGATTGGCTAATGCTGGGTCGCTTAGACCCTACTTTAATGATAATTTTATATAGAATATAGATTCACTACCATTAAAAAACAAAAATGAAAAGAATAAGTTCCTTGTTGCTGTTGTTTCTAATGTTTAATCAGGTGTCCTTTGCGCAGACAAAACTCTCTAAAGATGAAAGAATGAAGTGGTGGCGGGAGGCCCGTTTTGGAATGTTTATCCATTGGGGCGTTTACGCGCAATGGGCGGGTGTATACCATGGTCATGAGCAAACCCGTGGCGGGGCAGAGTGGATTATGAATCGCTCGAAGATTCCTGTAGCGGAATACCAGGCGAAAGCCAAAGAATTTAATCCAACGCGGTATGATGCGGATCTTTGGGTTAAAATGGCTAAGGACGCTGGCATGAAATATATTGTGATTACGGCTAAACACCACGATGGCTTTGCTTTATTCAAATCAAATGCCAGTAAATGGAACATTGCTGATGCTACACCTTATGGTAAAGATGTACTGAAGCCTTTAGCCGCAGCATGTAAAAAATATGGTGTTAAATTGGGCTTTTATTACTCTCATGCGCAGGATTGGAATAATCCTGGCGGATCTGCCGCAAGGAAAGAAATGCGTGAAGGTTGGGCCAACCCGGATTCAACAAAGATTGATGCCTATACCTTAGCACATAAAGGACATTGGGACCCAGCGCAGGAAACGGCAACTTTTGATCAGTATATTGATCGTGTTGCTGTGCCGCAGGTAAAAGAGATCTTAAGTAATTATGGGGATATTGCTGTTTTATGGTGGGATACGCCTACGAATATGACGGATGAGGCCGCGCAGAAGTTAAATGATGTACTGAAACTGCAACCGAATATCATTACCAATGACCGTTTGAAAAGGCCAAATTTTCCTGGCGATACCAAGACGCCGGAGCAAAAAATTCCAACAAGAAAAGAACTGGACGGAAAAGACTGGGAAACTTGTATGACAATGAACGGTACCTGGGGCTACAGGACTAAGGATACGAACTGGAAAAGTTCAGAAACACTGATCAGAAACCTTGTGGATATTGCCTCTAAGGGCGGTAACTACCTGCTCAATGTGGGCCCTAAGCCTGATGGAACTTTTCCGCAGGAAAGTGTAGACAGACTGCGCGAGATTGGAAAATGGATGAAAGTAAACGGAGAGGCTATCTATGCCACCAAAGCAGACCCCTTGGAAGAGGTCAGCTGGGGTAGGATAACCAGTAAAGAGACCGATAAAGGTACAACGTTATATCTTACCGTATTCAACTGGCCAAAAGATGGTAAACTTGAAATTCCAGGGCTGGAAAACAAAGTGCGTTCCGCAGCTTTGCTGGCTGGTAAATCGGTATTAAAGACGGAAGGAAATACAGTATATTTGCCTCAGCAGGCACCTGATGCCATTGCATCTGTAATTAAGGTGGAGGTGAACGGAAAGATCAAAGCGAGGGCAATGGATGGTGGAAATATGAAGACCGGTGCGCTGGATTAAGCGGTCACAGAATTTAATTTTCATGAAGAAATATACATTTTTATTGTTTGCCGCGCTCTCCTGGATGGGGGCGAATGCCCAACTGGACAGCAAGGCTTATATCCGCAACTACGGAGAACTGAACAATTCATTCTTCCTTATCAAACATCAGAAACCGGTAAAAGTGGCATTTCTTGGAGGATCTATTACCGATATGAAAGGTTGGCGGGAATTGGTGATGGCCAGGCTTGAAAAGCAATATCCAAAGGTGAAGTTTGATTTTCTAAATGCAGGAATTCCTTCTTTGGGAAGTTTGCCTCATGCCTTCCGGTTAAAGACGGATGTGCTGGACAAAGGAAAGGTAGATCTGATGTTTGTGGAATCTGCAGTGAACGACAGAGTCAATGAAACTTCTGAAAAAATACAACGGAGGGCATTAGAAGGGATCATCAGGCAATCTTTGGCGTCAAATCCGAAGATGGAACTGGTGATGATGGCTTTTGTAGATCCGGATAAAATGAACGATTACCACGGCGGTAAAGTTCCTGTGGAGGTTCAGGTACATGAGGATATGGCAAAATATTATCATCTGCCTTTCCTTAATCTGGCCAAAGAGGTTACTGATCGCATCAATGCGGGGGAGTTTACCTGGGAAAAGGACTTTAAAAATTTGCATCCTGCTCCTTTTGGACAGGAGCTCTATGCACACACCATCCAGGCTTTACTGCTCTACAATGAGGGGTTGAAACAGAAGGGACTGAAGATAAGGAAACTTCCTGAGGCAATGGATAAAGGGAATTACAGTCATGGGAACTATTATGGGATTCAGCATGCAGAATCGTTAAAAGACTTCGTACAAAGACCGGACTGGACTCCGGCTGATGGTGTGTCTGCCAGAGATGGGTTCAATCATGTGCCGGTGTTGGAAGGTTCTTCAGCTGGTGATGCCTTTGCATTGGATTTTGAGGGCAATGTGATTGGAATTGCGAGTCTGGCGGGGCCTGATGCGGGAATGGTGGAATATACTATAGACGGGAAGTCTTATCCGGCATTGGATTTATATACCCAATGGAGTAATGGCCTTCATTTGCCCTGGTATAAACTCCTGGCAGATGATCTTGGGAAGGGGAAACACAGACTTGAACTGAAGATCAGCAGTCAAAAAAACGAGTCCTCCAGGGGGCATGCTGTGCGGCTGGTCAATTTCTTAATCAATTAACAAATGAAATTATACCGTTTTTTTTACAGTTTTTTAATTGGCATAGTTTGTTCACTTACTGTTGTTGCGCAAACCCGGGTGGCCTGTATTGGAAACAGCATTACTTTTGGTTCCCGTTTAAAAGACCGTTTAACGGAAGCTTATCCTGCACAACTTCAGAATATGTTGGGGCCTGGATTTAAGGTGATGAATTTCGGGGTAAGCGGGGCTACCTTATTGAAAAACGGAAATAAGCCTTATACGGCCACACCCGCTTGGAAGGAGGCATTAAGCAGTGCGCCTGATGTGGTTTTTATCAAACTGGGGACAAATGACAGCAAGCTGGTGAACCGGAAATTGTATGCTGAATTTAAATCTGATTATAAAGAAATGATCAGGGATTTAAGACAATTGCCTTCTAAACCAAGAATCATTCTTCTCACACCCATTGCGACATTTACAACAGATACTACCCAGATATGGGACGTAGCTATTACAAGGTCAATTCTTCCTTTGGTTAGAGAGGTGGCTTATGATGAAGGGTTGGAGTTACTAGATCTTCATTCTCTGTTCCTGGATAAGGAAAATCTGTTGCCAGATAAGATACATCCGGATGCTGCAGGTGCAAAGGTCATTGCAGACCGTTTATACGCTCAGCTAATGTTAAAGCGAGTACCTGTAGACTTGAAGAAGAAGCTTAAAGAACCTTTTACCTTAAGCTCATTTTATGGATATAAAAATATAGAGTTCCAGTTTAAAGGACGAAAAGCTTTTATTGTGGAACCTAAATTTGCAGCCCCGGGACACCCCTGGATCTGGAGAGCCCGCTTTTGGGGCCACGAGCCTCAAACGGATATCGCACTCCTGGAAAGAGGTTATCATGTGGCATATTGTGACGCTTCCGAGTGGTTTGGGAACCAGGAGGCTATAAATTTATGGAATGCCTTTTATGGTTATCTTCAAGGCATGGGGCTCTCCCGGAAAGTAGTTTTGGAAGGGATGAGCCGGGGAGCGGCGTATGCCTATAACTGGGCAGCTCTGAACCCGAAAAAAGTGGTATGTGTATATGCGGATAATCCGGTACTGGACTTGAAAAGCTGGCCAGGAGGTTTAGGTAAAGGGCCTGGAAGCAAAACGGATTGGGAAATTTTTAAAAAGGACTATGGTTTTGATACCGACGAGGTGGCAAAAGCTTCTAAAGTAAGCCCGATTGATAAAATTGATCTGATTGTTAAAGGGCATTATCCGGTATTACATGTATGCGGTGACGCAGACGAAGTGGTGCCTATGGAAGAAAATACGATTCCTTTTGAAAAGATGTTTAAACAAAAAGGAGGATCTATTACGGTATTGCATAAGAAAGAGGGTAAGCATCATCCGCACAGCCTGCCGAACCCTGAACCTATTGTTCGTTTTATTCTTCAGGCGAATTCGTCAAAATAATTTCTGCCTGTTTACTGATGAATTGATTTTATGAAACTTTCGACCCGTATATTTCTTTCTACTGCTGTTTTACTGGCTGTTTCCAATAGTCCGGCTTTTGCCCAGGAACAAGATCCCGGCATGTGGGACAAAGCAAATCTTCAAAAAGATAATCCCAATCTGAAATGGTTTAAGGAGGCTAAATTTGGAATGTTCATCCACTGGGGACTCTATTCCAAACTGGCTGGTGAATACAAAGGAAAAAGGTATTACGGCAGCGGCGAATGGATTATGAACCAAGGTAAAATTCCTGCCGCAGATTATGCTGAGGAGGCTAAAACCTTCAATCCTGTTGATTTTAACGCGGAAAAATGGGCCAGGATTGCAAAAGATGCAGGCATTAAGTATATGGTCATCACGGCCAAACATCACGAAGGTTTTGCGATGTATGATTCCAAGGTGAGTGATTTTAATATTGTAAAAGCAACGCCTTATGGGAAGGACCCTATGAAAGCTCTTGCAGAGGCTACACGCAAACAAAACATTCCGTTTGGATTTTATTATTCCCAGTTTATAGACTGGCATGAGCCAAATGGTGGAAGGAATGGCTGGGATTTTGATGAATCGAAAAAGGATTATCAGAAGTATTACAGGGAGAAGGCGATTCCGCAATTGAAAGAATTGCTTACGGGTTACGGCCCGTTAGGTATTGTTTGGTTTGACATGCCGGGGGGGCTTACCAAAGCACAGACTCAACAACTGGTGGATAGTTTACACCAGCTTCAGCCTAAAAGTTTATTTAGCAGCAGGGTAGGACAGGGGCTTGGAGATTACCGCGATTTTGGTGATTCTGAGATTCCGGACGTGCCGATCAAAGATGCAGTATGGGAGTCCATTTATACCCATAATGATTCCTGGGGTTACATTAAACACGATATGAATTTCAAATCTTCTGAAGAGATCATCAGGCTTTTGGCCCGGGTGGCCTCTAAAGGAGGGAATCTGATGTTGAACGTGGGACCGGATGGCCTGGGAAATATCCCGCCTTATTCTGTAAAATATCTGCTGGAAACAGGAACATGGCTTAAAAAGTATGGAGAGAGTATTTACGGATCTGATTATGGTTTGGTACCCCCGCAACCATGGGGCGTAACGACTTCCAAACCTGGTCGTCAATTTTTACATGTATTTCACAGACCTTCAGATGGTCGGCTTTTGGTACCTGGATTAAAAGCTAAAGTGATGAAGGTTTATGATCTGAATACCAGGGTGTCTTTAAAATGGACGGTCGATGGTGATGATCTGTTTTTAAATTTACCTGAGTTTAAAGGCCGGAACCCGGATCAGGTATTTGTAGTGGAGTACAGTGGAAAAGCTCAGGATCACTCTGATAATAAAACCACCGTTGTATCTCCCCGGTATGAAGAAAACAGTCTGGATGCAATCTCCGCTCAATTAGAAGGAAAAGCAGAAATCAAAAGTTTAACCTACAGCTATTACTACGGAGACTGGAAGCATACCACCTGTGTGGTGGAAATGAAATCTCCATCTGATGGTGCGGAATTCAAAATGAGGCTCACAGGGACGGGAGATTACAAAGTGATACTCGAGTATGCCTGTCCGCAGGAAAGTGCGAGACAGGAGGGGAAAATAGCTTTTAACGGAAAGGATTATTTGTTCAGGACACTGCGCACTTCTGAGTTTGCTTCCAGTGCTCCTTTGATGTTCATTAAACATACCGTAGCTATTATCTCTGCAGATCGGGCGGGTGAGTATAGTTTGAAAGTCAGTCCACTTCAGGAAGGTAAGGAGTTGTTTAAATTGAAGTCTGTTTGGTTGGTTCCAATAAATTAAGATAGATAATAAGTTTAGATAGATATTGTATTTATCTGATTTTAAAATAAATATTAATATGAATAAATCGGTTTTTGTGGCTGTGTTGCTTTTGTCTTCTTCTGGCCAAATATTATTTGGTCAGTCAAAAAGCATCTATCATAAAGGTTGGACAGACTTTAACAAGAATGGAAAAATGGATGTGTTCGAAGATCCGTCCAAACCAGTTGAAGAACGGATAAATGACTTGCTTGGGCAAATGACACTGGACGAAAAAACCTGTCAGACGGCGACACTGTATGGCTACGGGAGGGTACTCAAAGACGAGATGCCAACAGCCGAATGGAAAACTAAAATCTGGAAAGACGGGATTGCAAATATTGATGAGGAACTGAACAGTTTGCCTTATAACAAAAAGGCCGTAAGCCAGTATTCTTTTCCTTTCAGCAAACATGCCGGTGCCATTAATACGGTGCAGAAATGGTTTGTGGAAGAGACTCGTTTAGGGATTCCGGTTGATTTTACGAATGAAGCTATCCATGGTTTATGCCACGATCGGGCGACCCCTCTTCCTGCGCCGGTAAATATTGGTTGTACCTGGAATAAGGATCTGGTGTATCGGGCAGGTAGTACTGTGGGGAGGGAAGCCAAAGCTTTGGGGTATACTAATGTTTATGCACCGATTTTAGATGTGGCCAGGGACCAGCGTTGGGGAAGGGTAGTGGAATGTTATGCGGAAGATCCTTTTTTGATTGCGGAACTTGGAAAGCAAATGACCTTGGGTATCCAGGATCAGGGTGTCGCAGCCACATTAAAACATTATGCGGTATACAGCGTGCCTAAGGGTGGGCGTGATGGGGCGGCACGTACAGACCCACACGTTGCTCCGAGGGAGATGCACCAAATGTTTCTGTATCCATTCCGCAGGGTGATCCAGGAGGCCCATCCTATGGGCGTGATGAGCAGTTATAACGATTGGGATGGTGAACCGGTTACCGGAAGTTATTATTTCCTTACGGAGCTTTTGCGCAAGCAATTTGGCTTTGATGGTTATGTGGTTTCAGACAGCGAAGCGGTAGAGTTTATCTCCAGCAAACACCATGTGGCAGAAGATTATAAAGCGGCCGTAAAACAATCGATAGAGGCAGGTTTGAATGTTCGTACACATTTCACGATGCCTGAGGTTTTTATTTTGCCTTTAAGGGAGTTGGTGAAAGAAGGCTCTGTGTCTATGAAAACACTTGATCAGCGTGTAGCGGATGTACTTCGGGTGAAATTCAGGTTAGGTTTGTTTGACCACCCTTATGTGGCCGACCCTGCTTCTTCAGATAAAAAAGTACATACAAAAGCGGATGAGGAACTTGCAGTTCAGATCAACAGGGAGTCTATGGTATTGCTTAAAAATGAGAAGAGTCTGCTTCCGCTGGATGTAAAAAAGTATAAGAAGATATTGATTACGGGACCCTTGGCCGAAGAAGTGAATTACACGACGAGCCGTTATGGACCTTCTAATAATCCGGTGACCTCGATATTGGAGGGGATTAAAGCTTTTGCCGGACAGAATGCTACCATAAAGTACAGTAAAGGTTGTGAAGTGATTGATGCAAAATGGCCGGAAAGCGAAATTATTCCTACAGATCTAACTGCGGACGAAAAGGCTATGATTGCCAATGCAGTAGAAGATGCCCGGCAGTCGGATATGGTGATCGCTGTGGTGGGAGAAACAGACAATCAGGTAGGTGAAAGTAAATCCAGAACAGGTTTGGGGCTGCCTGGCAGGCAGTTGCAATTGTTGCAGGCTCTGTATGCAACAGGAAAACCTGTAGTGATGGTTATGGTGAATGGCCGGCCGTTAACGATTAACTGGGAGAACCGGTATTTGCCAGCAATTCTACAGGCTGGTTTTCCTGGTCCTTCAGCTGGTAAAGTGGTGGCTGAAACACTTTTTGGTGACTACAATCCTGGGGGGAAACTCACGATGACCTTTCCAAAATCCATTGGCCAGATCGAATTGAACTTTCCATTTAAGCCAGGTTCACAGGCAGGTGAGGGCAAGAAAGATGATCCGAATGGTTATGGGAAAACCTCTGTTCAGGGCGCTTTATATCCTTTTGGTTATGGTTTGAGTTATACCAGTTTTGAGTTCAGTAATTTGAGATTGGGTCAGCAGGAGATTCATGCGCAAGCAGATCTGGAAGTATTGGTGGATGTAAAAAATACGGGCCAGCGTAAAGGAGATGAAGTGGTTCAATTGTATTTGAAAGACGAGGTGAGCAGTGTAACTACTTATGAATCTGTGCTCAGGGGTTTTGAACGGGTAGGTTTGGCTCCCGGAGAAACTAAGACGGTTAAATTTGTACTTCATCCTGATGATCTGGCTTTACTGGACAAGAATATGAACTGGACTGTAGAGCCCGGAAAATTCCAGGTTATGATTGGAAATTCTTCAGAAGATATTCGTCTGAAAAAGGAATTTACGGTGCTGGAACCTGCTGCCGTAAAGGCAAAACCTTAGCTGCTTTTTTACTGATCCTGTAGATTCTGTAATAGGCCAGTACGCTGTACAGCAACCAGAGCAGGATCAAATGGAACAGTGTGCCGAAATCTGTGGTTATACCGGCTCCTGCTTGTACAATTGCAGTATAGATCTTAATAAAGGGCGTGGTGGGCAGCAGGGAAGAAATCCATTGCAGAGGCAGGGGCAAAGACTCGTAAGGCCAGGTATAGCCTGTAATGAGGAAAATCGGATAGGTTGAAAAGGCCATGACCTGTAAGCAGATCAGCTGAGATTTAAATAGGGAACCGATAAACTGTGCCATGGGGATTAGGGTAAGGAGCAACAGAAGGAACAGGAGGCCGAGCTGAAAACCGCTGCCGCGCATAGGGATGTTCAGCAGATGGAAATTGATATTTAAAAAGAAAAAGGCATAACAACCAAACAGCAGGAGGTAGAACAAGCCTTTGCCCCAAATGGCCTGAGATAGATTGCCGTTATTCCAAAGCAATACAGATTTTCTTTCTCTTTCAGCTGCCACACTTTCAGACAGACCAATCAGTAAGGTTTGCTGCAGGATCAGTGCCAGCAGGCCGGGCAAAAGGAAGCCGCCGTAACTGCTGCGTTCGTTGAAAAGAGGCCTGTAATCGAGGCTTACCGGGGCTACTTGCTGCATGGCAGCCTCGTTGGTTAAGCCCTGGGTTTGCTGGAAATACTTAAGTCGTACGCCAGCCCCTATTGTCAGGCAGATTTGTTGTACATTAGCCAACAGATCGCTGGAAGGGAGAAACCTGGCTGCATTTACAGCAAGCACTACATTGGCCTGTTTTAAGGTGTACAGACTTTTTTCTGTGTCTTTCGGGATGTAAAAATAACCCTGGCAATTACCCTGATACATGTACTCTTTAGCCTCACCGAGATTAGGGAAATGGACCAGATCTACAATCTGCGACTTGTCAATATTTTGCATTAACAGTCGGGATAATGTGCTGTTGTCCTCATCTACAACAGCCAGTTTTACATGTTCTTCTTCTTTGTTGATATATATGCTTCCATAAAAGAAAGCATATAACAGCGGAGCGATCAATAGGGTGAGCAGCAAACTGTGATCTTTGGCCACCAATGCAACCTCGCGCCAGAATAAACGAGCAAATCCGGATTTAGGCTTGTTTTGCTTCATATTTCAATTGATTGAATTGTGCCTTCAGCAGCAGGCCTGCGGTAGGAAACATGACCAGACAAAACAAGAGGAGTTTTTGAAGCTCATTTTGCGAATAATGCAAAGAGAGGTTCATGTAATAGGACTTAAAAAAAGCGTCTAAAAATGGGGTATAAGGCATAATGGTGGCGTAATACTGATCGTACCAGGGCATTGCCCATCTCGGGAAAGTGAAGCCGCTGAATACAAAGGCGGGAGAAGTATAAAACAGAGCGGTATCTCCGGCCAGCATGACGTCTTTGAATAATGCAGAAATGAAAAAGCCGATGCCAATACAAGCAAGCGAGAGCAAGGTATAGAGAAAAAAGAATTTACCTGTGGCAGCTGGTACTCCAATATGGAAGATGGGGAAAATGACAAAGGCGATCAGTATAAAATTAATCCAGGCAATAGCCAGATGAGCTGTGGTTTTTCCGAGTATTACGGCTATAGCTGATCCTTTGGAGAGTTGGTGCAGTTCTTCCATAGTTCCCGTTTTCCATTCGTAATTCAGGGCAAGCATACTACTGATGATCAGGATCATTTGCATACCAACAGTAATCAGGCCGGGAACCAGGTATTCCTGGTAATTGTATGTGGCGTTATACAACTGGTAGGAATTGAGTTTTATGGGATTGGCCAATGCCATTGCTCTTTCTGGTTTTACACCGGTTTTTACCAGTTTCTGCAGGATCACGCCGGCGCTTCCGGTAATGATCACTTCGGCTACAGATTTGTAAACCAGTTTTGCAGGCACCAGCGAGGCCGCATTGGTATATAAAGTTACAGTAACCGGATGACGGCTCAGGATCTGTTTTTCCATTCCTTTGGGGAAATGGACCGCACCCATTGCTTTACCTTTTTGGATCAGGAGTTTGAGTTCTGCTTCATTTCCAACCCTGTAGCTTACGCTGAGTGCTTCTCTTTGAGTAAGGAAAAAAGTCAACTGGCGGCTTACGGGCGAATTGTCCTCGTCCCAGATGGCGAAAGGAAGATGCTTGGCCTCCTGTTTGTTATAAATCAGGGCATAAAAGAAAAAGAGTACTACCGGGATAATAAGCATAACCAGGTAGAAGACAGGAAGGGTAAAGATCCGTTTCCATTCTCTTTGTATAATTTGCCAGATGTTTTGCATTTAGGGAAGTTTTAATGAAGCTGTCATACCTGACCGGAGACCTTCTATTTTTGCATTTGGGGCAGGTGTAAGTTCTATGGTAAAGGTTCTCAGCTCAAATTTGCCCTTTTCATTTGTTGGGATCCAGTTGGCGAATTCAAGGGTAGGAGAAATGCTGGAAACTTTAACCTCAAATGTTTCAGGGGTACAGCCAGGAACGGTGACTTGTGCCGTGGCACCTGTTTTTAATAATTTACCTTTGTCCTGTCGTACATTAAAGCGCAGTAAAGCAGAGTTCTTTTTTTCGATGGTCATCATAGGATAACCTATGGAAACAATCTCTCCCTGGTGGATTACCAGGCTTGAAATTACCCCATCTGCCGGCGCATACACTTTTGTGTTATCGCCCAGTGCTTTGGTCAGTTCATACGCGTGTTCTGCTTGTTTTACTATAGCTTGTGCTGATCGGATAATTTCAGGGCGTGTACCTTTTTCAATTATTTGCAGGTTCAGTTTAGCTGTTTCCATTTCTTTTTTAGAAGCCTGGTATTTGAAATAAAAGATGTCTTTTTCTTGTCCGGAGATGACCTCTGCATTGTACAGGTTGTTCATTCTCTGATAGGTGTTACTGAATAATTTGTATTGCTCTTCAGTAATCTGGTAAAGCTTGGAGGTGGCTTCCACGAGTTCGGGGCGTGCGCCTTGTTTCAATAGATCCAATTGTCCTTTGGCGGCGTCTATTGCAGCAAGTGCTTGTGCTTTAATGGCATCGATCTCATTGGTGCGGAGAACAGCCAAAAGTTGTCCTGTTTTTACGGTATCTCCCTGGCCAACGAGTAAAGAGTCTAGTCTTCCAGGGAACTCCGCTGCAACATCTACACTTGATGCATCGACCATTCCGACAAGGGTATCCTCGCCCTCAGAAGAATTCCCTTTTAAAAAGAAAAACAGGGCAATGAGCACAACGGCTATAGGAATGGTTAAAGCCCAATAGTTTTTGAAAAAATCCTTCATCTTTTTAAGTTTTATAGTCCTGTTTCCTTTTAAGGAATGAATTCTGTGAATTGTTGCGGTTTACCCAGTATGTTGTAATATTCTGCTACGGTGAGGTAATAGCCCATAACTGCAGTGTAATAGGCTTTCTCAATTTCTGCTTCTACAAGTAGGGCATCGTTGACATCTTTAGGAGAAGAAAGCTGGTTTTTCATTCTCTCAGTAATCAGTCTGGAGGTTGTTCCGGCTTCTTTTCTTGCCGTATCAAGGGCAGCTACATCATTCTGAAGGGATTTTATTTTATTACCTGCCACCATCATGGCCGCCTGCAGTGTTTGACTGGTGTTTTTCTCTGCCAGTTTGGATTCCTCAATAAGTTCCCGGGCAGCTTGCGTGCGCTTGCGGGTCTGGCCGTTAAACAGTGTCCATTGTAATTCCACGCCTACAAACCAGTCAGGAATGGTTAAAGGAAGATCCTTTTGGTAAAGATTATAGTTGCCGATGGCGAATACATTGGGTAAAGCGAAAGAGCGTGTCACTTTTTCGGAAGTTTTGGCGTAAGCAGTTTTGCTGTCTACGAGTTTATAGATGGGGTTGCTTTCATAAAAACCAGGCTGTGCAGTTTCCGGTACTTTTGCAGTATAATTTAGTGTGTCTGTGATCTGAACGGCAGAATCCAATGCAGCACCCATCAGCTTGTTCAATTCTACCAATGCGTTTTGTTTGTCCAGTTTTAAGTTGTTGTAGATGGATTGGGCTTGTGTCAGAAATACATTGGTCCAGTTTTTCTGATAGGGTGGCAATACTTGGTTCTTCACCATTTCAGCGGCGTAATTTTTGTTTTTTGTAAGAGCGTCTACAATAAATTGTTGCTTATTTAATATGCTGTTGAGGTACAAAATCCTGACATATTGCGCCGCGATCAGGAAATTAACTTCTTTATTAGCTACCTGGACATTGATGCTGGTGGTTTCTACCAGGGAAGAAGCAAGATTCCGGGCTGCAGAAAGTTTGTTGCCCAGGTAAAGAGGTTGCCGAACGCCCAGGCCGGCAACAAAATAGGATTGCTTGCTTAATGAGGGGTTGTAATCTGGATAGATAGCCCCAATAATCTTCTTTGAGGCATTTAAAATACGGTCTTGCACAGGTTGTGATAAATCACTTCCTGTAATTTCTTTAAAGACTTCATTTGCCGCATTCAAACTTTGGGCTGAAGACCCGTTTACAATACCATCTCTAACCGTTTGAAGGTTAATGTCTATGGGTTGGCTGAGGTAGGTATAACTCGAAAGGAGGTCTACTTTTGGAAGATAGCTTTGTTTTTCTGCCTGAAGGTTAAATTTACTGGCTTGTAAAGAAGTTCTTGCTTGTTTTACAGTTAGATTATTCTGATACGCTCTGTCCAGGCACTGTTGTAAGGTGATATTCTGACTGTAACTATACGAAGAGCTCAGTAGCAACAGCGATACAATTGGAAACGCTAAGTTGTAGATTCTTTTCATAGGCGGGCGTTAACCAAATATACTATATTTATTAAATAAATGCCATTTTGCGCATGCAAACTTGGTTTTGTTTAATAAAATGGAAAAGCTATTGTCCTCCCAGCTTCCACATGGAGGACAATAATATGCATTAGCCATCAGTTTTTCTTTTTAGGTACTTTTGCTCCCTCTTTTCTCGCTTCGGAAAGCCCAATGGCTACGGCCTGTTTAGGATTAGGGTATTTATTTAAGCATTCAGTCCGCCATCAATTGTGATGGAGGTGCCTGTGATGTATTTCCCTTCTTCGCTGGCCAAATAAGCTACAAGTCCAGCAATATCTTCGCCGGTTCCATATTCTGAAAGTGCCATCCGGCTTCTCAGAAAATCTGCAAGTTCTGTATCTGAAGGATTCATGTCGGTATTGATGGGGCCTGGCTGAACCAGGTTCACTGTAATGCCTTTGGCACCAAGATCTCTGGCCAATCCCCGTGTGAATCCGGCTAGTGCAGCCTTACTCATCGTATATAAAGTAGTTTGGGGGCCGAGTGCATTTTCAGCCATGTTGCTGCCGATGGTAATAATTCTGCCATTACGGGGCATTTTTGGGGCGACTGCAAGAGCTGCAACATATACTGCCCTCACGTTAATTGCCATGATTTCTTCATAATCTTCCAATGTATGAGATTCAAATTCCTTTCCAACATAGATGCCTGCATTATTGATCAGGATATCAATTGGGCCAAGTTCGGTAATGGTTTTATGAATGGCATTCGTTAGGGCTTTAGGATCGATGCTGTCTGCCTCAACAGCACGGGCATGACCTCCTTTTGCGTTAATTTCGGCGGCAACTGCTTCTGCTTTTTCTTTTGATTTCGAATACGTCAAAACTACTGTTGCACCTTCTTCAGCAAGTCTTTTACTGATGGCTGCACCCATTCCACGGCCACCGCCAGTGATGAATGCTATCTTGTTTTCTAAACGGTTCATAATGTTTATGTATTAATTCTGATCAAAAGTAGAGGCTTATATTTACATTTGCAGGTATGCATTAAATTGTCAGGTACTAACAAAAAGGTAAGAAATGAGAAAGGAATCTTCTACGAACGCTATTAATGAAAAACAGATCAACGACAGTTGTGGTATGGCTTACTCTTTGTCGGTATTGGGTGGCAGATGGAAGCCAGCGATACTTTGTAGGTTGGTTCATCAAACTATGCGGTATAGTGATCTGAAAAATTCTATAGATCAGATCTCAGAAAGAATGCTGGTTTCTCAGCTGCGGGAACTGGAAGCTGATCAGGTGGTGAAGCGGACGGTGTATCCTGTGGTGCCGCCAAGGGTAGAGTATGAACTCACTGAACTTGGCTTGAGTATGAAGCCTATGTTAAAGGCGATGTCTGATTGGGGGAATATGCATAGGAGTAAGGTTAATCCTGATGCTGAGGTTGTGGTTTCAGAGTTTTAATTGGTTTTTCGAGAAGTGTAAATCATAAGCACGTGGTGTTGTTGCTCTTTATTTGTGTCAATTTCATATAGAAACTAAGCTTTATTCGTATTATCGTAAAAAAAAAGATTTGCAGATCCATAAGCCCTCACAATTATCTCTTGAAAAACAATACTGGTTGTCCCTCAAAAATGGAAATCCAGACGGTTTGGAGATGCTCTATAAGTTATATTCTAACCCGCTGTACAATTACGGTTCAAAATTTACAGCAGATAAAGATCTGATTAAGGAATGCATCCAGGAACTGTTTGTGAACCTTTGGACAAGGAGGACTTTTATTAATCATCCATCAGACGTTAAAAATTACCTTTTCAAATCTTTCCGGCATTCTGTTTTTAAAAAAGCAGCTTTATTACAAAAAAACGAGGAATACCAGGAAGCAGAAAATTATGCATTTTCGGTCGTTCTGAATATGGAGGATTCGATCATCTCGGCTGAACAGAACGAAGCACTGAAACGCCGTTTGGAAAAGGCTGTTTCAAAGTTGACTGACCGCCAGCGGGAAGCAATCTTTCTGAAATTCAACGAAAACCTCAGCTACGATGAAGTTGCAGATGTGATGGGGATTTCTGTAAAAGCAACTTATAAAATTATGGCGCGTTCACTCGGGTTTTTGAGGGAACATTTGTCGCGCGAAGATCTTGCGGTCCTTTTATCTATATTTTACTTGAAATTATTTAATTGAAAAACAATTGGTTATGATTTTTTTAAAAAAAAGTAACCTGGGTATGGGGTAAAAAAAAAGTTTTTCAGCTAATCGGATTGAAAAGAGACAATTATGGATAAACCATCTGCTGATTTTAGTTCCCGTACGCTGGAAGATTTTATAAATGATCCCGGTTTTGTGCTTTGGGTAACCGGTGCCGACCAAACAGCTGATCAGTTCTGGCTTCAGATCCAGGAACAGCACCCGCAATTGATACCTGTTATAAAGGAGGCCAGGCTATTCATATCATCACTTCGTTTTAAAAGCGACTATATGAATGGCCAGGAAAAAGAATTGCTCTGGCAAAAGATCAAGAGCGAAATGGCGCCGGTTAAAAGAACTGTCCGTCAGTTTTCTTTCTGGATGCGGTCTGCTGCTGCAGTATTCCTGCTCGGGATGCTGGGAGCTGGACTTTTCTTTTACTTCCAGAATCAAAAACACGAGGAACGTACTGCATTTGGCCAGCGCAAAACTTTGACTCTGCCAGATGGGTCTGTGGTGATCTTGAATGCCAATTCCAGCCTGCATTACGCAAAAAAGTGGGATAAGGAAGAACCAAGAGAGGTTTGGATTGAAGGAGAAGCTTTTTTTAAGGTAAAACATTTGCACCAATCTGGGCTGATAAAGAAAGGTGAACGCTTCATCGTACATGCCAGGAAACTCAATGTGGAGGTATTAGGTACTTCATTTAATGTGAAAAACAGAAGGGGACTGATAAAAGTAGCTCTTGTAACTGGTAAAGTTGGCATAGGCGTAGCTGGAACGCGTAATTCTGAAATCAGGTTGCTGCCAGGGGAGTTGGCGGAATATCGGGACAGGACTCATCAGATGATCAAAAAAACCATTCATGTCGGGGATTATACCGCATGGAGCACAGGAGAGCTCCATCTCAACAACACACCATTAAAAGAGGTGCTTGGTATGATTGAAGAGAATTATGGTTATACTGTCGTTTTAAAAGACCCTGTCCTGGCAACGCGAAAACTTTCAGGTAGTTTTTCTTCTAGTTCTGAAGATGTTTTATTTAAAGCACTATCTGCCTCTCTCGGAATTAAAATAGAGAAAAATCCATCAACCCATCAGCTGATTATTAAATAAGTGACCCAAATTTTTATGAAAATTTTAAAAAGAAAGAGAGGCTTGATTGCCTTTTATATGCTTCTTTGTGCCTGTATCATAGGTAATGAATCAATTCTTGCCCAAACGACACCTTCTAAACGCATTCTTCTGAGCGATGCCCTGAAGCAGATCACTGCACATTTTAAGGTGAATTTTTTGTACGAAGAGATCCACGTTGGAAACAAAAAGATAAATTTCAGTGCAGACAGCCTGAAAACTCAAAAAATTGAACGGGTATTAACTGGTCTTTTAATACAAGTTGAGCTCCGTTGGTCTAGAATTGATCAAAAAAACTATGCTATATTCCCTGTTGGAGATAAAAAATACAATTCTAAAGCAGAGGTCCAGTCAGGCCATATATTAGATACTGCCGGGCGTGCGGATTATAAAACAGACACCTTGTTCAATCAGGCTGCGCCGAACCTACTGAAAGAAGTCAGCATCACGACCAATAAGGCTGTTGTAGAAACCAGGGCAGACCGGCTGGTCTACAATGTGGGAAATAGTGCTATGGCTGCTGGAAATTCTATTGAGCTATTGAAAACGGCTCCTTTTGTAAAGGTTTCTGCAGAAAATGCCATTAGCCTTCAGGGAAAAAATACGATGGTGCTGATTGATAATAAGCCGGTTCCGGAATCCTCTCTGCTGAATATTCTCCAAAGCCTCCCTGCAGGGAATATTTCGAAAATTGAATTAATTACCCAGCCCTCTGCTAAATATGACGGTACTTATGGTGCTGTAATCAATATAGTCACTAAAAAAAGTAAGATTGAAGGGTTTACAGGTAATATAAGAACAGACGCTTCAACGGGGAAATACGGTGCTGTTGCACTTAACTCTTCGCTTGCGTATAAGTATAAAGCATTAACGCTCTTCGGTACTGTGGGTCTTATCCGGCAAGATAATTTGTTTTCTGTTCAGGAAGAAAGGAGTATAGGGTTAACCAATCAAACGGAATTTCTAACGAACAATTGGAAGCGTTTGTTGCACCTCAATGCGTATTCATTTCGCGCCGGGGCAGATCTTGAACTCGGGAAGGGGCAAACCATCGGTTTCGTTGCCGATGGTGACACAGGTAATGCAAAGGGCTCATGGCCTACTGAAAATGCTTTTATGAAGTCGGGGACACCAGCTGTTGATTCTGTTTTATTTACTGAGGGCACATTCCGTATGCCGCGTTATTCCTGCAATTTTAACCTGAATTATCATTTGCTGACTGATTCAGGCAAAAATGAATTGACTGTGCTTGCTACTTACACACCTGCCAGGCGCAATTTGCAGCAGTATTTCCCATCTGTCCTCAAGAATGGTGCAGGTGAAATTTTAAGTACGCCGCCGGACTATCAGACCACTAACATTTCAGATGTCAAAGTTTATATTGGTCAGCTGGATTTTGTGCATAGCTTTAACCGGAAATGGAAACTGGAAACAGGGTTGAAATATCAGCAGGCAGATTCCAGAAATGAGATCGACTATCTGGAGAACCGTAATGGACAATTTGTTCCGGTACCGATTTATTCCAGTGATAACAATCTTAAGGAATCAATCGCGGGCGCCTATGGTATACTTTTAAAAAACTGGAAATCTGATGAATTACAGATAGGTATACGGGCAGAAGAAACCACTGCAGAGTTCCTTAGTGTTTTCAAGCAGCATTATTTCAACCTTTTTCCAACGGTATCTTATCAGCACAACATTAAGGACGATCAGAGTTTTGCCTTTTCTTACAAAAGAACGATTAGCAGGGTGCGTTACAGCGAATTACTCCCGTATGCGGTATTTCTAAACAGGTATACTGTTGAACAAGGAAACCCTGCGTTAAAGCCATCTTACGACAATATCTTTTCGGTAAGCACAACGCTTCATCAAGTAAATCTGTCTGTGAGCTATACCTCAACATCGGGTATGATTGCTCTGTTTCCTGTAAAAGAAGACCCTGATACTAAGCTGACCTATTTCTCCAGGCAAAACCTGGATAGAGCCTACGACTATTCTATGAACCTCTACTTCCCTTTGCAGATCAACTCCTGGTGGGAAACACAGAACAGTGGCACAATTATAGGGTATAATAAAACGGAAGGCCGTGTTCTTAATGCAGTTTATTCTCTTTCTGCTTTTCATTCTGATTTTAAATCAGCACATATCTTCCAGTTCTCAAAGGGATTGAAATTTGAAATTGATGCATATTACTGGACAGGCTATGTTCAGGACCTAACTCATTTTAGTGGCTATAAAAATGTGAATGCTTCCATATTGATCGGGCTGTTCTCTGGAAGAGGTCAGCTTCAGATTGGGGGAAATGAATTGATCTTTAAAAGAAATGACTATGCCTCTGATCGTACATTTGGATCGTACCGCATTCATAATGTAACCAATTCAGACAGTAGAAGGGGGAACATTGGTTTTACCTATAAATTCGGCAAAACGAGCGTTAGATCACCAAGGAAACAACTCGGAAATGAAGATGCTATGAAGCGGCTTTAATTTGAACATAGAATTATCCCAGTGGTCCTAAGTTACGGAACATATTGAGCATCCATCCTGGAATGCAACCTTCTCCCGATAAATTGCCTTTTGAAACTGCGGGCTTGACTGGAACGGCAATTGAAGTGCAGGTCCTTTTTCCCTGACAATTTTGAGGTGCAGCCGTGTGGAACGTGATGAATAAGACCGGGATGAATAAAATTGCTTTCATGTGATTTCTAATTGTTATCACCCCTAAGTCCATAGTTGTGCCAAAAGATATAAAACTCGTCTGATGCTTTAGAAAGGCGGTTTTTGGACTATGACTGTTCGTATTCGAACAGTCATAGTGTTCGTTACTGAATAGCTGTTTATTCTGTTTCTTCAGGTAGCGGGTGGAATCTTCTTTCTCCCACTTGTTGTCGCCACATGGCATAATATAGCCCCTTTTGGAGTAGCAGTTCATCGTGGGAGCCTGTTTCTGCTATCTTACCTTTTTCCAGCACATAGATGATGTCAGCATGCATCACCGTAGATAACCGGTGTGCAATTAGAATGGTCATTTGTTCCCGGCTTGCTGAAATTTCACGAATGGTGGTGGTAATGTCTTCTTCAGTTAGAGAATCCAGTGCAGATGTAGCTTCGTCAAAAATCAATAGCCTGGGCTGACGCAGCAGGGCACGGGCGATGGAAATTCTTTGTTTTTCTCCTCCGGAAAGTTTCATGCCATTTTCTCCAAGCATCGTATTTACGCCATGTGATGCTTTTGCAATTAATCCGGAAGCGGAAGCTTTCCGGAGTGCTTCGCTAATCTCTTCATCTGTTGCGGAAGGTTTAACGAAAAGCATATTCTCTTTAATGGTTCCCGCATACAATTGCGTGTCCTGGGTAACAAAGCCAATCTGTCTTCTTAAAGGGTTATAACGCAGATCTGTAGAATAGACATCATTAAAGAAAATCTTGCCCTCTACTGGGGTATACAGGCCAACAAGCAATTTAACCAGAGTCGATTTACCGGAGCCCGAAGGCCCTACAAAGGCAATAGTTTGTCCTGTCTTAACAGCAAAGGAGATGTTGTCTATAGCATTGTAATCGGCTGTTTTATGACGGAAGACAACATTCTCAAAACTTAGGTTCTCCAGCGGACCAATGGCTATCGGGTTTTCCGGTCGCCGCTCTGTTGGTTTATTCATAAGTTTGTCGAAATTTCGGATGGAGGCATCTACTTCCCTGTATTGAAGGATCATATTTCCCAGGTCCTGTAATGGTCCAAAAATGGCTGTGGAAATAAACTGCATGGCAATTAATTCTCCCGTGCTGAGTACTCTCCGGAAAATTAGCCAAAGAAGGATAAATAAGATGGATTGTTTGAGGATGTTTAGGGTTGCTCCCTGTAAAAAAGAAAGCAGGCTTACTTTCTTTGCCTTAAACATCTCCAGTTTGAATATTTTTAGGGTTTGTTCATTTAAACGTCTGATTTCCGGAAAAGTTAATCCGAGGCTTTTAACCAATTCTATATTGCGCAGGCTTTCAGTGATGACTCCGGCTTGTGCATCCGTTTGACGGTTAATCTGACGCTGAACGGTCTTGATTTTTCGGGATAACAGTCCTGTAAGGGAACCAAGGACCACTACACCAATAAAGAAGACTGGAATAAGCATCCAGTTTTTGCTGATACTATACCAAAGTAGAAAACCAGTGCCCACCAGAGAGGAAAAAAGTACATTGATAAAGGAGTTGACAAAACGTTCTGCATCTGTTTTTACTTTTTGCAATACCGATAAAGTTGTCCCGCTTCTGTTCTCCTCAAACTCCTGAAAGGAGAGGCGGAGGGTTTGTTTCAGGCCATCGTTGAAAATATGCATGCCGAATTGTGCAACGGTTTTTCTGGTGAGGAATTCCTGGCAAGACTTAAAGAATTTAGAGAGCAGGGCAATTACGACTGCAATGCCCAGCCAGTAAACTACACTTTGGATAAGTTCTTTTTCGGAAAGTCCTTTAGGGTTGCTGGCATAATTGTCTACAATTTTTCCAAAGATTAAAGGATCGACCAGGCTGAGTAGTTGAGCTGCCCCAGCTAAGAGAAGAGACAAGAAAATAAGTCTTTTATGAGGTTTTAGGTATTTCCAAAGTGTTTTCATCGTCCCGCGGATTATAGCGTTACTGAGTTTACAACAAAAATCAATCCCTTTAGGGGGCGAAGATTAAGTATGGGCAAATAGAGACCAGATGTATAGAGAACTCATACTTTGTTCGCAAATACAGGGGGCTTTTGCGACTGAGGTATGAGCATGGTGTGCACATGGTATGCGGTAGGTAGAGTCCGGTTATAGTAGGAAGTTAAGTATTTGTAATTAAATGCAGGGGATTTGGCTGTTGTGTAAATAGAAAAAGGACCGAAGTCTAGCGACTCGGCCCCTTTCCATTAAATTAACGCTCTCGGGTATAAAGGTAGAAAAGTTTTTTTAATACATGCAAATTTTTTTAAATTTTTTTATGCCGAACAAAGACTGGCTTTGATGCGATCATATTCCTGTGAGGAATAGGGCTTTTCATTATATTTACATGGTATGACTGACGCTCAAATAAAGTTTAGATTTCTGTTCATTCCTTATGTAATAATAAGCCTGATGTTTATGGTATTGTATACTTTCTTACATTGGTTTTTGGTGATGAAGCTAAATTTGCTTTCTCCTTCTAGACTCTTGGTCACGATTGCCTTACCTGTACTTTTGTGCTGGATACCCGCTTTAATTTTTATAAACTTACGAATCAATTTACTTTCCTTGTATCAGACTAGGGGAAATGTTCCTATGCTTTACTTCTTGATAGCAGCCTTTGGATTATGTATTCCTACTATTTTTGCTCAACAGTATTTAATTACTGCAGTTGGAAAATTAAATTACTTAAAAACAATAGACGATGTGCGTTCTAAATTACCAGAGAAGTATTTTAATGTAAAAAGCTACTTTGTTGATAAAGAAAATGCTTCCTGGTATAGCAATAGTAATTTAAGTGGGTGGCATAATGACACTCTAAATGTCTCAGTTTATTTTATTTGTCCGATCTATAATGGGAAAAATAACCCTGTGGAATTGCCGAGACTTTGGTTTGGAGTTAAATATCAAATCCAGATGCCTAATGGGCTTCGTTCGGATATAAAAGAAGACCGGACTCAAGATTTTTACAAAGACAGCCAGAAAATGTTTCAGGATAAGGATTTTCGAAATTTTAATTATTTCGAACAGATTAATGAGGGCCGATCGTATGGTGGCTATTTAGCGGCTGTAAATAATGGTTATGGTTTAAAATTGAAAGATATTCTCGTCTTTGAGGGAAAGTTTGAGCCTTTTGAATCCAGATCAGGGGATAAATTATGGTGGGTTATTTTATCCTATATTTTGTTTTCTTTTGTTTGGGGAGTTGTTATCTCCATTCCTGATATAGAGACGAATATATTTCAGGATCAACTAAATTAATATTGTTTTTCTGGTCTGTTGTTTTAAATCGACACAAAAAAATAAATAAAATTTGCGTAGTTAAATGACTACGTTTATATTTGTAGTCAAATAGCTACATAATGAATTTAAGAAGAGATGTATTTCAGGCGATAGCAGATCCGACAAGAAGGGCTATACTTCTGTTGGTGGCTTCGCAGTCTTTGACAGCAGGGGCAATAGCTGCAAATTTCGATACTGCAAGACCAACAGTTTCAAAGCATTTGCAAATACTTACAGCGTGCGAATTGCTTAAACAAGAACAAAATGGCAGAGAGATTCACTATCACATTAACGCAAAAAAAATGAGAGAGGTTGCTGATTTTATTGAGCCATTCCGGCAAATGTGGGAAGGTAGATTTAACACATTAGAAAGTATAATGAAAGAATATAAAAGCAAATAGCATGGAACAGAAAACAAAAATTAATGCCGAAGAAGGCAGGCAAGATTTGATGATTACCAGGGAATTTGATTTGCCACTGGAGTTGCTTTTTAAGGCTTATGAAGAGTCGGATATTGTGGAGCAATGGATGGGAACAAAGGTGTTAAAGCTTGAAAATAGAAAACATGGAGGTTATCAATTTGAAACCAGCGATAACAAGGGAAATGTTGTATTTCGGGCAAATGGTGTTATTCATGAATTCGTTACGAATCAACAGATCACCCGGACATTCGAAATGGAAAATGCCCCTTTTGGTGTGCAGCTCGAGTTTCTCAAATTTGAAGAACTCAGCAAAGAAACCAGTAAGCTCGCTATGCATGTTGTATATAAATCAGTTGAACTTAGAGACAGTATGCTGCGGTTGCCGTTTGCTCAGGGTATAAATATGGCTCATAGCCGATTGCAAGACATTTTAAATAAATCAAAATAAAGATCATGAATAAATCAAATAAAATCATCTACTGGATTTCTACGATCTGGCTCGCCCTGGGGATGGTGTCGACTGGAATTGTTCAGCTATTAAAGATGAAAGAGGAGGTGGAGAAGATTGCTCTTTTAGGCTATCCCCGCTATTTTCTAACTATAATTGGGGTTTGGAAAATTCTTGGTGTTGTGGCTGTGCTTATGCCTAAGTTGCCGTTACTGAAGGAATGGGCGTATGCGGGGTTCTTTTTTGCAATGTCTGGCGCTGTCTTTTCTCATCTGGCTGTTGGGGATGGAGCTAAAGAGTTTTTTGGACCAATATTGTTACTTGTCTTAACCATCGTTTCCTGGTATTTCAGGCCTTCAAGCAGAAGAGTTATTTTTAGTTAATTAATAAAATATGAGCCACATGAAAAACGAATTGTCTCAAGAAGAGCTTGAGCATCTATTCCAAACTTTGAAAGCCCGTTTTGAAAAAAATATGAACCGTCATAATGATTTGGAGTGGACTGATCTGCAAATGAAATTAGAGGCTAATGCTGAGAAGCAATGGTCGCTTTATGAAATGGAAAGGACCGGAGGAGAACCGGATGTAATTGGTCGTGATAAAGAAACGGGTGAGTACGTTTTTTATGATTGCTCGGCTGAAAGCCCTAAAGGTCGTAGAAGTCTTTGTTATGACAGGAAAGCATTGGAGGCAAGAAAAGAACATAAACCAGAGAATAACGTGTTGGATGTGGCGGCTGCAATGGGGATTGATCTGTTGTCAGAAGAACAATATCGGGAGTTGCAGAAACTGGGTGATTTTGATGCAAAAACTTCAAGTTGGGTGAAAACACCAGCTGATATTAGAAAACTAGGTGGAGCGATCTTTTGCGATCGCCGCTATAATACTGTTTTTACGTATCACAATGGAGCCGATTCTTATTATGCTGCGAGAGGATTTCGTGGTTCGTTAAAGGTTTAAAATTAAAATAATCAGTTTACTACGATGAACCCAAAAGTTGATTTTTATTTTAGCGAAGCCAAAGCATGGCAGGAAGAACTGGAGCAATTAAGAACGATTGCGCTAGATTGTGGACTGAGAGAAGAGCTCAAATGGGGCTGTCCTTGTTATACCTTTCAGAATGACAACATTGTTTTGATACATGTATTTAAAGAATATTGTGCATTGCTGTTTTTCAAAGGGGCGTTACTGCAGGATCCCGATGGCATCCTAATTCAACAATCTAAGAATGTGCAGGCAGCACGTCAAGTCCGGTTTACCAATGTTCTGGAAATCCTGGAAATGAAATCGACCCTAAAGGCTTATATCTATGAGGCTATCGAGGTAGAAAAGGCTGGTTTGAAAGTTGAACTTAAAAAGACGGAAGAGTTTGTTGTTTCTAAAGAATTCCAGCATAAATTAGATCAGATCCCTGCTCTAAAAACCGCATTTTATGGATTGACACCTGGGCGGCAAAGAGCTTATCTTCTTCATTTTTCATCTCCTAAACAATCCAAAACCCGCGAGGCGAGAGTAGAGAAATATATGCCGCAAATCCTTAATGGAAAGGGTTTAAACGACGAGTAATTATGGATCGGATTAATTCCGTTCCTTAAGCAGAGTTCAATTGTACTTATGTGTTTTTGGTGGAATTATATGAAAATAAAAAAGCCTCTAAATCTAAGATTTAAAGGCTTTTTTTAAGTCGGGGTGGCAGGATGCCTTACCTATGTTTTAAATATCTTATTTTCAATAACTTACAACCCCATGAAACATCAGGGTGTAGATTAGGGCATAGTTTATTTCAAATCAAATCAGCTTAAACCATTTTATCAACTTGTATAACTATCGTCCGATAGTAAAGTATAAATAACTGCTTATTTGATGACTCAAAGATAGTTTTTTGGTGTCATCCTGCAAAATAAACTTTAAATAAAAACGATACATTCCTGTAAGTGCTTTTGCATCTTATAGTTCAAATTCTTTCATTCAATAAAAGACCGTTACTATCTCTCCTATGCGATTAGCTTTTTGAACTATTTTAGTTACGATATATCAAACATTATCCGGCTAGAGGTAATCGAAAACAAAACACACCTCCTCCCCAATCGCACTTTCCATCCACATCTCTCCATTTTCTGCTTCTATAAAGCCCTTAGGTATAACCAATCCAAGGCCTGATCCCGTTTTATTATTCCCATCCGTTGGAACCTGGAAATAATGGTCAAATAATCTTTTTTGGTATTGTTCCTCAATTCCTTTCCCAAAATCACGTACAGAGAATTCTATGCTTCCTTCCTTCTCAAGAACCTGGACAACTATTTTAGACTTTTCTGAACTATAGCGTATGGCATTAGATAGAAAATTGACCAATACCCAAGCTATTTTTTCTATATCTACATTTACTTTGGACAAGTTGTTTTTACTGATCAGCTCCAGTTCTACTGAACTTTGTTCTGCCTGGAACCTAACCGCATCCATCGCATAGATGGCAATCTTGCAGGGTTCAGTCTTCGCAAAGTTCAATTGCAGATTTCCTGTTTCAACCTGCGACAGATCAAGCAGGTCATTCGTAATTTTCAGCAGACACCCATAATCATCTTTAATGTGCTGTATCCGCTATTTCTGTTCCTCATTCATCGTTCCTACATGTTCATCATCCATTAATTTCAAACTCATTTTAATAGAAGAAGTTGGTGTCTTTAACTCATGAGGTTACTCGTTCTGGAATTGCTTGTCGTTATCAAAGGAGGCTAAGGATTGATCAGTTATGCTTTATTTTAACAATTCAGCCAATTTCTTTTCTAACTCATCACCCATAAGGTTTTTGGCAACGATCCTGCCGTCCGGGCCAACCAGGAAATTCTGGGGAATTGCCCCAATAAAATACAATTGTGCCGCTTCATTCCTCCAGCCTTTTAAGTCAGATACCTGCGTCCAGGTTAAATGATCATCGTTTATCGCTTTAATCCAGGCCGCTTTTTGACTTTCTCCATCAAGCGAAACACCCAAAACATTAAGTCCTTTATCCTTGTATCTACCATAAGCTTTAAGTACCGTAGGGTTTTCAGCCCGGCACGGCCCGCACCAACTGGCCCAAAAATCAACTAACACATATCTGCCTTTGAAATCATGCAGCGATACCGCTTTGCCTGCTGTATCTGATTGTGTAAAGTCGGGTGCCATTACGCCGACAGCGGTTTTTTTTCTTTTTGCGATGTTTGCTACGAAAGCAACGCCCATTTCAGTTGACCGGACACTTTCTGAAAGCGAATTAAAAACGGCTTCAACTTCTGCAACTTCTGCAATTTCTGCAACAAAATCCGGCATGAAGTCTACGTAATTTTCCAGCGTAAAAAGGCTGATTAATGAATGAGGGTTAGCCTTAATAAAGGTTAAGTAAATAGCTTTCTGTTGTTTTGGAAGCTGATCGTTCCACTTATTGATATACCCTCTAAACTCCTTTGATTTTCTTTTTTCTTCTGACGCAGTACGCCATTCCGTATTCAGCTCAGCTATTTTTTCATTAACAGAGCCCAACGCAATTGTTAACCTGGCGTTATCAGCATTTATTGGGCCACCGGTAACTCTGGCATTTGCCAATGAATCCGGACTAACAACGGCTATAGTTGCCGGTTCCAGGTAAAGGTCAATACGGGTACCTGTACTAATACCTGTGCCCTTATTGCTAATGATCAGGATTGCTCTCGTTGGGTCGGTTATAGTACCTGTAAAACTAAATTCCCCTTTGGTAATTAAAGCAGAATCAGGTAGGAAACCATTATGAATCAGGTAAGCTTTCGCCGGAGCGGATAAGTGCCCTACTTTTCCGTTTATGGTGTAATTACCACTTTGTGCCAGTAATAAGCCGGGAATTATAGCCATTATTATTATTATTATTATTATTATTATTATTGCACCTAAAACTTTCATACTATTTTGCATTATGTGTTTATTTATTTGTTAAAAATCTAATTCGGCTTTTTGTCCCAATCATCTTCCATATTATCAGAGCTGTCACGCATCGCCCTATGATCTTCCCTGTTGGGTTTGTCATTTTAACAATTCAGCCAATTTATTTTCCAACTCATCACCATGAAGATTTTTGGCAATAATCCTACCGTCGGGGCCAACCAGGAAATTTTGCGGGATACCTTGCACCACATATAGTTTAGTGGCCTCATTGCTTAAATCACATACCTGTGTCCAGGTTAAATGATCATCATTTATAGCTTTAATCCAAGCAGCTTTTTGACTTTCCCTATCAAGCGAAACACCCAAAATATTAAGTCCTTTATCTTTGTATTTGCTATAGGCCTTAACTACGTTAGGATTTTCGGCCCGGCATGGATGGCACCAGCTTGCCCAAAAATCAACCAATACATACTTGCCTTTAAAATCATGCAGCGATACTGCGTTGCCTGCTGTGTCTGATAGTGTAAAATCGGGTGCCAATGTATTTATGGCAACTTTTTTCATCTCTATAATATATGCCGCGTATGCGGTACCCGCCTTAGTTGCCCGCACACTTTCTGAAAGCGAATCGAAAACGGGTGCAACTTCTGTAACATCAGGTATGAGGCCTTCGCAATCTACCAGTGCAAAAAGACTGATTAGCGAGTTGGGATTAGCTTTTATAAATGCCAGGTAAACATCTTTTCGTGTAATTCCCCGAGTTGCTTCAGCCAAAGCTTTAGTTAGCCGGGCATTATCAGCATTGAGCGCCCCCCCTGTAACTTTGGCATTTGTCAATGAGTCCGGACTAATCACGGTTAGGGTTGCCGGTTCCAGGTAGAAGTCAATTCGGTTACGGGTACTTGCCCTAGGACCAGTGCCTTTGTCGTTGATGATCAGAGCTGCTCTGCAGGGATCTGCTATGGTACCTCTAAAACTAAAATTTCCATTTTTAATTAATACAGAATCAGGTTGGTTATTACCGTTAAACAGGTAAGCTTTCGCCAGCGCGGATAATTTCCCTACTTCTCCATGTATGGTGTACTTACCGCTTTGCGCCAGTAATAAGCCGGGCATCAAAATTATTATGATCGTCCCCAGAATTTTTATGGTATTTTTCATGTTATCTTTATTTTAGCAATTCGGCCAATTTATTTTCCAAATCATCCCCCCTGAGGTTTTCTGCAATTACCTTTCCTTCCGGGTTAACCAGGAAATTTTGCGGTATCCCCCGCACCTTATATAGCATAGCAGCCTCATTACCCCAGCCTTGCAAATCAGATACCTGTGTCCAGGTTAAATGATCATCATTTATGGCCTTAATCCAAGCAGCTTTTTGACTTTTTCCATCAAGCGAAATACCCAAAATATTAAGTCCTTTATCCTTGTATTTACTATAAGCCTTAACTACGTTAGGGTTTTCAGCCCGGCATGGCCCGCACCAGCTGGCCCAAAAATCAACCAATACATACTTGCCTTTAAAATCATGCAGCGATACCGCTTTACCTGTTGTGTCTGATTGTGTAAAGTCGGGTGCTGTATAAGGAACCAAAATAGAATCTTTAATGGGTGTTTTTTTCATCTCTGCGATTTGTTCCGCATAGTAAGTACCCATATAAGTTGACCGCACACTTTTTGAAAGCGAATTAAAAACGGATTCAATTTTTGCAACAGAATCAGGTATGGTCTTTGCAATGCTTCTAAGTGCCTCAAGGCTGAACCATGAATTGGGGTTAACCTTAATAAAGGTGAAGTAAATAGCCCGCTGTTGTTTTTGAAGCTTAGCTGCCCACTTGTTGGTATAATCTACAAACTCCTTTGATTTTCTTTTTTCTGCTGATGCTGCTCCGTACTCCTTATTCATTGCCTCCCTTTCTCTCATAAAAGGGGCCAACGCTATTGTTAACCTGTCTTTATCAGCATTGATGGGGCCGCCGGTAACTTTGGCATTTGCTAATGAATCCGGGCTAACTACGGTTATTGTAGCCGGTTCCAGATAAAGTTCAATACTGGTACCTGTACGAATACCCGTGCCATTTTTATCGATGGCAAGCCATCCTAATGTGGGGCTGCTTATGCTACCTGTGAAACTAAAGTTTCCGTTGGTAATTAAAGCAGAATCTACCGTACGTTCGTACACGAGGTAAGCTTTTGCCGGAGCGGATAACTTCCCTATTTTTCCGTTTATAGTGTACTTACCGCTTTGTGCCAGCAGTAAACCGGGCATCAAAATTATTATGATCGTCCCTAAAATTTTTATGGTATTTTTCACTTTTCGTTTATTTATTGATTAGAAACTGAATTAAAGGCAGTATCTCCTGCGCAATTTTTACGTTAAAAGTTCTTTCAGCTTTTTGAATTGATCAATGATTTTATAGTACAAACCGGAATAGTATATTTCACAATCATTTGCAGCCACTTTTCCTTCGCAGGCTCATAATAAACATCCGAGGTAGTACAAACCATACCTATTACTTGCCCATATTGATTAAGGATAGGCGCCCCGCTTGATCCTGCTGCATAATCTGCGGTAATTTTCATCCTTTTCGAATATTCACCACCCTCCTGTATATTACCTGACACTACACCCTCTGTATAATAGTAAAGTATGTCTGTTGGGTTTGTAATAGCCCTCACTGCTGAACCTGTTTCTGCCGGTTCTCCTAATTGTAATGTCTTTAATTTATTACCGGTTGTATTTACTTTAAAAATAGCAGCATCGCCGTCTTTTGAGTAAGCCAGGATCTTTTCAACCGGGTAAACATGCCCATCTGAGGTGCCAACAAAATAGAAGTTGTCTTTATCTTTAGTACTATCATCTTTGGTAATGTAATCATGTAAAACATGATAATTGGTAACACACACACCATCTTCTGATATAGCAAATGCCGAAGCCCACATCACCGTATGTGTTAGATCGCAACCGCCACATTTATAACTTCTTCCTATGCTGAGAACGCCTGGTTTACAAGAGTTAAACAGCACATTACCCTCTAATTTTTTGTTTGCCGTCGGCTTGGTTAAATTTACTTTTTCTGAACTTTGTGTATTCTCCTTTAGTTGAAGAGCTTCTTCCTCAATTTGTGCGAAGCTTTTATGCTGTTTAGTTTTTAGTAAATATTCTGCCTTTTCTATAAGTTGTTTTCTAAATTGATTCTCATTCACGTAGTTTACCTTTTCACTATTTTGTGCAAAAGCAAAACTGCATGAAAAACAAAAAGTGATTAATAATAGATGATATAATGTTGTTGATTTGTACATTTTTTTTATAATTTATTTTATATTTAATTAAAATTTATTCCAGATTGAATAGTAAGCTGGTGCTTAGTAATACTAATTGATCCCATTCAGTTCAGCGATGCCCACATAATATCTGTTTGATGCTTTTGTAACTATGAATTTAAAATATCTTGCAGTAAGGGGGTTTATGAATTTGATCGGATCCCCGGATTGAGCCCGCACCCAGTCACCAACTGGTTTCCATACTACCCCATCATTGCTGTATTTTAGTGTCATACCGGTAACATCATAATATCCGCCAAAAGGGGCCACATAAGTAAATCCTTTTACAGTATTGGATGTACCCATATCCAATACAAAAGATTCAGGCAGATTGCTGACGGATGTAAGCCAAAATGTGTTATTATCCCCATCCCACATATTCGATGCAGGGGCATAATCACCTCCTGGGTTATTGGATGTAACACTCCATGTGGAACGGTCTATAGTAGTGCCGATAAGGCCCCTATTTGTCTGGTCTATATCATTATAAATAATGGCAAGCTTAAATCGTACAAACATTAACTTGCTGGCCAGCACAGCACCCGCTGTAGTGCTTTGGAGCACTACAGGTACTGCATATTCCTGGCTACTTGTCGGTAAATTTGCGAAATTGGCTATCTGTACCCGGATGGAATCGACCGATCGGGTTTGCCCGGCCTTAATGATATGCTGGCCACCTCCCTTAACCTTAAATAAGCCTCTGGGCAGGGCAGGGTAATTAACATGGTACAGGCTATTATATGCTTTAATGAGCGCCATACTGGTATCTATACTTGCCGTTAATACAACATCAGAACCGAACTTGCTGGCAAGCAAGGCCGCAAAGCCGTTATTTATACTATCCTTCACAGTCCCAACAGGGGACAACACCGTATAAGAATCGTAAGGGATCATATCATAAATGGACAAATTTTTGGCTGTGCTGGCCAAAACGTTGTTGGGGTCCGTCTTGTCTTTTTTGCAGGAGAGCAAACAGGTGCAAAGCAAAACCGATATTACTGAGTAAATTTTCATGTTTTTATTTTTTTAATAACTAAATCTTTTTATAGCATAAAGCAATCACTGTTGTTTATGTAAATTTATATTATCGGTTATTTTGAATGATAAATGGATTATTAATACTAATTAATCCCATTCAATTGAGCTATGCCCACATAGTGAGGCGCGCCTGTAATTATGAACTTAAAATATCTGGCGGTAACGGGAGTTGTGAATTTAATCGTCTGGGTATTAGCAGATCCATTCCCCACCCAGTAACCAAGCGGTTTAAATACTGCCCCATTGGTGCTGTATTCTAGTGTAATACCGGTAATGGCAGAATAAAAAGGAAAAAGATTAAATCCTTTTACCGTATTTGATGCTCCTATATCTAACACTAGCTTTGGATTTTTACCGCCTGAGGAAAACCAGCCTTTGGTAGTGGTAGTATCCCCAACCAACATGTTTGCCTCAGGGTAACCAGGATAAGTGTCATTGGTAGTAATATTCCATTTGGTACGGTCCATAGTGGTGCCGTTAAGACCACTATTACTTGCATCTATGTTATTTACGCCAACCGTCAAGGCTACATACATGATATTGCTGCCATTGCTTGCATTAATCTGCGGTATTCCAATGATACCGTTGTCTTTGATTCTGACAGCTAATAAATATGTAGTTCCTACCGTAAATAAAGATAAATCGGGTAGCCGCACCGGTATGCCATTGGTTGAAACCAATGTATGTGCAGGAATAGTAACACTTCCCTGCGGTAATTGATATGCGCCCGAAGGGAATGGTAAGTAATTGGTATTGTTCGCAGTATTGTACGCGTTTACATAGGAGGCATCAGCACCCTCCAAACTCACCTGCGCCGACTGTAAAATAGCTGAATTCAAGAATCCAAATATATTCATATTGGCAAGGTTATTACCTAGCCTGTTATTGAATAGGGCCACGCTTATTACCTTGTTACCAGAAGTATCAGCAATAGAAACAACGAGATTGTTAGAGGAGATAGTAAAAAGAATAAACATTAACTTGCTGGCCAGTACAGCACCTGCTGTAGAGCTTTGGAGCACTACAGGTACTGCATAAGTCTGGATACCTGTTGGTAAACCTGTGAAATTGTTTAGCTGCACCTGAATGGAATCGACAGAGCGGGTATGCCCAGCTTTAATTACAACCTGTCCACTACCCACAATTTTAAATAAGTTTTCTGGCAGCGCAGGGTAATGATCATGGTTCAGGTTGTTATATGCCTCAACCAGTTTTTTATCTGTACTTATAGTTGCAGTTACCGTCACATCAGCACTAAACTGGCTGGCAAGCAGGGCCGGGAAACCTTTTATCCTGTTTTTTACAGCATAATTCATATTAGGAATCACCGTCGCTGAACAGACAGGAATTTCATCATAAAGGGACACACTTTGGCTTACGTAGGCCAAACTGTCGGAATTCAGCTTGTCTTTTTTGCAGGAGAGCAAACAAGTGCAAAACAAGACTGCTATTAATGAGTAAACTTTCATGTTTGTAATTTTTTTATAATTAAATCCTTTTGTAGTATAAGGCAATCACTGTGGTTTATGCCAAATTTGTATCATCGGTTATTTTGAATGATCGATGGATTATTAGCAATGATCATTGGGGCGAAAGGAACCAGGTACCGGGGCGAGCCCGCAGGTAAAGTGGCTATAACCTTACCGCTTACATCAGAAACCCGAGTAAGATCCACTTTAAAGCGGCTATCCGTATTCAATCTTTTTAAATCAAATATCCGTATGCCGCCGTGCTGAAACAATTCCCTTCTTCTTTCATCAAGTACCAGCTTTAAAACCGCGGTGGCATCAGTACCTGTAAGCGGTACATACTTTGCCGGGGTAAAGCGGTACTTACGTAATTGATTAAGCAAAGTCAAAGCGCCTGCCACATCAGCATTGGCCTGGCGCGCAAGGCACTCCGCCTTTATCAGCATCATCTCAGGCACGCCAATATTGTAATCAAACATCATCGTGCTCCTGTTATTATAGAGAAAATATTTTAAACGGCTAACATCCTGGCCATAATCATTAGGTGGGAAATTAAAAATGAATCTTAAATCCGACGGTCCAAAAAGAGCAGCCAAATCATCACTGATCCAAGGGGATGTGGAATATTTATTTTTGAATGCGATTTCAGTACAAACCCTTGCAAACAAAACTTCAGGGTTATTTACCTGATCTTTCAGGGTAAAAGGTTTGTTATTTATCCCATAAGAAGGGTAATACGAAGACACGAAGCTGAACTTGTTATAATCCAACAGGGTGCTTTTGATGTTCAGGGCAAGAGTTGCCGCAGCCAGCGCTTTTTCGTAGTTCCCCATATAAAGGTACGCTCTGGCCTGCATGGCCAAGGCCGCTGCCCTGCCAGGATGGATCACATCTACCCCAAAATCGGGCAGATCTGTGTTATTTACTGCATCCTGCAGGTCCAAAAGTATCTGGTCATATACCGTTTGTACAGTTGTCCGTTTAGTTTCCATGCTGGCACCCGCGTGTAATACTAAGGGAACACCAAGGTCGGTTCCGGCGGTGGCTGCCTGGTAGCCGTTACCATAGAGATTAACCAACTGGAAATAATAATAGGCCCGGTTAATTTTAGCTTGGGCGCGTATAATATTCTTCCGCTGCACTGTGCCGCTATCGGCCTTATCAATGTTGTCCACAACGATGTTCATTTGCAGGATCATCCGGTATGAATTATCGTACATGAAGTCAACGTCGGCAGCACCCCATACAGTGGCGTCCCAATTGTAGGCCTTGGTATTGTAGGCACTGGGGTCTAACGTAGCTAAGGCATCACCCAGCATAATATCATCACCCATCAGGTCGGCAACCAGGTAGTTTGGCGTGGCCAGAGCACTGTTATTAAGTATTTGTTCAAAATCCTTTGCAGAACGCGGGCTTACCTGAGCGTTGGTACTCGGGTTAACGTCCAGGAATTTTTTACAGCCTGCACCCAACATAATCACCACGATGAGGCAGAATAAAAAGACAAAATAGCGTTTCATATTATTTTTTTTTAATTATTTGATAATTGTAAAGTATCGTTGACAATGCATTATTTGTTATAATTTCGCTTTATGCCGGCCCCCCTGAGGAGGGCCGGTGGTTAAAAACTCATATTTAAACTCAGTACATATTGTTTTGGTAGCGAGGTGCTCATTATGCCAGTACTGCTGATAGCGTTGGGGTCAACGCCCAGCTTGTTTCGGGTCCACAGGGCTATATTTTCCATCTCTGTTGAAATACTCATCGTTTTTATAAAGCTGCCTTTGAGCAGTTTTTCCGGCAGTTCGTAACCCAACTGTACCTCTCGCAGCCGTATATTATCTGCCGATACGATACTGTTGCTGGAGTTCTGTATCACCAGGGTACGTGTCAAATCAGTTGGCGCCATAACGGGGATATCAGTATACGCCTCATCCCCTGGTTTTTTCCAGCGGTCCGCAATCAGATAATTGTTATCCATAGTTGGACCCGCAACCGGAATGTACGTGCGCATCACATTACCAAGGTTCACCACTACCCTGGCGGTTATAAAGAAGTTTTTGTAGTCCCATTCCTGGATCAACGCGCCCGACCACGGTGCCCGGGTTTTTCCGCTGTATGTCATATATGAGGCATCAAGCGGAGTAGTGGATGATACCGTTACCTTCCGATGCTGTGCATCGTACACCTGGGGATTGCCCTGGTTGTCAAGGCCAGCCCACTTAAAGCTCCAAAGGTTGTCCAGGCTGTAGCCACTACGGACAGCCGTCATATAAGAAACATCTTGCGAAAAATTAACCATTGGCACACCCAGGGACAGGTTCATATTATAAGCCCCGGTAACGGTTGCCGTCCAGTTAAAATCACGGTGTTTGATTAGTTTGGCCTGCAGATACAGTTCTACCCCTTTGTTCAGCAACTGGTTGTAAGTAGAGTGTGTGCTAACTCCGGAAGTAGGATCAGTAGGAGCATTAACGGTTGAATATCCGCTGCTGCTTTTGCGGTAATAGCGTAGATCAATGATATAACGTTCACGATCCAGGCCCAGTGTCAGGTGTGCTTCTATATTGCGCGTATCAGGTGGCAACAGAGAGAAATTGGTGTTGGTAGCCGTGCTAAAGCCGCCGCCGCTGTTGGGCGTATTGGTGCCCATCATAATGGCCAGGGCCTGGGTGGCGCTGATATCCTGTAGCGAAACATCAGCTGTAAGGCTGCTGATGCCGCGTACATGAAACCAAGGCTCTTTGGCTATATTATACCTTACAAGCCCGCTTAACTGGTTTCCTCCTGTAGAAGGGTGGTTATAACCGGCCTGCAGGTAAAAGATATCATGCCAAAGCCCCAATTGTGCAGAGCCGCCTACATTACGCACTACCTGCCCGTTCTGCTGAGAAAAATCAAACCCCGTTACATAAATAAAGGCATTATTCCAGTCGGACTGTTGAGTACGGCTGGCAGTTATCGCAGGTGGTAATTTAGATACCCGCATTTCGCCTGCAGTAACCGACAACATTAGGGTACTGATCCAGGGCAGTTTGAAAAAGCGCTCCCTGTTCACCCGCCAGGAGCCTGTGGTTGAATAATTTGCTGTTACCGAATAGGGGGGAGTAGAGCCGAATTCAGGTACGTAAACAGCGCCATATTGAGTACTAAGTGAATAACGGTTATCATAATCATAATTGAGGCTTCCGTTTACAGCTACATTTCGGGTAGTGGTAAAACCATTCAGGCCAGGGATATGCAGGGTTGAAGAGTATTCCGATACGCCAAAATAATTGATTATACCGCCTGCAGGAGCCATCAAGAAAGGCAGCCCCTCGCCGGTTTGTGCATTATAGCCATAAATGGCAGGATATGGCGTACTGGTAGTTACCACGCTGGAGGCTGCTGTTCCCAGCGTAGCGCTTAATACATTTTTGGCATCGAAATTATGGATATAGCTCAGCCCGGAGCGAAGGTCCCAGCTCTTGGAGCTGGAGGTACTTTTGGTAAAGATAGCCCCTGGCGGAACATAATAGTCAACGCCGGTAGCAATACCCGGTTTGGCAGGATCGTTATAAACCGGCGCCCCATAATTACTTACGAGCATCCTGGCCTGGCTGGAGGCCGCCCCCTCCAGATTACTATTGCTGCCTGTATTATTAATGTAATTGAATGATGTAGACCACCTGAGGCCTTTAGCCAGCTCCCAATTAAGGTTAAGCCGGGAGTTGATAGTGAATGTTTTAGAGATACTGCTGTTTTCTCTTGCGTCCTGCAGTGCGTTGTTACCGTAACCTGGGTAACCCAGGGCGGCCAACGCTTTATTTTGATCAGGAGTGGTTACCGAATAATTATACACATACCCGCCCTGCGGGTTAAGCAGCATCTGGTAGGGGTCAAGGTTTTGGCCATTATCTGCTGCACCGGCCTGGCTCTTTGAACTGGAACCGTTCAGTAACCATGATAACCGAAATTTGTTCTGGAACAACGAGAGGTTATTTTGGAGGTTTAAACCCAAGTTGCGCGAGTTGCTGCCAAGGTTATTGCCAGTGGTATTTCCATAAGTGCCGTTTACTGAGAAACGATAAGCCTTACTGCCGCCCGAAAGCATTAGGTTCTGGTTTTGGCTAAAGGCGTTCTGTTGTAGCAAACGTAGCTGGCCGCGGTTAGAAAGCCTGAACAGGGCATCCCAATCATTCATAAAGGCCGGTGTCTGGTTTGTAAGATCTCCGCCACTGTGGTACAAATCATATAGCAACTGTTGCGCTGGTTTAAGCCCACTAGGAGCTGTTTCTGAAAGTATATAGCTTGCAAGCCCTTTAACAACCTGCTCTTTATAATAACTCAGCACATCAGCTGTGGAAGCCAATTGTAGCTTTTTGGCGCTGTTGTCAGGCGGACCATTATAATAGTAGTTTGAACTGTAGTTTACTTGTAGTTTGCCGGCTTGGGCACCTTTGGTGGTCACCATAACAATGCCTCCTGTTGCCCTTGGGCCCCATTTAATAAGCTCAACCGGATCTCTGATCACCTCTACAGAAGCTACATTGCTCATAGGGTAATTCGAAGGAAAACCATCCTGCGCAAATCCGTCTATAACCACCAACATACCAGAGGTATTACCTGTAAAGGTAGTGGCCCCCCGCAACTCGGGTACCAGTCCATTATTGGTTGTGACTGTGCCTGTTGTGACGCTGACTTTAGGGTCAGACTGTAATTTTTTTAGCCAGCTGTTAAAGTCAGGATAACCGTCTGCCTGATATTTACTCTTATTATAATTATAATTATCCTGCAAATTGCCTAAATCCCCGACACCACTGTCATTACGGCCAAAAAAGGCCGGCGAAGTTGTTGTAATACTTTGTTTTAACGTAAGGCCCGGCACACTGCCATCCAGCACCTGCGCCAGGTTAAGGTGGCTTCGGTGCACCAGGTCAACGGTGGTGCCCAAAGGTTTGTCTACTTTAATTATTACCTTGCTAAGTGTAGTTTCACTACTTTGTAAATGCAGTGAAAAGGCCCCCGTATGGCCCGGAATGACGTTCAAATATTGGGATTGGTCTTTTGTAGTAGTATAGGCAGTATAACCATCGGCAGTTTTTCGAAAACCTATTTCTATCGGTATGTAGCCTATACAAGTAATATGCAGCAAGACTGCATCATTAGGTAACTCAAGATAAAAATGCCCATTAATGCCAGTAACGGTACCAAGAGTCGATCCTTTTACATGGATAGATACTCCTTCAAGCGGCGCTCCTGAGGCATTATGGATAACGCCGGTGACGGGTAGGATTACAGCCTTATTAACAGGGGCAACAATTGGCTTTTCTACCATGCCAACCAGTTTCGCCTGAATTACTACCGACTTGCCGTTAATGGTGTAAGTTAATGGCTGATTACTGAATACCTGATCCAGGACAATTTTTAATTCCACCGAGTTAACGTTGATCGTAACAGGTTTCCCATTTCGAAGCTGTTCATTCGTATACAGAAAGTGGTACTTACTTTGTTTATGTAATTCGGTAAATACACTTTTCAGTGAAGCTCCTTTAACTGTTAATGTAATTTTTTGGGCGGATGCCGTCGTGCCCAACTGCATAATTATTACAATCAACACCAGCACCAGCCAGTGGATATTTAATAATATATTGCTTCCTCCCCCAATAGGGGGTTTGTTATTAGTATAATTTTTATACATTTGACTGCCTTTGTTAAGTTGATTTGAGATTTAAGTTTATTGACATAATTGCAGGCAATACCGGCCAGGAGTGTTAGAGCACTCCTGGCTTTTTGCATTAGCAATTCATTTGTAAGTCATGCATTATTTACTTACTGTTACTCTCCTTCCTTCCATTTTAAAATGAACTTTATTTGTTAATTCCATATTCTGGAGGATTACTGATATATCGCCAGAGCGATCAACTGAACCGTTAAATTTGTCGTCTGGTATTGGTCCATTGTAAATGATTTCAATATTATACCACCTTGATATTCTCCGCATAATTGAGGTGATTCCTTCATTATTAAACATGAAATAGCCATTTTTCCATGCCACCGCTTCTTCTGTATCCACATTACGAACACTAATTTGATGATTCTTTAATACAGATTGCTGTCCGGGTTTTAATAGTTCGGAATGACTCGTAACATTATCCGTTACTTTTACGCTACCTTCCAGAAGAGTCGTATTAACAGTCGGCTCATCCCCATAGCTATTGATATTGAAATGTGTACCCAAAACTATTACCTTCTGCCGGTCGGTTGTTACAATAAAAGGGTGTTTTTTGTCTTTTGCCACCTCAAAATAGGCCTCCCCCTTTAATTTCACAATTCTTTGCCTGCCATTAAACTGGGTTGGGTAAGATAATGAAGAAGCTGCATTCAAAACCACCCGGGTCCCGTCTGATAGAGTTACCCGAAACCATCCACCCCGGTATGTGGCTACCTCATTGTATTCAACAGCCGCCGCCGGATCATTATTTCCGGATGGATCTTTTGTATAATGAATATCCCCAGCAGTTGTTTTTTTGATATGTATGCTATGCTGTGATGCCAAACTACCCAATTTGGCACTATCGAGTGCTATTACTTCTCCGTTCGCAAGGGTTAATGTCGCGTTATTTTTTTCGGGAGTAACTTCATTAGCTAATTTGGCATTAGGTAAATTCTGTTCAACTGGTCTATGGGTATTAATTAAAACACCTAGTCCAACCGTTACTATGACAGCTATAACAGCAGCCACACGTGGCCAAAGTTTAACCAATTTTGGAGGATGATTTATGTATTGTTCTTCACTTAGAATTGAATTTAATACTTTTTCCTTTATTTCCTTGTTTACTTTGACTGGTTCAGTCTGGTTTTCATAAGCATCTGAAATCAATTCCTTAATAACAATGGTATAAAAAGGATCTTGTACATAATCCAAAAATTCTATCTTCTCCTCTTCAGTAATAGTTTTAGAAATATATTTTTTGAAAAGTTCAGGTAGCCGGTTATTGTTTTCATCCATAGCATCAATAATTATTAAAATCTTAATATTTAATTAACCTCGATTACTGATATTGACGCACAGGTCGGCTTATCGGGTAGTGCTTTTTGAAATTTATTTTAAAAAGTACATCATAAGCATCGGATAGACTATCGCATTTCGCTTAAAATGGCTGCGTATCACATTAAGAGCCAGCTTCATATGATAATGAACAGTTGCAGAAGAAATATTTAATTTTTTTCCAGCTTCCTCATACTTTAACCCTTCCTGATGGCAAAGTATATAAACTTTTTTTTGTTGATCTGGTAAAAGTTCAATAGCTTCTTCCAGAATCTTTAGTGTTTCGTTATAATCAAGGGATTGTTCGGTACTTGTGTCGGATTCGCTAGAAGAAAGTTCTATTTTATGGCTTGCCCTTTCGTGCATTGCTAATTTCCTAAGTAAATCAAAGGAATGATTGCGTACCAACCTATTTACAAACGCCCCAAAATTTTCAATTTTTACTAAATTGCTTCTGCCAAACCAAATCTTCATGAAAATATCTTGGGCAACTTCTTTAGCCAATTCTTCTGAACGTGTGAGTTTTCTGCCAAATGAAAAAACATAATCATAGTAATAATCAAATACGGCTGTGAAAGCATGTTGATTCCCTTCAGCTATGCTAAGCAATAATTCGATTTCATTTGGAAGGGGTTTAATCGCCATCTTTAATTACACATATGCTTTAAATTTACGCTTTTGTGGACGCAATAATATATAATAAATTCGATAATGCTTATAAAAAGTAATGATTACACATTATAAATGCGTGAGCTTAATTTTCTAACCGAATAAGTAGCTATTATTAATTTATTTGCAACATTTTTTAAAATTAAAAAAAGTAGATGCCATCTTTAATATTTAAGGTATCTACCTGTTACTTAGTTGAAATATCTGTAAAACGTACCATCCACGGTAATTCTTGCGAATATTGGGAGCCTTTCCATTTTTATCTTCGTCCTTTTTTAAGAAAAAAGAAACACCGAAGATGTGTGTACTTTTCATGCTTTAAACTGTTTTAAACCTATTTATGTCCTTTTATGCGTTCCTTATTTCTGTTAAAATCAGAAGCAAAATATAGCACCAAAACAGGCGGCAAAATAAAACTCAAGCTTGACTTTTACATTTTCTAGCAGGACAATAATAGCTAAAAAAACAGGGTGCAGATTAAGGCACAAAAACCTTGATATATTATGTTTTTCTTTGATATGGTACAAACGAAAAAACCCTCTAAATTGTTAAATTTAGAGGGTTTTAATAGACTTTACGTCTTTGTTTCGTCGGGGTGGCAGGATTCGAACCTACGACCTCCACATCCCAAATGTGGCGCGATACCGGGCTACGCTACACCCCGAACTTGATTTACAATTTAGTAACTGAGTTACTTCGTTGTTGGGATTGCAAAAGTAGAACTTTTGTTTTTAATTTCAAAATATTTTTTAAAATATTTTCAGAAACTTTAATCTGATGTTGATTTTCAATTTCTTAGTCTTTCAAAAAATAGAACCAGTACTAATTTCCTTGTTCTTACAGCTACTTTCCCGTTTGCTGTGGTGCAAAGGTAAATAAAAAAGGCACACTTTTATAAGGTAATGCATTTTTTGGACTGGAAAAAGGCTAATGTATTCTATTTCAAGGAGAAAATTTTTATCGGGTATGTTTGAAAGTGCGAAATCTCCTGTTTTCGCTGTTCAAAGCCTTGTAAACATTAAATTAATACTGAGGTTAAGCATGGTTAATCTTAAGGTAACATGTAAATAGTTCTTTTGTATTAATTATTCGATTGAAAATCAAATCTTTTACTATATGGTTAACCGATACTTAAGGTTGCTTATTTTTATATTGGCTGCTTTAGGGCAATTGTATGCTGTACAGGGCAAGGCTCAAACCAACAATCGTGAACTGCTGAAAAGAACGGAACAGCTGAGCAGGCAATTTCCGGATTCTGCTTTTTTATTGTTGAGAAAGCTCTATGCAACAGCAGAGAACAGTAAGGATGTTCTGACGGCTGGGATTTGTATGCAACAAATGGGACAGATCTGTTTTAACGAGGGACACTATGCTCAGTCTCTCGATTTTTATCAGCGGGCGGAAAAGGTATTTAGTGAACAAAAGAATCCGATATTATTGGCTGCTACGTTAAACTACACCGGCCTGCTTTATTATTACAATAAACAAAATGACAAAGCCTGGAAGCATTATAAACAGGCTTTAGGTTTATACGGAAAATCAAATGACAGAGCCGGTGTTGCTGAAACCTATGGTAATTTAGGGCACTTGTTTGAGAAACGTCAGCAATACGACAGTGCTTCATTTTATCAGAATCGCGCACTTGCAGAATATAAGCGTGCAGGGAATAAGTTTGGAACAGCCAAGATCTATGAGAATCTGGGCAGTATTTACGAAGATCTGGCTAAATATGATTCTGCCTACCACTGTTTTAATACTGCAAGGGAGTTATATGAGGAAGAGCACAATGAAGTAGCAAGCATAGAGGTGGTCAATAACTTGGGAGACATACTAAGAAAAACCGGCAAATATGGCGAGGCGATGAAACAAACACGGAAGGCTCTGGTGCTTGCACAAAAAACAAACAACCTGTACCAGATCGGATCGGCTTACCGGGATATTGCAAAAACCTTCAGATTGCTGAACCAGCTGGATAGTGCTTATGATTATTTGGAGCTTAGCCGGAAATATACAATGGAAGTTTACTCTAAGGAAGGAACACAACAAACCTCTTTTCTTCAGATATTGTATGATACCGACAAGAAAAACAGTGAAATTGTCCGGCTGGAGAATATCAGGAAAACGAACAGAATTATTGCTATAGCTACCGGCTTGGTGCTTGTTCTGCTATTGATATTGGTCTGGACCATTTTTAGCAGGCAAAGGCTGAAGATCAGGGATGAGAAATTGATTGCCAGAAAGAATAGTGATGTATATAACGCGCAACGGGAGTTAATGGAGATGGAACTCCGGAATAAGCAGCTGGAAGAAGAAAGCTTGAAGCAAGAACTAGAACTAAAAACAAAGGAATTGACCTCGCATACACTCAACCTGATCCAAAACAACCAACTCCTTGAAGAGGTAAGGGAAAAGTTGCACGCCCTGGTGAAAGATGACAAACGGGATCAGAAAAAACAATTACAGCAAATTGTTCAGCAGATTACCCAGAGCTTTAACAATGATCAGCATTGGAAGGAATTTGCAAATATATTTGAGCAGGTACATCAAAGTTTTTACGACCAGCTTAAAAAATGCAGTGACGATCTGACCTCTAATGATATGAGGCTATTGGCTCTTTTGAAAATGAACCTGGCTTCCAAGGATATCGCTTTATTACTTGGGATTTCTCAAGATAGTTTACGCATATCGAGGTACCGGTTACGAAAGAAATTAAACATTCCAACAGGAGACAACCTGAGTACGTTTATCCAAACGATTTAGGCTGAGCGCTTAACAATGACTTAATACGTGGGTAACGAAAGCATAATGGCGGTTTTTAATGTTGTAAAATGTTGTTTTATAGGGTTTTGTGTTTTTGTTTGTGGCCTTGTTGCTTTGATGTATACGTCAGTTTTTGCATGTATCTTTTTTGTATACGGTGCTTTGTACAAAGCACGGTTCTGAGTTCCCAAATTTGTCCTGTCAAAAATAAACGGCAGTCAATTAATTAAAAAATGAAGCGATTTTTACGAACACTATTTTTTTTATTATTAGGTATCACCGCAGCCCATGCAACAACCATTAAAGGGCGGGTATACGATTCAAAAACAGGAGAGACCCTGATTGGAGCAACAATACAGCTGGAAAAAACAGGCTTGGTCACTTCTACCGGTCTGGATGGTTCTTTTGAGCTAAAGCATGCACCAACAGGAAATTTTGTCTTAAGAGTATCCTATCTAAGGTACAAAACGGTATTGATGCAGCTTGAGATTCAAAAAGAAGACAACGACAAGCTTAAAATCTACCTGGAAGAGCAGAATGGAAAAGATCTGAGTGAGGTGGTTATCCAGGCCAAACATGATGGCTCTGCTGAAAAAACTGCACGCAGGCTGGAACAGCAATCGGTGCCCCTGGTCAATATGGTTTCAGGAAGAGCAATGGAAGTGTCTCCTGATTTGACTGTGGCGAATGTGATTCAGCGGGTTTCTGGTGTTTCTATTGAACGAAACAGCAATGGAGATGGTCAGTATGCTATTTTGAGAGGGATGGATAAACGATATAACTATACCTTAGTTAATGGCGTTAAAATTCCAAGTCCAGACAATAAATATCGTTATGTACCACTGGATATTTTTCCATCGGAACTTCTGGAGCGCTTAGAGGTTTATAAAACTTTGACACCTAACATGGAAGGTGATGCAGTAGGTGGAGTAGTGAATATGGTGATGAAAGATGCCCCTCAGCGTTTACAAATTAATGCAAATATAGCAACAGGTTATAATCAGATGTTCTTTGACCGTAACTTTATGAGTTTTGATGCTTCCAGTATCAATCATAAATCACCATATGATCTTTACGGAAAAAATTACCAGGCAACCCAGAATGATTTTCCAAAAGGAGTACGGGATTACAAATCGGCCAGCCCTGCACCAAATCTTATAGGTGGGCTTTCCATTGGGCAACGATTCCTGGACAATAAACTTGGAGTTATAGTTGCTGGCAGTTATCAGAATACCTATAGAGGGTCAAACAGTACTTTTTACAATTCCGCAGTCGTTGATGCATCAAATAAGTACGGTAAAATTATTGGTCTGAGTGAAAGGCAGTATTCTGAGCAGCAGAAGCGCTATGGCTTGCATGGGAAGATTGATTACATCTTTAATCCGCAAAATAAGATCAGTTTATACAATACTTACGTGAATCTGGTTAACCAGCAGGTGAGAGATGTAAAATCTACTGATTTCTCCACAGATTATGATCCATCTATCGGAAAGGCGGAGCTGAGTTACACGACCCGTTCCAGGCTGACGGAACAACAGATCTACAATTCCACTCTTCATGGTGACCACAAACTGATTGGGGATCGCTTAAAAATTCAATGGTCGGCAGTCTATTCGTCGGCAAAAAACGATGTTCCCGATAATACATCTATATCATTAAGCGGGAAAAAGATTGATTTCACAGACCAGAGGACTGTGGTAAAAACTAATGGAAGCAGCAGCAGATGGGAACGCAATACAGATGAGGACAAAGCTGGTTATCTGGATTTAACTTATACCGCAGATATTGCAGGAACAAACGTAGATTTTAGTGCAGGTGGCTTATACAGAGATAAACAAAGGGCAAGCTATTATAATAATTACACCCTGACGCCAGCGAATTCAGCGGCATTGTACGGTAAAGATTTTATTAATTATACTGATATTGCTTTTTCGATTCAAAATCCTGCAGGTGGGGTAAGTAATCCTTTAACCAATAATGCATCGGAAAAATTAACTGCCGGTTATGGTATGTTTAAATTTACAAGTCATGATCTGCAGGTTGTTGGTGGTATAAGGGTAGAACATACCAATCAGGGATTTGAACTTCTTTTTCCGGCAGAAGAGAAATTTCCGAAAGGAGAACAGGTGTATACTGATTATTTACCAAGTCTGAACCTGAAATATGGGCTATCTAAACATGAAAACCTGAGGGCGTCCTATTTCCGTTCTTTGAACCGTCCTGGTTTTTATGAAATCCTTCCTGGTAAAGTGGTCAATGAAGAATATCAAGAGCGTGGAAACCCTGATTTGAAAAGAGCATTGGCAGATAATTTTGATCTACGGTATGAACTTTTCCCCAATGGCACAGATCAATTCCTTGTAGGGGCATTTTACAAGCGGATTAAAGATCCTATAGAATACATCTTTAAGCCAGATGAAACCCGGGGACAGGATATTTATTATAGCCCGGGTAATTTTGGAGTAGCAAAGAACTATGGAATTGAACTGGACTACATTAAGTTTATCAGTAAACTTGGAATAAAAGCAAACTATACTTATACGCATTCCAGCATCACCACACCAAAGAGTTCAAGGGTTATTAATGCCAGCGGATCTCCTGAAAATCTTATTGTTGAGCAAACCAGGCCTTTGTACGGACAGTCTGCACATGTAGCAAATTTATCATTGCTTTATAAAAGCACTAAGAAAAAGTGGGATGCCCAGGTTGCTGCTTCATATACCGGTCCAAGGATTAATACAGTTTCGCAGTTTGTAGATGCTGATCTATGGCAGGAAGGCTTTATCCAGATGGATGCTTCAGTAGAGAAAGGTTTTAAAAATGGTCTTAGTGTTTTTATAAAGGCTGGAAATTTACTGAATACCCCATCGAGGCTTTTTATAAAAGGGACTAATCCCGGGGATGCGGCATTTGCTAAACAAGTTGATGGCAGAACCATCATTCGAGATGACGAATATAAGCAGACATATCTGCTGGGATTACGCTACAAACTTTAAAGAATAAGTACATTTTAAAAACAACGAAAATGAAGTTTAAACAGTTATTTATATATTTTGCCTTGATGAGTTTAGGTCTTTCGGGCTGTAAAAAGGCAAATAGTGATGTAGATCCAGATACAGGAAACGGGACGGTTGCAGGTGATATTTCAGGTGTTTGGCAAAAAGGAAGTACACAGATCATAAAAGGGGATGTTATTGTGCCTGAGGGGAAATCATTGATCATTGAGGAAGGGGTTACTGTACTCATGGATACACTCGCCAAGCCAGAGTTTATTGTAAAAGGTAATCTTTATGCTCAGGGTACTGCAGAAGCGCCGGTAAGATTTACAGTTGATCCCGTATTCAGGACTGAAGCGAAAAAATTAGGAAAACTTTGGGGCGGTATTTTGGCTGCGCCAACCTGTTCAGAACTTTTGTTAGACCATGTTATCATCGAGTATGGAGGTTCTACAACATCTGATGCTTCCACATCGGTAAAACAAGGGCTTTATAAAGCTATTGCAGGAGAAAATTTACCGGCATTGTGGTTTTCTAATGTCAAAGGCAAATTGGTGGTTACCAATAGTATAATAAGAAATATGCAGGAAGATTGTACTTATATTGATGGCGGACAGGTGATTTTTGCAAATAATATATTTTATACCACAGGTTTGACGGGGGGAGAGGCGATCAATTTAAAATCCGGATGTGTGGCAGATGTCGCTTATAACTTAATCTATAGCGCAAACACCAATGCCCTAAAGCTATCCAATGCAGGTGATCGCACACCGCAGGCCTATATTATTGCCTATAACAATACAATGGTGAATACCGGTTGGAGGAGACCAACAGCCAAAGGTGGTTCGATTTGGGTAGAAGCAACAGTTAGAGTTGAGGCCTATAATAATATGTTTGCAAATACCAGATTCGGAATTAAGCGGGATACAAAGAAATTGGAAGACTCCAGGTCGGTTTTTAGTAATAACTATTATTATGGTAATGACCAGGTGACTGTAGATCAGTTTCAACCTTCAAAAGATATCATCGCTGGTACAAATGACGTGATTGGTAAGAAAGCAGGCGATAACGATCCTCAATTTGTAAATTATCCTTTAGACAATCCTGTAACCAACCCGGTTTTCAATATCGCATGGGATTTTCATTTGAAACCAGGTTCTGCAGCATTGAACAGGGGAAAAACAAATTTCAAAAGAAATTATTCTTCAGGATTGGAGATCAATGGTTCAATTTATAAATCTCCGGAACCTGCCAGCTATATCGGCGCATTCGGAACTAATTAATTATCTACATTAAAAAATATACATGCATAAATCAATTATAGCCGCAGGCATTTTACTGATACAACTCCAATTGGCATGCGCACAAAAGCCAGCTACTTCTGTTTCTCCTCTTGAGGATAAGACCATTATTAAGCCTGCTATAGTTACAGAACCAGTACAGTTTGATTCTGATGATCCGGCCATTTGGCTAAATCCTTCAGATCCGTCAAAGAGTCTGGTCGTGGGTACCGACAAATCTGAAAATGGCGCTTTATATGTATATGATCTTCAGGGAAAGATTGTCCGTGTGGTTAAAGACCTCAAACGCCCCAACAATGTAGACATCGCCTATGGATTGATTCTAAATGGAAAACCTACCGATATTGCGATTACAACAGAACGTATTACGCATAAGCTTCGCATTTTCGCCTTACCAGATATGACACCTGTAGATAATGGGGGGATTCCTGCCTTTGAGGGAGAAGCAGAACCTGGGTTTAGAGATGTAATGGGTATTTCTATATATACAGCTAAAAATGGAAAAATGTATGCCATTGCCGGCCGCAAAACCGGACCTACTACAGGGGGATACATCTGGCAGTATTTATTAGGAGACGATGGGACTGGTGTTGTTAAGGCAACATTGGTTCGTAAATTTGGTAAATACAGTGGTAAGAAAGAAATAGAGGCCATTGCGGTCGATAATGAACTCGGCTATATTTATTATTCTGATGAACAGGTGGGCATAAGGCAATATTACGCTGATCCTGAAAAGGGAAATGAAGAATTGTCTATTTTTGGAACGACTGGTTTTACAGAAGATCACGAAGGGATTTCAATTTATAAATTAACAGATACTACAGGATATATTCTGGTATCAGATCAGGGGGCAAATAAGTTTCAGATATTTGACCGGGCAGGAACAAAAACAACACCATTTGAGCACAAATTATTAAAGGTAGCGAATGTACTAGCTTCTCATAGTGATGGTTCTGATGTAGTTTCAGTTCCTTTGAATGCAACATTTAAGCATGGCTTATTTGTAGTGATGAGTGACGATAAAACATTTCATTATTACAGATGGGAAGATATTGCGGGTAAACAGTTGAAAATAGCTGGTCAATAAACTAGTTGTCTTTCTGTTAAAAGGTCCCTGGTGTCAATCAGGGACCTTTTTTGTGAAATTATTGGAATAATTTGGTTTTACTGAACAGTGTTCACTATATTTGCAGTGTTATTTATTATGGCAATTAAAGACAGAAAAGAGCGGGATAAGCTGGACAGAAGAAAACTGATTATTGAATCGGCTACTAAACTGTTTCTGGAGCAGGGGTATGAAAAAACTTCTATCCGTAATATTGCCGATGATATTGAATACAGTCCTGCAACCATATATCTGTATTTCAAAGAGAAAGATGAAATCTTTTATGTGATCCATGAACAAGGTTTTGAACTTCTGGGACAGCAGTTTACCATGTTGAGCCAAATTCAAAATCCCTTCGATCGTTTGGTTGAGATGGGAAAGACCTATTTGAAATTTGGAATCGAAAATCCAGATTACTACGATCTGATGTTTATTATGAGAGCCCCTCTTGCTGAAATTGAGTGTCATGCCAATTGGGATGCCGGTGATAACGCTTTTCAATACCTTGTCAGAACGGTCTCTGAATGTCTGGAGCAGCAGCTGATCAAAATTGGTGATCCGCATATCATTTCAATGAGTGTATGGTCCTTTGTTCACGGACTGGTTTCTTTACGCATCCGGGACAGATTTAAATCTTTAAATATCGGCGATGACCTCAGTGAGAACTTACTACTTCAAAGCCTGGATTATTTTATGAAAAATATAAAAGCTTAAAAAAATTTACACTTTAATAAACAGTGTTCACTAAATAACCGATGATAATTTTTTTGAATTTAATCGTAACAAACAGAAAATTCATCGCTCTAAATAAACAGTGTTCATTTTATAAACAATGATTCAAATGAAGTTAATTTTCCAATTAAAAAGAGTCCTGCTGGTTATTCTGATGTATTGGGTACCTATGCAGGTCTTTGCTCAGGCTCCCCTCCAAACTTATATCGATGAAGCTTTAAAAAATAACCTCGGCTTGCATAAACAGGATTTTGTTTTTCAAAAAAGCCTGTATGCTCTTAAAGAAGCCAAAGGACTTTTTCTGCCAGACGTAGAATTCAATACCTCGTATTTAACCTCAGGAGGTGGACGTAAAATAGAAATCCCTATCGGCGATTTACTGAACCCAGTTTACAGTACTTTAAACAGTTTGACCAGTTCTGGAAAATTTCCGCAGGTGGAGAATGTGAGCCAGACCTTTAACCCCAATAATTATTATGATGCGAAGCTTCATACCACACTTCCTTTGTATAATGCAGAGATCATCTTTAACTCCAGGATCAGAAAGCAACAGGTCGGTTTGCAGCAAGCACAGCTAAAGGTTTACAAAAGAGAGCTGGTTAAACAAGTGAAGCTGGCTTATTACGGTTATCTGCAATCTCTGCAAGCCCAAAAGGTACTGGAAAACGGCTTGGCCTTGGCTATGGAGAATTTGAGGATCAACCAGGCTATGGTTAAAAATGGCAAAGCCATTAGAACAGTGGTCAGTCGTGCGGAGAATGAAGTTGCCGGCCTTCGTGCACAACAGGAGGATGCCAGGGCGCAGACCCTTAATGCGGCAGCCTATTTTAATTTTCTTTTGAACAAGCCCCTAAATTCCAGCATTGAAATAGAAGCCGAACGGCCTGTATCCATGCAGAAGGATAGTCTTGAAGGTCATAAAAGAGAAGAATTGCTGGTGCTGGAATCAGCAGCTCAGATTAACCAGCTGTCCCTTGGCTTAAGCAAAGCACATGTGCTTCCAAAGTTATCTACCTTTCTGGATTTAGGTAGCCAGGGAGATTTTATAAAAGTGAACCGTGAAACACCCTATTATCTATTTGGAGTAACCTTATCCTGGCAGATTTTCTCTGGAAACCGAAATCAGAATAAGATACAGCAGGCCAGGTTAGACTTGAAAACTGCCGAAACAGAACTTAACCAGGCAGAACAACAATTGCTGTTGGAAACAGAAACGGCACAGAACCGCTTAACAGCCGCGCTTCAGTCTTACAAAGCAGCTGTTAGCCAAAGTGCGCTTTCACTGCAATATTATAAAGATGAACAAAGGCTGTACAAAGAAGGACAGGCACTTTACCTGGAATTACTGGATGCACAAACCAGGTTGATCAACGACCAGCTTAAAGAAAGCATAGCTTACCTCAATGTGCAAACCAGACAAACAGAACTAGAAAGAGCAAAAGCAAGCTATATACTTTAACCCACAAAGAATTAAAAAGATGAAACAGATTAACTATTTCGCTGTGCTGATGCTCAGCACCGTCATATTCACCAGCTGTAAACACCCAAAGCCAGTTGAGAAAATAGATAACGCAGTTCCTGTAAAGGTTATTTCTGCAGATGAACTGCAGGAAAGAGAGCCTTTGGAGACTTCGGGCCTGTTATCTTCGGAACAACAAAGTAATCTTTCTTTTAAAACAGGCGGTATCATTAACCGTATCCTGGTAAAAGAAGGAGATCATGTTCGCAAAGGACAGGTACTGGCCTTATTGAATATGACTGAAGTCAGTGCGCAGATGAACCAGGCAGAAGAAACTTACCAGAAAGCAAAAAGAGATGCCCAGCGAATTGCCAATCTTTTTAAAGATAGTGTGAGTACCCGGGAACAGCTGGAGAACACACAGACCAGTTTAGCTATTGCTAAAAAGCAATTGGATATTGCCCGATTTAACAACAATCAATCCAGTATTGCCTCTAATACAGATGGGGTAGTACTGAAAAAACTGGCCAATGAAGGAGAACAGGTTGCAGGTGGCGTGCCTGTATTATTTGTGAGTGGTGTTGCAGGTAAGGACTGGATAATTAAATGTGGGATTACGGATAAAGACCGGGCAAGGATCAGTGGAAATGAGAAAGCGGAAATTCATTTTGATGCCTACAGCCAGACTTTTCTCGGAAAGGTCAAAACCCTCGCTCAGGGAAGTGATAGCGGCTCTGGTTTATATCAGGTAGAAGTTCGGCTGGAGCCTGGGCATGTTCAGCTGGTTTCTGGTCTGTTTGCCAAAGTGAAGATCTATCCTGCTGGCAAAACGGATTTGCTCTCTGTTCCGGTAGATGCGCTGATAGAAGGGAAGAACGATAGTGCTTATGTCTTTACAGCTGTAAATCAAAAGGCACAGAGGAAAGCTGTTAAACTCGCCTATTTAAAAGGGAATAAAGCCTTTATTTCCTCCGGCTTAACTTCTGGAGATCAGGTGATCAGGGAAGGCTCGGCTTATCTGACAGAAGGCTCTTTGGTTAAAATCATTAAATAAATAAAGACAAACAAGATGAAATTACCTGAATTCGCAGTAAAAAATTATCAGTTTACACTCATTGTCTTTATTGCCGTATTTGCACTTGGGCTGTATTCTCTATTCACCATGCCCAGAAGTGAGGATCCGGAAGTACATGCACCGCAATTTACTGTAGTAGTGGTTTATCCGGGAACAAGCCCGAAAGATATGGAGCAACTGGTGGTGGATCCGATGGAAAAGAAAATCCATGAACTGGACGATATTAAACATGTAACCACAAATATTAGTGATGGACTTGCTGTAATGCAGGTGATTTACAAATACAGCTCCAATACTGATGATAAATACCAGGAGGTGGTGAGAGAGATCAACAGTTTAAGGGGAAGTCTTCCATCTGATATCGCAGACATTCGGATAGAAAAGCAAACGCCTTCTGATGTCAGTATATACCAGTATGCATTGGTGAGTGAAAATGCTTCTAACACTACACTGAAAAAATATGCGAAAGACTTAAAAGAAAGACTTGAAAAAATAAAGGCCTTAAAAAAGGTTGCCTACGCAGGTGTTCCTGAGCAGCAGGTAAATGTGAGATTGAACCTGCAAAAAATCTCTCAGGAAAAATTAACCCAGAATCAGGTCGTAGCGGCTTTACAAAGCGAGAATGTCAATATACCCGGAGGCAGCATCAGTATTGGGAACAGTAAAATGAACATCAAAACCAGTGGAAACTTTGCCAATCTGGAAGAAGTAAAAAATACAGTGGTTTATTCTGCACAAGGGAAAGTTGTTTATCTCAAAGATATCGCCGATGTGACCTTGGGTTATGCGGATGAAACCCATATTACACGTTTAAATGGTTACAGATGTAGTTTTGTGAACGCCAGCTTAAAGGATAAGGAAAATATTATCGCAGTTCAGGATAAGGTAGCCCCGGTCATAGATGCTTTTAAAAAAGAATTGCCCGCCAATATAGATTTGGTTAAGGTGTTTGATCAGGCCAAGAGTGTGGACGTACGTCTTTCCCATTTTACCCGCGATTTTGCCATTGCTATTTTGCTGGTATTGATTACTTTGCTGCCTTTAGGCACCCGGGCCTCTGTGGTTGTGATGATCTCTATCCCGCTTTCTTTGGCTATAGGATTGACTTTAATGAATTTACTGGGCTACAATATTAACCAACTCAGCATTGTAGGGATGATCGTTGCGCTGGGTATCCTGGTGGATGATAGTATCGTGGTGGTTGAGAATATTGAACGTTATTTGCGAATGGGCTATGGTAAGCTGGAAGCTTCTGTTAAAGCAACTTCACAGATTGGTATTGCTGTAGTTGGATGTACTGTATTGCTGATCTTTGCTTTCTTGCCCATTGTGTTCCTTCCGGAAGGTGCGGGTGATTTTATAAGAAGTTTACCACTTTCTGTTATTACGACTATCCTGGCTTCTATGATAGTCTCTTTAACTGTGGTGCCATTTCTGGCGAGTATTATTCTTAAACCGCATGAAAGTGAGGAAGGAAATTTTCTGCTGAGGGCAATGAAAAAGGGAATTCATACTACCTATGGAACAGTATTAAATAAGGCGTTAAAACATCCGGCCATTACATTAACGATTATCGGAGGAATATTTATAGCTTCACTGGCTTTAGTGCCTGTAATTGGAAGTAGTTTATTTCCTAAATCGGAAAAACCAATGTTTCTGGTAGAGATCGAAACCCCTGAGGGTACAAACCTGGCGACGACCAATAAAGTAACCCGTTATGTGGAATCTGTATTAAAGAAAGTACCTGAAATCAGTTCTTTTGCCAGCAACGTTGGAAAGGGAAATCCAAGGATTTATTATAATGTTGGACAGCACAACGAGAGTGAGAACTATGCGGAAATCTTTATTCAGGTAGAAGGTTTGCAGACCAGGGAAAAGGTTGCGGTGATAGAGAAACTAAGGCAACAGCTCAAAGATTATCCAGGGGCTACAATCAAGGTTAAGGACTTTGAACAAGGGCCGCCTGTAGAAGCACCTTTGGCTTACCGCATCTATTCAGATGATTTGGCTGCTTTGCGCAAAACAGCTTTTGATGTGGCTGCCCTGATCAGCAAGGTTGATGGCACCATCTATGTGAACAATCCTTTATTGGTGAAACCAACTGATCTTAAAGTAACTATTAATAAGGAGAAGGCGGGAATACTTGGTGTTGCTTCTGCAGATATAGACAAAACAGTGAGGCTGGGGGCTGCAGGTTTAAATGTAGCCACTTACCGGGAGGATATAGGGAAGGCAGATAACTATAATGTGAATGTTTCTATTCCGAGAAATTCGGACATTCAGGATGTTAGTATATTTGACCGTTTGTATGTCCCATCTGCTTCGGGTCTGAACATACCTTTTAAAAATGTAGCGTCTGTTGGATTTGAAAGTTCACCTAATCAGATCAGACACTACGATAAAGACAGATATGTAACCATCTCTGCATTTGTAAAGCCAGGTTATAATGTACAGCAACTGGATCAGCAGATTACAGCGCAGTTAAACCAGTTTAAATTTCCTAAGGGTTTTTCTTTTAAAGTTGCGGGCGAGAAGGAAAGTAAAGAAGAGAGTTTTGGAAACCTGGGTATCATTCTTATTGTTACGGTATTTGGATTTTTAGGTGTACTGATTCTGGAGTTTAAAACGTTTAAAAGCATTCTGATTGTGCTCTCGGTAATCCCACTGGGGATTGTTGGCGGCTTGATTATGCTTTATTTTGCCGGAGAAACGCTGTCGTTTACAGCCACAATAGGCTTTATAGCCCTGGTAGGTATTGAGGTCAAAAATTCTTTGCTTGTTGTAGATTTTACCAATCAACTCAGGGCACAGGGACGAAGTATAGAAGATGCGATTGTAGAAGCAGGGGAGATCAGGTTTGTCCCTATTTTACTGACCTCTTTAACTGCAATTGGTGGGTTATTGCCTTTAGTGATTGAATATAGTGAATTGTATTCGCCACTTGCACTGGTGTTAATTGGTGGTTTGATCAGTTCTACCTTGCTGTCTCGCTTGGTTACACCGGTGATGTATAAGTTGTTGCCACCAGCAGTTGTATCTGAATAGATAAGAAAGCCCGTTGATATATACATCAGCGGGCTTCTTAATTAATTACAGGGTTTTGGACTCCTTATAAATTTTTGTTTGCGATATCCCACCAAAGTCTGGTACCGCCGTTATCGGCACCTCCGCCAAGTAAGGAAACTGCTTTTTGTACCTCTGCTGTATTCTTTTTGTATTCATCATCAGAAAATGGTAATCTTCTGATTTGGATATCAGTGTCAATAAGACCACCGCTTGCGTTGTTAACTACAGGGAATATTTTAGGATAACCTGTGCGTCTGAATTCTGACCATGCTTCCTGGCCATCTGGAAAGATTGCAATCCATTTTTGAGTAATGATTTTCTCGAGTTTTATTTGCTTAGAAGCCGCTTCATCCCATTTAACGGTTGTTTTACTTAATAATGGAGAACCAGCGGTCACATTATTGGCTGTTTTGTTTAATGGATCAGAGTAAGTCGCTTGCGTGCCAGTATTATTTGAAATATAAGCGTCAACACCATTAGCGCCATATTGTGCAAATGATAAACGAATGCCTTGCTCATAGAATGATTGTGCTGTACCTCCCATATTCCAACCTCTGAGGGCACCTTCTGCACGTAGAAATGAAACTTCAGCAGCACACATGTATTGTACAGGGCTGGATTCAGCTAAATTAACTGATGATAATTTCGTTTCATAACCCAAGCCTTTAGTTGGTGCGCCAGCTCTGACGCCTTTATAATCACCAGCTATATCTGCTGGAGACTGAAAATATTTTGTTAAACGGTCATCATTATATCCCTTTAGTATAGACTCTATTGAGGCATTCATACGGGAATTTTTGTAAGAAACATCAGCAATATATAATCCATTGGATGTTGTAATACCTTTGCCACCAATAACTAAGGCATTGTCTGCCTGCGTAGTCAAGAACGCTTCTTTACCATCAATTCTCAATGCTGCAGCCTCTTCTGCCTTTGTTTTAGCGAGAGAAGGGTCTATGTAAGCGATGCGAATAGCTAATCTTAATTTTAAAGAGTTTGCAAACTTGATCCATTGTTTATAATCGCCATTATATACCAAATCGAATTTGCTCAAAGCCTTATCATTTGGTACTTTCACGACATAGTCACTTAATAATTTAATGGCGTTATCTAAATCCTGAAAAAATGAGTTATACACGGTTTTCTGATCATCGTATGGTGTGGTTAACGCATTTGTACCGAATTTGCTATAAGGGATTGGGCCATAAATATCGGTAACCCTGTGCATACCTTCTACCTTTAGAATATCTCCAACCGCGCCTACTTGTGGAGCAGCAAACTGCTTCAGTTTTTTCCAGTTCCCCATAATCCCACTATATCCTACTTTAAAAGGCCAAAGGTTCCAACCTACATTTAAATTGTAATTTGCATTAAATTGGCCATCGAAACCAACCGGGCAAAAATATCCGGAAAATGCATCTGCATTTAAATTCTGTTGGATCTGATAAATATAATTCTGGTCCAGAAGATTATAAAAAACGTTAACCTGCATAGTCGGTATAAACGTGCCGGCACCCGTATTGTCTTTTAATAAATCAGCATCAGATAATGCATTTGGATTCGTATTGTACAGATCATAATCTTTTCTACAAGCGCTAAATAACGCTACAAGCATCACTGCAAAAATTGCACTACGCTTCGTGAGTTTATTTAAATATTTCATATCTCTTAATATTATAAAGTAACTTTTAAGCTAAAACCTATACTGCGGAGGCTGGGCGATGAAAAGTTTTCAAAGCCCTGGAACCCATTTCCGGTTAAGGTTATTACTTCAGGATCAAATGGAGCTTTATTATAAATCATCCATAGATTTCTTCCAATTACTGATAATTGAATGTTTTGAATTTTATTATTGAAGACCTTTGCAGGTATGCTGTAACCAAATGCTAATTCTCTCAGTCGGATATTGGTCGCACTGTAAACATACGTCGGTGATAATTGGCTTGAAATAGTTTGATAATAATCTTTTGTAATATCGTTATTATTATACTTCATGCCACCGTTGTCACGGCTTTGAGCTGTTCTTTGTGACATGCCATAATTATCCAGTTTCATTTCCGTATTAGACATTACATTACCTCCAAAACGGCCATCCAGCAAGAAGCTCAGGTTAAAGTTTTTATAATGCAGGTTATTCCCGAAACTCAACAGGTATTTAGGATTAACATTTCCAACAAATATTAGGTTGGTTTTGGAGAATACAGGTAAACCCTTATTGTCCAGAGCCAGGCTCCCGTTTGCATTACGCTCATAATCATATAATCCGATATCTCCATAAGAACCGCCTTGACGGATATAAGAATTGCCTCCCAGAAGGAAGTTTCCAACCTGGGCCGGTAATCCGGTAGATGGATCGATGTAATTTAATACAGAGATGATTTTGTTACGGTTAAAAGAAAAATTAATGGTTGGTGTCCACTTAAGATCGCCAAAATCTCCATTGTAACTTAATGAAGATTCTACGCCCTGGTTTCTAACTTGTCCACCGTTAAAATCATAAAAAGCGACTCCGGTAGAATTCGCTGGATTTAACCTGAAAAATTGATTAAATGTATTTGTTCTATAATAAGTTGCCATGAAGCTCAACTTATTTTGTATAAATTTCAAATCCATACCAACCTCAAAAGATTTTGTTTTTTCTGGTTTTAGGTCTGCACCTAATGAAGAACCTTTACTCAAACTTATCCCGCTGTTTGAGATTGGATAAGTTGCAGCAGCAGCAGCATAGGCATATTGATCGGGAATGGCATTACCCACCTGGGCGTAAGACACCCTTAATTTAGCAAATGAGATGGCTTCCGGTAATTTGACCATTTCACTAACTACGGCGCTCAAACCAACAGATGGATAAAAAAATGGTTTTGGCAAAGTTGAATTCCAGTCATTCCGGCCTGTTACATCTAAAAACAAGTAGTTACGATAACCTAAAGTTCCAGTAAAAAATACCGCTTTATTCTGATTTCTATAATCTGGGTTAGCTACATATCCGTATGGCACTGGATTAATGGAGAGTTGTGCCGGGTTGATATTATATAAACTGAAGAAATTAGGTATTTTATAAGTATCTAATGGTCCGCCTATACTGGTTGTTCTAATTTTGTTGTTTAAAATACTCGTACCAGCTGTGGCATTTAGACTAAATTGATCAAAGGTCTTATTGAAATTTAACAACAAATCTGCATAAGTCTGGCTATTAAGGTTATTTCGTTCCGTATAAGCACCATTCAAGCTGTTTTTTGCCAAGATAGGGATGGTGGTAGCATAGATTTTATCTGTACCAAAATCTGTTGTTCTATCTATTTTCATCCGGCCCTGTAAATTCAGATAGCTTGTGAAATTATACTTGGCAGTGACTGATCCTAAAATCCTGTTTCTTTGTGTTGCAAAGACATCTCTGTTTGCCGTCCAGTATGGATTTTGTAATGCGAGATCATTTACAAAGTAAGTAGATGGCCAGTTTTGTACATTGATATTCCTTGTTGGGTCAAATGTTTCGTAAGTTTTATATTGATTGAAATCGGCCGAGGCGCTCGGAAACAGGTATACAGCGGTCAGAGGATTAAAGTATATACCCTGTCCCGGCATATTCTGTAAGTTCTGGGAAGTGTATTCCACATTCGCGTCCAATTTTAGTTTATCATCAAAAAAAGAAGTTGTATTCCTATAGGCAAAATTGTACCTGTCTAGTTTGTTATTTGGTATAATCCCTTGTGCGTTAGTTGCCGCGGCAGAGAAATAACTTTGGTTTTTTTCTGTACCACCAGAAATGGAAATGGAATTTGTAAATGTTTTGCCTGTATTAAAGAAATCTTTAGGATTGTAGCTGCCCGGAGTAGAGGCTTTTGTTCCCCAACCACTAAAATCGCCTGTGTTCATTGCCCCATAAGTATTTTGAACTTTTGGCAAAATAAATGGTTTATCAAATGTTGCACTGGAATTAAAGTTAATGGATGGTCGACCGATCTTACCTTTTTTTGTGGTAATTAAAATTACTCCATTGGATGCTTGCCCACCATATAAAGCAGCAGCGGAAGCTCCGCTCAATACGCTGATCTCTTCAATGTCGTCCGGATTGAGGTTTGCAATACCATCACCTGAATCAGAAAGTTGGAAGCCATCAGATAGGGCAGAACCGGATAAACTTGGCAGGGGCACACCGTCAACTACATAAAGTGCATTGTTATTTCCTGCAATAGATTTGCTTCCACGGAGAACCGCTTTCGTTGATCCCCCTGGTGCTGATGAATGCGTTAAGGTTAAACCTGCAACTTTACCGGTTAGACTATTTACAAAACTCGGATCTTTGACATCATTTACGGTATTGCTACCTAACGTCTGGACGTTATAAGTTAAGGATTTTGTGGCTTTTTTAATACCTAATGCAGTTACTACCACCTCATTCAATACGTTATTGTCGTTCTCTAAAGTAACATTAAACGTTTTAGTAGTGCCCACTGTTAGTTCCTGGCTTTTGTAGCCAAGATAACTGAACACCAGCACGTCTCCTTGTTTCGCTGCCAGGGTAAACTGTCCGTTTGCATCGGTTTGTGTGCCGGTTTTGGTGCCTTTGACAATTACGGTAACACCGATGAGGGTGGTTCCGGTATTGTCCTTTACTGTTCCATGAACTGCATCTTGCTTAAATTCCTGAACAGGATTTGCTGCGATTCTGGCAGACTGGTGCATGAAGGTCTTCGCTGATGCCTCCGTATCTGTACCTGCAAAGGTACTTGCGGTAGCACAGAGCAGCAAAAAAGTACATTGTAATGTTTTTTTCATACTCGTAAGTTTATATTTGTTGATTAGTGACCAGAGGAATTGCTTAAAATCCTGCCGGTATAAAAGGATGAATCCCTTTTTGGAAGAAATTGCCTACAACAAATTTTATTTTTTTTTATCTGTGCCGGTTTATTTTCCAGAGATCTGATTTATAGATACTTGCTGTTTCAAACTAATCCTGGATAAATTCAAAATTTAATTCTTAATTTGCATCACTATAACCAGTTGATTTGAAACCCGATTTAACAGAGCTTTGGAAAAGATTTTGTTCAGATGACGATACAAAAGCATTTGAAAGTCTCTATTATGCCTTGTTTAACAAGCTGATCAAATTTTGCATTCATTATACTTCTCACCGGCAGGCTGCGGAAGAAATTGTTTCTGAGATCTTTGTAAAGTGCTGGAACAACAGAAAAAAGCTGATGGACATAGAATTTCCTGAGACCTATCTGTTTGTTGCTGTAAAAAACCAGTCGCTTAAATACAATAAAAAATACTCTAGTATACATTTGGTAGAAATAGAGGATTCTGGCAACATCCTACTGGTCGACACCGCTGACCCGCAGGAGATCATAGAAAGGAAGGAGATGCACCATCGTCTGGACCAGGCTATCGAAACCTTGCCTATGCAGGCCAAAATGGTGTTCAGGCTGATTAAGGAAAATGGATTGAGATATAAAGAAGTGGCCGAGATCTTGGAAATATCACCAAGAACAGTACAAACACAACTTTTTAGGGCTATAGCCAAATTGAGGCTTGCTTTACAATCCTATAAGCAGTCTCTCTTGAAGGACGACCCGGGAAATAAAATTTTAAGTATTGCGCTCGCTGTTTATCTAATTAATTATTTTTTTTAATGCTGTAGGCATTTTTTAACAGAAAAGGTATCTAACTAATTGTATACCCAACACCAATGACAGAAGAGCGATTCACGGAATTATTAGGAAAAAAATTGTCAGGAGAGATCAATGCGGAAGAATTAGCAGAATTCAGCAAGCTTATCTCTTTAAATGAAGCCTATAGAAAGGAATATGAGTCGCTTGTGATGTATTGGCAACAGGATGAAAAGCCCTATGACCGTATTGCTGATATTTTTGAGGAGATCAAAAGCAGAACAGATATTCCGGAAAGGGAGGCAAAAGCTCCTAAACAAGTAAGGAGAATGAAAAGCCGGTTTTCTCTGGTGCAAAAAATAGCTGCTGTATTATTTATTTTTATCGTTTCTGCCGGAACTTATAGAGTTTTCTCCGGTAGATTCCCGGATAAGGCTGAAATAGAATGGAAACAGCTTGAAACCCCCAGTCGTCTCCTTTCCAGCCTGGACCTTCCGGATGGCACAAAGGTAACGCTAAACTCCGAATCAGTTTTAAAATATCCCGTTGCATTTAAAGGAGATAACAGAGAGGTATATTTAACTGGTGAGGCGTATTTTGAGGTAACCAGTGACCATAAGCATCCATTTATTGTCCATACAGATAAAATGAACATCCGCGTTCTGGGCACGGCATTTAATGTGAAGTCCTATATGAGCGATCGTACAGAAGAAGCGACCCTGCTTAGAGGAAGTATTCAGGTTACCTTTCCAGACAATCCAAATGAAAAGGTGTTGTTAAAGCCGACAGATAAAATTGTACTTAAAGATTCTAATTATCATTTAGAGAAACAGAGTTATTATAACCAGCAGGATAGCCATATTATGGAAATACTCTGGATGACAAATAAACTTGCTTTCAGAAATGAAACCTTTGAGACCATTGCGAATCAACTCTCCAGAAAGTACGGGGTTAAAATTGTTTTTACCAATAATAGTCTCCGCGACCTTAAATTTACAGGTGAATTTGAAAAAGAAACCTTAAACCAGGCCCTTTTCTCCCTGCAGCTTGTTACGCCTTTCCGTTATAGGACAAAAGGTAACAATGTCTACCTTTATTAGGCTTTACATCTAGGGAAATTCATTTGTATTGCTGAACTTTACTCCTACCAAATTCACAATCTGTCAAATGAGGCTAATAACAGTATTGATTATCATTCTGCTGCTTTTTACAAATGCCCATGCCCAGACAAAAGTGAACCTGACTCTTCATACTAATAATTTTGAAAAGGTGATTAATGCGATCAAAAAGCAAACGACTTATCATTTCGTTTATAATCAAGGTCGTTTACCTAAAAAGGATATGAACATTCAGGTCAGAGATAAAGAAGTTTTGCCTCTGCTGGAAGAGTTAATGGAAAATACCGGATATACCTGTACCTTACTTCCCAACGCGCTGATTGTGATCAGTGCGGAACATGAGGAGGTGACTAAAAGCACCATTACAGGCCTCGTTCGTGATCAAAAAGGTAAACCCGTCCAGGATGCCTCTATAAGGATCAATCCTACCGGCTATGGAACTTCTTCAGATGTCAACGGCCGGTTCAGCATGAACCTGAACTTGAATGAAACCTTGACGATCTCCCATATTGGGTATCAGACCCAAAGTATATCGCTCGCTGAACATCAGACAGCACTTGTCCAGGTCGTTTTAAAAACAGATTCTAATCAACTGCATGAAGTTGTTGTGACGGCGTTAAATATTCCGAAAGAAGAAAAACGAATAGGCTATTCGGTAACCACCATAAAGGGTGAGGAGTTTACCCGGGCAAGGGAAAGCAATTTTGTACTTTCACTGGAAGGTAAAGTCGCGGGCCTGAATGTCAGTAGTGTAAACGGAGGGCCGGCATCTTCCTCCCGTTTATTATTAAGAGGGGCGGCAAGTATGAGCGCGGGGTCTCCTTTGTATGTTTTAAATGGGATTCCTATAGACAACACACAAAGAGGAAGTGCGACAGAATATGGGGGCGCAGATTATGGAGACGGGATTAGTAACCTAAATCCAGATGATATTCAGTTTGTTACCGTTTTGAAAGGTTCTGCTGCTTCGGCACTCTATGGAGCTAGAGCAGCAAATGGGGTAATTCTGGTGACCACTAAAACAGGAAGTATAAACACAAGCCCAGAATTGGAGTACAATATGAACCTTTCTTTTGACCGGGCTATCAATAATACAGGTTACCAATATGTTTACGGTCAGGGCGCACAGAACAGAAGACCTTCAGATATTGGAAGTGCCATCGCTTCAGGGCTATTGAGTTGGGGAGAGAAAATGGATGGAAAACCCGTTATCCAGTTTAACGGACAGCTCAATCCTTATTCTCCTGTAAAAGATAATATAGCCCAGTTTTACCGGACAGCACCCGCCTGGGTAAATACGGTTTCTGCCTCTGGGGGAACAGCAAAAGCTACCTTCAGGATTTCGGCATCTAATCTTGACCAAAGTTCAGTTATCAAAAACAGTAATCTGAACAGGAAAACTTTTAACCTGAATGCAGCCTATACCATCAATCCCCGATTAAATATCAATTTTAGCGGAAATTATATCTACGAAATGGGCAAGAACAGGTCCTACCTGAGTGATGGGCCCCTTAACCCAAATTATGGAATCCAGTTCCTCGCCACCAGTGCGAAGCAGTCAAATCTTGCACCGGGCTACAACCTGATGACAGGCGTGGAGACAGGGTGGAATAATGATGAGTATAAAACCAATCCATACTTTGTCATCAATAAACAGGTAGATGATACCAAAAGAAACCGTTTTATTTCTGCAACAACAGCGAAATACAATTTCTCAGATCATGTCTATGCTCAGGGAAGATTTGGATATGATGTGAGTAATGATCATTTGCTGAATGTACTCCCTACTGGCACCGCTTTTACGATCAACCAACAAGGAGCGCTTAACGCTTTAAATGAAGTGCAGACCTCTGAACTGAATGCGGATGTTTTGATGGTCGCAAAAAAAGACCTCAATGAGTACTGGGGCCTGGATGTTTCAGCAGGGGCCAATTTTAGAAAACGCAGAGCAGAAACACTGGGCTACGTAGGCTCACAGTTTGTAACGCCTTATTTATATATTCCTTCCAACCTGCAAAGTATAAATTCGACTTATACTGTCCTTGAACTGGCCACTGAATCGGCGTATTATACCATGGATCTTTCTTACCGCAAATATCTGAATTTCTCTGCCACTGGACGATATGATATTTATTCAACCCTGCCATCCAGTAACAGAGGGATATTTGTTCCTGGATTTTCCGGAAGTTTCGTGTTTTCAGAATTGCTGCGCCTGCCAGGTCTGAACTATGGAAAACTAAGAATGAGTTTTGCTAAAACAAGTGGTGAACCTGCACTGCCTTATGCAACCGAGACTTATTATTCTTCTAATACTTCTGTAAATGGAATACCATTGGGTAATTTTTCCAGGATACTGCCGAATTATAATCTTAAACCTTTTGTGTTGAATGAATTTGAAACAGGTATGAACCTGATCTTTTTTAACAGTCGTTTGGGTTTGGACCTGACCTATTTTCACCGGATTACCAATAATGAGATTACCAATGTTGAGCAGTCTGTGACTACAGGTTTCAATTCTTCCTATGTAAACCTTGGAAGGACCAGGAATACAGGAATTGAAATGTTGCTGTATGGTGTGCCAGTAAAAGGCAATGCATTCAAGTGGGATGTTTCCTTTAATGTGAGCCATGTTGACAATAAATTAATCTCTATTGACGGTTACAGTAATTATATTCTGACAGGAAAATACAGACCTTTAAATGCCAACACCGCACTGGTTGTCGGGCAGTCCATTACACAGATCATGGCATACGACTATAAAAGGGACCAGCATGGAAATATCCTTATTGACAATACCGGGATTCCTATGCGAGGTGAATTTAAACCTATGGGAGGAACTTTGCCTACCTATTACGGAGGGTTGAGTAATACTTTTTCTTATAAGAATTTCAGGCTTTCCGGGCTGGTTGATTTTAAATTTGGTAACAAAGTGCTTTCTGCCAGCGAAAATTATTCCTATGTATATGGATTGAATAAAGCGACTCTGGCGGGCAGGGAACAAGGAATTGTTGCCAAAGGTGTATTAGCCGATGGCTCTGTAAATACGATAAATGTGCCTGCCTATACCTATTATCCGCAATTGGCCAGTAACATATCGGCCTTGTCTGTATTAAATGGAAGTTTTATCAAATTAAGACAGCTTACTTTCGGATACACTTTTGTACCGCGTTTTACCAAAGCATTTAAATCGGTTTCTATAGATCTGGTTGGGCGTAATTTGTTGACATTTTTAAAGTATACGCATAATATTGACCCTGAGTCTCAATTTGCTTCAAGTCTCGCTTATGCGGGTATAGAGGGTGCTTCTTTACCCGCTGTCCGAACTTTTGGGATTAATATGAATTTTAAACTTAGATAAATGAGAAGGCGAAAATTATATTCACTGGCGCTGTTGGGATGTTTGTTCCTGGCTGCCTGTACAAAAAGCCAGCTGGACCAGATCAATACAGATCCCACCAAGTCTTCGGGTAATAATTATGATCCTAATTACCTGCTATCTACTGCACAATTTAACTATGCAAATATCGGCTACTATCAGCTGCTTTATGAAAGTACCATGATGCAGGTACTTGCTTCCACGTATAATTATTACAACAATGGAGATAAGTACATCAATGCCGCAAATTTCACCGATTATCAGGGTAAAATATTTGATCAGGGGTATACACAATCTTCAACCATCCGTCAGATGCAACGTCTTGCAAATCAGAAAGACGCAGGTGGCTATACAAATCTGATCAATATAGGGGATATTATGGTGGTGTTGATTATGCAAAGAGTTACCGATATGTATGGAGATGTGCCCTATAGCCAGGCGAATAAATCTGAGCTAGGAGTCAAGTATCCCGTGTACGATAGGCAAGAGGATATTTATAAAGCAATGCTATCAGACCTTGAAAATGCGATTAATAAACTGGATCCTGCAAAACCAAAGCCGACGGCTGATCTGATTTATAGAGGAGATATTAATAAATGGAAGAAATTTGGTTATTCTTTGATGCTTCGGCTGGCGATGCGTTTAACTAAAGTAGATCCGGAGATGGCACAGAAATGGGCAGAGAAAGCGAGTGCAGGGGGTACAATGGCCGATGTGACGGATAACGCTTTAGTGCAGACAGATGCTTCTAATTTCAATAGTCAGAATGGAACTTCCATCGCACTTCGTACGCTTTCAGATTATAGAGAAGTACGTTGGAGCAAAACATTTATAGATCAGTTAAAGAAAGACAAGGATCCCAGATTGGATGTCGTCAGTGAAGTGCCTCAACCTGGACTGGCCAACAGTGTGAATGAGAACTTGGCCGGAAATAAAGATACTTCGGTGCAGACGGGGCTTTCCAACGGTTACGATCTTCTTGGGGGAGCAACAGACATTCGTAACTCACCAGGCTATCCAGGTGCTTCGGGATCTGGATCTGATATTGCCCCGCTGGGTAAATATTCCCGGCCGGTTACCTCGGTTTATTTGAAACTGGGTGGTCCAAACTTTATAATGACTTACGGAGAAACAGAATTCTTACTCGCAGAAGCGAAACTTAGGGGCTGGAATATCAATGGTAGTACAGCAGACCATTATGTAAATGGAATCAACGCGGCCTTTCAGTCTATGGCACAATTAGACGTTCAGGCCACGATTGAGACTTCAAAGATCAATGCCTATCTGTCTAGCCACCCTTTAGATCAAAGTTCAAAAGAAAAAGCATTGGAGGCGATCAATACTCAGTATTGGCTCATTACGGGCTCTACCTTTAATTTTATAGAAAACTGGTTGAACTGGAAGAGATCAGGTTATCCGGTACTTATACCGGTAAACTATCCGGGCAATGTTACAGGAGGAACAATTCCAAGAAGAATGATTTATCTCTCCACGGAGATCCTGAACAATACGGTGAACTACCAGGCTGCCGTAGCCAGGCTCCAGGGAGGAGATGTATTAACTGGTAGAGTATGGTGGGATCAATAATTTAGGTTGTCGTTTTTCTGAGACTGAATTTTATAGTTGTACCATAACCTGGTTCACTTTCAATCCAGATCTTTCCATTATTATTTTCAATGAACTCTTTACAAAAGATAAGGCCTAGTCCGGTTCCTTTTTCATCTGTAGTTCCATTTGTAGAATAACGTTTGCCGAGATCAAAAAGCAGAGGTAAAACATCAGGTTCAATGCCTGTCCCATGGTCTTTAATACGGATCAGAACAGTATCAGTATCTTGGTGCTCCACCTGGAAAATAATCTGCTGGCCAATGTAACTGAACTTAATCGCATTACTGGTTAGATTTCTGATCACAAAGGCAATTTGCTCTGCGTCCGCGATAACATAAGTAGGGTCAGGTACTTCATTTACAAATGAAATTTTCTTATGCTGGGCAGGGTACTGGTAAAATATCATTACCTGTTCTATCATTGGGAAGAGATTAATTTCTTCCGCATTTGTTTCTTTATGCTGTACACTTTGTTTTCCGGAAGCCCAGTGCAGCAAATTCTCTAAAGTAGTAACGGATACATCGATGCTCGAATGCAATTGCTTAAAAAATGTTTTACGGTCATCAGCGGGCAAAATATCATCTTCCAGGAGTTGTAACATGTTTTTTGTACTGATTAAAGGCGAACGCATATCGTGGCCAATAATGGAAAAGACTTGATCTTTAAATTGTATAGCATCAAGAAGCACTGCTTTTTGTTTTTCAATAAGCTGTTGAGAACGTTGTGCTTTCCTGACCATATTAAGGCAAATCATAGATACAATTATATAAGGCATACAGATGTTGAAAGCATAGATATACTCGGTGGCAGCAGGCAAGGGAAAGAATGGTGCATTATATTTCTGGTGTAGCTTAATGAAAATAAAAACGCCTATTACAGCGGCGATTCGGAAGTACCTGTAATTTCCGCTCGAGTAATAAATAGCAATGCTTACAATAGTGATGATCAGATAATTTTGTTCTCCTAGTTCAGTGCCGAAGCCAATAGAGGTTTCTATAATCCAAAGGGTCATTGTTACGGATATAAAATAAACAGACCATTTTATTTGCTGGCAATAATTGAGCAAAAAACCAGTCAAAAATATAACTGTGAGTAGCAACATATTCACTAAATAAGGAAATGAGTCTCTGCCTATATAGGAAAAAACTAAACCTACAAAAGCACAAATCAGGCAAATTTGATTGTGAGATCTGATCTTAGCTTCTTGTATAAAGCCGGCTTCAGGCGGTAAACCCGTATTAAAGAGGTTATTTAAAATATTTTTCACTTAATTGAATAGGGATGTATAATTAACGAAAAAGAAGACAAGAAGATTTCATTTAAGTAAACAAGATGTTGCATTTTAGGAAGCCTAATTTACCATCTTCTTTTTAAAGTACCTAACGTATTGTGAAATATCTGTCTGTTTTTGAGATGTATAGCTACTATTTGGTGCTGGTTTCTAAAGGAATTGTAAACCAAAATGTACTTCCTCTACCTAATTCACTTTCTACACCGATTTCTCCTTCATGTCTTTTAATGATTTCAGCGCTAATGTATAGCCCTAAACCCAGGCCAGAAACCTGGAATCCGGAAGAATCGGCACGGTAATACCGGTCAAAAAGATGCGGAAGTTTTCCCGGAGGCACACCTGGACCATTATCTTTAACACCGATCCATACGGTGTTTTCCATTTTTCGTACGATCAGATAGATGTCTTTAGAATCTGGAGCATATTTAATGGCGTTATTAACGAAATTGACCACCACCTGATCAATACGTTGTTCGTCAGCGAAGACATTTAGATGTAAGTCTCCTTCAAAAATAAGCTCATGTTTTCCTGCTGCCCGGACATGGCTGCAGCAATTTTTCAACAGATCAGCGATATTGAAACTGGATTTGTTTAATTGGATTTGGCCCTCACTCATACGGCTTACGTTCAGCAGATCTTCTACAAGTTCACTAATTTTAACCATGCTCTTGCTGGATTGTTCAATTAGTTTTGGAATCAGCGGTGTATCTGGTTTGTCCTTAAACCTTTCCAGGAGTTGTAAAGATGCTTTTAAACTGGTAATAGGCGTTTTCAGTTCATGACTGGCAATGGAAATAAAATCATCTTTTTGCTGCTGCAGACTTTTAAACTCCGTAATGTCCAAAATGGTTCCAAGTACCCGTAGAGGTCTATGTTCTGTATCATGATAAACTTTCCCATACACCCTGATCCAGTGGATTGACCCATCTTTATGGATCAATCGGGTATCGTATAATATTTTTCCACTAATATAACCGCTCTCTCTGGCTTGTTTTACACATTCCCTGTCATCAGGATGAATAGTGGATAGTATATCTTTTCTTTGAATTGGATGATCGAAACCAAAAATCATGTCAAAACGATCAGAAGTAACCATTTCATCAGTGAGCAGATCATGGTCAAAGGTACCGATCTCGGCAGCCTCTACTGCCAGGCGTATCCGTTCTTCTACATCTGCAATGTTCCGTCGGGCAATGACTTTGTCTGAAATTTCAATAGCAAGAACCATGATTGTGGTTACTTTTCCATCAGTATCCTTTACTGGCTCGTAAACAAAATCTACAAAAACGGTTTCAGGAACACCATTTCGGATGAGGATCAATTCGTGTTCCTTCGCATTGAAAGGCATTCCGCTGTTGATCACCTCATTCATGATCGGAGCATAATTGCCAGCCGCCTCAGGAACTGCCTGCCAGATCGTTCTGTTTTCCATATCTGATCGTTTTCTACCCACGAGTTCCAGATAGGTATCGTTCACTTCCTGTATCACCAGATCTTTTGCCCGGATAATACAGATGCCAACAGGAGCCTGACTGATCAGACTTCTAAAACGGGCTTCACTCTCAGCCAGTTGTTCCATATTTAAGTGCAAGCTGTCTTGTGAAGCAATTAATTCTTCATTGGCGGCTGCCAGTTCTTCATTTATAGCGGTAAGTTCTTCATTAAGTGCTTGCTGGTCCTGCTCACTTCTTTCGAGGCGTTTTCTTGCTTCCACCACTTCTGTAATATCTGTTACCGTAGCCAGAATGGCTTCTACTCTGCCTTCTGTATCAAAAAGAGGGTCGTAGGAGAATTCTACATATAAATGTTTATTACCATCCGGATAAACGATATCAACTTCAATTTCCGGCATAGAAATGGATTTACCGGTAATAAAGACATCTTGTAGCAGTTTTGGAAAAGGCTGGCCAACGAGTTCAGGAAATGCATTGATCAGTTTCATATTAATCACTTCACTGGCTGGTCGGTTCCAGATATCCAGGATATGTTGATTGGCAATTTCAATGATAAGATCTTTTCCCCGCAACACGGTCATACCAATAGGCGTGGTCATGACCATACTGTGAAGGCGTTGCTGGCTGGCTAGTAATTCTTTGGTGCGAAAATTAACAATGTCTTCCAGTTGGTTGTTTAAAGAGGCCAGACTTTCCTGAGTTTGCATGAGCTGGTCATTGGTAGCCGAAAGCTCTTCGTTTGAGGCAGCGAGTTCTTCATTGGCAGAGGCCAGTTCTTCATTCAGTTCCTGTTCATCCCTTAGCGCTTGAGTTGTAATGGTTTTGTTAATGAGTCTTTCTGCAGTCAGTATTTCATCTATATCTATGCAAGACCCAATATACCCTGCAAATTCTCCATTGGTATCATAGCGGGGAACTCCGGTATCTACCAACCAGCGGTACATACCATCATATCTTCTTAAACGATATTCCATTTTAAATTCTTTCCTGGAGTCAAAAGAAGAGGAATAAATGTCCATGCACCGCTGCAAGTCTTCCGGATGCACACCTTGCGCCCATCCATTGCCATATTCCTGGTCCATAGTACGGCCAGTAAACCTGAGCCATCCAGCATTAAAAAAGTAACACAATTTGTCTGTACCAGAAATCCAGATCAGCACTGGCGCACTGTCGGCCATCATCTTAAATTGTTCTTCTACAGGAATTATTGGTTGGTTCGCATCCATCTCACAGTTATAAAGCAATACGCATTAAACAAAAATAAAAAACATGGATATATTTCTTCGTTTATTCAAGCCAATAAACGTGTCCTGCAGAATAATTCCCATGCTCAATAAAATAAAATCAAGGTTTCCGATTTTTGGAAACGCATAATTACAAATTTTTTGTTTATTATTTTTATAAATATATGTTAACAAAACAATTCCTATATCTTGAAGGCAACGTGTAACCGATAGCCAATCGTGGCACATAAAAAAATAAAATTTGCAAATATAAATATGGGTCGTATATTTGTACCCGAGAGCGTTAATTTAAGGGGGGAGTAGTCTTTATGATTATTCTCCCTTTCTTTTTTTTAGGCAGTCGTTCCTGAAATTTTTCAAATCTAAAAACTTATTTGACTCCTGTAATGTTAGGTGTATAATTTACCTATCTGTTATGAGCATAGGGGGTTATCATGGGGATGTTAACCCCTTTTTATTTTAAAAACCTTTTGAAATTTGATGGGTTAATAGCACATGAGTTTATCTGAAAGAATTATCGAATCAAATAAAGGACTCCTGGGTGAAATGGTTCAGTTAAAATACCAGGCCATGTCTGAAAGTGCGTTCCGGTTTTTTAGAGGTACTTGCGACTTGTTTTACCAAGATCTGTCAACATGGAAAGAACTTCCAAAATCACCTTTGGGCTGGATCTGCGGTGATCTTCATGTGGAGAATTTTGGGAGTTATAAATCTGATGAAGGGCAGGTCTACTTTGATCTTAATGATTTTGATGAGGCCATTCTTGCTCCGGTTGCCTTAGAATTGGTACGGATGATCACCAGTATTTTTTTATGTTTTGACTTCCTGGAACTGGAAGAGGTAAAGGCTGTAAATATGGTACAGGTATTTCTAAAAAACTACTCGGCAGTTCTGGTCGCTGGCAAAGCGCTGGCTATTGAGCCCAGGATTGCAAAAGGCATTATTAAAACTTTTCTGGATGCAGTTTGTAAACGAAAACAAACCAGGTTATTGGACAAAAGAACAGAGGTGAAAAAAAGCAAAGTAGTACTTTCTTTAGAAGATGAAAGACATTTTGAACTGGAAAAAGACTTAAAAGACGATCTTACAGTACACTTGACCGATTGGCTGAAGAACCACGATAAAAGCCCTTACAATTTCAAAGTAAAAGATGTGGTCTTTCGATTGGCCGGTACCGGAAGTGTTGGTACAAAACGCTATATGTTTTTATTGGAGAGCCTGCAGAAAAAGGGTAAATACCTGATTGTGGATATGAAGCAGTCTCAGCCCTCTGCCTTGCATCCATTTGTGAAAACGAAACAACCTGCATGGTCCTGCGAAGCTGAGCGGGTGGTTTTTGCACAGGAGCTTTCTCAGCATATGCCCTGTGCCTTATTGAGCTATACGATTTTTAAAGGCGATTCTTATGTAATGAAAGAAATGCAGCCTACTGAAGATAAAATCAAATTCCGTCTCATTCAGGATCAGTATAGAGACATATACCAGGTGATCGATGATATGGCCTTGCTTACTGCATCTGCCCATATCCGGAGTTCGGGCAGGAGTGGATCAGCTATTGCAGATGAACTGATTGAATTTGGACAAGGTACAGACTGGCAACCATCTTTGATAGACTATGCTCAGGAGTATTTTAAAAAGGTAAAGAAAGACTATAAAATCTTTAAAGAAGGTTTTGAATCGGGGCTGTATGAACACAAAACTTCAAAAAAAGCATCATAAATAAATAACCAATTTGATAATTAATATATGAAAACGATGAAATTTTTAAGCTTAATTATTACAGGAGTTTGCATTTTGCAAGCATGCCATAATTCAGAAAAAGAAAAACAATCTGGAACGATGTCTTCAGACTCTTCCATTACTGTGTCTGCCAACGGGAAACAAACAAGGCTCAGTAAAGAAGAAACTACTTTTATAGAACAGGCAGCTGTTGGAGGAATGATGGATATTGAAGCGGGTAATAATGCCCTCCAAAAATCAAAGAATCCAAAGATTAAAGAACTGGCTCAGATGATTATAAATGACCATACCAAAGCCAATCAGGAATTGGATTCCATTGCCAGGAATAAAGGGTTAAAACTTCCATCTGCTTATCCGGTAGAAGAACAAAAACAAATTAGTGCCCTGAAAGAACTAAATGCCGCTTCATTTGATCACAACTATTTGGGGATGATGGTTAAAGATCATATTTTGACCCTGGAGAAATTTAGGCTGGCCGCCAAATATGAAGATCCGGATATCAAAGCATTTGCACTTAAAACCATACCTGTTCTGGAAAACCATTTTGCTAGGGCAAATGCACTGGATTCCTTATACATCAAACAAAAAATGAACAACGGGGATGATATATTAAATATCGATAAATCATCAAAAAAACCTCATTAGTAAAAACTACGAATGGTACACAATATCATCTATCCGCTGCTCCATTTTCGGGTCTTCAGGAAACCTTGTTAGGTAGAACTCTTCGTAATATGCTTTAATAATCGCCGCCATGGGCGTTGCCAGCAATACCCCTAATAGTCCAAAGGCAGCTCCCATGGCCAGTAAAAGAAACAACAGAGATACAGGATGAATATTCATCGTTTTAGACCTTAATTTTGGCATTAAAAAATCTGAGACCAGTTCATTCATCAATAAAAAGAAAACCAGACACCAAAACGCTGTGCCGGGGCTTACCGATAATGCAACAAGAGTGGGGGGAATGGCCATAATATAAAACCCGATTTTAGGTATAAGCTCTGAAAAAAAAGCAAGTGCAGCCCAAACAAGAGCTCCAGGTACATTTAAGAAACTTAAAACAGCAAAAACCAGTACAGCCTGAACCATTCCTCCGATAAGATTAGATTTCATCCAGCCGCCTAACATAATAGAGGTGTGTTGCAATGCCCTTTGAGCCTTTGCGCGTTTCTCTGGCTGAAAAATAGAAAGGTACATTTCAATCACTGGCTTCGGGTTGCCGACAAAGAAGATAATCATTGATATAAACACTATAAATACAAAAACACCACCAATTACACTGAAAGAAAAGCTTCCAAGACCAATAATCGTTTTTCCCAAAGAAGGGATCGTTCCGGAAACAGCACTGCCATCTCCCTGAAGTTCCTTGTTAAGTTCCGGGTATTTTTTTAATAAATGATTGAACTCATTTGATATGCTGTTCAAATAATCAGGCAGATTTCCTACAAGGGTGTCGATTTGTTCTCCAATATGGGGTACCACCAATATACCCAACAGTGCGGTTACAAAAAAAATGCTACCTAAAACGATCAGACAGGCAAGCCACCTTTTCATACCTTTTTTTTCTAACTTTCCGACGGGCTGGTTAATGATCAGACCCAGAACTATAGCAAAGAGAAATAAAATAACGATACTGATAACTTTATACAGGAACCATAGTAAAACAACCAGTCCAAAAGTATATAAAATGATAGAAGTAATTAATCTGAAGATTTCTGGTCGGGGTTTCTGATTCATAACATTAAGAACAGCCTGTGTGTAGATTGGTTTTGAAAATGATTAAAGAGAAAGGAAATAATAATAATAAGCTAAATACTTTATGTTTTTTGTGTGCCAAAAATTGAGAATATGCCTATATTCAGTCTCAAATTGAAGGAAAGTATAAACCAACCTTCCTGTACCATGGAAGATATAAAGGAATTAAAAGAGAAACTCGCCAGCTATCAGAAGGAGAACAGCGAACTTGTGCGTAGAGTGCTTGAACTTGAAAAAACAGAGAGCAGATTAAAAAAATCTGCCCGGTCTATGGAGGAAAAAAGTGCAACTCTTTCTGCTATTGTGAAATCAAGCGATGATGCTATTGTTAGTAAAACTTTAGAAGGAATTATAACAAGCTGGAACAGCTCAGCTGAGCGTATCTTTGGGTATCACGAGTCGGAAATGATAGGGCAACCTATCCTTAAAATAATTCCAGAGGACCGGCAGGACGAAGAAATTGAAATTCTTTCCAAATTAAGACAAGGTATAAGAGTAGAGCATTTTGAAACCAAGAGGCTTACAAAAAACGGAAAACTATTGGATGTTTCCCTTACTATATCGCCAATAAGGGATACATCAGGTGTGATCATCGGGCTGTCAAAAATAGCAAGAGATATTACGGAGAAGAAACTTGAAGAACAGCGGAAACATAACTTTGTTGCTATGGTGAGCCATGAATTAAAAACACCTCTTACCGCCATAACGGCCTATATACAGATCTTGCTTCAAATATCGAAAAAAGACAGCAACCCGTTTTATGCAACAACACTCACAAGAGCTGAAACCCAGGCAAAAAAGATGATCACCATGATCCAGGATTTTTTAAGTCTGGCCAGGCTTGAAGAGGGGAAAATTCAAATTAACAAACAAAAATTTGAGCTGCATCCCCTGATAATTGATCTTGCTGGGGACGCGCAGTTCTTAACCAAGAAACACGTTATTGATCTGATCAGTTGTGATAACATCTGGATCTATGGAGACCCGGAAAAACTTGGGCATGTCATCATTAACCTTTTAAACAATGCTATTAAATATTCACCGGAAGGCGGAACAATAACCATTCATTGTGATAAGGAAGGCGATCGCATCAAGATTTCTATTCAGGACGAAGGAGTGGGCATCAATCTTGCGGATCAGAAAAGACTATTTGAACGATTTTATAGAGTGAATAGCGATAAAATAAAAACAGTATCCGGATTTGGTATTGGTCTTTATCTGGCTTCTGAAATATTGCGTTTTCACGATAGTAAAATTGAAGTTAAAAGTCAGGAAGGAATGGGTTCAACGTTTTGGTTCAGTCTAAATATACATCAATAAATAAAATTACGGCTAAACAAAAAAGCTTAGCCGTAATTGTAATCTACTAAATCGATCAGGCGGGAACCTTATCTTTTTTCTCCCTTTGCCAGAACCGGTGCTGGGCAATCGCTTTAACAAAAGCATCAGGTGCAGAGTCTATCAATATGCCTGCTTTTGCATCTGCATTGCCATTTTTTATTTTAGCACCTACATAACTTTGATTGATCAGTTCAGCACCTTTGCCTGTCGCAGCTATGGCTTTGCAGTGCCTATAAGCCTCATTAATAAAATGAACAGCATCAGGTTCAGCCAACAAGGCTTGAATACTTTTATCTCCTCCGGGTACATACACTGCATCAAATACCACTGATGTACCTGTTAAGAAGCTCATGTCAATTTTGATCTCTTTGCCTTTTGCATCTTTAAGCGTTCCATTTTTAGGTGCAACAACTTTAACCACAGCGCCACCAGCGAGAAGGGCCTTTTTCATATTTCCAAAATCAGCCGCATCAACGCCGTCAGCAGCCAGGAAAGCAATTTGTCTAGTCTTAATACTGTCTTTTGGCGTATTGGCCATACTAAGGGCAGGAGATTTTTCAATTTCTGATTTTACTTTGAGTGGCCGGTAATCTGCCGGATTGGCGTCTGCTCCAAGGACATGGTTAACAGGGTCCTCAGGTTTCCCAGCTTTTAAACCCAAACTCTCCGCTACAGTGTTAGCAAGAAGTACACTGATTTGAGTAAGCAGGTTAACCATTCTTTGCCTAACCTCAACAGTCTCTACTTTACCCAATTCAAACTTTAAGGCATCCGCAATATGATTTTGCTCTGGCTCAGACTGGCTGTTAAAGAACAAGGTGGCCTGACTGAAGAAATCCATAAAGCTTTTACTCCGTGCCCTGACTTTATGTGCATCAACACGTTCTTCGTAGGAAGAGAATCCACCCTCGGCAATTGTTGCTTGGGCAGGGCTTCCGCCAGCTATGGAATTTGGATGGTAACTGCTCTTTCCGACATTGATTTGCTGGCGCATATGTCCGTCACGCTGATTATTATGGACCGTATTTATTGAACGGTTAATAGGGATTTCATGAAAATTAGGACTGCCCAAACGGGACAATTGTGTATCCGTATAAGAGAATAAACGACCTTGGAGCAAAGGATCATTGGTGAAATCTATACCCGGAACCAGATGACCGGGATGAAAAGCAACCTGCTCTACTTCTGCAAAGAAATTATCCGGATTGCGGTCTAGTACCATTTTACCAATTCTCTGGACAGGTACCAATTCTTCCGGGATCAATTTAGTCGGGTCCAGCAAATCGAAGCCGAACTTATGCTCATCTTCCTGTGCGACAATCTGTACGCCGAATTCCCATTCCGGGAATGCGCCGCTTTCTATGGCGTCATGTAAATCCCTTCGGTGAAAATCAGGATCTTTTCCAGATATTTTTAATGCCTCATCCCAGGCAACAGCATGCATTCCAAGAAGCGGCTTCCAGTGGAATTTGACAAAGCTGGATTTTCCTTCGGCATTAATAAATCTAAATGTATGGACACCAAAACCTTCCATCATGCGAAGACTTCTCGGAATTGCCCGGTCTGACATGGCCCACATGATCATATGCATAGATTCAGGCGTTAATGAAATAAAATCCCAAAATGAATCGTGTGCTGTTGCTGCCTGAGGTATTTCATTATCAGGTTCGGGTTTAGCGGCGTGGATCAGATCTGGAAATTTAATGGCATCCTGGATAAAGAATACCGGCATGTTATTCCCAACCAGATCATAATTACCTTCCTGCGTATAAAACTTAACAGAAAACCCACGTACATCTCTTGCCAGATCAGTAGAACCTCTGAATCCTGCAACCGTAGAAAAGCGTACAAAAACAGGCGTCTTTAAAGAAGGGTCTTGCAGAAAACCCGCCTTGGTATATTTGGCCATAGACTCATAAACCTGGAAATAACCATGAGCACCTGAACCCCGGGCGTGCACAATTCGCTCGGGAATTCTTTCGTGGTCAAAATGGGTTATTTTTTCCCTCAGGATAAAATCTTCCAGTAAAGATGGGCCCCGTTCTCCAGCCTTCAGTGAATTCGTGTCATCATTAATTTTAAGACCCTGATCTGTGGTCATCAATTCACCCTGATCGGAAACGGTATCCGGCGTAAGATCTTTCTGTTTTAAATTGACTGCGTTTTCAGCATTCGGTTTTTTCTTTTCCATTTTTTTACTGATTTATAGGTAGATGTTGTTTTAAAAGGTGAAGTCCGCTTTCATTACCTTGTTGCACAGCGATGTCCAGTGCACTCATTCCCCGATTGTCTTTTATCTGTAGGTCTGCGCCATGTTGAAGAAGTAAGTTAATGAGTTCATTACGGCCAAACATAGTTGCAAACATTAAAGCAGTACCTCCGTTTCCGTTCAACAGATTTAGATCAGCTTGATGAGCAATAAGCAATTCCGCAATACCCACATAGCCTTTAAAACAAACCCCCATAAGTGCGGTATTGCCACCTGCATCTGTGCCGTTAACATCTGCCCCTGATTGAAGGAGCAGCCGGGCAGCTTCTATCTGATGATTATAACAAGCGATGATCAAAGGTGTATACCCTTTATCATCCCTGACCTCGAGCGCAGTCTTCAGGTCAATTATTTCTTGCAGTAGTGGCAAATCGCCTGTCCTTGAGGCATGAATTAAAGCCGATGTGATGTGATCCATGATCATATGAACATCTCAAAATTGGAATTGTTCAATTAAGATGAGCAGATTATCTTTTTAATCTGAAGCGGGGCTTAAAACATTTGTGCTTTATTGTTGTTCCTCCTACATTCTTCCTGTAAGCTTGTGAAAAATATAAAACATATCGCCATTCTTGGCGGAGGCCCAAGTGGCTTGTTCATGTTCAAACGATTGATTGAATCCGGCAGAACGGATATCAATATTAAGATATTTGAGCGGAAAAATAAATTGGGAGCAGGTATGCCCTATAGTGCAGAAGGCGCTAATGATGAACACATAACTAATGTATCAAGTAATGAAATTCCGATGTTGGTTACTTCTCTGGCCGATTGGATCAATTCTGTGCCTAAAGATACCCTGGATAAGTTTCATATCGATCCTACACGTTTCAATGAATATAAAGTACTGCCCAGGCTGCTTTTTGGTCAGTATCTGACTGCCCAGTTTGACCTGTTACAGAAACAGGCACGGGAGAATGGGGTGGAATACCAGATCTGTTATAATACTGAGGCAACCGATATAACCGATTATCCAGAACAGGAAATGGTCGTTATAGAAATCAACGGCGAGGAGAAACTTGAATTTGATCAGGTCATCATCTGTACAGGTCATCACTGGCCGCAACGATATGAAGGAAAAGTTCCAGGTTATTTTGATTCTCCTTATCCACCAGCTAAGCTAGGCTTAAAACTAGACCATCCTGTTGCGATCAAAGGATCGTCCTTAACAGCTGTTGACGCCATAAGAACACTTGCCCGTCATAACGGAACTTTTAACAAAGATCCTGAAGGATACCTGTTTTATCAGCTGCACGAGCACAGCCCCAATTTTAAGCTGGTATTACATACCCGGAACGGAATGCTACCCGCAGTCAGGTTTCATTTAGAAGATTCTCATTTATCCAATGATGAGTTGTTGAGTAGTGAAGAAATTGCTAAGCACATTGCTGAAAATGAGGGCTTTTTATCCTTAGATTATGTATTCGAACATGATTTTAAGCTACCCATAAAAGAAAAACAACCGGAGTTTTACCAGCAGATTAAAGAGATGAGCCTGGAGGAGTTTGTGTCGGCAATGATGGATCTTCGTGAAAGGCTGGATCCTTTTCAATTGCTGAAGGCAGAATATGCTGAGGCGGAGAAGTCGATCAGGCGGAAAGAATCTGTGTACTGGAAAGAGATGCTTGGTGTATTGAGTTTTGCTTTAAACTACCCGGCAAAGCATTTATCTGCAGAAGATATGCAGCGTCTTCAAAAAACACTTACACCATTAATTTCCATTGTTATTGCCTACATCCCGCAAAGTTCAAGTGAGGAACTTATGGCTATGCACCAGGCAGGGGTGCTTGAATTGATTTCTGTAGGAGATGACGGCCAGGTACAAGCAGAAGATGACGGAGGAGCCACTTACAATTATACAGATGAAACTGGTGAAAAGCTGTCCGTTTATTTTAACACTTATGTAGATTGTGTGGGTCAACCTCATATGGCATTTGAAGATTTTCCTTTTAAAAGCTTGTTGAAGGGTACTGTGAGCCCTGCAATGCTTAAATTCCGTTCGGCCCTCGAGGGACAAAAGGCGATGGAGGAAGGAAAAGATGTCAGACAAGATTCAAAGGGAAATTATTATTTAAAGGTTTCCGGCGTTGCTATCAATGACTATTTCCAGGTCGTGGATGCTTATGGCGCATTTAACAATCGTATTTACATCATGGCAGTGCCTTACATAGGCGGTTATAATCCGGACTATTCCGGGCTGGATTTCAGTGAAGCAGCCTCGGCAGCAATTGTTAAAAGGTTATTGCTGTAACCTCAGACTTTTTTATGCCATTGTACCAATTCGAGGTATATCTTATTGGCAATTGCTAATTCGGATTGTTTCTTTTTGAGTTCTGCAATTTGCAGATCTTTATCCATATGAGCTGGTAGTGTTAGATAGCCTATTACATTTCCAGTCTGATAGTTGATAAATTCGTATTGTATCTGTGGCTGTTCCATAATAGAAGTATTAACATAAATGGCCGTAAGCTTATAACCAATAGTTTACAAGAATGTTTTGCATTATTTTAGAGTCGTAGCTTTTTATGGAGTTGAATTTTTTGGAAAATTTTTGCACTCTGCTTCAAGGCTAACGATATCAGGTGCGCGAAGAGCGCACAGATCTCTGAGGCCTTTCCGCAGGGTACAAGAATTTTCCTTAGCAAATTGCAGAGGGAGGGTGGAGACCGGGAATACTACAGAAGAAATGCTGGTTCCTTCGTCATTCTGGTAAAAAAAACTTTGAGCCTGAAGTCTTGTTGTATTATATAGTTAATTGATCATCAATACCGATATGAGAAAAGACAATACAAACCGATTTTCAGACAGAGTTACAGATTATATTAAATTTCGTCCTGCATATCCAGCAGAAATGATAAATGTTTTGGAAAACGAAATTGAGTTGAACCAGGAAAAAGTAATTGCCGATATAGGTTCAGGAACAGGAATATCCTCTATACCATTTCTGAAAAATGGAAATTTTGTTTTTGGCGTTGAGCCAAATAAAGAAATGAGAGAAGCACAAGAACATATCCTCAAGGATTTTGCGAATTTCAAAAGTGTTGATGGCACCTCAGAACAGACAACTTTATCAGATAAAAGCATTGACGTCATATTTAGTGGACAGGCCTTTCATTGGTTTGATAAAAGCGATAGTAAAATTGAATTTTCAAGGATATTAAGAGATAGTGGAAATATTGTCTTGGTATGGAATTCCCGGAGTACCAAATCAGATTTTCAAAATGAGTATGAGCGAGTTCTTTATGACAACATCAAGGAATATAAAGATGTTAATCATAGAAATATAGAAGACCAGGATATTGCAAATTTCTTCAGCCCTAAGATAATGAAGATTGTAGTGCTGGATAACGAACAAAAGTTTGATTTGGAAGGATTGAAAGGCAGGTTAAGATCCTCGTCATATTGTCCTAAAGAAGGAGTCATTTATGAAAGGCTGATGAGGGAATTAGAAAATTTATTTGTAAAACATCAGAAGGATAATTTAATATCGTTTGTTTACGAAACAAAAATATACTTGTAGAATTAGTGACTTTGTTGTAAGATGAAACATTTAACTTCGAATCTCCCGGCGCATGAACAAATAATAGGAAAGTGCAAAGCAGGCTACAGTTGCCCCAATCAAGCCACTGACCTGTGGCCATACGATCATTAAGCTTTCCCTAAAGGGAAGTGGAGAAGGTATTGCCCCAGCCATTTGTTGCATTGTCATTGGTCCCAGACTTCTAACCGATGGCATCAGCAGGGTCGTAGTTGCATCGGTATAAAGTTGATTGGGAGCAATGCGCAGCAGATCCAGAATAAATTCATTGTAAAACTGAATTTGATCCTGCGTCAAAAAACTGGGATCGGGTAAAAATGACCTGATGATCAGGTTAACAATGATCTGGTAAAAAACGGTGAAAAATAACCATATGCCTATTGCAGTAAGAGCCGAAGTTGCAGCCTGCCTGAATTTAATCGATAGCACGATGGATAAACTCAACCAAAAGCCAACATAGGTTATGCTGATCAGGATGAAACCAAGTATCCTTAACAATTCTTGTGGTTCCATTCTTACTCCAGTCAAAATCAATCCGCCCCCTATCATTAATAAGGTTAAGACTAAAAATAAGGCACCCACCATAATTAGGGCGCTCACAAATTTGGCCAATAATAAATTGTCTCTATAAATAGGCTGAGCCATAAGTCTTGTAAGCGTTCCATTATTTTGCTCAGCATTAATCGCATCGAATCCTAAACTGATCCCTAATAATGGTGCTAAAAAGCTCAGAAAAACATGAAAGGGAGGTATGGAATTATCAGTTGTGGTGAGCAGTTTAAGGTATAGGAAAGTATGGTCCGGATCATTGGCATTTCCGATAGCTGCCCGGATATTGCTTAATGAGACATACATTGATGCTACAAATGTGAGTATAATCAAGCCCATCAGTACAATAAAGCGCCAGCTGCGGATATGATCTGCCATTTCTTTGCGAACCATTACACTGAAAGGACTTATTATCTGAATTTTTTTGATGCCATATTTTTCTCAATTATCATTCTCAAAATATTTTTGATAAATGTCATCCAAACCATAATTTTTTTGATGTACACTTATGATATCATATCCCTTTTCAACTAGAAAACGGACCAAAGCGGGCGTGATATTCTGTGTGCATTCAAATTCTATTGTGTTTTGACTTATATTGATGTTTTTAATTGTTTCCCATTGCGCCAGCTCCTGTTCGGGTAACCAGGGACCGGAGATAAATTCTGCCAGGCTAATGGATACGACATGACCTTTATGATTAAACAAATCGCCCGATAGGGCATCAATGTTTCCCTGGGCTAATAATTTGCCCTTCACAAAAATACCTACCCGATCGCAAACTTGTTGAACATGGTGTAAATGATGTGAGGAAAGCAGCACCGTCAGTCCCTGTTCTTTGCTCAAGCGCTTGAGCAGCAAGAGAAATTCCCTAACCCCACTAGGATCTATTCCCAATGTTGGTTCATCCAGTATGATCACGTCAGGCTGCTTAATCAATACATCAGCCAGGCCCAGACGCTGCTTCATACCACGGGAAAAGGTTGATGTTTTCTTATTCATGGACTGAGAAAGCCCAACGATCTCCATCATTTCCAATGCACGGTTGCGGCTGTCCTTTTCAGAAAGACCGTTCAGCCTGGCAATGTACATCAGATTTTCCAGGGCAGTCATATCGTCGTAGAAACCCAGGCTATCTGGCATATAACCCACTTTTCTCTTTACAGAAATAGGATCACTTGTCGCATTGTAACCGCAGACAGTTGCGGTGCCGCTTGTTGGATCGGTAAGCCCCAGCATCATTAGTATGGTAGTCGTTTTGCCTGCTCCATTAGGCCCAAGTAATCCAAAGATCTCTCCCTTATGTATTTCCAGGTCGAGGTGGTCAACGGCCTTTTGAGTGCCATAACATTTCGTAAGGCCCCTGAGTTGTATAATAGAATCTTTCATTTTTCTATCTCCTGCCGTACTTTCGGATCAGATAATACACCAGGGAAACTGCCAGCAGAATGACCAATATACCAATCCACCCGGAAATCCATGACGTTGTGACTACCATTCTAAAAGCAGCCTGGGCATTGCTATTGGTGTTTGTTGCTGTAAAGGTGGCGGCATAATCTCCGGCGATTGTTTTGTCGGGAACCTTAAGATTTGCTGTTACGGCCTGCGTTTTCCCCGGCTCCAGTTGCGTTATCTTTGCAGGTTCGAAAGCCGCCTCCCAATTGGTAGGCAACTGGGAGGAGAGTTCAATGTCTTTCAATGGCAAAGTGCCGGAATTTTTTATTTCCAGATGAATTTCTTTATGACTGCCAGAAGTCAGTTCCTCACTCAGTTTTCCAGTCGGGGTGGTTAAGGCTATGCCATAAGATCCCTTTACTACTGCCTCCAGGTTCAGGAATAACGTATCCTTATTTGCTATTGCCTTTACAGGTATGGAATATTTTCCAGGTGCGGTGTTTGCAGTTGCATTAACCTCTATGGACACATCCCGGGTACCACCTGCGGTCATGTTGATAGAAGTAACCTGACTGCCGTCAATCTTGTAGCTGATCATCCAGCCTGCAGGCAAACTGGTCTTGAATTCAAAAACGGCTGGCTTACCAGATCCATTATGCAAGGTTGTATAATAGCGAAATGTCTCATTCGTTGCGGCCTCGATATTGATCAGTTTGGCCGTAAAATCAGAATGGACGTTGCCATTCGTAACTGGGTTTTGAGCATAAAGCGCAAGAGATGCTTTGAAAATGAACAGGAAAAATGACAGAAAGCTTAACCTCGCACAAAAATGAGTAAGTGAGAATTTTTTTAACATGATCTAAACACTAGAATTTTAATATAATAGCCTAAAAAAAATGTCTGGTTATGTTTTAATTTGACGGAACAAATCAAAAAAAGAAAATAAAATTTTCAAATGGATTTAACATTTTTTAACAAAATTCGGTGTGCCAGCTAGATTCCATTAATTTTTCTGAACCTGGTAATGAAGTTGAATTGTGTTATTGTTTAACTTGTTTACATTAAGTAAATTGAGTTTTACCTCGCTAGTTGCATTTTTCAACAGAGGTAGTCCGCCATCAAATAATACTGGTTCTATGATGAAGTAGATGTCATCAACAACTCCGGATTTTATAAATTGGCTTATGGTCATTGTTCCACCAATAATCACAGCCTGTTCATACCCTTCGTCCGTCAGTCGTTGTATAATTTCATGCGGATTTGCTTTAGTGAAATTTACAGTTGGGTTTGCAGGCTTTTCATCTTCATGCGTAGTTAACACAAGCGTTATACCATCGTTTTTAAGTGGTAAGTAATCAGGTGCAATAATATCATAGGTTGTTTTACCCATGATTACCGCCTTAAATTGCTGGCAAATACTATACATGCCCTGACCATACTCGGGCGAAAGCCAATCCGGTACATTTCTTGAATTAGAGATAAGTCCGTTCGCAGAAATTGCGATATAAATGCTAGTTTTCATATCAGAAATTTTAATAGTTTGGTAAATTGCATTTAGATTCTTCCCTAAACAGCTTGTTTATTAGTGGATTAATCTTTAGTGAAATTGTTAAAATTTCCCCTGATGCGCAATGACTGACAAAATTGTTAGTAACAAAATTTTTTACAATGAGAAAAAAAGAGTCTACAGATTATGCCAATGAACAGTCTTTATTCCAGCTTTGTGAACGCAATTCCGCTATAAGTATGATTAGTGGCCGCTGGAAGGGTCAAATAGTTTATTATATCTTTCAGGGAAATGATCGTTTCCACCTTTTGCAACAGAAATTACCAAATATATCTGAAACTGTTTTGGCAAGGCAGCTAAAGGAATTGGAAAGTCATGCTATTCTTGTAAAAAGAGAAATACCAAACACCATACCGGCAGGTATAAAATATATTTTGACCAATAAGGGCATTGACCTTGTTCCAATTCTGGACAGTTTATGTAAATGGGGAAAATTATACGCAGACGGAAAAAAAATTTCCATTCCTTCAAACGAGCAAGCTTTTACGGTTCCTAATCTTGAAACTGACTAATTATTGAAAAAAATAGATTATTCTAGGCAGTTAAGTCCTGAAATTATCAGACTTATACAACCCAGGCACTGCTTAATTAAAAGACAGGCGCGGATCACTTAAATGACTACAAAGCAAAAACGCAATATGCTGAATAGTTTGCAATATGATTTCTTCCGGGCTTCCCTGAAATACGACTCTTTCTGAGAATAAGGATTCGGACCGAAACCGACAATGAATAAACATTGTTCCGACCGGTTTTTGTTCACTTTCGCTTCCACCTGGAGTTGTGAGGCCTGTAATCCCAACATACAAATCAGAACTTACCAGGACTTCTAAGCCATTTGTAATTGCCTTTGTAACCTCCATAGATTCTGGAGTAAAATTATCTAACAGTTCTTTTGAGACATTTAATAAGGTTTCTTTCAGTTTCGCATCGTAACAAATAATCCCGCCCTTTAAAAAACTTCCAGCATTTGGAATTAGAGAAAATTCAGCCGAAACTCTTCCTGCGGTAGCACTTTCAACAAATGCGATAGTAAGTTCATTCTTTATCAGTAGATCTGTACATGTAAATAATATTTCACGGTTCATCTGCATAAACTTTCGTAAAACGTTTGTTTTAAAAAGGCTACCCCCTCCCAAGGATAGCCCTGTGTTGTTACACCGAAGGGGTATGAAGCCCTTTTCATATATAACTCTTTTAATATTGTTTAGTTTATTTTTTTTAAAACTAAACAAAGTCTATGGTCTAATTTCAAGACCATCTAAGAAAAATTTATAATTTCTGGTAACGCAGCGAGCATTTCATTCACGATCACAAAACAAAGCGCAGAAATTACTGTTCAATTGAATCAATTATACCTTAAAATCTCGCTTGTTATGAATGGATTATCTCCCTGGGCATTATCCTCAAGTTCTGAATTAGTGGAAAGCCAAACGGCACTCTACAAAACAGTTGCCGGAAGTTTTGAATTTAAAGTTTACCAGACCACCGACTCCATCTGGATCAAAGCTGAACTGCCCAATGGTGGGAGAGCTGCTTTCCGTGCAGCATTTAGTCCAGGAGGAACCCTGAAAATCACTAAAACCACCGAAAAGACACAAGGTGTCGATTTGGAACTGGACAGTGAAACTGGAAAACAACGGGTCGAAATCAACTTCGACCAGCAGCAATCCAATCCGGTATTGCACTACACCACTCACTTAAAACCGGAAAAAGATCTGCTGATTCCTTTCTGGCCGAAGGACATCCTGATGAACGGAAAAAACGGTCGTCCTGAAAATACAACTGGAAAGATTCACATTAGCCAGGAAGGGACAAGAACCGGTTTGATCTATCTGACACAGACCCGGCCAAAATCCTCGTCAATCCTTTACCTCCAAAACCTGACTGCGCTTGCCGATTACTGTGAGCAAACCGAGACCTCATGCGCCGATACTGTAGGTGGCATCTGGCCGGAACTTGGTTTTTCATTGCCGCCTGCAAAAGGCCAGCCCATAAAAGCAGACAAAGAAATCATCATCAATGATGCCTTTGTTGCAACCGCCGGTATGTCGGCAATATTTGGTACACCTATAGCAGCTAGAATCGGAAAAAAGGATGCGTATCAAAAATTGATCCATAAATATTGTTTTAACAATATTTTATAGAATTAACCAATGTTGTCCGTCGATAGGCCTTCATTCCTACCTGCTTTGGTGTTGGTTGTTCGATGATCCGGCCTTTTAGTGCTGATTGTTCGACAAAAGTCCCTGTTTGCCTAAGTTACGACCAAAATACGAATGAGGTATGCACTTGCTACCTCCCAGGTAGCAACCTGTTTAATGGGTTTAATAAGATGACTTCCAGTGAAATGATTTCGGCGCAACGAGATCCCAGGGATTCCGGGCCATCCAAAGATTCCTGTAGAAATGCTTTCAGGACTCATCCTACGGCTACTCGTCGATATTCAAAACCTCCTGAAAAAAATAGTCCTTTTCTTGCCTTGAAAGAGGATAGCCATGCAGAACATCATGATATACAAAAATGGAAATACAACGCGTTAGTATCCAATAGTTACAGTAATTCAGGAAAGATGAGGCTGGGTGTTGGCGGAGAAGTGGAGTATGCTTTGAATGGCAGGTTTTCTATCACTTCCGGACTTTCCCTAAATCAGCTTTCGGCCTTAAGCAAACTAGAAAAGGGTCCGCCTGATGTTCCGGGAAAAACCCTTACTTCTGTGCAAACTTCGATTTCCGGACTAGATGTACCCATAGATTTCAAATACAGCTTGAGTTCTAATACCTATGTGAGTATTGGTGTATCTGTTACAGGTGTGCTGCGAAAATCTCAGGTGCTGGCTTATGAGGAGAAAAAACTTGTTGATGTACCGGTATCCGGAGAGGATGGGCCAGGTTTCGAAAGTAAACTGATGTCTTCAACAGAAACGGTTCCCGTTGCGTCAGATGAGCTTCCGCAACAGAACTATCTTGGTTTTATAACTTGTCATACGGCTTTAACCAAAAGATCAGTAAAAAGCAACATTTGGTTATTGAGCCTTTTATTAAGGTTCCGATGAGGTCCTATTCAAATCTAAAGACCAATTTGACTTCTGGAGGAATCAGGCTTAAGCTGGAATTTTAATTATTCAAATAGTACATCCTGGCTTCTCTTTCTATATTCGGTTGGTTTTAAGCCTGTTTTCTCTTTAAATATTTTTGAAAAATAGAAACTGGAATCAAAATTCAAATCAATGGATATTTCTTTAATAGGGATATTGCTGTTGCACAGCATTTCTTTTGCCTTTTCTATCTTAAGCTGTAAATAATATTGTCCGGGAGATAATCCAGTATAATTTTTGAAGAGTTTGCGAAACCAGGAATACCCCACATTTAAATCTTGTGCAGCTTGTTGTGGAGAATAGGAATTGCTGATGTTGGAGCGAAAGAGTAATCTGGATTGGTTAATGATGGTCTCTTCTTCTTTGTTTTCAGCTGCGCTTTGCTTCATTGCTGCATGGCATGAACCAATCAGGTGGAGTACTGCGCCTGAGATCAGCGGCTGGTAGCCCGGTTTTTCCTCCTTTGTCTTTTCTATTATGCTGTTGTAAATATTAAATATACTTTCATTGAAGCCAATGTATAGACAAGGGTGCTCCGGATTAAGATAGCCTGAATGACAGAGGTTATCTACAATATCTCCTTTTATCCCGACCCAGTATTCATTCCATCCTGTGTTGCTGTCCGGTTTATATCGATGTCTTTCATTGGGGAAAAGCAATATAATCGTACCTGCTCTGACTTCAATCTGTTTAACACTTTCTGATTCAAAAATACCCTGACCATTTGTAATATAAATGATCTGATATTCTTGTAAAACCCTCCAGCTGTTCCAATCGAAATTATGGTGTGCCGGATGACTTTTAAATGGGTATACATTTGTTGCTTCAATATTTGTACAGCCTGCGTTAAGCACGGTTAAACCCCAGCTTTCATCTTCTTTACTTACCGGAAGGTACTTGTAAAAATTAATCATAGTTATACATCGGCTCAATCAATTACTAAAACTAATACTTTGATGCTCAATTTCACTCCATGTGTCAAAAAATACAAATGAATTATCAAATTTTTAATTTTTATATACAATAATCTTTTTAGATCGGTTTTGTTCCTGCTAAAATGAATCAAAAACTTTGGTTCATTTATCAAAACCTCTATTTAAACCACCCTGCTCTTTGGATACTTTTGAGTTAACCAAATATTTATCTGAAACTAGTAACCAAATAGTAATTATGAAAAGGAAATTTTGTTGTTCTCACAAACGCCATCCCTAATTAAAGGGATATTGATAGATTCTGTCAGCGCCCAACCCATACCTGGTTTATCGGTTAAGATAGCCAGCTCCAATGCTGGAGCTCTGACTGATCATCAAGGATATTTTTCCGTTTACACTCTTAAAAAATATAAATTAAATCAATGAAAAAGTTAATATGTATAATCCTATTTGGATTGCTGGATCGTGGGATCGGCTATGCGCAAACCCCTCAGTTGAACGTTAACTGGAACGAAACAATAATGGTTTCTAAATCCACTCCTACATTGCAGGTGGTAGGTAACCCCATGCTGCGCCCTAAAGGGGCAATGCGCGATGGAGCTATGAAAGCTCTGCGTGGTCTGGGGGCAGATTATGTAAGATACGTTCCCTGGTTTCCTTATCCTAAACTAGCGGTAGCTGAATTGGAAGCACCGGGGAAAACGACCTCCTGGGATTTTAGCTTGATTGATCCGATGACTATTGACTTTCTGGAAGCGACAAAGGGGCATCCTGTCATTATGAATTTTAGTACCATACCTCAATGGATGTTCAAGACAGAAAAACCGGTTTCCTATCCTGAAGATGCAAATCAGGTAGGCTGGAGTTACGCAGGAGGGACAGAACTGCGGGATACGACCATGAAAGAACTAACAGATTATTATGTCAGGCTGATTAGCTGGTACACCAAAGGAGGTTTTACCGATGAATTGGGCAAATATCATAAATCAGGTTATCATTATGATTTTCCTTATTGGGAAGTTTTAAATGAGCCAGATTTTGAACACAATATGTCGCCAAAAACGTATACCAAAATATATGATGCCATAGTTACTGCTATTCAAACCATATTGCCAGACGCTAAATTTGTTGGTCTGGCCCTGGCTAACGAGAAACCTGAATGGTTTGAATATTTTTTAAATCCGGCGAACCATAAACCAGGTATTCCAATTGATATGATCTCCTATCACTGCTATGCAAGTGCAAACTCCAATCAAAAATTTGATGCCTATGAATATTCGCTTTTTGACAGGGCTGAGCATTTTATAAACACAGTGAGCTATATTGAAAATATACGCAGGCGGTTATCTCCAAATACCAAAACAGACATCAATGAACTTGGTGCCTTACTGAACGATGAGATGCGTAACCAACCTATCCCTGCGGCTTTCTGGAACCTTTCCGCTAGCGTTTATGCTTATTTTTTTATTGAGCTCACCAAGGCTGGTATAGACATTATTGGTGAATCACAACTGGTAGGCTTTCCAAGTCAATTTCCTGATGCGAGCATGATCAATTATTTAAATAATAAGCCAAATGCAAGGTTTTGGGCTTTGAAATTGATTAAGGACCATATTCGTCCAGGTAGTCTACTGGTGAGAACAAATGTAGATGGAAATAATGGAGGAGATATTCTGGCACAGGCTTTTACGGATAAAGGGGTCAAGAGAATACTATTGTTGAATAAAAGAAATAAGACCATTACCCTCAAGTTGTCAGATGACCTTAAAGGTGCAGAGGTAAACACAATTGACGAATCTTCAGGGGATGATCAAGCTGTTCGGTCTTTAGTTAACGAAAATACAATTGTAGTGAAACCCTTTGCTGTTAAAATGATTGTCTTAAATAAATAAAAATACCATGATACAGATAGCCTTTAAGATGAAAATAAAACCCGGTTTTAAGTTCGAATATCAGAAACGGCATAATGCAATCTGGCCAGAGATGAAAGCGTTTCTTAAAGCAAGTGGTATTTGTGAGTATAGTATTTTCCATGATATAGAAACGAATACTTTATTTGCCGTGCAGCATATTGATGAGCAGGGTCAAAGACCGGTTGATCAAAGTGTTTTACAGAAATGGTGGGATTATATGTCTGATATTATGGAGGTTAACTCGGATCGTTCTCCGGTCATTACAGACCTGGAGCAGCTGTTTCATTTTAACCCGTAAGAAATCAGCGCAGGACAAACGGAATGTACACTTTCAACTAATTGGACCGGTGAACTTTGTTCAGGAAGTAATTAAAGAAATAAAGTAAATATGTATACAAAAATAAAGGTGAAAGTTGGTCTGTTTGGTATAGGCCTGGAAGCTTATTGGAGTCAATTTTCAGGATTGAAGGAAAGGTTAATCAGTTATGTCAATGTTGTTTCAAAACATATGGAGATGTTTGATGCCGAAATAGTTAATCTTGGTTTAATTGATACTCCTGAAAAAGCCTTTACATCGGGAGCGGAATTTAAACGTGAAGATATTGATATTCTTTTCTTATACGTTTCCACCTATGCTTTGTCTTCTACTGTGCTTCCGGTAGTTAAAAAAGCAAATGTACCAGTTATTGTATTGAACATTTCGCCAGAGGCTAGCATCAATTATCAGCATTTTAACAGCCTGGCAGACCGGACAACAATGACTGGCGAGTGGCTGGCACATTGTTCTTCCTGTGCCGTGCCGGAAATAGCCAATGTTTTAAAGCGGAGTAAAATCCCATTTTTTCAGATCACCGGGATGCTGAATGACGATCCTTATGTTTGGAAAGAAGTAGAGGAGTGGATAGAGGCTGCTAAAGTTGCCAGGATCATGTACCATAATCGTTTGGGTATTATGGGAAATTATTATGGCGGAATGATGGATATTTATACAGATCTTACCTTACAGTGTTCCACTTTTGGAGGTTATATGGAGGTAATTGAAGTAGATGAGCTATCTGGTTTAAGGGCCTTGGTTACGAGTAAGGAGATTGAGGCTAAACTTTTAGAGATAGAACAGGAATTTGATGTTCAAAGTGATTGTACTCCAGCGGAATTAACCCGGGCGGCCCAAACTGCTGTAGCCCTGGATAAACTGGTGGGGAAGTATAAGCTGGGCGCTCTTGCGTATTATCATAAAGGTACCGGTAACGAGGCTAATGAAAATACCATTACTTCGGTTATTCTTGGTAATTCGCTATTGACAGGCCAACATATTCCTGTTGCAGGTGAATATGAAATTAAGAATGTACAGGCCATGAAAATTCTGGACAGTTTTGATGCCGGCGGATCTTTCACGGAATATTACGCAATGGATTATGTGGACGATGTGGTATTGATGGGGCATGACGGACCTTGCCATCCACGTATTGCTGAAGGAAAAATAAAGGTGAAGCCACTCCAGGTCTATCATGGAAAAGTTGGGAATGGCTTATCGGTCGAAATGTCTGTAAGTCATGGTCCGGTAACATTACTCTCTGTTGTGGAAACTGGATTGGGTACATTAAAATTCCTGGTTGCCGAAGGCGAATCTGTTCCGGGTAGTATCCTGGAAATAGGCAATACCAATAGCCGATATAAATTTACTCCTGGTGCCAGAAAGTTCGTCGAAGCCTGGAACGAACAAGGACCTGCCCATCACTGCGCTGTTGGAACAGGTCATCTTGCTTCGAAAATTAAAAAACTTGGGGAAATATTAAAAATCGATACTATACAAGTTTGCTGAAAAAACATGATTCTTTTTTCCTTCCGTAGATAATAGTGTAGATCCAGATAAACACCTGTCGGATCTACACTATTACCAGCATTTAAAATTTTCTAACTTTGAGGTTAGCATAGCCATTCCATATTGTGGAATTCTTTTACAGTCCAAATTATCTAAGTTTGTATTACCAGTTACTTTTTATCTTCGGTCCTTTATTATATCGATTATATCTTCGTCTGAATGTATTCCTGCTTCTGCATCTGTTGTTTCCTGTTGGGCTTTTGATGCATATTTAAACATTCTTATTTCATAGCTTTGTATAGCCTCTTCAATATTTTGGTATTGTCCGCTTGTAAGATTTTCCGCTAAATAAAGGGCATCTAACAAGCCAATATTTACACCTATACCTGAAAATGGGGGCATTACATGGGCTGCATCTCCAATTAATGTAATATTATTTTTTGCTTGCCAAGGATTGTCCAGGGGCATTTTACGCATGGGCAAAAGCGTAAAAGTATCAGTTGCCAAAAATAATTCATGATAACTTTCATGCCAATTGACTAAAAGATTTTTAAGAAAAGTAATGATTGAGTTCTTGTCTTCGAAATTTAATTTGTGTTCAATTAGCCAGTTTTCTGGTTTTTTGAACGAAACGTAATAGTTTAAGGCATCGTTGGCTTTCGTTTGAGAGAAAAGCATTTTTTGCTCGCCTATCACCATCAGATTTCCTTTGCCACAAATTTCCTTAAAGTTTGAACAGTCGATGTCAGGATTGAGAACTTCCCCTTGAATGATGATTGTACCTGTATATTGGGGAGTAGCATCTGTAACATATTTCCTTAAATTACACATTCCTCCATTAGCGGCAATTATCAAATCTGCGGTTTCTACAAAGTTTCCATCAAAATTTAAATCATAGCCTCCATTGTTTTTTGTTAATGAAAGAAATTTTCTATCCCAAACAACTGTGCCATTATTTAGATTTTCAATCAACAGTTTCCTCAAATCATTCCGGTCAATTTCAGGTCTGTCATAAAGGTGTGCATCTTTTGGAAATTCTTCCATAATAACATGGCCATCAATGTTTGCCGCCCGTTCACCTGTTGGCCTGGCAATTTTATAGAAATCTTCAATAAGCCCTGCTTTTTCCAATGCTTTTTGTCCTGTGTCAATATGAATGTCAAGTGTCCCGCCCATAATTCTGGCATTTTCATTCTTATCACGTTCGTAAACGGTTACGCTTACTCCTTTTTGTTGCAATAGTTTGGCCAGTGTTAAACCAACTGGGCCAGCACCTATGATGGCTACTTTTTTATTTTCTAATAACATGATGTTTTTATTTTTCATTGATGATAAAACTGATTTTGTAAACTAAATAGATTGTAATAAGCATTGTAAACGAAGCTAAATAGCCTAAATAATCATAGTGAACCAAAGGGGAGTAATTATCTTTTCGTACTATAACAAATCCAGCAAGCATTGCTGTCAAACCACCAGCAATTTGCTGCAGAGAAGAGTTGATGCTCATAAAAGCCCCACGGTCTTGCGGATGGGGTATAGCTGTTGTAAGTGTTTGTGATGGGATCATCCGCATTGTAATAGCAGCCATCATCAGTAAATTAGTCACCACAACCAACCAAAAAGGTGAGACCGTATAATGCGTGTATATATTGATAATTATTATAGCGGAGATAGAAGCTCCGGCAAATAACTTGAACTTACTTACTTTATCTGCCAGTTTACCAATCAAGGGCATCGTAATTAAGCTAAAGATGCCTGTAATCATAAACATTAAAGGAAGCTGGGACCCTGATATTTTCAAATTATTAATTGCAAAGACACTACCAAACGGCATCAACATAAAGCCGCCGATAGAGAGTAATGCAGTATTTAAAAAACCTAATTGGTATTTACTTTGGGATATTGTGTGCCACAAGTGACTAAATACCGAGGTATTGGTCTGTATTTTCAAATGATTAGTGACTGGCTTTAATTTAAATATCAGAAGAATTATGATTACTCCAGCCATTATGGAAATCCAAAGGAATGGTAGTTGCCAGCTAAATTTATTTGCGATATATAAACCTAAAGGAATACCCAAGACCTGGCTACTTGAAAAACTCATTTGTACATAGCTCATTACTTTGCCACGTCGTTCAATACTGAACAAATCTGTCACAATTGCCATCGTTATTGAACTGATAACGCCACCGAATAAACCTGTAATTATTCTGGCTATTACAAGTGTTTGATAATTAGGTGCAATGGCACAAAAAAATGTACCTAAAGCAAAACCGATATAAAAAAACAAAAGTAATTTTTTACGGTCAAATCTATCTGCAAAGCCAGCTGTAAGTAAACCAGATATGCCAGCACTGAAGGCATAAGCTGATACAGCCGTACCAAATTGCGCGGTATTAATAAGTAGTGATTTCATCATGAAATCACCTAAGGGAGATATGACTGTAAAGTCTAACACAACCGTAAATTGTGTAATTGCGATTATGAAGAGGACAAACTTCTGATAGCCTGTGAAATATGAATTATTCTGTTGAGTTGAATTCATTACCGTATTTAAATTTACGGTGTAAAATTACTTTTTGCTTATAGCAGAAACTTGAATAAATCGGTCATTTTCATTTCTGTGTAATTCTCTTGGATTTACACCTGATAGTTTTTTTACCTCCCTGCTAAAATGTGCCTGGTCGGAAAAATTTAATTCAGGGAACAGTTCCCCTTTTTTGATTTGCTCAAAAGACGCCTTAAAACGAAGAATATTACAATAAGCTTTTAGAGATATTCCAAAATATTGGGTAAAATAGCGATTGATTTGCCGGCTACTCCAACAAGACTGTTTGGAAAATGCTGCGATGGTTAATTCTCCATTTGATGTGTAAATTAACTCGAAAAGTTTTTTTTTCCGCAGGTCGATGTTTTGAGGTATCAATTTTTTAATTTCCTCAGTAGCTTTGACACAATAAGCTTCAAAATCATTTATATCTTCCTCTTTAAAGCCCCAAAAGTTGGTTGACAGTTGTTGATATTCGTTTAGAAGACTTGCAATAGGTCTATGAAATAAATATTCCGCTGCCAAAAGCCTGAAACTAATAAAAAACATCTTGGTGTTGGCTTCAATTTTCCTTTTGTCGTACAGAGTACCAAGACCTAAAAGGTAAATTTGAAAAGGTTTGTCCTTATCTTTTGCAATAACTAAGTCGAAATTTGCATCGGGCATTACAACGACCTCTTTTTCAATTCCAGTTGAGTTTTCAACCATCCAAAAACACTCTACAAAATCTACAATTGATTTGTCAGGAAGTATTTTGCCATATTGGATATCGTAATTAATCATCTTTATGGAATTTCATTGCTTTATAGGGTTAGAAAATTTGATCAAATTAACCCTACTCCTTATCCTAAAAAATCGTTTTACCAAATGTTTTGGATGAGGGTTTGCTTATAGTTACTGTATAACTTGTATTGTTAACTTTAGATTCGTCACTGCCATGTATTTTAGATTGCGCATTTAAAATCGCCATAAAATCACCAGAACCAAGAGTTAGCGCTAATAACATAATACCAGGGTATTTAAAGCTCGCTCTTAAATGTTTCAGAGCATGGGTAATTTGATTTTCAACTGTGCGTTTGGAAATCTGTAGTTTCTCAGCAATTTCGTTATTTGACAGCTGGTTGAATCTGCTTAAGACAAATATTTCCTTGCACCGGTTGGGAAGAAGATCAAGACAGGTATTTACGTTTTCTAACAGTTCAAATGCCGATAGCTTTTCTTCACCTGCATTATGGGTATATCCACTTTCCTTCAGCTCGGAAGGGTCCAGATAACTTATTTTTGATAACTTCAATGACTTTAGCCGTTTATATACGCTATACCGCGCCGAAGCATTCATATACTTCTCAAACGAGTCTATTTTTAATCTTTTTCTATTCTCCCAAAGATAAATAAATATATCTTGAACAATAGATTCACATGCTTCATTATCCTTTAAATAAGAGTGAGCGGTAATAAACAACTTTTTCCAATACCGATTTAAAAGAATGCCAAAAGCATCACTATCGTTATTCACGATAGCAACCCATAAGTCTTCATCACTCGAATTTTTGGTTAACATATATTTGGTTAAATAAAGTTATGCGTTTTGATAAGAAACAAAGGAAATTAAACAAAAAAAATATCTTTCTGAAAAAAAAGAATTTATCTTGAGTTCTGTAAAAAAATCTAAAAGTAGTATGTGTGAATTGGGAAATATTTATGCTGTTGTAATAGAGGATTTTAAACGGAAAGCCAGATCATTAAAGATTAAGTCAATTTTTCATAAAACCGATGGACCATAATTTGTCTTTACCTTATCCATCACAACGTGGGTATAGAAATGCTTTAGGTAGGGATTTTCCATCAGCTTATTTTTTTGAAACTCTTCAAAGTGATCCATGTCTTTTGTGTTCACGATCAAAACAAAATCATAGGAACCTGTTACGTAATAGCACAATGAAACTTCTGAACATTTCATCATTTCGGCCTTAAATGAATCGATAGCTTTTGAGTTTCCTTCATAAAGTATAACATCAATCACACAGGTGAAATTCAGGCCTAGTGCTTTTTGCGAAATTATCGAAACATCGGCTTCAATGATCCTTTCATTCCTTAGTTTGGTGATACGCCTTTGTACCGCACTCTGGCTCAGGTTTACTTCGACACTGAGTTCTTCCGTTGTTAGCCTGTTGTTTTTTTGAAGCAAACGTAAGAGCTTCAAATCGTATTCATCCATGATATGCATTATTTACCCGTTTATTGACAAAAATAAGGTGAAAAATTCCTAAAGTATAGAAATACGCAAAAATTAATCGATGCGGTAATGCTATTTTTAGGTAAACTCTTTAAACGAATATAAGCGATGGATTTACCAAAACAATTTACTTTACCAAAGAATAGCATATTTACCCACGCAGAAATAGAAACCTTTAGAAATGAAACGCCAGGCTGCCGCAGTGTGGTCCATTTGAATAATGCCGGGGCAGCCCTGATGTCTGATGTTGTCATAAAGGCGCAAGTAGATCATATTATGCTTGAAGCAGTAAAAGGAGGTTATGAGGCAGCAGTATTGAAAGTCGATGCTATAAGGAATTTTTACGAGCAGGCTGCGCTCTTGCTTAATTGTACTCCATCGAATATTGCCTTTACTTCTAGTGCTACCGATTCGTACAGCAGAGCACTATCTTCTATTTTATTTAAGGCTGGCGACATAATATTGACAGACAACGATGACTATGTTTCTAACCAGATACAGTTCTTGTCATTGCAAAAAAGACTGGGCATTAAGATCATTCATATTAACAATGCTGAAGAGGGGGGAGTCGATCTGAACGATCTGCAGGAAAAACTGAAACTTCATCGACCCAAGTTACTGGCGATTACCTATATGCCGACTAATTCGGGATTAATGCAACCGGTTGACGATATCGCAAAGATATACAGCGACTATTCGCAGAATACCGGCGATAAGACCTGGTATATTCTGGATGCCTGCCAGGTGGTAGGGCAGATGAAATTAGACGTTCAAGAACTAGGCTGCGACTTTTTGAGTTTTACTGGACGGAAGTTCCTACGTGGCCCGCGTGGTACAGGCGTTTTGTATATATCAAATGACGCGCTTAAAGCAGGCTTGGAACCGATGTTTATTGATATGCGTGGAGCCGAATGGACGGGCCTAGACTCGTACAAACAACAGCCGGATGCCAAACGATTTGAAGATTGGGAGTTTGCCTATTCAACAGTTATCGGTACAATGGAGGCCATAAAGTATTGTCGCAATATTGGGGAGGACAAAATATGGCAACAGGTAAAATTGCTCTCTGGTTTGCTAAGGAAAGAACTAGCCGGAATAGATAATGTGAAGGTTTTTGATCGTGGACCGATGCAAGGCGGATTAGTAACTTTCAATATTTCAGATTCAGACCCAAATCATATTGTAAGTGAATTAGCTAAACGCAAGATAAATGTGTCTGCTAGCTACAGGGCATACGGCCTAATTGATTTTGACGAAAAGGGCGTGAAGTGGGTAGTGCGGGCATCACCGCACTATTACAATACCTTAGACGAGATCGAATATTTTATAGCATCCTTGAAAGAAATTATAAAAGCGAAATAACAGACTTAGATGATGAGAAAAGGTCGTAATGTACGACCTTTTCCAATTCCGTTTTAATGGAGAAAGGCAGTACCCCATAGGTCTTCATCCATCAATTTCGTTTTTTAGAAGAGCCAAGTGTGAAAATATGCCGTTGATAATCAGTATCTTGTGTTATGTCGATAAAAATACTTTTAAATGCAGTGTGTGTGAAGTAACAAAAAAAGCCCTATACAATTGTAAACCCATTGGAATAGAAAGCCTTAAATAAAGCAAAACATGACTAAACAAGAGTATATCGTGCTATATGAGAAATTCTGTACAGGCAAGTGTACTTCTGAAGAGGAAATATTGCTTGATAAATATAGCAAAGACTTTTTGATAGACGACCCATGGGTGGGGGATATGGGGAATGAAAATGAAGTTGAAGCCCGTATTACTAACCAGATTAATTATTCCATAAATAAGGTAAAAAACAGGAATTTACAAACATGGTTAACAGCCGCCGCTGCAATAATTTTATTGACTGTCGGAGCCCTGTTATTTTACAATTTAGATCAAGGGGATAAAAAATCCCAGTATTCAATCGTCAAACATCAAGGCATTAAGGGTGACATTGAACCAGGTGGGACAAAAGCTGTATTAACACTAGCTACCGGTCAAAAAATCATTTTAGATAGTGCTAAAAATGGCCTTATTGTTACCCAAGGTAATACAAAAGTTGTTAAACTGGCAAATGGCGAACTTGCTTACCGTTCATCAAATAGCGATAACTTAACAATTACTAATAATACGATGAGCACACCTCGCGGTGGCAGATACGACCTGATATTGTCTGACGGCACCAAGGTATTTCTGAATGCCGCATCCTCAATTACTTATCCCACTAGGTTCAGTGGCAATCAACGGAAGGTAAAAATTACAGGCGAAGCATATTTTGAAGTTTCGAAAAACCCTAAAATGCCATTTGTGGTAATCGCTAATGGTACAGAAACCCAGGTATTGGGAACACATTTTAATATTATGGCATATGATGATGAACCATCTATTAAAACTACTTTATTAGAGGGAGCTGTTAAATTTAAGAAGGCTAATTCTGAAGTGATTTTAAAACCGGGCCAACAGGCAGTGTTAACTGGGCTTTCGAACAATATTACTGTACAAAACGCCAATCTAGAGCAAACAATGGCTTGGAAAAATGGCTACTTTACTTTTCAGGATGAAGATATCCAAACCATAATGCGTAAAGTAGCAAGATGGTACGATGTTGAAATTATATATGAACCCAACCTGAAAAAAACCTCCTTCGGCGGATCGGTATCCAGATATAAAAATGTGTCAGATTTGTTGAAGGTACTGCAGACAACAGGAACTATTCACTTCAAAATTGATGAAAGGAGGATAATAGTTATGAATTAGTTTTACTATTTTTCTGTTTTTCTTGGTGACATAAAATAATCCAGGAGCGTTCGCTGCGCCCCTGGTTAATAGCTGAGCTATGTCAGGTAATCAAAAACATAGTGTTTCCTAAACAACCAATAATTAATTAACCTAACAACCAAATGTATAAAATTTATATCGCATATCTATGCACGCCTCAAAGAGGCGTCACATCTAAATTCCTGTTAACGATGAAACTAACTTTTATTTTGATGTTTACCGGTCTGTTACAATTGAGTGCCAGCACCTTTGCACAAACAATAACGCTAAAAAAAAATATGGCATCATTACAGGACATATTTAGTGCAATCAAGCAGCAGAGCAATTATAATGTACTATATAATTCCGAAATGTTAAAAAAGGCAAAACCTGTTACCATTGATGTTAAAGATGCATCAGTTAAAAAAGTAATGGATGATTGTGTGGCCGGCCAGCCATTTACCTATGATATTATAGATGACAATGTGATTATCAAGGAAAAAGTAAATAATATCGTTCCTTTAATTAAAGATATTCAAATTGTAGGAAGAGTTACTGATGCGAAAGGCGTGCCTATTCATGGTGTGAGCGTAAAAATAAAAGGAACAACAATAGCCACTGCAACTGATATTGAAGGTATATATCATATTAAAGCTACCAGTGGTAATGCGATCCTGGTCTTTACTGCAATCGGATATACCACCAAAGAGATCAGGGTCGGTGAGCAGACAAAGATTGATATCAGTCTTGCGGAAGACCAGAAAACGTTAAATGATGTAGTGGTAATTGGCTATGGTACTGTAAAAAGGAAGGATTTTACGGGAGCTGTTTCGTCCATAAAAATGGAAAACTCTCCTATTGCCCTTCAGCCCAATATGAATGCGCTTGAGGCACTTAAAGGAAATGTCGCGGGATTAAATGTTGGAGCAGTTAGTTCGGCAGGTGGGCAGCCGTCTATTCAAATCAGAGGACAACGTTCTATTAGTGGAACAAATGACCCTTTGATCCTGGTAGATGGGGTTATCTTTCTTGGTTCAATAAGTGATATCAATCCCGGCGACATTGCTAGTTATGATATATTAAAGGATGCTGTATCTGCAGCTGCCTACGGTTCAAGATCTGCAAACGGAATTATAGCTATCACAACAAAAAAGGGAAAAACCGGAAAGCCAATCATAAGTCTGCGCTCAGAAACCGGGATTCAAAAATGGCAAAACAGGCCTGTATTACTCACAGGAGCCGATTGGATAAATGTTGTAAATGACAGAAACAAATATGCGGCAGGCAGCACAAACTGGATGCAGGCTGGTGAGTTGGCCAATTATAAAGCCGGCAATGAAACCCTATGGTTGGATAAAGTGACACAAACGGGTATAACCCACAACAATCAGGTTTCTGTATCAGGAGCTTCGCCAAATGTAAACTATTATATGTCTTCATCTTATGACGACAATAAAGGAATTGTAGTCGGCGATATGTATAATCACCTGAATTTGCTTGGCAAAATTGATACAAAAATCACTTCATGGTTACAGTTAGGCTTGGATGGGGCTTATTCCAGAAGAGACTACTCTGGTAATGCAGCTAATGTTGGCAGTGCTGAGATCATGTCGCCTTATGGTGTTGTCTACAGAGATGATGCAGGGAATTTAGAAAAGTTTCCTTTCACCCAATCCCTGCAAAATCCATTATGGGGAGTTAATGATGGAACAATTAAAAATATGGATATTTATAATTCCTTCCGCCTAAATTCTTTTGCAGTTGTAAAAGCCCCATGGATTCCGGGGTTAAGCTATCGTGCAAACTTTTCAGCCAACTATGAAAGACATGAAAGCGGGAATTTTTTCTTTGAGAATTATTACATTAAAGAAGGCGCCGGAATTTCCGGGCGATATGACCCGGTTAGCGTTCAAAGTTTACTGTCAAATGCCAATGGCAACCTTGACAATACAAGTACCAACAGCTATATCTTAGATAATATACTCACCTACGATCATAGTTTTGGCAAGCATCAGATCAATGCAACAGCAGTAGCCACGAGGGACCACTTGTTTGTTGAAGACATTAACGCAACGGGAAGCGATTTTTCTGCAAATGGCAATACAGCACTTGGTATTTATGGTTTGTCAAAAGCTACGGTTCAGAAGGTTAACCTTAATAACAGTGAGCGGGCAAATGTGGGTTACTTGGCACGCCTTAATTATTCTTATGATAATAAGTATTATTTTACCTCATCATTCAGGAGAGACGGTGCCTCTGTTTTTGGAGCTGAAAAAAGATATGCTAATTTCGCAGCAGTTGGGGCGGCATGGTTAATTTCCAGTGAATCTTTCCTGAAAAACTTTAAGCCACTTAATTCGCTCAAACTTAAATTTTCCTGGGGACAAAATGGTAATCAGGGTTTAAGTCCGTATGCTACCTTATCGCAGGTCCAAAACGGCGCTGCCGGCAATGCAAGGTATGAGTTTTCTGATGCACAGGGAAAAATAACTTATGGACTGGTACAAACGACACTTGGTAATCCGAATTTGGGATGGGAAAAAACAAGCGCAATCAATATAGGTTTTGAGTCAGCATGGCTTAATAACCGCCTTTTTGTTGACGTAGATTACTATTCGTCAAAAACTACTGATCAGATATTTGTGCGCACCATTCCTGTAATGACTGGCTTTGCTACTCAGCTTGCATCTTTGGGTGAGGTTGATAATAAGGGGATAGAAGTTAACATTCGTACCGAAAATATAAAAAGGCCAGACTTCAATTGGTCATCTTCATTTACTTTCTGGAAAAACAGCAACGTATTGAAGCATCTCTATGGCGAAGATAAAAATGGAGATGGGAAAGAGGATGATGATATAGCAAACAGTTTTTTTATCGGTAAATCACTGGGTGCTATTTACGGCTATAAACAGATAGGAATAGTCCAGACTGCTGACGCAGATTATATTAAATCTACTGGTGCGGCACCAGGCGCCCCAAAGTACATGGACATAAATGCTGATGGGAAAATTGACGCTAACGATAGAACTATTCTAGGATATTCAAAAGAAAATTTCAGGTTAAGCCTTTCTAATACAGTTCGTTATAAAAATTTAGAACTGTATGTGATGGTGTCTGGAATTTTTGGAGGGAATGGTTATTATTTGAAGAGTAATACCTCAGCTTTTATGACATCTGGCACAGGTAGGTTCAATGACAATACCATAGCCAAACCATATTGGACAGCTTCTAACCCGAGTGATACCTATCCCTCCGCATACTTTGCAGGAGACGGACGTTTCCTTGGCCTTATGTCGCAGGCATTTGTCCGGATTCAGGATGTTACCTTGTCTTATAACATCAAAACTCCACTGTTAACAAGGGCCAATATCAGTAATGCACGGTTGTTCCTCGCAGCCAGAAATCTTGGAACTTTTACCAAATGGATTGGCGGCGATCCCGAGACCGGTACCACAGTCCAATCCAACACATTCCCCGTTGCGAGTAGTTATTCTTTAGGTATTAATGTTAGTTTTTAATATAAAAATTGAAATGAAAAAATATAATCTTATAATCAGAGCTAGCCTTATAGTATTACTCTTACATACACTTGGTTGTAAAAAAATAGACGATAAGTTTTTGGAAACAGCTCCCCAGACATTTTATACTACAGATAATGTCTTTTCCTCATCAGCCCAGATAGATCAGGCAATAGTGTCAATATATTCCCAACTGAGGGATATGTGGGCTAATCCAGATGAAAACAGCTGGACATTTGTATTTAGGGGTAACGGAACCGATATGTACGATATTCCCAGCATACGCAGATCAAGCAGTTTTAATAATTATGGCACTATTAATGCCAATAGCACCATTTTTTATCAGAATTACACAGCATGGTATCAGATTATCGCTAAAGCTAATTTAGCAATTTATAGCGCTGATCAACCTAATATAAATTTCGCAAGCCCAACCGCAAAAGCCAGTACCCTTGCACAGGCAAAATTTTTCAGGGCGTTTGCATACCGTAATTTAGCTGAACTTTTTGGAGGTGTACCTATTGTGACAGATGTTGCTAAAGCCGCCAGGTTTGATTATACGAGAACCACCCGTGTACAGACCTATCAGTTTGCAATTGATGAGTTACTCTCTATAGAAAAGGATGTCCCTGAACTCACCTCTTCAGGTGGCCGCATCGTGAAAGGGGTGGTTCAACATAATCTTTGCGAACTTTACCTGGCTATGGGCACGCAGATGGCAGCTGATGGTAATTCATCAGGGGCAACCCTCGCGTTTGCGAATTCGATTGCTTACGGAAATAAAGTTATTAACGGAGGTACTTATACGCTAATGAAAAACCGTTTTGGTGCCCGTAAAACAGAAACGCAGGGCAATGTGTACTGGGATTTATTCCAGGAAAACAATGTAAACTATCAAGATGGGAATACAGAATGTATCTGGGCACTGCAAATCGACTATGCTGCTTATAAAGCGGAAGATGGACGATCAAAACTGCCTTATTCAAGGATATACGGTCCCGTTTTTCGAAACGGCTCACCCGCCAATCTGGGAGGGGCTTTAGAAGACGTCGGTGGACGTGGGATTTCGCAGGTGATGCCCACTATGTATACCAGAGACAATATTTATCAGGGAGCTTACGCAAACGACATGAGAAATACCGAGATCGTCTTCAAAAGAACATTTATAGGCAATGTTCCAACTTCTCCTTATTATGGTATCCCAGTACCTTATAGCGTACTTTATGATAATAAGGATGATCAAAGCCTTAATTACCCAGTATCCTGTAAAATCGCAACGGACAAATATACAGGTCTTGCCGATGGAGAGAACCGTAGTAACCTATTCCGTGATGATTATTTTATCCGGCTCTCAGAAACGATTTTGCTAAGGGCAGAAGCTAAACAACGTAGCGGTGATAAAGCAGGTGCAGCAGCTGATGTTAATTTGCTACGCAGCCGGGCAAACTGTAGTTATCTCGTAGCCGCAGGAGATATGGATGACAACTTCAACACCATACTTGATGAAAGGGCGCGTGAATTGGTTTATGAAGAATGCCGTTGGAATACGTTGCTTCGGATGGGAGGAACCATAGCCGTTGACAGGATTCGTAAGTACGCCTATTGGCCCGAAGCACAGTCAACATTAACCTTTAGCTATAACCTATGGCCCATCCCGCAATTGGTAATTGATGCAAATAAAGATGTTAAACTGGCACAAAACCCCGGGTGGTAATTGAAAAGTTCCCCTATAGAAACCCAAATTATTAAAAAAGAAACCATCATTAATTTTACTTCAAGATTCGAAATGTTGAAATTAAACTTCATCGCTGTGTTGCTGGCCTGTAGTTTTGCAAGTGTAGCGCAAAATATAGATTACTCATTAGCTTCATCACCTGTAATTAACTATACTCAATTAGCCTTGGATTTTAAAAATCCACCGTCGGAATCCAAATTGAGATGCTACTGGTGGTGGCTGAACAGTATGGCTACTAAAGAATCCATTACAAGAGACCTGGAACAAATGAAAGCGAAGGGTTATGGCGGTGCTTCGCTAGTAGATGCAGGTAGTTCCAACTATTTGGTTGCGCATAAAACACAAGCCGGACCCATTTTTATGAGTCCGGCTTGGATGGAGCTTTACAAGCATGCCGTTAAAGAAGCTCAGCGTTTAGGATTAGAACTTAGTGTAAATGCACAAAGCGGATGGAATCCCGGAGGTCCAACCATAACACCAGAATTAGCTTTGAAAAAGCTGGTGTCTGCTGAAGTGAAAGTTACAGGAGGAAAGAGCATAGTGATGAAACTACCACAGCCTGATTCCCTGTTAATGTACAGAGACGTAACAGTACAGGCATTTAAAAGACCGGAAAGTGACAGTTTGGAGATAAGTAAACTAATTCAAAATTGGCGGATAAAAACCTTTAACAGCAGTTTTGGCATGATGGGAGTTTACCCCCTTAATAAATTACGTGATGAGTATGTGGGTAAACAGGTTTTAAATGGGATCCAAAAAAATGAAATCATTGATCTCAGCAATCATTATGAAAACGGGATTTTAAAATGGAATGCCCCTCCAGGAAATTGGGTAATTGTCCGCTATGGCTGGACTTGTACCGGAGCGAGAACATCTACCAACAGTGACGGATGGGAAGGACTTTCTTTAGATCACCTTAACCCTGATGCTTTTAAAAAGTTTAGTGGAGACGTAATTTTGCCATTGATTAATACAGCTCAGGCTGTGGGTAACAGCGTTCATTTTCTTCAAACAGATAGCTGGGAAATGGGTAATGTGGGCTGGACTAACAATTTTGCTGCTGAATTTAAAAAATTCCGAGGGTATGATATTTATCCATACCTTCCGGTATTGGCAGGGCATATGGTTGGCAGTGTGGAGGAATCAGATCGGTTCCTGCATGATTACCGCCAAACAATTGGCGATTGTATCCTCACTTATCATTATCAGCTTTTTACTGACCTGGCTCACGCAAACGGCATGGGGTTTCATCCAGAGTCAGGAGGCCCTCATTCGGCACCGGTAGACGCTTTAAAGGTAATGGCCATTAGCGATTTTCCACAAGGCGAATTTTGGGCCATGGCAAATACCCATAGAGTTAGTGATGCAGAAAGATTAGCCGTTAAGCAAAGCGCCTGTGTTGCACATACCAATGGCAAACGGTTTGTAGCTGCAGAGGGACCGACATCTATTGGTCCGCAATGGGAAGAGGCTCCCAAAGATTTGAAAAGTAACATCGACCGGGTTTTCTGTTCAGGGGTAAATAGGATTGTTTGGCATACTTTTACAAATTCACCAAAGGAATTTGGCCTTCCAGGCAATGAATACTTTGCAGGTACGCATCTTAATCCCAATGTAACCTGGTGGAAACATGCTGGAGATTTTATCTCGTATCTTAATCGTTGCAGCTACATGTTAGCACAAGGATTGTTTACTGCCGACGTACTTTATTATTACGGTAACGACGTTCCAAATTTTGTATTTCTTAAAGAAGATGTGAAAGATCTTGGCTTTGGGCACGATTGGGATAAATGCTCAAAAGACGCCATCATCAACCGGATGTCAGTGAAAGATCATCAAATCGTTTTTCCTGATGGAATGAGCTATAAAGTTTTAGTATTACCACAGGAAACCGCTATCGATCTTCAGGTGCTGCACAAGATAGAATCATTAGTGAAACAGGGTTTAGTGGTAGTTGGCCCAAAGCCATTAAGCGCTACAGGTTTAACACAATATCCGCAAAGTGATAAGGAAATTGAGTCCATCGCTTCAGCGATGTGGGGGTCAATCGATGGTGTAACTAAAACTGAAAATAATTACGGCAAAGGGAAAGTGATTTTTGGAAAAGATATTAATACTGTATTGGAAGAGTTAAAGGTAGGTCCAGATTTTTCATTTTCAAGTACTAACTCAAATACAGCCCTAGATTACATCCACCGCACCGGAGACCAGGCTGATATCTATTTTGTAGCAAACCGTTTCGGAAGGATCGGGACAAATGATTTTAAATACCGATACCTCACCACTTTGCCCGATCGATATGAACAGACAGAATGTAGATTTCGTGTCACCGGCATGGTTCCTGAAATTTGGGACCCGATGACAGGTAGAACTGAAGAGGTGTTAACCTATAAGGAAGAAGATGGCTATACCATTCTACCCTTGCACCTGGAACCCGATGGTTCACGGTTTGTAATTTTCAGAAAAGCCAAGGGAACACCTCATATTGTCAGTATTGAAAAAGATGGGAAATCGCTTTTCCCAGGAAACGAGTTTAAAGATGACAGGGGGGAATACATAGATTTAGAAAAGAAGGATCGCAGTATTTTAGCTACTATTTTTAAACCAGGTCAATACAAAATGGTTTGGAGCGATAGTCATATCAGCACAATTGATGCTAAACGCAAACTTAAAACAACTTTGATTTCCAATGGATGGAACATTCATTTTGATACCAAATGGGGCGGCCCCGATCAAATATACACAGATACCTTAAAATCCTGGACCTCATTTAAAGATGAAGGGATTAAGTATTATTCAGGCAGCGCAGTGTACACAAAAAAAATCACTATAAATGCAGGTCACTTAAAGCAAACAAAGGTCATCCTTGATCTGGGGAATGTACTAGATATGGCAGTTGTAAAGATAAATGGCCAAGTCTTGAAATTAGGGTGGGTTGCACCCTTTCAATTTGACATCAGCCAACATGTAAAAGCTGGTATTAACGAACTGGAAGTAGAGGTGACAAACCTTTGGCCAAATCGCTTGATCGGCGATGGTAAATTAGCAAGCGAAAAGCGCCTAACTAAAACCAACATTGTGAAATTTGACAACCCAAATGCGGAAACCTTCCTTCGCGAATCAGGCTTACTTGGCCCTGTAAAATTAATTTTTTTACCACAGGTTCTGACTACTGATAAATAACCTTATATCCATTATAATCAAATCAACTAATAGAAAAGAAATGATTTTCAAAAAAAGACAATTCAGTTCATATTTTATCATAGGTATAATAATTTTAACCATTTGCAATAACGCTTTTGCACAGAAAATCAGCCAATTTAATATCGCTCAATATGGTGCAATCGGAGATGGAAAAAAGCTTAATACCGAAGTTATCCAAAAAGTTATTGATATGGCAAATGAAAAGGGGGGAGGTAGGGTAATTATACCCGATGGTCGATTTTTATCTGGTACACTTCAGTTAAAAAGTAATGTCGAATTATACTTAGAAAAAAAGGCAGTATTGCTGGGAAGTACAAATCCTTTTGATTACAAAAAGATCCCTATGCCCGGGCTTCCGAAAAGCCCCAAAACAGATGATCACCCGCAAATGGCATTACTGGTTGCTTACAATGCAACAAATATATCTATTTCAGGTAAAGGACTGATAAATGGACAAGGAAGGGATCTTGCATTGAACGTTGATAGCCTCCATCAGAATGGTATTGTTGTCGATCCTCATTACTCTGTTGGAGCAAACAGGCCTAACGAAAAAATGAGGCCTAAATTGATCGGTTTTGCTGACTGTAAGAAAGTTAAATTAACCGGGGTAAGTTTTAAGAACTCAAGCTGCTGGGGTTTGACATTTGAGCTATGTGCCGATATGATATTAGACGGAATTAAGTTAACAAACCGTGCGTATTGGAATAACGACGGCATGGACATTACTGATTGTAAAAATGTAAAAATCACCAATTGTTATATCAATGCCGCCGATGATGGGATTTGTTTAAAATCATATTATCCTGGTCATTTTAACGATTCTATTTATGTCTCAAAATGTACCGTGATTTCAGGGGCCAGTGCGGTGAAATTTGGGACAGCATCATATGGCGGATTTAAAAATGTTTCGATCGAAAATATCAAAATTTTTGATACATTTCGTTCTGCCATTGCAATTGAATCTGTTGACGGCGGGATCATAGAAAATATTAAGGTTAATCATATTAGAGCAAAAAATACAGGTAATGCTATATTCATACGCCTCGGGCACCGTGATGGAGTTACCCCCGGAGTTGTCAAAAACATATACATGGGTGATATCAGAGTTGAGATACCTTTTCAACGTGCCGATATTAAATATGATATAAGGGCAGATGAACCTGGTTATCATAATCCTTTTCCTTCGTCCATAACAGGTATTCCAGGTTATAAAGTTCAAAATGTGGTTCTCGAAAATATCAGGATAACCTATCCTGGCAGAGCAACAAAAGGACAAGCCTATTTTGCATTAAGCAGAATTGGTAAAATTTCCGAAAAGATTCAGAATTATCCTGAATTTTCCATGTTTGGAGAACTTCCCGCCTGGGCACTTTATGTACGTCACGCGCAAGGTATTACTATGCGTAATGTTACTCTGAAATTAAAAAATGATGATTTTAGGCCAGCTTTAGTATTTGATGATGTAGATGGAGTTAGTCTTAATGAAATAAAATTGCCTAATCTTAATAAAAAAGAGATTTTTTTAAAGGATGTCCAAAATGTAAAAATCGATAATGCCTTAAATAGTAAAAAATAACATTAAGCATAGTTTTTACTACTTAAGCTCGCATTAGAAAGTGAGCCTAAAGGGATAGAGGAGTATCCTTTGCGTTCATGAGGCCTTATCGGTAATATTAATTAACGATAAGGCCCTTGTTGAATGCTTGTTAAAGCACATAGTTAAGCAGCCTCAAAGAAATTTGTATAGGTTAAATACGTATGCTGTTTAACGACTTATCAACCAGCGAACAGGATAGATAAGGATGGTTGATTCTGACATTGTAATTATCTTGGAGACAACTAATCAAATATAATGAACCGATCAATTTTTCTAATGATTCTCTTTGCGGTATGCCTTAGTAAAAATACCGCAACAGCTCAAAATGCTTTACTATCAGGCTTCAAAAAACCTCCAGCTTCAGCAAAGGCACGTACATGGTGGCATTGGATAAACGGCAATGTATCAAAGGAAGGTATTACAGCCGACCTTGAAGCGATGAAACGAGTAGGTATACAGGAAGCACAAATATTTAATGTTGATCAAGGATATCCTGAAGGACCGGCAACATTCTTAAGTCCAAAATGGCTCGAACTTTTCCAGTTCGCAGCTTCTGAAGCCAAGCGCTTAGGACTTGAACTTGGATTCAATAACGGTGCAGGCTGGTCCTCTAGCGGCGGCCCTTGGGTAAGCCCTGAAAATGCAATGCAAACAATTGTTTTTAGTCAAACCCAAGTTAAGGAGGGCAACAGGGTTCATCAAAAACTACCACAACCAACAACAAAACTTAATTACTATAAAGACATAGCAGTAATTGCTTTTCCAACACCAAAAGGAAATCAACGAATCGATGAGTTGGCTCTTAAAGCACTCACAGGAGATTCTTTCAGAACCCATATGGATCCCAGCGACAAAGTTGTAGAGCAATCTGCGATAATTGACAAAACAAAAATAATTGATCTGACATCAAAAATGTCAATTGATGGTACATTGAATTGGACAGCACCTGAAGGAGATTGGACAATTTTAAGATTTGGCCATACTGCAAACGGCACAGAGAACCGTCCCACTGGTTTAGGAGGAAAGGGGCTTGAAGTTAATAAAATGAGCCGTTCGGCAGTTGATGCCTATTGGGAGGGAGGGATAAAGCCGATTTTGGATAAATTAGGTCCACTTGTTGGATCTTCACTTACAAATTGCTTAATAGATAGTTATGAGGTTGGTTGCAATAATTGGACACCTGGATTTAGAGAGGATTTCAAAAAAAAGCGAAACTATGACTGCATACCTTTTTTACCAACATTAGCAGGTTATTATGTAGAAAGTGGAGAGGTTACTGAACGATTTCTTTGGGACTTCCGTAAAACAATTGGAGATCTCATTGCTGAAAATTACTATGGATACTTTAGTGAATTATGTCATAAAAAAGGAATGAAATTCTCAGTTGAACCCTATGGAGGCCCATTTGACTCCTTTAAAGCAGGAGCATCTGGGGATATCATTATGGGTGAGTTTTGGCTCGGAAAGAACGATTATCTGGAATCTACAAGACTAGCAGCATCCATCTCCCATCTGAAAGGCAATTCTATTGTTGGCTCCGAGTCCTTTACCAGCTTTGGAGGATGGCTTAACCACCCGGCAACCCTGAAAAAGAGAGGTGACTATGTATGGACCGAAGGAGTAAACCGTCTTATATTTCATACTTATGCGCATCAGCCGTGGAATATTGGCCCAGGGGTAACATTTCACATGTATGGTGTCGAAATGAGCCGTTTAAATACCTGGTGGGAACAGAGTTATGCCTATATGAATTATCTAGCGCGTTCACAGTTCTTACTTCAACAAGGGAAAAGTTCTGCAGATGTTTTGGTTTTTACAGGGGAATCTTCTCCAAATGATGCTATTTCACGATCTGACATTAAAGCACTGGGATATGATTATGATCAGATCGGGCCAGATCAATTGGCTTTTCTGACTGCAAAAAACGGTAAAATTTATACGCGTAATGGCTTATCATACCGCATGTTGGTACTTCCTGAAACAACATGGGCAACCCCGGAAGTGCTAATGAAAATTAAAGAACTTGTTCTTGCTGGTGCTGTCGTTAAAGGCACCAGGCCCACTAAATCACCAAGTCTTAATGGATATCCGGCATGCGATGAAAAAGTTGTCAGGCTAGCAAACGAGATATGGGACAACAAAATTTCAAGTAATGCATCAATAACTGATCTTTTTAAGAAGTTGGATCTCGCGCCTGATTTTTCGGGCGGACAGACTGGTGCTGATCTAAATTTCATCCACAGGATTAGTGGTAATAGCGATGATATTTATTTTGTTTCCAATCCCCAGATTGAAAGTCGCAAGGAAATATGTCAGTTTAGGGTTTCGGGTAAACAACCGCAGTTATGGAACCCAGAAACAGGAGAAGTTGAAGATATTTTAGTTTGGAAGAAAGGACCTGGTAACACAACCAGTATCCCAATCTCTTTCAATTCTCATGGAGCTGTTTTTGTGGTTTTCCGTAATACCAAGTCTATACCATCAAATCATATTACAAGTGAAAGGACTCTGATAGAGCATCTCCAACTAAAGCCCCTTCCTGATCTCCGGGTAATAAAAGCTGAGTATGGTACTTTCTTATCAGAAGGAATGGCTGATGTCACGGCGGCATTGGTTGAACGGATTGCTAAGAATGGAGTTCAATTTTCTGCTGATAATAGTCTTTCATCTGTTGACCCCGCTCCAGGATCAGTAAAAGAATTGCGCGTGGAATATGAATTAGGAGGCAAACCAAAGCAATTGCGTTTGGTAGAAAATGAAAAACAAGATATTAAGGTAAACAATGAAGAATTTCGATTAATCAGAGCAGTGTACGGGAAGTTTTCAAAAGAATTAAAAGGGATACCTACAAACTATTCGATATATGATGTTACAGCGAAAGTGAATGGTCTGGTTAGCTCAAATGTGCCTATGTTCACAGTCACGGATAGTATACTTGGAATAACTTCAGCAATGAATAATGTCAAAAGAGAACTTCGCTTGGTTTATTCGGCTGCTGGAGAAACACGCCATGTTTCAGTTCAAGGTGGAAATATAGTTCACCTTGAGCAGGATATTCCTAAACCTAGATTTGCTTACGAAAACGGAGTACCCACATGGATTACCCCATATTCCGGGAAAATAAGTTATACCATTGGTACTGGTTTAGCTAAAATAGTTGAAGTTAGTAAAGTGCCCAAGCCAATTGAGTTGTTTGGCCCCTGGGAGGTGAGTTTTCCTAAAAATCTAGGAGCACCTCCAGAAGCTACGTTTGAAAAACTGATCTCCTGGCCTCTATCTACCAACGAAGGTATACGTTACTTTTCCGGAACAGCAATTTATAAAAAGCAGTTTTCATTAACTCATGATGTAATCAGAACAGGCAATTCGCTGGAATTGGACCTCGGAAGCGTAGGTGTTATTGCAGAAGTTATTGTGAATGGAAAGAATTTAGGTATTCTTTGGAAAGCTCCATTTAGGGTTGACATTAGCAGCGTAGCCAGCATAGGCAAAAATGATCTCGAGATCCGTATTACCAACTTATGGCCAAATCGTTTGATAGGAGATGCGCATTATCCAGAAGATGTAAAAGGCAAGTACGGTATTCCAGATGCATGGCCAAACTGGCTAAAGGAGACTTCAAGCCGTAACTCAAAGCGAATTACATTTACTACTTGGAAGCATTGGGATGAAAACTCGCAGTTGCAACCATCCGGCTTGTTAGGGCCGGTAATATTACGAACCTATCAACATAAAAAGTTGTAAGGATTTGGATTAATGTAAATCTAACTACCATCAACTTACTAAGTTCATTTTTATAGCGCAGTAAGTTGATGATAGTTTTAGCTGATGTTAATAATATGCTTTCAGATACTTACTGGTCTGATCAGGCTTGTATTGATTTCTTACTCTCCATATCAATTCCTGTACATTGACAACTTCAAAGTCATTGGATAAATGATTGGTCAATAACTTAGCTGCACCTGCACCTTTCATATTTCCACCGCTTGCATTTTCTGCTGTTAAATCACTTGTCGATCCTAAATCTTTAAATGTGCTCCAGGCATGAACCGCAATTACAGAAAACGGAGATTTATCATCTGTTTTTAATTTACTGGCTACATAAGCAGGAGTGCCTTCAAATTGATGATTTTGTGAACCAAAATTCCAAAGAGAATACTTTACAGTAATAACAGGAATGTCATATCCTTGCTTGTTGGTTACCCAGTAGGTTTCACCATTGCCACCGGCATAGGGCGAATATTGCATAACAACAATTCCTTCTAACTGGTCGTTCGCATCCACAAAAGCCTTATAACCGGCCAAAGCATTTGCTGATTTAACATCTTTAGCCATCAGTCCCAAAACTTTTACACGGTGCTGGCGCATACTAGAAGCAACGCGTTTGGAAAGTTGTGCTAGCTGTTCAGATCTGTTGGCTCCGGATCCATAATTGTCTACGTACATATAACCACCACCTAGCGCCTCAATTAGGGTATAGTTTGGTTTCTGCTGACTAAAGATATTACTAAACTGTGCCGGTGCCATCATGTTTAAGTTAGAAACAGGCACACCAAATCCCATTTTCATATCATTAGCATATGGACTATTATAATAATCACGTACAAAATCATTCATCATCCATTGTATATTGTCCCCATCTGAAAGGTAGTAAGAAACGAATTTTTTCTTTTTGGACCAATCGATGAACTGGGGATTTACAATTTGCGCCAGTTTAGCCTCTTGTCTGCTTTTGTAAAGCAGAGAGGTCATCGACAAGTTATATATCCAGTCGCTGGGCACCCAGACATGTCCCAAAATAGAGGCTCTGTCTACAAACAGGGATTCATCTACTCCTTGTTCCCATCCATAAACCGGGGCTCCTGGATCCAGCGATTTTAAGATCTCATCTAGCAAATCAAGGTTCTGCCCACCAGAAGGTTGGTTAAACTTTTTATTAATGTTCAGTACAAATAGATTGTTTTTAATGGCAAAATCTCTTAATTCTCCGGTTTGTACCGGCATTACCACCAGTGCCTTTTTACTCACTTTATCTTTAAACTCTCTCCATGCATCAGCCGTACTTTTGCTTCTGGCATCGTAAGTCATTTTATACCCGGCAGCATCATACTTTGCTTTATCTCTGACATCAACGATAATGGAATTATAAATTGAGGAGGCAACAGACGCCACCATGTTACTTTCCGGGTTATTCGTTACATCTGTTAATATATAACCACTGAAAAGATCCTTTATCTGGATATGAACACCATCCGAACTTCCATAGGTATTGCGTGCAAGTTCGATACCACTTTGTCCGCCCTGTTCTGAAATGCCCATGTTTTTAAGCGCCTGCTTTGATAAAGTATAAGATTCACTACCTCCGTGATCCTGCATCCAGACACCAATTTCGCTGCGACCTTCCTCAACGGCCTTATTGGTTAATCCGGCAATAGACTGACTTAACAGGTGATATTGCAACCCTCTTATTTCTTCTGTTTCACCGATATTATTTCGGTTTCCAACAGTGATTACTTCAACCAAGGACCAGTATTTTTTTGGTTTTTTGGTCATCTCCGGAAGGTTATATTGACCTTGATCGCTAATTGGGTCATATAAACTATTATAGAGAATAGGTTTAGTGTCGTTAAGACCCTGATTGATCTCTGGACTTTTATATTTACTGCACCCGCTCAGGCACATGGAAATCAAAGTGAAAAAAGACAATAACGATATTTTATTTGTTAGCATAATTGTAAGATTAATAACCATTATTTTGTGCAATTCCTGATAATTTATTTAGTTCGTCCTGAGGGATCGGACGTACTAAATGGTTGTTGTTGATATTATTGTACTGCTGAACGAAAGGGTTGTAAGCTTTAGCCCTTTCAATTAATGTATGACTTCGTTTCAGATCAAACCACCGGTCATGATCTCCAAAAAGTTCTCTCGCTCTTTCATCCATGATCACATTAATATTTAAAGAATTCAATTGCATGAATTGTACATAGCTTGCATCATCCTTGGCAGCCCTTTGTCTGATTGCATTTACGCGCTCCAATGCTAAACCCTGATTGCCTGCACCCAAATAGGCTTCTGCAGCCAGAAGATAAGTATCCGCTAAGCGGAAAACCACATCTTCACGTGTCCCAAGGCCGCCCCATTCCATTTTAGTGTCTTTAAATTTTTGCACGATAGGCATACGATCTATTCCATCATTTAAAATAGCAAGCGAGGTAGACTGCGGATACCAGTTATAGTTGCCTCCGTTTTTGAAAGGATAAAATTTCTGGGCTCCGTTGCTTATTCCAGATTGATCATTCCACCTTGGAAAATAAATACCAAGCGCTCCAAAATTTGTATTTGCAGGGTTATTAACATAGAATTCTCTTTTAAAAGTAGCATCATAGCGAGTGTCAATGTCGGGATTCGTAAATAGCTCATGCGCTTTTGGGATCACCCAATATTGCCTTTGCATTGAAGAATAATCCAGTTGATTCCTTATAAACATGCCAGGTTCAAGCGCCGTAATGTTGAAGCCAAAAAGGCTCTGCTGAGGATTTCCTGATCCATTGAAATTTTTATCTGTACCATACTGGATGGCCCAAATCACTTCGGGATTATTTTGTTTGGTCTCATCATAAGCATCTTTATAATTCTTAGAGAGATAAAAAGCTGACTTTCCTTGTGAAATTACCTCATCCAGATTGGATGCTGCATTGGTAAAGTCTGTTGGTTGTGCGAAAGGTTTATATGCCCTGGTTAGATAAATTTTTCCAAGTAAATGGGTAACTGCAGCATTATTAAGCCTACCTGCTTCAGTACTGGTCAGTGGTAATTGTCCTTTTATGGCCACCAATTCTGAAATCATAAAAGTATAAATCGCCTGCTCAGGAGTCCTGGTTGCTGTTTCAATGACCTCTGTTTGTTCTTTATCATAAAAAGGTACCGGCCCAAATGTTTCCACCAGGTAGTAATAAGCCAAAACTCTTAAAAAGCGGCCTTGTGCGGTTATCTTATTATAATCACCTCCAGCTATTGCCGGGGTACAGCGGCTGAGCAGGGTATTGGATTCCTGAACAATCTTATACAGATTTTTCCAATAGCCACCCACAACAGGTGCTGTTGAGTTGAAGGTTTTATCATAACCATTGAACATCTTTTCTACTGGTCCCTCACCAATTGCCATATATAGATCCGTCCCGTAATATTGAAGTTCACTGGTATTAAACACACCTCTGTATTGAGCATAGATGTCTACCAGTAATTTTTCCTGTCCTTCTTTCGTATTGTAAAACTTATCAGTTATAATGGAAGGCGTTTCAGGATCTATAAATTTTTTGCATCCCCCAAAAGATATGGTTAACAGTATTGCGAACTGGGATACGAAAAACAAATTAAATAGTTTTTTCATGTTTTTTAGCTTAGAATGAAACATTAAGGCCGAAATTGAATGTCAAAGGATACAAAGACATTTGGGTATATACATTTTCACCAATGATCTCCGGATCAGGGCCTTTGTAGGCTGAAAATGTAAATGGATTTAAGACAGCCGTATATATACGCACCTGCTTTAAACCAACTTTTTTCTTCAATTTTTCCGAAAGTGAATAACCAAGAGTAATGTTCTGGATTTTTAGAAAGCTACCGGATATCTTTCCCAGTACCTGGGTATAATAAGACTGGGCACCAATTTCCGGATACTCATTGCTTTTGTTTTCCGGAGTCCAATATTTCACATTTAACTTATTCCATTGTTCATTGTCCCATGCCGTAAACATATAAGTGAAATCGTCGTTGTACAAGCCCCCATAACGACCATACATAAAAATGGAAAGATCCCAGTTCTTATAAGTGAAAGTATTGGTAAGTCCTCCAGTAAAGTCTGGGGAAGGAGTGCCCAATACTTTATAATCCCGTTCGTCAATCAATCCGTCGTTATTTAGATCGCGAACATGAATATGGCCTGGAGATTGTCCGTATTTCAAGGCTTCTGCACGCTCATATTCCTGCCAGATTCCTACCTTTTCAAAATCATAAATCACATTGATTGGCTTACCAATGAACCATCTGTTCGCCAAATCGTCTTTTCCATTCCCATACAGCTCTTTAATTTTATTCCTGTTTAAAGAAAATGTAAGATTGGTCTTCCAGTTAAATGACGATGTATTTAGATTAACTGTATTAATGCCCAACTCAATTCCCTTATTTCCAGTGCTACCTATATTTCTAAGTACGGTATTGAAACCGTTTACACCTGCTATGGATTGCTTAAAGATCAGGTCTTTTGTAACCCGGCTGTAAGCATCAAAAGTCATGGTTATCCTGTTTTTGAATAACCCAAGGTCCAGTCCAGCGTTCCACTCAGAAGTCATTTCCCATTTCAATTTATCATTTCCCTTAGCATCACCTAAGCCAAATCCATTGGTTCCTTTTTGCCCAAATACATATTTTGCTAAATTTAATTTGCTGAATGCAACATCATAATCTATATTGTTATTGCCGCTTTTCCCCCAACTCAATCTTAATTTGAGATCACTTATTGTGTTCTGCTTTTTCATAAATTCTTCTTCACTGATTCGCCAGCCAAGAGCCATGGAAGGCATAAACCCCCATTGGTTATCAACAGATAGCCTTGATGAGCCATCTACCCGGCCAGTTGCTGTAAATAGATACCTGTCTTTATAAGTGTAATTTGCACGTGCCATGTAAGAAATCATAGACGATTCCCAATAGTAACTGCTTACATCAGTAATCTCTTCTGCTGTTTGAATGGCATGCCAGTCAGATTCATAAGGCAAGCCTTTTCCACGCATTTGAGAACCTTTATGTGTTTCTTTTTGTAAACTGAATAATCCAACTAAATTTAATTTATGATCTTTTTCAAAGGTTTTATTATAAGTGGCAAGGTTATCCCATACATAGTTTAAATTCATCCCATCTTTTCGAAAAGCCTCTGGGTCTATAATTCCCATTTTTGATTGCGTTTGTTTACCGATCCATTCACCGTATACATTATTATCATACTGCATGGAGAGCTGAGATTTAAGCGTTAGAGATTTAATAGGATTACCTTCAATAAAAGCAGAAATATTACTGTAACGGACTTCGTTGATTTTTTTGTTATTTTCGATCTGAACAAATGGATTTATTTTACTTGAAGTTGGTTGAACTTCAAATACATATTGCCCGTCAGCTCCATATGGACTTACTACAGGAGGAAGGAAATAAGCGTTGAGCAAGGCATCATCTGCACCCTGGTTGATCTTGTTTAAAGAGAAGTAATTGTTTATCCCAATTTTTAAGCGGTCAGAGAATCGATGTTCAAGGCCTAGGTTTGCAGTGATTCTTCCAAAGTTTTCATTGCCGACCATACCAGCATCATTGGTATAACCAAAGCCAAAAGAATAAGAAGTTTTTTCTGAGTTTCCCGAAACGTTAATGGTATGGTTATTACTGATCCCAACCTTGGAGATCTCTCTTAGCCAATCATAATATTCTGAATGTTTAATTCGTCTTTTTTCGTCATCGGTAAAAAAGTCAGTTCTTCCCAAAGATGATTCCCCATACTTTTTCTTCCACAAGGCGATCTTATAATTGATATATTCGAGCCCATTTCCCTCATTACCCAGCATGTCCGGAATCCGGATAGGTGTCTTTGCAGAAACCGTCGCACTGTATTCAATTGAAAAACCAGCTTTTTTATTGGCTCCTTTAGTGGTAATTAGAACAACCCCATTTGCACCCCTTGATCCATAGATAGCAGATGAAGAAGCATCTTTTAGAATGTCAATGGATTCTATATCTGCGCTATTGAGGTGTCTGATTCCTGAGTAAGACGGTACCCCATCGATTACATAGAGCGGTTCGTTGGAAAAATTAAAAGAATTGGTTCCCCTGATCTGAACACTCATATCTGTTCCAGGTCGGTTACTGCTTTTCGTGACCAAAACACCGCTTACCCTGCCATTTAACGCTTCAGTTGCGTTGGTGGCTAGAGACTGAACAAGTTCTTTGTTGCTGATGCTCTGTATCGATCCGGTAAGGTCTTTCTTCGTTGTCGTTCCGTAACCATATACAACCACATCATTCAAAACATTTTGATCGGGATCTAGAACTACGCTTAACGCAGAGTTATTAGTTATCACAAGTGATTTTGTCTGATAACCTGTATAACTGACAGTAATTGATTTTCCTCTAGGCACACTAAGTTCAAAATCTCCATTCTCATTTGCTGTAGTACCTTTTTTTGTATCTGTTATGTAAACTGATGCACCGGCCAGTGGATATCCATCGGCCCCCCGGACATTACCTTTGATTTGTATATCCGTATTTTGTGCCAGTAGAGCTAAAGGGATTTGTATCAGTATAAACAATATCCCAGTATAGAACTGTAATGTTTTCTTCATAATTATTTATGATCTAAGCTTATTAATTAACTTTTTTCCATTTATAGACGCCCACCAATTTTGCGCTGTGTTTACCTGTTTTATCCGGAATGTTGCCTGCATTCGCAGGTACAGTAGTGAAATCCCAGGCACAGATTAAATTAGGCTCATTTCCGGTAACCTCTTTTTGCATGAGGTCTTTAACCTCCTGTGCAGACTTCGCTGCACTCCATAGCCTGAATTTTTTCATATAGCCAGTCATATTTCTATTGTTATCCTCCGGTTCCATAAAAGCCCACATTTTCAGGTTCCGGGTATTTGGCTGATATTGCTGTAGTACACCACTACCATCTTTTACGTCGTTCGTTTTACTGAAAAACAAATTCCCGTTTACATACATTTTCAGCTGATCACTTGCCGCACTGCCATCATAAACCGTAACGATGTGGTTCCACTGCCCATAATTTGTAGGATAAGCAGATCCCCATTCAAAAACTCGATCTGCCTGAGGGCCTACACCAAGAGTAGTACGTAAATTCGATCCTGAAAAATTAACCATCCAGCCTTGTTTTATCCCTTTACCATCATTACTGAATGTGGCAATGAAATCGCCGATTGCGAATTCGAAAAATCCTGCATCATATTTTAGCCAGCTTTCCACCGTAAAGCTATTGGAGCCCCCATAAGCTGATGATTCACCGAAATCGATATATCCTTTTTTGTCAATACCATTAACAAGCAGCTCTGCCGGGGTTCCCGGTTGCAAGGTGATCTGGTAGGAGGCCTGGAAAGAATTGATGGCCTTTGTTGCCGCCACACAATAAGTGTTCACCTCGTAAGGCAGTACTAATATGCCTGCCTTAGCTTTAGATAGTCCTTCTTTAAGAGCAAGGATTGCCGAGGATAACTCATCAGCATTTGATTTGGGAAAGGTACCGTCTACATCGCCAATTTTAGCGGTGTCTATCATATGCTGCATAATGTCCAGCTGACTAGATAGACAGGAAAAATCAAGATCAATTTTTTCAGGGTTATCCCGCTTGCAGGAGAAGATCATCAACGCAAGTAAGAGAAGACCGAAGTTTCTCATCATAAAAATCATGTTCATACATTTTTGGTTTTAATCATTTAGCATAAGTGTGCTTATCTTGCTACTAAATGGATTTAGTTTTAATTTGGTTAATGTGTTGTCAGGAAATTTAACGCAGCAAAACTACCCCCGATAGGTTATTTCACGGGTTAGTTTAAGGGTTAACTGGATTTTTTTTTGAAATTCTTCAATAGCCGTTCGGCCTATCGTTAAGGAGTGCGCTATAAGTATTAGAATATTGTTCATTCATAACCCGGGCATACTCTTTTGTAAAAGACAGATATTGTCTTTTCGCATCATCTTTAAGTCCAAGTTTCTCTAAAGAAGCAATCAGATAATAAAGTGCAATTTCGCTCAGTGGATCACTGATCAGACAAATTTTAGCCATCCGTAGCGTGATCTCAAATTCAGATTGGAGATACCGTGTTTCTAAAGCTTTATAGAGTTCGGTTAAGATTTGTTTCTCTGTTTTTTCTTTCATCAAATCAAACATTGGATAGTTCAAATGAAGCAGAAATTTACCTCTTTCTAATAGAGTACACAGTACATCAAGGGTATATTCTTCCTTTTTTAACAAGTTGAGGAACATCAGAAAATCACAAAAATAATCTTTATCAAACAAGAGTTTAAAAACACCTTTTTCATAAATCAGCTCAATTCCATCTAAATTGGATAGTGTTTTACGTAGTTGATTGATTGTTACACCCCTTATATTTTTGGTTTGCAAGTGTTCTTTTTCCGGCCATAAAGCTTCACTTAGTTGCTGTGAACTGATTCCATTTTTTGGGGTATTGAGCAATATGAGCAAGAATGCCTGTTTTATTTTTGTGCCAAACTGGTGACTGATGTCCACGCCGTTGCGGTCATTAATCCTGAAAATCCCAAAAATAAAAATTGCGTTCGGATTTTCTTCAGCAGCAACTTTATCTTCCAGAACAACGGTTGAACCTGTTTTTCCTTTTCCAAGCGATGTTGGTTTATTAGATAAATTGCCTGGCTTCCTTTTATATGCAAAGAAGTAATAAGCTCCTGAGGAAACCAGTAAGATAATTGCTCCAAAGATATAGATCAGGTCGTTACCTGATGAGCTAGTTATAGGATAAAGATCAAGCTGGGTTTTTTGAATAGGGGGAAAGGATAGTGCGTATATGGTAAACTTTGAACGTACTTCCTCTTTGTCAAATTCCTGCACTATACAATATAACTCGTTTAATTCTTCATTTAAAAAAAGGTTGGCATTTGTTTTTATTTTTTCAGACAAAATTGGAATTTGGTCTCCCATTTTGACAGCTGATCCATCTGCAATCCCTACGCGATAGAGTTGTAATTTAGAATTTGGCAGATACTCAGGGTAACATAACATGTAGAAATACTTGTTGGAATTGGTCACTAAATTTCGAACAGGCACCATATTTCCTTCAGGCCATTTGATCTCCCAGTTCTTCCGCATCTTAAGCGTGTTCAGATTTAAAGTATGGAGATCGTAATAATAGCGCCTGCCTATGGTATGGTCGCCGCTTTCATTACCCATCCCACCATAGATATATAAATTATCCTGTTTGGTGTTGTAAAATGATGAAGTAAAATAACGGGGCTCAATTTTTGAACCACTGATAGCTAAGGTATCCCATACTCCAGCTTTTAGGTCGAAAGCAAGCACCTTATTGCTGTAACGCTGATTTCCAAAACCTCCGGTAATGATGTACCTGTTTCTTTGCTCGTCTACAAAGCCAGTATGGTGATGAAGCTGCATCACAACAGTTGATCTACTTACTGATTTACTGGAAAAATCATTTAAATCAACAGAGGCCATTGTACATGCATTCCTGGGAAGATTATTTACCTCGTAAACATATAATCTATTTTGATACAGAAAGCTATTTCCCAGCTGTATTTTAACTGGCAATGGATTTTTATAAGAAGTTTTTCTCAATGTCCGGGATAAGAGATCAAAAAGAGTTAACGTATCTTGATTAAACAGTAAGATCTGCTGTTGTTTTACATCAAAATTTGAACCCGCAATTGTTTTTGAAGAAAGGCTTAGAATTTTTTTCCAATGGTAAGCGTCATTAATAAGCCAAATAGGCTCAGTTACCTTTCCCATTACTTTTCCACTGACATCATGAACATCACTTCCTTTACTTTCATTTAAAGGAAAAGCATATTTCTGAACGCCGGTACTGACCGTTAAATCCTTTATAGAAAAATCTGGCACATCAACTACATAATCCGACTTGCCGAAATGAATATCAGGAAAAAACTCAACTGGCAAATGAGAGATCTGTCTGCTTTGCCTCTTATCTAATATTCCCAATGTTACAGATTTGCCCTGAGAATTGAATGCCAATTTAACATCGAACCATTTGCCATGACGTAGACTGTTTTTTGTTAGCCGGATTGTGATGAGGTTATCCTTTCCTTCTTCGTTAAGTTTAAACTCCTGAATACCCTGGTCATCTTGTCTATAGATGAGATTATAAGTTAGATTTTGTTTTTCAAGATGGATACGAAGAATATTTCCAAAACTCTTGGCCTGGTTAATTGCCGTTTTGAAATTAATGGAAATTTCCTTGGTAACACGTATTTGTACTTTGGAAAATACAGCATAAGAGGTTCTTAATTCAATTGGTGCGTTATTGCCATTGAATTTTAAACCCTGGGCCAGGCATTGATAAGAAAAAAATGGGAAAAGTATTATGGCAAAGATTGTCTTCATATCCTTTATTTCAAAGAAGATGTATGATTAGTACGACTCTTCTATGAAGAAGCAAATCTAATAATATTAAGTTGATAACTAAAGAACAGGAATAGCTCAGGCTCTAAAAATTATCACCATCAGCGTCAGTGCATATGTTTTTTAGAGTGGGTTGATTCCCGGAATGAATCAAAAAATTGTCAAATCATCCAGATAAATTGACAGATCGTTTATTTTGAAGCCTTGAAGTTTATTTATTCTTTGCTGTTTATAGCTGTCACCAAATACACAGCGAAAGCAATGAACAATACAGTCACGTGAAAAAACTGGAGAGATACCGAATTAAATGATTTTGTCATGTATTTTTATTTACCGAATTTTCTTGGATAATAGGCAAAGCCCAACATAAAATATTGTTGTAAAATATTTACCGAACCCTGGGTGATAGAATTATTAAAACCATAATTGGTAAGGCCTGTATTCTGGTGTAGAATATCCAGAGCCGACAATTTTAGTTCGCCCACGTTGCCTTTAAGCAATTTGTAGTTAACCGAAGCATTCCATATAGTGAAGTTTTTAAGTTCAGCTTTGTTATAGCTGTTTTTGGTGTAAATAACATTACTTCCTATCGTTAATTGGGATGTACAGTTGATTTTCAAGCTTATTGCCGATTGGGTAACGAGACTGGAAAGGTTAATTGCATCGGCGCTACTCTTGGAATAATGGTTGTAAATTTGTTTTCTAACAAGATTTAAATCCAGCCAACTCTTATAGGTATAATTTATCCCAGGATTGTAGGATAAAGAAACATTATTAAAATAGGTAAGAAGTCCGTTAATAAGATTGGGTGATCTTTGAATGGTTGCAACTGGCGCTACGCTAAATTGTATTTGATTATTTGTCCATTTAAACGCTTTCTTAATTTCTGCAGACCCGCTCAGATAATGGTAACCATCTGCATTCACTGTAGAATAGACGGTGCGACCCAAATTGTCTATGATACTGCTAGTGGTGAAATAATTTTTGACATAGCCGCCACTTAAGCTTGCCGACCAGCTTAGAATGTTGCCACTCCTTTCACTAGTATGTTTAAACAAAAAAGTCAGATCGCGAGTATCCTGCTCCTTCAAATGCAAATTTCCTTTTTGTATTAGATTTAGGTTAACGCTATCTATAAGAGGAGCCAGCTGTTGCACAGTAGGAAATTGAGCGGAGGTACTGAAAAGCATGCTGATACTGTTAGTGTCATTCAGAGTTGCCAACGATTATCATTTTTTATATCAACCGGGTATGAATAACTTAAATTATAGTTTTCTGGATGCCTCAATTAAGTACAAGCTAAATGTTTCTAAAATTGATTTAGAGTTACAGGCCACTAATATTGGTAATGTAAGTGCTTATCAGGAAATAGTAATTTCAGACCTAACTAAACAAATCAGTAATTATACTTTACCGGGAAGGCAAATTTTATTCAAGATCAATTTTATTTTGTGATGGCTGTTGTAAATTTCAGGACCAAAATAAAGAAGGGGCCTAAATCTTTCTTGTTGGTTAACAATAATTTGTTAAATTTAAGCTACATACCTTCTTTACTATGAAACAAACTTCGAAAACAGCAATACGATTGATTGGACTATTGTTCTTGGCAGCTGTAACAGGAACTTTATTAAATGCTAAAGGTTTATCTCATTCTCCTTCATTCATCGAAGCAAGTTGGAGTAGAATGAATTTTGAGAAGCAGCATGTATGGCCAAATTCAGCCTCTGAACTCATGAAAAAAATAACATTAAATGATCCTGATATGCATTTTAAAAAGGGAAAGGATGTCAATAAATTATCTTCCCATTTTGCCAATAAAAAGGGGAAATCCAGTGTTCTTATATATTGTAATGGTGATCAGGTAAAGTCTGTTCAATATATGGTTGTACTGGATGTTGAGGATGGAGTTCTTAGTAATCGACTGAAAGAAGTACGTAAATTTATGTTGAGTATTTGGGGGACACAAAGAGCCGATTGGATTGATGGAGAGGTTAGTAAAGTTGAAAAGAATGTAGGACATTCTGTGAAAAACCGCATGCCAGATACAGATATTAAACTCGAATTCGAATATCTGGCTCCACATAAGGTCGCAAATATTATTTTCAACCAGATCGTTATCCAGTAATCAATGCAGCTGTTTTGTAGTTCATAATAATTGGCTTATTAAAAATCGATATTTAAGTGCTTTAATTGGGAAGAGATAGGTATCTCTTCCTTTTTTATTTTTAACCAAAATCCTGTCAACCAAAACAATTTCTTGGTTTTATTTTCACTTCTGTTAAATCTGGTTCAAAATTTTGCCGGTCATTTTTTCTTTATAATACTGTATATTTAATTTATGTGTAAAATTATCTGTTTTATATTTGGATTAGTACGAAATAATTTTTAAACTTGATTAATATTTGAATTAATTAAGTAATACACCTAAAATTAACGGAATGAGCATCTCAAACTCACGTAACCGTCAGGAATCTGCTAGGGGAGATCCGGTTGAACAAGAAACAGATGGTTACATCTGTAAAACTGGAAAGCAGCCTTAAAACTGGCAAAAAGAGGAAGGTCGTTACCTGCTGCAGAAGGTTGATCCTTTTTCTCCCTTATTAGATTTATTATTCATTTAACACAAAAAAAATATGAAAACAATCTCAAAAAATATCAAGTTCCTCCGTCAAAAAATGGGGTGGAGGCAACGTGAAGTAGCGGAGCTACTTAAAATTTCTATTCCTGCATTTTCAAAAATTGAAACAGGAGTAACGGATGTCAATATTAACAGGCTCCGTCAAATTGCAGATCTTTTTAAAGTATCTATTGTTGATATGTTTTCCAGTGACTTTACGGGAGTAAAATCTGGGGATACCTTGAAAATTGAAGAATTGAGTGAGAAGTTGCATCAACGCGAAAGCTTGTTGGTAGACCTTCAAATGAAGTTGTTGCAGTATTATGAGAAGAAGCCAACAATTATCAACATAGGGTAATATTGATCCTTCCCACCCTGACCGCTCGGTTAGAGCGGTCAGGGTTTTATAATTTAGTCTCATTACTTACTTTGAGGATGAGGGATCTGCGACGTTAGGAAGATTTGGGTAGGGCTTTTGAAGTGCTTCATTTGCAAATTTTTCTAATTATAGCCCCATATCCCTTCTAATAGCAAACCGACCAAATTTTTCTCGCGAGATCTCAGAATTAAATTTATAAAATTCAAAAGCGCCATTTTCATTCAAAAAGCCATCATAAAATGGAAATATTTGAAAAGCGCTATTTAGACTTGGGGGACCTAATTTGCATACCATAAGACCACAAAACATTAAATTCTCCTTAGCTTTTTCCGCACTAAAGCAGATGTTAAATCCGAGGTTCATTTCTGTTTTAATAGATGGGTATGTAAAAGCATCAATAAATGGACTATAGAAGAATTTCTTATAAATTGCTATCGAGCTTTTATATTTATATTCCTGACTAGGAGCAACAGCTTTTGTAAATTCCTCAAGTAAAAAGTTATGTAAAATAGTATGTTTTGCATTTTCTAATTCATCAAACTCAGGCAAATATGAGTTTACATGTATTTGTGATAATCTCATTTGCTTTCTATTCTCATAAATCATTAAGAAAAACCACTCACCTTCATTGCAGGAGGTTTCGTAAATTGCATTTGTTGCCTGGGCAGCCGCGTATAAAACAGATTCTTTAATTTGATTTAATCTGCCGAGAGTATTTACGTCCGCACTTGGTCGAGTCCAAATGTCTTGCTCTTTCTGCATAGATGCGAAACACATACTATCTAGACCTTGATAATCCTGATCTGAAAATTTCCTTATTCTGTAGAAATGGTATTTATTATGCGGTAGGGTCTGTGTATCCGACTTTAGGAAAAATGAAAGATGTTTTTCATTAATTTCAACACGAAATAGATTTAGTAATTCTTGATTTAAATGTTCTTCAGTAATTGTCTTTAAATTGACGCGTGTACGATAATTGCTAATTCGCTCATTTAGTTCCTTTACGGAAATTTTTTTGAAACAGTCCTTGAAATTATTTATGTCATTAGCATTCATACAAACAAAGTTACTTTTTTATAAGCTATTTAGGGCTTCCATAACGAAGCATTGGTGGAGTCTGCACAACAACCCTATATTGATTTAAATGTAAGGTTGTTGTGCTTTTGTAATTGGCGGGCATAAATTAATACTGAATTATTTAGATGTATGATGCCCGCTAAAGTCATATTTCGAAGATGAATAGCTAGTGCAATCTGAGTCTTGTTATCGGTGAGATACAATTAAGGCCAAGGAGCAAACAGATAAATTATAAATTTTGGTCGCTTAAACGCTCAGGTCATTAAAATCTATTGGCCCGTGATGTTTGCTTAAAAATACTTTGGTAATCTGATTGGGGACAAACGGCTTGTCGACAAATTGTTTGGTTTTTGTATCATAAGCATTGGTAAATAACTTGCTGTCTGCTCTAAAGCTTATAAATCCCTGTTGCCCTTTCAACTGCTCTGAAGAAGAAAGGTCAAGCATATCGCAATGGAATTCGGCGGGCTTTTTATCATCGGTAAATATTAATGGCGGTGCGTATACAAGATCTACGATTCCTGAAAAATTGATTTCTGTGTCTAGTTTGTGAAAGGGAATACATATTTGATATGACACATTCTCAAAAGCGAGATACATCATGTGCATAGGCACCTGATCTTTTAGATTCTGCTTTTCGAAAATAATGCAATAGGGTAGTTCTGTACTGAATTCAGTCGTCATCCGAACCACTTTGGCAAAGGGCTTGAAATACTCTGTATGTGACCCTTTTAAAATAAATTCACGGACGGCTTGGTAATTCTTAAGCTCGTAACCAGGCAGTACACTCAGTGCAATCTTTAAAAGGCATTTGTATACATTCAGTGGGGTATGCGGATTCTTTTTATATATGATCTGCCAGGAGCTTTTCTCCTGATCAAAGTAAAAGTTGTCGCCACTTTCATCTGAAATGGTAATAAAATCTTTATTGGCACCACTACTTGTTTTAGCGGCAATTAATGAGTCTAGGGGCGAGGTAAACTTTGGTACTTTATTTCTGCCCACTGCGGTAACGGTTCTACTTAGCCCCAAATAGTCGGCAAAATGATTCTCCAGGGTTCCGAAATGTAAATTACATGTATCACACTCAAAATCGGACACGCCATAGTTGTGTCCGAGTAACCTCGGGATGATATGGGGTTCATGTTTAAATTTGGTCTGAGTGGCATCTTTCCCGCAAAATCTGCATATTCTATTTTTTTTTGGTATACGGTTCAGAATTGGTGGTATAGGAGGGATATATATTCTGTGATTTGGATAATGCTGAAAGAAAATATCAAGCTTATCTGCATAATTTGCATAAGTTGTTACTGTTATAGTTTCTGATTCCATTTTTCAAAATTAAGCTAATTATCAATGCCACCCCCAATTGTGCAAACTCCTGTTCTGATAGGTTAGTATGGGGGCTAGATCAAATATTCTTTCCTTTTTCCCATTGGAATAATACAAAATACATATTAAGGGCTTCTTTAGCAAGCTGAAATTGTGCGGATCTAGCCTAATTTCAAATGATTGAACCGTGGTGAGCTCCTGTTGGAACAATGGTGTTTTATTGCCAAAGCTGAAAACAGAATATTCGTTTTCATCACGAATATGCGCCGTTTTTATGTCATTGTGACTGTCGCTGACAACTCCTTTTGGAAAATGAACTTCTAGCTTGTAATCATGCTCGATACTGTTACTGGTATTTTTGATCTGGAAACTCAATTTATATCTTGCATACTGTAGCGTAGTTTGTGCTAGTAAGCCTCCACCATTTGTTTCGATCAACACTTCCATGATTTCTAGTTCTGACTTGTGAACTTTTTGGAATAAATTTCGCACCTCATAGTCTTCCATTGGCACAGACTGGAAATTATATCTACGATAATAGCGTTTATCTGAACTCATATGGGGAACTCTGGTGCTTGCGGGTATTTTCACTATATATACAGTCTGATCAATCTTCTTATCAAACCTAACAGGGTGGATATGTATCCCTTCAATGCGCGGTGAAATTTGTGTATTGATCACATTTTCAAGCCATTCTTTTGTTATATTGTTTCCGTCAATATATGAGATTTCAGACGCTACATGGTTTTCTTCTTTCATGCCATAGACGATAATGCCGCCGTCAGCATTCGCAAAAGCCGAAACATCTTTTCCGATTTCTACCTTTTTTTTATCTGATTTTTCAAGACTGCCTCCTGATTTAAAATCAATGTGTGTAGATTCTTCGGCCTGTATTTGAATAAGGCCAATTAGATCATTTTGATCGTAATCTTTCTTTTCGTAAAAATCTAGCATTATTAAAAATGGTTGTGATATAAAGTTAAGATTTAAACAGATACATATTTACAAATATAGAATTGTAGAAACAATTAGCTTCTTGTATTTTACACCGCTATCAAATATTCACAAGTTCTTGGATATTTATTAAGTTTGTATTGCAACACTTAACCTCGAATAAAAATATTCACTTGAAAGTCTTCTTACAATATAGTTGGGATAGCGAGTCACATAAAAAGTGGGTCTTGGAATTGGCTAACCGATTGACTTTAGATGGCGTTGATTTGTATTTTGATCGATATGACCTAAAGGTTGGATCGAACAATCTTCACTTTATGGAACAGATCGAATCATCCACGAAAGTCATTCTAATTATGTCCAGTGGATACAAGGCAAAAGCGGATGCTAGGTTAGGTGGGATTGGTTACGAATATCAGATCATGTCGACTGAAATTGCTGAAAAGTTGCTATCAACTCAAAAATTCATTCCAGTGCTGAGAGACGGTGACGCGACAACCTCCATACCAAGACTCCTGCGGCCACTCCTTTATCTTGATATGCGTGATGATGAGCACTTTGAGCAACAGTATTTGGAGCTTTTACACTTGATATTTGATGAGCCTTTAATCAAAAGACCTATGCTTGGCCAAAAGCCACTATTGGGAGAGATGTTGGCTTCAGCACAAGAACTCCTAAAAGAAGATCAGCTGAAAACCTCGAAAAAGGTACATGATGTAATTGCTAATTCACTATATATGTTGATGGCTGAAATTGAAAATGGGGTGGGAGTAGATCGTGAAAGAGTACTGGACAGGATAGAGAACCTTTATGAAAAGTCACGTGATATCTCATACAATATACCTGAGTTTAAAGTTACGGAATTCAATAAGATCGTATCCCATCTGCTTCTTTCTTTTGCCAACGAAAATACTAAGATACTTATAATAGGAAATATAGAGCTGATTTGGGTCGACGTTGACGATCAAAAGCGATATGAATTGGAAAAGATTATGCAGGAGCTAATGATCAATATGAAAAAGCATAGTCGTGCAACACAAGTGGTTTGGCGATTTGAACATGTAGATAATAATTTCAAAGTTTCTTATAGCGACAATGGAATAGGAATGGAAAAAGACCAAAAGATAAATAATGGTCTAGAGAATGTAAGAAACCGAATAGATTCTATTGCTGGAAAAATTGATTTTAACACTAAAAAAGGTGATGGATTAAATATTCAGATATCTTTTCCGGTTCGTTGATATTGCAAATGGATTAATAAAAGTCAGGCAGAAAGGGTGTTATTAAAAAAAAACAAATCTGCTTTTTAAGCAGATTTGTTTATAATATTAAATAATTTCAAAAAACATTAGGCAACTCGGTCAAAAAATGGGATGGAGGGAAAGTGAAGTAGCGGCGATACTTTAAATTTCGATTCCTGCATTCAAAAATTGAAGAACTCAATGAGAACCCCTTTAAGTTCCTTTATTGGCCTAAGAAGTTTATCTTAGATTATGATTTGGCCTAATTTTATCACAGAGGTTGCCGTTACCGGTTCAGAACAGTTATTTCAACTTGTCCTAGAAGAAAAGTTACATAAGCCGTTAAATAAAAATGGCTTTCCTATTAGTTTAATTGAGGTTGATAAAAATAATATTACCCCTGCTGACGGGTTTTTATATTTTCCTTCATGGATCAATCTCTATCTGACAGAAGACTTTGTTGTAAACGATTACAATCAAGAATCAGAGTTTTGTTACGAGTTTGTGGCCAAACTTGAAGACATCTTTAAAATGATTGGCAGAAAGGAAGAAAGACCTACATTTGAAACGATTAGAGCAGCCACATACTCCATTTTTTATAAATCAAATGACGGGAAGATATTACTGTTCCAACTGCATAACGACTTGAACGAAGTCTTAATGTTGAAATTTAGACAAGCTCTTAATTTTCTTTCAGATTTGTCAGCTGCAAAAACACCAGATGTCGAGAATGCTATCAGCGAAAGCTATTCTTATAACAACGTTGTTTATTACGTAGGTTATCTGAATGATTCCTGGAGAATTGTAGATCCCTTGCTATATGTGGCAGACCAAATTAACTCGGAATATCGACAACATGCAGATCTAAGAACTCATAAACCGGATATCATTTTACAAGAAGATAATCTCAACAGGCGACACACTTTTGGTGATAATTGGGTGTTGGAATTTGATGGCCTTTCTACTTTTTTGGATCGACCAAATGATGTTGGGTTGTATTCGAGCATTTGCGAAAGGATCTTTTGTTAGCAAGAAAGTTTTATGATGATACTATTCTGATAAGGCATCAATATTACATCGGTAACTTTCCCATACCAGAACAGCAGAAAGAGTATTTTGACTATTTTGAACTTATTACAACTGCCCTGATCTTTGCTTATAGTTCAATTGAAGGTTTTATAAATAATTTTATTCCGGAGGATTACAGCTACACCAAGCCAAATGGCACCAAAGTGATGGATAAAAATCATATTGAGCGCTATTTTTCATTAACGGATAAGCTGAAAAATATTTTCACGGATATATATCGCACGCCAGACCCGCAGCTGGAAACATGGTGGCAAAGCTTAACTGACCTGCAAGAATTGAGAGATCAAACCATTCATACCAAGCAAGATTATTCGCAAACCCGATATTCTAAACTACTTAGCCGGGACATTTTTGATACCATAGAAATCTATAAGGTCATTATTTCCTACTATGGTAAATACATTTTGGGAAAAGATAAAAACCTTATTAACGACTTTCCTTATAATTTTGGTTTCGACCAGGTATATCCGGCCCTTATGACGGACCGCACTTATAAAGACATTTACAACAGTCTTCACAACCCGTCGAACCCCTTGTAGGTAGATACGTGTTTTTGACTTGAAAAGTATATTTATGACCCCAAAAAACTCCCTTGCCGAACTTTATGACCAGTTAAAAAAGTTCCATTTGTCCGACGGACTGTATGTGATTGGCGCCGTGAATGCGGCATTGAAATATGGCACCCTTCAACCTGTCAGAGAGAATATTCCGGACTGGGTATGGGTTTGGTTACAGGCTAGAGGAAGAAGTGAGCAGGATAGGCGATCGTTATCTATTGCGTTCTCCAGGATGGCACGTTTCCTGCTTCTTTCTTCTGCAAATGATTATAAAGGAATCTTTCTTGATTTAAACAATCCAGCGGTTGGTAAAGCTTACAATCAGGTGATAAATTTGGAAGAGTTGGATGAATCTTTAGGAGAAAATACACTAAGCAAGTTTTCCCTGTATTTTAATAGAATAGGACAAATTCAATTTCCCTTACAGGCTAGTAAGAAGACAATAATTGGCAGAGGTTTCTTATTGTTTCATAAGCTGGTTCTTGCTACTCCAACAAATTATGATTTTGATAAGAAGTTTAAAGAGTATTTTGGACTGAACCTTATTGAGTTCATGTCAACCGGCTTTGCCATGTGGATTTTATCAAATGGCACGCTGGACTACGAGATAAAAAATGAAATAAAAGAACTGAAACATGTCATAACATTGGAAACGCAACGGATATTCCTGTCATTGTCTTGCGGGACACCACAGCGTTATCGGGAATTGGTACGGGGAATTGCTTGGAAAACCCCTCACAAGCTTAAAGATATGTATGCGCTTGAACCCTTAACAATTATGCCTGCTGTTAAGGTAGAAAAATCGTCAAAATTGTCTTCCACAACTTATGTGATTCCACAAGCTAAATATTTACTCGACAGGGCAAGTTCGGGTATTTTCTATCTGTTGGGGGATAAAGAAAAGGAATTGGCCGAAAGCGAAGGTAAAAAAGGTAGAAATCCGTTTAGAAATGCTTTTGGAGCGGTGTATCGTGCCTATGTGGGTGAGCATTTGTCCATACCTGGCAGACATAATTTCATTGATCTTGACAATGACTTTGTACAAACCAATGGAAAACTACCGGACTTTGCAATTGTACAAGAAGATATATGCATCTTATTTGAGGTAAAAACTTCCTTGCTTAACATTGATGCCCGGACATATTTTGAAAAACAAACACTGGAAAAGGAAGTAAAAGCCGGTAATATTCAAAAAGCAATCAATCAATTAATGGATTTTAAGCAGAAAATCCTATTGGGGCAAATCAATGACGCTAGATTTTCACAAATCACAACAGTGGTCGGTATTATCGTTGGTTACGAAGATATTTTTTCTATTAATTCAATCCTGCTACCAATGCTCGACACGCTCAATGGCGCGATGGTAGACAATCTCCAATTTGCTTCAATATCGGATATTGAAGCTATAGGCAGTGCTATTGATCAGAAATTAAACATTATCGAACTGCTACAAAAAAAAGTTGCAAGTCCTGCCGAACGGCAATGGTCAATAGCTACCCTATTCCATAAAGATATGGATCATAGAAATTCGGTATTGGATCAAGCCTTTGATGAATTTATTATAAAAATGGGCGTTCCTGATTTTGCAGGGAAATCAGTTTAAAAACTTAGCCGAACCATTTTCCATTCATGCTTCGCCGTTATAGGACGGTTCAAAACTAGGCAGATTCTGTGAAGTAAGAGTTACATATATTAATAATCATTTCTTTGTAGAAGAAGCTGTAACAATATTTATCAATAATAAACCTATCCATAGCAATTTATTTTCATCTCGGTTTTTAGATATAAAAATTAGAAAGTTACACCCGTAGTTAAATCATATTCCAACTAATACCTCCTTCAAAACCAACCCTCAAAATCCTGCCAATTTTCTCAAAATTATCTCAATTTTTACAGAAATTAATTTTAAAATAAATTACCAAACTTACAGTTGCTATGATTATCTTTGGTTAAAGAAATTAACTGTATGAAGTAAAAGACATTAGAAAACATAAAACTTCCTAATAAGAGGTATTAATTAAAAGAGTCTCGATCTCCAAATTCTGACAAGTGCCGACGAGACAATAGATTAATGCCCATAACAATTTTTGCGTACTTTTGTGTAAAAGAGAATGCACTATAGCGTTATGGGCTCTATTGTAATCCGTTCGGCATGGCCGTCAGAAAGCCTGGAGATACGGTATTACGTAGGGCCCGCTATAGTGCATTCTTCGTTTTGAGGTATCATTCCCAACGAAATAACTAAGGCAAATCTGCTAAATCCCAACGAGACTCATTTTAAGTTCAACTAACTAAAAATGAGAATATGCAACTAACCAAATTTCCCTGCTTAAACAACATTCTCGCCCTCATCATCTGTCCCCCAGATTAGCTCCTTCACGAGCCGGTCATTCCTGCGTAAGCAGGAACCTCGACCCGGAATTCAATTGATTAATCAACAAAAAATTCAAATGCTTACCCTCTTTTTATGGAGAAAACGAACAATTGTACATGCTTTAACAACCCTCAAATCACAGGTTTCTTTCAAGATTACAACCTGGATGAATGCGGAACCTTACTATGGCAGCTCTTTAAACTCAGTACGGTAGCCAATCGCACGGAAATACTAAGCGCAAATGAATGGTTCAACCTGCTCTCTTTCTACGAAAGCCTGGATGAACTGTTAAAGATCGTGTACATGAACTACTCAAAGCAGCAATCCTAGAAAAAGAGAAAAAAACAAACTAACCAACATATCACATGAAAAAAACGATTCAAACCATCGTACTGGCCGCGCTTTGCCTAAATTTTCCGGCCAGCGCCCAGCAGAAAAACCCGCCACCATCCTCTAAACAGAGCCTCGTTAAAGGGAAAGTCATCTCCTTAAAAACGCGCGAGCCGCTGGAAGGTGCCGCCATCCAAAACATCAATACCGCGCTCACGCTTTTCACCGATAAACATGGCGAATTCCCCCTAGACCTTCCAGCCGGCCGCTACCGGCTCGCCGTATTCCTGGAAAACTACCAGACAGAATACCTGGAAATCAGAATGCCGCTAAAAGAACCCCTTGTCATCGAACTCGAGCCCAAAGACAACAATTTAAACGAGGTCCAGATCATCGGTTACGGAGAAACCACCAAAAGGCTCAATACCGGGAGCATCTCTACCATGACCGCCAAACAAATCGAAAACCAGCCTGTGACTAATGTACTCTCCGCGCTATCCGGCCAAATGCCCGGAGTCTATGTACAAACCACTAACGGACTGCCAGGAGGCAATATCAATATCCAGATCAGGGGCAAAGGCTCTATCGCCGCCGGTACCAATCCGCTGTACATCATAGACGGTGTACCTTTTCCCGGATCTTCTTTAGTGAGCAATTCGCCTTTAGGGGGAGAAGGTATTGTTGGAGAAATCAGTCCATTAAACTCCATCAATCCCAGCGATATAGAAAGTATCAACGTGCTTAAAGATGCGGATGCTACGGCCATTTATGGCAGCAGAGGGGCCAACGGGGTTGTACTGATCACTACTAAAAAAGCTAAGGTTGGGAGTGTTCAAACCGATGTGAATATTGCCCAGGGCTTCTCCCAGGTGGCCAGCATGCCAAAGCTCCTGGGGCTGGATGATTATTTGAATATCCGGCGTGAGGCCTTTAAAAATGACGGTTTGATACCCTCTTCCGATCCTACATCTTACAGCTATGCACCCGATTTAACCCTTTGGGATAACAAAACTTCTACCAATTGGGCAAAATATGTGATGGGACACACGGCCAGAACTACAGCGATCAACGCTACGGTATCTGGAGGAACGATGGAAAACCGCTTTTCTATAGGGGCAAATTACAGGAACGAAACCTCTGTAATGATGGGAGACAACGATTACAAGAGGGGCGGTACGCGCTTAAGCCTTGAACACCATTCTGCAGATGAGCGGTTCAGTATACAGTCTTCATTGTCCTATACCAAAGAAGAAAACAAGGGGGTAAACCCCAGGGAAGCTTTTTCCAGTTTTGTGCTGTTGCCTCCAAATTTTCCACTGCGAGACCCAAATGGCAATCTAAACTGGGCACTGGGCTATAATCCCTTAGCGGCTATTCAGAATACAAGCCAAACTAAAGTAGAGAACATCCTCTCCAATACCACTATAGGGTATGAAATCCTCCAGGGGCTGCATATAAAGGCAAATATTGGTCTGAATACGCTTGGAATGACCCAGGTGATGGTTAACCCCAAATCAGCAAGAAACCCTAATGCCGCGCCGGTAAGCTATACTTATTTTGGCAATACCGCCAACCGGAGCATTATCGTGGAGCCTCAGCTGGACTATACGCTTAAAATCAGAAAATCTGCCATCGGCATTCTGGTCGGTGGAACCTGGCAGAATTCAACAAAAGAGAACCATTTGATTACCGCTACAAACTTTAATAGCGAAAGCATGCTGGAAGACATGAGTTCTGCAGGACAGTTGAATGCCAACTACACTGACCTGGTATACAAATATGTTTCTGTATTTAGCCGGATCACCTATAATGCCGATGATAAGTATCTCCTTAACCTCAGTGCCAGAAGAGATGGTTCTTCTCGTTTTGGAGCCAACAACCAGTTTGGGAACTTTGGTGCCATAGGCGCAGCCTGGGTATTTAGCAATGAAAAATGGGCAGCGGAATACCTCTCGTTTATAAATTATGCAAAGCTGCGGGCAAGTTATGGAATTACAGGTAACGACCAGATTACAGATGACCAGTTCCTCTCTACGTACCGTTCTTCGGGTTTAATCTATCAGGGCAACGCGGGCTTAATGCCTGCACGTATTGCCAATGAAGATTTTAAATGGGAAAGCAATAAAAAACTGGAGGTAGGATTGGAAGCCAGCCTGTTCAAAGAGCGGCTCAGGTTTACCATCAATCATTTTGAAAACATCAGCGGCAACCAGCTGGTCAATTACACACTGCCCCTGATGACTGGCTTTGACAGTTACCAGGCCAATCTGCCGGCAAAGGTTAAAAACTCCGGATGGGAGGTTGAACTGAATACAAACAATATCAGGAAGGAGCGTTTTGTTTGGACTACAAATTTCAACATCACCTTGCTGAAAAACAGGCTCCTCAGCTTTCCGGATTTAGCCACTTCCAGCTATTCCAATTTTCTAACTGTGGGTGAGAGTACCCTTAGGGCAACAGGCTTTAAATACCTGGGTGCCGATCCACTTTCAGGGGCTCCTTTGTATGCTCTAAAAAACGGAGGAAGCAGTTCTTATCCTGATTTTGAGAATTATTATACGACCATTGGAGATAAAAGCCCTGCCTATTATGGCGGGCTGGGCAATAGTTTTAGCTATAAGGGTTTTGGGCTGGATGTGTTTGCCCAATTTGCCAAACAGTTCTTGTTTGGAAGCTTAACCTCACCGGGAACCCTAACGAATAATTTTGCCCTGGCAGCCGGGCGCTGGCAAAAGGAGGGAGAGGTAACCGATATTCCTAAAGCCTCTACATTCCGTGATTTCTATTACGGTCTTTCCTCGGCCAACTTTTTTAAAGCAAGCTATCTCAGGCTTAAAAATATTCAGTTGAGTTACCGGCTGCCGGATAGCTGGTTAAAAAGGAATAAACTGAACCGGCTCAGGATCAATCTGCAGGTACAGAACCTGCTGACTTTTTGGAATAGAAATGCCGCTTTGTATGATCCTGAAAGTGGTGCAGATGCCAATATTCCGCCTTTAAAATCCTTTGTGCTGGGCATTCAGCTTGGTCTTTAAACTATATGCATATGAAACGATATATCTTTCTTTTATTCATCGGCCTTTCGGCCCTGAGTTGTAAAAAACTGATCGAAACTGGCGATCCAAAGAACCAGCTCACTACAGATAAGGTCTTTGCAGATAGCACATCTGCTACCGCTGCCCTGGGTAACCTCTATGCGCAGTTTGAGCGAGGTTTTGAGCCTAATTTAACCCCCAATATTGGTTTGTACACAGATGAGCTCAATGTAACCTCTACAGGAACAAATGAAAGTGAATTTTTGCAAAGCAGGTTGTCTGTAACCAATTCAACTAATCTAGGTCTATGGCAGGTTTTATGCGCTGTAATTTATGGCTGCAATGATTTATTAGAGAAGACAAAGAGTTCGCCAGAATTTCCGGTTTCTAAAGTTACACAGTTAACCAGTGAGGCCAGGTTTTTAAGGGCCTATGCGTATTTCTACCTGGTTAATTTGTACGGGCGCGTTCCATTATTGCTCAGCACCAATGCAAAAAGCAACCGGCAGGCTGCGCAAAATGATCAAACAGAGGTATTCCAGCAGATCAATACAGACTTACAGGCCGCAAAACAAGGGCTAACAGAGGTTTATCTGGGTCCGGGTAAAACCCGCGCAAATAAATGGGCTGCGGGGGCTATGCTTGCCCGGGTCTATCTGAACCAGAAAAACTGGGCAGCTGCAGAGGATGAAGCCAGTCAGGTTATTGGCTCTGGATTGTACCTTCCTCTTGATGCAGCAGCAGATGTATTTAAATCAGGTAGCAAAGAGAGTATTCTTCAATTTTGGACGCAGCAGGGCTTTATAAGCTCATCAGCTAACCTGTTACCAGCCTCAGATACTTCTTTGCCAGCTTATCCCATTACAGATGCGCTCTATACGTCTTTTGAAGCTGCCGATGTACGTAAATCAAACTGGACTGGAACCAGTATAGTTACCACAGCAGGTGTTTCAGAAACCTATCATTATTCTGCCAAGTACAAAAACAAAGAGGCGGGTTCCGGCAGTCCGGAATATCTCATGGCACTCAGGTTATCAGAGCAGTATCTGATCCGGGCAGAAGCCCGCGCATGGCTTGGGCGATTGCCGGAGGCTAAGCAAGATCTTAATGTCATTAGACACCGGGCCGGGCTTCTGAATACTACCGCTGGGAATCAGCAGGAATTATTAGAGGCCATAGCGCGTGAAAGAAGGGTGGAGTTATTTAACGAATGGGGCGCACGCTTCATCGATCTTAAAAGAACCGGAACCATCAATGCGGTATTAGGGAGCTACAAAAATACCTGGAAGCCAACAGCGGCATGGTTTCCAATCCCCCAAAGTGAAATCAATTACAACAACAAGCTTATTCAAAACTTAGGATACAATTAAACAAAAACATCATGAATTTAAAGAAAACAACCAACATCATTTTACTACTGATTACCCTTTTTTCTATAGGCACTTATGGTCAGGATCAAAAGATCAAAGCTTTGAAAATTGGCGACAAGGTTCCCGATTTTCTAATCGACAATATTAAAAACAGCGAGTTTAAAACCAGAAAAGCTTCTGATTTGTACGGTGCCGGGCTATTGATCATCAATTTCTGGGAAACCTATTGTGTACCCTGCGTAAGAGAGATGCCCGTTTTAAACAAGCTTGCGGCAAAGTTTAAGGGGAAATACAATATGCTGTGTGTATCCAGCCAGGATGACCATACGGTTGATACATTTATCAAAAGAAATACCCATGATCAGCTCATGTTTACCGCTATGGATACGGTATTGTATAAATATTTTCCTCATAAAGTAGTGCCTCATAATGTGTGGATTGATAAGAATGGTGTAGTTGTAGCCATTACAGACGATTACGAAGTCAACGAGAAAAATATTGAGCTTGCGCTCAAAGAGAAAGTGGAGTTAAGCGTAAAGGATGAGGATTTAACTTTCGACTGGCGGAAACCATTAAAAACTGCCGATTCAATTTTCATTTACCGATCTGTGATTACTCCCTTTAAAAATATTGGAAATGGAGGCACACTAGCGTTAGACACTTTAAGTCAAACCTCTAGATTTTTATCCTGGAATACTATAAAAACGGATTTGATCTGGTCTGCTTATATGAAAACCTCCAGGCCTAGAGATTATAAACTCATTGACATTATCACTAAAGATTCTGCTTCCTTCTTTTTCCCAGCCAAAGAAGGTGAGATGAGGGAGTATGGAGTTGAAAAATATAAGGAGTGGGAAAGGAAAAACAATTATTGCTATGAGTTATATTTTAATAGAAAGGTAGGTTCAAACCAATTTTATGACATTATGACGAAGGAATTATGCTTGTTTTTTAATCTAAAAGTAGAAGTGACTCAGAAAGCAACGGAATGCTGGGTGCTTACCAAATTGAATAATAAAATACTGCAGTCAAGATCAAAAGGAACAGAAAAGAAGGGTTATGGATTTAGTGATTCTAAATTTACAGCATCTAATCTACCTTTGGATGAAATAACCAAGATCTTGTACGGTTTCTTTTCAAAAGAACGACCTTTTGTTAATGAAACGGGCATACGATTTAATATCAATATGGAAAAAGACTTTAAGACGCTGTTTGAATCTGGACAGGGATTATCTATGGATATTTTACAGAAATATTTGAATTCTATTGGATTAGAATTGAAAAAGAAAATGCACGCCTATCCTCATTTAATGATTTATGATCTGAATCAATAAGTTTAACAAGCTATTCCCGATTTAGGCCGGGAATAGCTTATTCGCAAAAACTAGTTATATCTTATTACAGGGCCTGATACAGCACTTGCACAAAGTTCATTTGTACCAGTACATCCTGTTATAGATTGAGCCTGAGCTACGGTCTTATTGGTAAGTGTTCCAATAATATGACCAGCTCTGTCAAATCGGATCCAGTCATAGCTTACTTGTTTTGCAGTTGATGCAGCATTTGCTGTTTTGGTTACAAATGCGCCTGAAACACCAGCAATTAATGCCAGTGCCAGAAAGGTGGTTTTAAGATGTTTCATCTTGTTTTAGATTTAAAATTAATTACTCTGTTATTTATAGTCTATTCTCGCTTCGCGACGCGTTGAATATTCGTTGGAAGGGGTGTACCGGATTGGAATTAGGCTTATCAGGCCTCAGGGCTAAAAAGCTGAGCAGAATGAACATGGCATTAAATGCTAAATGTCCTTTCCAGCTCAGCTTTGCCATTAATCCACCGCAGGTACATGGCAAATGAAGCCCTGAAAAAAACATCCATAGAATGTAGAGCTCAAACACACTTAATAAGGCTATCGATAATATCAATCCCAGTTTTCTCGACTTTTTAAAAAAGAGAAAACAAACGATCAGCAATTCAGTGGTGGGTAAAAACCAGGCGAGTAGGGGAGCTAGTTTATCCATCATTGGAAAGGGAGAGAGTTTCATTTGGAAAACGAAGATCTCCTGTTCCAATAGCTTGCTCATAGCGGTGTAAGAGAATAGTAGCATGAGCAATCCCAAAGCTAGATCTACAATTAGTGGATGCAATTTCAAGGTTTTCATATCATTCTGAATAAATTATTCTTTGGTAATTACTCCTGGCCCGGAAGATACTTGTTCATCAATAGAGAATTGACTCAGATAATTGGTGATGTCCGTGTAGGTACTGGAGTCAAAATGAACTTTGCAAGGCACTTCGCCTGCTATTCCACAGCTAGGGCTGGAATTGCTGACCAATATCCAGTTGACTGGATCTTTTGCACCGCTTACCGTATTCAATTGATACCGGTAAGTCACCGCTGTTACTTTGTCTTTGTTAACGCTTTTGGCGTCAAAGTTTAAGGTAGTTACGGCTGCCACCGCTACTGCCAGGGCTATTAAGCCCGATTTGATTTTTGTGTTCATTACATTTTGTTTTAAAGTTTATGGATGGAGTTGACAAAGGTTCCTCCCTGCTAGCGTCCTCAGGGAACAGCCTTATATTGTTGTTCTTTTTTTATCATGCATAGTAAACTTTAATGATCACCTCGCCACTAGCTTCTGATGTTTCGTCATTCGCAGACATCACAGCGATCTTATTTTTGGTTTCAATGATTTTTATAACAGGTTCATCTTTCTTATCCTGTTTTTGCAGGGTAACAGGCAACTGATTAATCAAAGCGAAATAGGTAGAGTAGGCCATAAAGGTCAAAGTCTGCTCATCCAAATTGTTTAGATAATCTATCTGATCAGCTTCGAAATCAAAGTGTGCAATAGCCCAGCTTTTAATGTCTTTAAGTAAGTTGTCTGCTTCAGTTTCGAGCTCTGCTTCAGGAAGCGAATAAAGGTGTAGCATAAGGTCTTGTAAACCTGTTTCTGTAAAAGGGTACTTTTTGTTTTCCATAATTCTATAATTAGTTTCAGCTTTTTTTGCACCATAGGGTGCGTGAAATTGAAAGCTAATTTATAGAGGTCTAAAGTGGCTTAGAGAAGGTTTTTGCAGCGTTTTGTCTGAATGGTACGTGTTTTTTGTCTGAATGGTACATTGCATTCATGAATGGTACAGAACTGGATCCGAATGGATAATAAATTAGAAATTTTTAATGCTGTTAAACTAAAATGTTATCATAGGTTATAATGTTTATTTTAAATAAATATTATATTTGAATTTAACCTCTCACTATGAAACTTAAACCTACCCACTACAAAATTATAGCCAAGCTTTGCATATCTTTTGCAGCTGCACATATTGTTTCATCTCTTGGTCAGCATAGAAGCATTTTCGAACTACTCACTTTAAAGGCGTATTACATTGCCCTGTTCTTTAGCGCGTTTATTGCATTTTTGCTGTTGGAAATGGTTGCACTAGTCAATGAACTGTTGGATGGCTGGTACCCTTGGCGGTATTTGTGGGGTCTAAGATTAGTGATGCAGACAGGAATGGGCGTATTCGTTCCCTTAGTCGTGGCATTTTCCTTTGCAGGTTATTATTACCATTTGCATGGCTATGATATCCTTCAAACAGATTATTTTCCTTTCGTATTTAAATTGGTTGTTCCTTACGTACTAGTTGTTAATTTGTATTGCAATAAAGATTATATAAAATTGCCATGGGAATCGGTTCCTGAGCCATTGGTTCTGGATAAACAGCTGTCGTCAGCAGATGCTGAAAATCTTGTTTCTGCCAGCGAAGCCAAAACAGAAATTGGTTTGGTATACCTAGAATCCAGAGCTTGCCTGGCTAAGGATGTATTCAATCAGGATACGCCGTGGCCATATAATACCATAAATGGGTCTTTACGTGCATTGTCTGGTGATGAATATTTCCTTGCTGCAAGGGGCTTAATCATAAGGGGAGATTTAATTGAATCGGTTAAACAGGATAAAAAGCGTAACCTTCTGGTGATGCTTAAGCCACCTTTTAGTAAGGAATATGAAGTATCCAGACATAGAAACCGTTATCTAAGGGCATTTGGTGATAAAAACAACATGGATTGGTGGGATAAGGAGCGTAAAAACTTCCGGCAATAAACTACCGGAAGTTCTGGAGTTTAACTCAGGTTGATCAGATCTTCACTAATCCCTGTGTACTTACAAAACTCTTTTACCGTAATGTATTGGTTTTTCTTTTTGTTGTAAGCGAGCTTCATGCTTTGAAATAATCGCTGTGCTTCTCTTTCGCTAATCCCAATGAGCTGGGCTGCATCTTTCGGAAAAATACATATCTTTTTCATGTCTTGGTTTGTTAAACCGCAACCGATGAGTGACGCTAGCATAAATGGTGAGCACCTTTATGGAACCTACCTTGCAGTTGGTTAAATAAAAAACAATTAACAGGTAATTTACAGAAAATCAATTGATTAAGCGTTATAAACGACAAAAGCGTCAAAAGCGTCAAAAAACACCAGATAGCGACAATTGCGTATCAATGCGTCAAAAGCGCCAAAAGCGCAGCACTTTATTTTATTCCTGTATAGATTCGGTTAAGCAATTGAAAACATGGAATCGCAAAAGTCAATATCATCAGCCGGAGTTCAGCAGGAAAGAGGGCCTTAATTGAGGCTTATAACAAATTTGATTCTCGTACTACTCTTGTTCGACTCTGGTTTTACTCGTATAGCGAAAAATGCAAACCAGAGCAGGGGTAAAGTAAGACAACAGCAAACCTATAACAATCTCATTTGTAGGAGGCGGATACCCTCCATTTTTCAAACCAAAAGAATTTACATTATGGCAAAGATATTTAAAGGAATTTTTGGACCGGTTTCCGGGAAAATCGGTTCTGTAGTTGGCGCAACCTGGAAAAACATCCCATATCTACGTTCGCTTCCCAGAAAGAAAAAAAAGAAAACAGCCAGAACACCGGCGCAAATTGCAAATCAGCAGAAGTTTAAGTTCGTTACAGAATGGCTGGTGCCTTTTTATCCCTACATTTCTAATGGTTTCAGGCATCTGGCCCAGGGGCGGACAGAGATCAACGCGGCCTTTTCCTTAAATTATAAAAGTGCAGTTGGAGGAGTTTATCCCGACCTCAGCATCAGCTATCCGCATGTGTTTCTGAGTAAAGGAGACTTGCCTGGATTGATGGAAGCCGAAGTTTCCCTATTGGGTACAGACAGTATTCACCTTAGCTGGGGAGCAGATAACAGGATCCATCACATTTCTTTTAATGATCAGGTGATGTTGGTGATTTACAGTCCGGAGCTTAAGATGGCAGACGGATTTATAGGCGGGGTAAAGCGGGCAGATCATGAGTGTACCTATAAAATGCACCCTAAAATGCTTGGGCAAGCGCTTGAAGTGTACGTCAGTACCTATACTTTAAATGGAAAAACAATGTCAGACAGTCAATATATTGGGAGGATAGCGCCATGAATGCCGAAATGAATACTTTACGGACACTGATCCTGCAGCAAATGGATCCAGCTTATTTCGATCTAGATGAGCAACAGGTGCTTTATTGGATAGCGGAGCTGCCTGTAATAAAAGAACAGATTTTTAAGTCTATGCAGGAGGAGATGTTGGGTGTTACTTCAAATAGTTTGGTGGAGCGGCATTTGAAGCAGATTCAGTATGATTGTGGTTATTTAACGGATACTTTGTTTAAATATCAGAAGGTGCCGATTGCTTGTATGGAATTGTACGCTGCAGCAGGGGATTGTCTGGAGCAATTGCTGGAGCACATTGATATTAGGTATGCGGGTTTCTTTAACTGGGCAAAGGAGACAGCTGTTGCTTTACCTAAAACAGAAAGCAATCCCAGGATCCGGGTGTTGTTTTCTGTTGATGCATTGGCTTATTTCTTTAAGTTAATGAATAAGGCTGGTGGCTTAGATGCAGGGCCTGTAACACAATTGATCGTGGCTATTTCCAGGAACTTCATTACGCCAGGAATAGGAGATGGGGTCATCTCACCTAATAGTTTAACTACCAAGTATAAGCAGGTGGTGCAGAGCACGGCTATGCGGGTTCGGGTGTTATTGGTTAGGATGTTGAAATTGCTGGATGAGGAATTTGGTTAGGGGGCCAGACCGGGGCGGGTGGAGATTTTTCAGCGCAAAACAAATTGTTTGTGGGGCGAATCGTACTGTTGGTGCATAAAATTTTATCAGCACAACTATATACGCTAATATTGCAGCATAAGGATAATTGAAGAAAGAAAGTTTTAATAAATAAGTAGGATATATGGGACAACTGAGAAAACACTGGAAGCAGATACTCACAATATTGGTGATCTATACGGTCTGGTGCGTGATCGCATTCCTGTCCTTAGTTGCCCTTCAAGGATTACAGACAACATTATCGCAGCTTGGTACGGGCAGTAAACTATACATCAACTTCGTGCATTCTGTTATTAAAGATACTTTGGTTTACTATATCCTTATTTATCATCTGGTTAAGCCGATGGTTGAAAAGGGGGGCTGGAAAAAACCGTTGTTGAAATGTATATTATTGTTTGCGGTGCTCACGGGTTATGAATATCTGTATACTTTCCACATTATTGGGGCCGAACCACGGGCAGGCACCAACCTGACGGTACGTACCTTTATTATTTCTGCAATCTGCCTTGATATTGCAATGCTGCTTATTTCCATCTTCTCCGCAACTCTGATCAATGCTAATGAAATGCAAAAACGTAAGGAAGGCCTGGAAAAGCAAAAGCTTAAGGCCGAGCTTGCTGCAATAAAATACCAGATCAATCCACATTTTCTTTTCAACTCTTTAAGTTTTATTTATACAAAAACAGTTCTCACAAGTCCGGAAGCTGCTAAGGCAGTGTACCTGCTTTCGGAGATTATGAGTTATGCGCTAGACGAATGGGATGATCTTGGAACGGTACCACTTTCCCTTGAGGCCGAACAGGTGAAAAGGGTAATTGAAATGAATCAGATTCGTTTCAGCCACCAGTTAAACATCTGTTACGTAGAGCATATAGAAGATAACACAGCTCGGGTGCCTATACTTTCACTGGTAACCCTGGTTGAGAATGCCTTTAAACATGGGGATATGAATGATGCTAAAAACCAGATGACGATCGAGCTCCAGGCAACCAGGAGCAGAATATATTTTCGGGTCAGCAATAAAAAGAAGAAAGGGCCAAAGGAGCCGTCAAAAGGGATAGGTCTGAGTAATGTACAGCAGCGTCTGGAGCTCATGTATGGTATCAAACATGTGTTCAATGTGAAAGAGGACGAAAATTTTTATATGAATGAAATCACCATTAACCTTTAGTCCAATGATGAATTGTATTATTATAGATGATGAGGCGCATGCCATTGAGCTATTGACTCTTCACGTTACGCAGACCCCGTTTTTGAAACTGGTGGGTAGTGCAAGCTGTACCAGGGATGCGTTGCAACTGTTGAATTCGGAATCGGTAGATCTTGTGTTTTTGGATATTCAGATGCCCGAAATGACAGGGATAGAGTTTCTGCAGGTGCTTGGCGGTCGGTACAGGGTGATTCTGACCACCGCATTCAGGGAATATGCGATTGAAGGTTTTGAGCACCAGGTTGTGGATTACCTTTTGAAGCCGATCTTTTTCCCCCGGTTTCTGATCGCTGCGCAGAGAGCAATGGAGCTTCACAGCGCTACAAAGGATAATACGGAAGAGTTTATACTTGTACAGACCGGGTATAAGGGGAAACTGGTTAAAATCAAACTGGAAGATATCCTTTATATTGAGGCAAAAGGAAAATACATCACTTTTAATACCCAAGAAGGTGAGCCGATTACTTCGCAGCTCACATTGGGCAGCATTGAGGAGAAGCTCTCAGGCGAACGTTTTATGCGTATCCATAAATCATTTATCATCGCCCTTCCCTTTATTGTGATGATCCATGGTAATCTGGTACAGCTCCAATCCGCACCTCTGCAGATCCCCATTGGCCAGACCTATCGTGAGGTTTTTATGTCTCAGATGAAGGGCAAAGTAATTACGAACAAAGATAGGGAGGACCCAGAACGGCCTCAAGACATTAATATGTAACAAAAACAATCAATTAATAATTAAAAAAAAATGAAAAAATCATCGTTAATCAAGTCAGCAGCAGTTTTATTGATCACATTGGCATCGGCCTGCGCGACGCCTTATTTTGGCAAGACCTATACCGCTACGCAAAATGTGGATGTGTATCTGGATGCCAAAGATGTAAAACAAACGTACGAAGTTATGGGAACTTCTGACGTAGACCAAGGCTTCTCCTCATTGGAGAAATTGCAGCAAAAAGTAATTGAACTGGGGAAAGCCAAAGGTGCAGATGGGGTGATCATGAAACTCGACGAAGAAGTTACCGGTAGTACCAAAAACGATTTTGGTTCGGTAGGTACAGGTAAGAAAAATAACACCTATTCTAGCAGTTCCATAACCACTAATACTAAAGTCAAAAAAGTAAAGGCAACTTTTATTAAATACAAATAAAAAAGCTCTAAGTAGCATTACCCTTTCTGGGTATCCCCTCAACCGTTCATATCCCTGACCTTAGGGGTTTCATTCATTAAAAATTTCCGGACTAAGCCTGTGCCTTTAATCATTTATTAAGGATTGGGCAACGCTTTGTCAAATTTTCTCTGGGTCAGGGGTGAACGTTTCTCTCGGTAAAACTGCCGGGAGAATGGTAAATGAATAACTACAGATATGAATACCATAATGAAACTAAAAAAAGAAATTATACTGTTACCCGTTCTATTGACGCTGGTTACAATGACGCTTTCCACTCGGGGACAGTCAAATAAACTACCCGGGAATCCTGCCCTGGTTTCCAGCGCAAAAGATTTGCAGAAACTTATCGATGCCGATATCGGGAACCATAAGTACCAGGTAGAGGATTATTTTGAAAATCCTAACTCTTCCGATTTTCAGCTATCGCCTAGTGGCCGCTACCTTTCTTTTAAGGAACGGGATAACCAGGGGAGGAACAATGTAATGATCAAAGAAGTAGCAACCGGGTATATTACGCGAGCCATAGAAGAGAAGCAGGATGTGATTATTGGATATGGATGGGCTACCGATGAGCGTTTATTGTACCTGATGGATAGGAGCGGCAGTGAAAATTATCATTTGTATGCGATTAACCGTGATGGCTCTAATGATAAGGATTTAACCCCCTATGCTGGTGTTAAGGCGCTGATATTGGAACGTCTTCCTGGACAGAAGGAATCTATCATTGTTAAGATGAATAAAGACAACAGAGAGTATTCCGAGCCATACAAAATTAATATCAATAGCGGTGAGACTCTCAAGTTATATAATGTCGGTGCTGGGGAAGATCGGATCGACAGCTACAATTTTGATAAGGACGGCGAACTTAAAGGGTTTATGACAATCCATAATGGAAAAGAAATGCAGTATTTCTACAAACCTAAGGGCAAAACGGGCTACCGCTTAGTAAACACGATGAATTGGAATGATAAATTCACTATTTTATCATTCAACTATGCTTCAAAGAATCCTGATGATGCTTATATACTCACTAATAAAGATTCAGAAAAGGCCCAGATCGTTCTTTATGACTTACGTAGAGACAAGGTTCTGAAAAAAATCTTTTCTGATAAGGATTATGATGTTGCAAAAATGACCTTATCGGTAAAGAGAAAATGGGAAATCGATTACCTCGAATATGATGGAGATAAGCACATCATAAAGCCAGTAAGCAGGTTCTTTAAGACTATTTACAAAAACCTTCAGACTCAGCTTCCAGGTTACCAGTTTGAGTTTGTGGGTAATACCGATGATGAAAAACAATACCTGGTAAAGGTGACCAGTGATAGGCAATATGGAAGGTTTTACCGCTATGATACGGAAACAGGAAAAGCAACGCTTATGCATGATCTTATGCCTCAACTTAAAGAAGAGGATATGGCGGTCATGCAGCCCATCACTTTCACTTCAAGGGACGGATTAAGGCTTCATGGTTACATCACACTGCCCAAAGAAGCCTTAAAAGGTGGGAAAGTTCCAATGATCGTCAATCCTCATGGTGGACCTCAGGGCGTGCGGGATTCATGGGGATTTAATCCCGAAGCCCAGTTATTTGCAAGCAGGGGATATGCTACCCTGCAGATTAATTTCCGTATTTCAGATGGCTACGGAACAGCTTTTTACAAGGCAGGATTTAAGCAGGCCGGAAGGAAAATAATGGATGACCTTGAAGATGGTGTCCAATACGCAATATCTAAAGGCTGGGCAGATCCAGCTAGGGTTGGGATTTATGGTGGAAGCCATGGCGGTTATGCTACTTTAATGGGGCTGATCAAAACACCCGACCTTTACAAGGCGGGGGTAGATTATGTCGGTATTTCTAATATTTATACCTTCTTTGAACGTGCCCCCGAATACTGGAAACCACTCATGGAAATGTTGAAAGACGTATGGTATGACCTTGATGATGTTAAGGAGGCTGAAATCGCCAAAGATGTCTCTCCGATATTCCATACCGAAAAGATTAAAGTCCCGTTGTTTGTGGTACAAGGGGGAAATGATCCTAGGGTGAATATCCTTGAATCTGACCAGATCGTGGATGCTTTGAGGAAAAGGAATGTTGAGGTGCCTTATATGGTCAGATATGATGAGGGACATGGCTTCATTAGGGAGGAAAACAAGATTGCATTCTATAAAGCTATGATTGGTTTTTTTAGACAGCATCTATAGCCATACGGTATATATCTAAAAGTATAAAATTTTACTGTAAATAAAATACATTCGTCATCCCGGCCTGTGCTGGGATGACTTTCCAATTAAAATGAATTATTTCCCCTTTGAAGGATTCTTCTGCTTTAATTCTTGCAAAAACTGAGAGGGGGATTTTCCGAATTCCTTTTTAAATGCCCTGGAAAAGTAAGAAATACTTTGAAGCCCAATTCTATCTGCTACCTGGCTTAGAGTAACGTCTTCATGTGTCATGATGTATACTGCTTGTTTTAACCGGATGTTTCTGATGAATTCTCCAACCGAGAGGTCTGAAATGCCTTTTATCTTCTGATAAAGCTTTGTTCTGCTGATATTCAGCCTTTGACATAAATAATCCACATCAAGTTTTGGGTCTGAAATATTTGCCTCCACTAATTCCAGTAATTTCCCTATGAAAACTTTATCTCTTTCAGAATAAACTAATTCGGTTGCATCGGCATAATAATCCTTTGAATATTTAAGCTGGAGTTTTTTTCTTTGTTCAAATAGATTATGGATGGTTAATAGCAATAGATCTGTGCTTAATGGTTTGGCAAAATAATAATCTGCTCCGGATTGTACGCCTTTAATTTGGGCTTCGAGATCATCTATAGCGGATAAGATGAGAAAAGGAATGTGGCTGGTTTCAAATGTTTCTTTGATATGATGGCATAATTCTATGCCGTTCATTATTGGCATCATGACATCACTGATGATTAGATCGGGTATTTTAAGTATAGCGAGTTCCAGACCTTCTTTTCCATTTGCTGCTTCATAGATATGGTAGTACTGCTGTAGAATGTTTTTCAAGAACGCACGTAACTCGTCATTGTCTTCTACGAGAACAATTTGCTGTTTTTGGAAAAGGGCTGAATCCTGCTGATTTGTAATTGCCATTTCGTCAAAAGGTAAGGATACTGAAGGATCAACTTTTTCGAGCCATGAGGTTGCTGGAGTACTCTGCGTTGATTTTTTTTCTGTTGCCAGGTAGTTATGTGCTTGCAGAGGAAGCGCAATAATAATCTCTGTACCTTTACCAGACTCACTGTATAAATAGATATTCCCTTTATGCAATTGGGTAAGGCTTTTAACTAATGCAAGGCCGACACCAGAACCCAGGTGATCGTTGTTTACTCTGTAGTAACGGTCAAATATCTGGTCTATGGATTCTTTGGAAATGCCTATTCCCGAATCTGCTACTCTAAGGTAAATGTATTGATCTGCCTGGTATTCGTTAAGCAAGCTGATCTCCTGATCAAATGAAGGTTTAAAATCTTGCCAGTCTGAAAAGACCTCCATTACGATCTCGCCACCCGAATTTGTGTATTTAAAAGAGTTATTCAGCAGGTTGAAAATAATTTTTTCTACAATTTGAACATCAAATAATGCAGTAGTTGCCTGGCTGCTTTCTATTACTGAAAATGCGATCCCTTTATTTATGGTGAGATTTCCAAATTCATCGGCTATATCTTTAATAAACTTGCTGGTATCGACTGGCTCTACTTGTAATTTGATCACACTGTCTGCTATTTTTCTGAAATTCATCAGTTCATTGATCAGATTGATTAGTCTTACGACATTCCGATGCATCACTTTATAGGATTGGTTAATTGCTGCAATTTTATTCTCTTTAATGAGGTGTTCCAGCGGACCAAGAATTAGAGAAAGTGGTGTTCGGAATTCGTGGGATAAATTGGTGAAAAACCTGAGTTGTTGTTGATAGAGATGTTCCCGCTGTAAATGCATTTCTTCTCGTTTTTGTTCTTCGATATCCCGAATGGCAAATTTTCCTTTTAAACTATACCATCTGGCCTGGTAGATATAGATCCCGGCCAGACCGGAAATGCTCATGATGATATAGATTGCTTTGGCTGTTGTTGATTTCCACCACGGCGGAACAACTGTGATCTGTACGGTTGCCTGGTCCTTACTCCAAATCCCGTCGTTATTGCTGGCTTCCAAGACGAATGTGTAGTCTTGGTAGTCGAGATTACTATAGGACGCATTTGGATTTTTACCATCTGTATATTTCCAGTTTTGATCAAATCCTACAAGTTTATATCTGTATTTGCATTGCAGAGGATTTGCATAATGCATGGAAGAAAATGAAATTTTGAAGTTGTTTTCAAGGTAGCTGAGTTGAAGGTTATTACAATAACTGATCATTTTTTCTAATGAACCTGTAGACCCAACTTCAACTTGTTTATTGTTGATTTCTAAATTGGTCAGTACTGGATGGGCAGAGATGTTATTTTGTTTGATAAGATCTGGATCGAAATAATTCAGCCCGTTAATTCCCGCAAAATATAAAGAGCCGTTTTTGTCTTTAAATGAGGCTCCAACTTTAAAACTGTTTCCTTGAAGCCCATCATTTTTCTCATATCGAATCAATTTTTTTGTCCGTGGATTGAAACATTCGAGGCCATTGCCACCCATCCAGATATTTCCTGAATTATCGATTTCCATACTTTCTACATCATTAAAGATGCCGTATTCTTGTCCGTATTTTTTTATCTCGTAGGTGTCGTTTTTTTTTAGGTTCAAAGAATTGAGCCCTCCACCAATCGTTCCAATCCAATAGGTGGTGTCGTTTTGTTGACAAATTGGATAGGTGTAATTGGAACTCAGCCCGTTTGCTGAACGTCTCGTATGGTAATTGAATGATTTTAAGATGTTTCCTTGCTTGTCTATTAATAGCCTTCTTAAGCCATTTGTGGTGGAAACGAAAATTTCGGGGCGGTTTTGATTTGCCCATATAAAGTAGCCATCTCCATGGTAATTGACCTTGTAATTGGTTTGATTGTCGTATGAAATACAACCTAACCCTAATGAATGGCTTCCAAACCACATGTTGCCATAATAATCTAGTGTTAATGCATCTATATTATCAACAGGGAAGGCCTGATTTCCTGAGGGTTTCAACAGATTCTTCCGGTCTGCGCCGAGAATGTCAATTCCTCTGCTGCTGCCTATCCATAAATTGTTTGATTTATCTATTGCAAGAGATGAAATTTCATTGCTTTTTAGTTTTATGGAACCGCTGGAAGTTGTATAAAAGGTGAATTTTTTAGTGGAAAAGTTGTAGGAGTTTAGACCGTTTGCATTTGTTCCGATCCATAATATCTGGTTTTTATCTTCCAATATCGACCGTACAGAGTTACCTGACAGCGTATTGGGGATTTCTGGATTGTGCTGGATAGTATTGAACTTTTTAGCATTTAAGTCACAAAAATTTACGCCACCACCTGAAGTACATACCCATAAACAACCTGAACGGTCGATAAATAATTTGTCTAAAAAATTGGTGTTTAAGCTGCTCACTGCACTTGTGCTGGTTGTTGTGCGTATGATCTGCAGGTTTGCATCCAAACAGAATAAGCCTGCATCTGTACTTACCCAATAATTTTCATTTTTATCCTGAACGATATCTGCGATATAGGATCCTTTTGGTAGGAGTACTTGCTTTCTGAGGTAATACTTTTCATTTTTTAAAATGTTACCGTTGTTATCACTATGAAGCTGCAGAACTTTTTGGCCAGACACCAATAATATGTTACGACGGTGGTCAAGGTAGATTTTGGAGCTCTTGAGCTCCTTTTCCTCTGATGGTGTTACCAATTTTCGGAAATGATACTTACTGTCGGCCACCCAAATGCCTTTATCACTAGAAAACCATAGATTTCCCGAGTTGTCTGCAAGCATATCTGTGAGGTTCGCGCCTTTGGGATAATCCAGTTGCTTTTCAATGAGCTGCTCTCTTTTGATGGTAAAGACTTTGAATTCACCTTTATTTAACAAAATTAGCTGATCGCTATTTGGCTTGTACAGCTTTGTATTGGTATTGTTGGCGTTTAGTTTGGTGTTGCTTTTAAAGTCTGTATATTTTTCAGTTGCGGTATTAAAACGCTGAATTCCATCCTGACCTGCTATCCATATTTCATTTTGGCTGCTTACAAAGATGTTATAGACCCGATTTCTAAATGCATTGTATTCTGGAATATTGGTGTTGTAAAACCTTTTGATGGTATAACCGTCATATCGGTCTAATCCAAAATTAGTACCTATCCATATGTAACCCAGCTTATCCTGTCTTATATAATTTGCATCGGTATGTGAAAGCCCTTCGTCTACCGTAAGGTGTGAAAATTTCAAATTGATTCCCTGTGCGCACGTAATGCAGGGGGAGAAGCTACAGAAAATGATAAGCCAAGTACAACAATTGAGTATAGATTCAGACTTTAAGTATTTTATTATACTCAAGATTATATGGTATGGGATTCTCATGTGGTGATCACTTTTCAATTGCTGGTAACCGTAACGAAAATAGTTAAAATCTCTGCCATAAAGGTATAGGCAGCTTGTGCTGACCCCATGCACTGGCTTGTAAAGCTACAGAATCTATTGCATCCAACAAATTCATTAGCAGAGGCTTTACTTTATGGGTTATGACAGCGCAATTGAATGTTGTCTGGCTGTAGGCCTATTGAAATGTACAGTAGGGCAAGAAAAATGGACGATAGTACAACTTTTCAAACTGGTAATTTCTAGTCATTTGTGTTAAAATCTAATCAAACTAACCATGCAACCAAATTTACTTAAACCATTAATTATCTTATCCAGATATACAAGGACTATATGGAGTTTTCTCATCCTGTTTGTATTATTAACGATAAGCCCGGCACATGCCGGTATGTACAAATCTATTAAAAAGAAAGCCTTTTACATTAATACTATTGTTAAGGGAAAGGTGATTGATAAAACGACGGGTGAAACACTGCCGGGAGTATCTGTCAAAATTAAAAATTCCAGCCAAAGTGCAGTGACAGATGGAAACGGAAGTTTTGTAATTTCCTCATCCAGTGATAGCGATATCCTGCAATTTTCTTATGTCGGGTACGAGATAATGGAGATCGCTGTAACAGATGAATCTATTGCGTTGGTAAAATTACAACCCTCTTCAAAGAAACTTAACGAGATTGTGGTGGTTGGTTATGGAACACAGAAAAAAACATCGCTTACCTCTGCTGTTTCTACGATTAGTGTTGCCGAAATCACGCAGAAACCAGTGGTCAATTTAACCAATAGCCTGGTGGGACGTGCCTCTGGTGTAATTGCTACCCAAGCAGGAGGTGAGCCAGGGTTTGATGGCTCCAAAATTTACATCAGAGGTATTGGTTCAACCGGAGGTGGCCAACCTTTGCTTATTGTTGATGGTGTACCGCGGGATTTTAGTCGTCTTGATCCTAATACCATAGATAATATATCGGTACTGAAGGATGCTGCGGCCGTAGCTCCTTATGGGGTTGCTGGTGCCAATGGGGTAATTTTAGTGACTACTAAACAGGGTAAACAGGGTAAACCAACATTAACTTATAATGGCTATTTTGGTTTACAGAATCCAACCAAAGTGCCTGATTTTGTAAACTCATACGAGTATGCCATGCTGAGGAACGAAGCAAATGCAAATGACGGCAGGCCGGTGGCTTATACACCAGAAGATCTGCAAAAGTTTAAAGATCATTCTGATCCGGATGGACATCCGGACTCAAGCCCATTAAAGGAAATCATTAAGAAAAACAGGCCGATCACTTACCATAATCTTTCTCTTTCGGGAGGCGCGGAGAATATCAAATACTTTGCTTCTTTAGGCTATAACCACCAGGCTGGAATGTGGAGTACGACGTATACAGACAAGTATAATGGTACATTAAATATTACTGCAAATCCAACTAAAACAACTACTGTTGCCTTGGGAGTAACCAGTTTTGTGGAGGATAATCATTTTCCTACTGTAGGTGCAGATCTTATTATTGGGTTGGCACAAAGACAGACACCGGTAACACCTGTATATTATAGTAACGGCTTATGGTCAGGATATATTGGGCAATCGTTAATTGGTGAAATTTATAACAGTGGTTATCGGTTTAATGAAAAGCCCACTACACAATCACAACTGAGTATTGATCAGAAATTACCAATCGAGGGCTTGAGTCTCAAAGGGGTGGTTAGTTTTGACAATTCTACAGAAGTGGACCGGATTTGGCAAACACCAATTCCTTTTTATAATGTAAACACGAAAACTACACCTTACACTTATGTGTTGGGCACTCAGGGAAGTTCAAAATCTCAGTTTACTGAAAACTATTACCAGACACATTCTTTTACCTACCAGGGTATCCTGAATTACCAACGCAGTTTTGGTAAGAGTGATATTACTGCTTTGGCTGTGGTAGAAAGTAGGATCATTAAATATCAGCAGTTTGGTGCATACAGGCAGAATTACAATTTGGACATTGATGAATTGAATTTTGGTGGCCCTGCATCAACAGATCAAACGAATCAGGGGTTTTCAAATGGTCAGAAGCAGCTTGGGTATGTTTATAGAGTGGGGTATGCTTATGATAAAAAATATTTATTTGAAGCAACTGGCCGGTATGATGGTAGTTATTTGTTTGCACCTGGTCATAGATTTGGTTTTTTTCCTGCTTTTTCTGCCGGGTGGAGACTTTCGGAAGAGAAATTTATTAAGGATAATTTTACCTGGATAGACAATTTGAAGTTGCGTGCGTCCTGGGGTCAGTCGGGTGCTTATCCAGTGTCGGGTGGTGTTATTCAAACTTATCAGTACTTAAGCCCGTATACTGCTTATGGCAATTCAGCAGTAATTGATGGACAGGCTACGCAGGGATTGTATGAAGCTCTTCAAGGAAATCCAAATATCACCTGGGAGAAATCAACTAAGACCAATGTGGGGTTTGAAGCTAGTTTATGGAAAGGGATCTTAAGTGTTGAAATGGATTATTTCCATGAGAAAAGGGCAAATATGCTGGTGAGTATTGGTAATTCTTTGCCTGGTGAGTATGGGATAGGTACTGGTCTGGTGAACGGTGGGATTATGACAAATCATGGTATTGATGTAACCTTAAAAAGCACTCATCAGTTCTCTTCTGATTTGAGACTGGATTTAACAGGTACATTTACTTTTGCGAAAAATAAATTGCTGCAGGTTTATGAAACAGACGCTACTTATAACAATCCGAACAGAAGAATTACTGGCCGGGCGTTAAATACACAATTTGGTTATCAGGCTTTGGGGTACTTTACGTCAGCTGATTTCAACAACGATGGAACATTAAAAACGGGTATCCCTAATCCAACATTTGGTCCGGTTCATCCCGGAGATCTCAGGTACGCAGATTTAAGTGGGCCTGATGGAAAACCTGATGGGAAGATTGATGCAAATGACCAGACGGTAATTGGTAAGCCAAAAACGCCAGAGATCATTTATGGGTTTGAGCCGCGTTTAACGTACAAAAATTTTGATCTTGATATTTTGATCCAGGGTTCCGGTAATTCGAATATACAACTGGGAAGTACTTTTGTGTATCCATTTAATGCCTCAGGATCGGCAACGAAGTTGGTTTATGATAATCATTGGACGCCTGATAACCCTAATGCGTTGTATCCCAGGATAACAGGTACTCCAACTTCGAATAATATGCAAACTTCATCTTGGTATATGAGGAATGCTTCTTATATCCGTTTGAAAAGTTTTGAACTGGGCTATACTTTTTCCAATAAATCAGTAAAAAAGATATTCCAATCTCTAAGAGTCTATGCTGCAGGACAAAATGTGTTTACGTGGTTGCCTGGCGTAAAGGAAACAATTGATCCGGAAACCAATGGTAGTAACACTACTTATTATCAACAGCGTGTAATCTCTTTTGGTCTTAACGCAACATTTTAAATAAAAAGCAATGAAACAGACATATTTTAATTATAAAAAAGGTCTTTTAATGGTTTTGGCCGTTGTTTGCCTTAATGCATGTAAAAAGGATAATTTTCTCGATGTACCTCCAAAGGGTCTTTTAACTGATCAGATCACTTTTAGTTCTTCAACTAATGCTGATTTGTTTGTAAATGATATCTATAATCAACTGCCTGATATAAATAATGATTATCAGCCTTCTGACCAGCTGGCTGATAATAGCTTTTGTGGTGCTTCATGGGAAGATGGGGAAAGTGTAGTGAGGGCTGGAGCGCTGGGCCCAAGTAATGTGGTATTTGGGCCGGGTGGTATGTGGAGCTGGGATGCAAATTATGCGAGTATCAGGAAGTGTAATGTTTTTTTGCAACAGGCTGCTCTAAATAAAGGTAATTTTCCTGCGGATTGGTATAAGCTTCGGGTTGCTGAGGTTACCTTTTTAAGGGCTTTCTTTTATACGATGTTATTTACCAACTATGGTGGTGTACCGGTGATTACCGTACCTCTGGATAACCTAACGCAAGGTAAGGATATTTTTCATGAGAGGAATACTATTGATGAAACAGTGAAATTTATAGAGGCCGATTGTGACGCAGCGGCTGCTGCTCTACCTTTGGCTGCAAAGGAAAAGGGCCGTGCTACAAAGGGAGCTGCCTTGACACTTAAAGGTTGGGTTCAATTATTTTATGCCAGTCCACTGGTCAATTCGAATAATGATGCGAGCAGATGGGTTAAGGCTGCAGCAACTAACAAGCAAGTGTTGGATTTGAAAAGCTATAGTTTATTTGCGATTGATACGAGTGGATATAGTGAACAATTTTTAGGTAAGAACAACTGGAATAGCGAAACGATTTTTGCGAAAGCATATGCCCCGCCTTCAAAAGGAAGTGCAAGAGAGGGGCATTTAGGACCGGTGTACGTAAATGGAGTTCAGCAATCCTGGGGAAATCTGGCACCTACACAAAGTCTGGTAGATGATTATGCAATGAACAATGGGTTGCCGATCACTGATCCGGCGTCGGGATATGATCCAAAACATCCATACGTAAACAGGGAATCGAGATTTTACCAGTCTATTCTATTTGACGGTGCGCCTTGGCAAGGGGACATTTTTAAAAGCCGTACTGGCGGCAGTAACCAGATAGATTTGGGCTCTACCAGCGATATTTCAAATACTGGATATAATGCCAGAAAAACATTGGACGAGTCTATTCTTGGTCAAGCAAGCTTAAACATTTCGCCGAGTAATGCAAATTATATCTTTTTTAGGTATGCTGAGGTTCTTTTAAGCTATGCTGAGGCGCAAAATGAAGCGGTTGGCCCAGATAACTCTGTATATGATGCAGTTAATTTGGTCAGGTTGCGGTCGAATTGTCCTGTGGTAAAGCTGGGGTTAAGTCAGGGGCAAATGCGTGATTACATTCGCAGGGAGCGCCGTATTGAACTTGCTTTTGAGGATAAAAGGTGGTTTGATGTTAGACGCTGGAATATCACTGCCGGAGCTAATGGTGTTTTAAATATGTCGGAATACGGGATGCAGGTTACGATTGATCCTTCGACAAAGGGATTGATCTATACCCGTGTTAAACTTATGGATAATCTTTTTAAAGCACATCAAAATTGGATGCCTATTCCTCAGGATGACATAGATAAGAATCCTAAACTAGTTCAAAACCAG
>NZ_JAVTSQ010000013.1:0-217829 GCF_032678445.1 Pedobacter nutrimenti
ACCTAGGGAAATATAATTTATAAAAATAAATGAAGAAATTACTTACAGTTACCATGGCATTGATCACTTTTTTAGTGATCAATGCCTATCCAGTATCCATAAAACACCCCGGCGGGGATAAATTTGCCCGTCCCCTTAAAAATAACAGCATCAGTAATCAGCTTTTAACAGTAACCTATAATTCAGCATTAAAAGCGTTTGAAGTAACGGCTCAATCTGCTCAAAAGGCATTCCTGAAAAATATGATTCCAAACGGCGTGATCGAAACTGTTGAACAGAAAACAGTAGTTAGTGCTGCTTTTGGTAGAGGGACTGCACTATTGGTCCGTACAGCTGAGGGGAATTTATTTTCGTTTGCATTATATTCTAAGCAACCTTTTTTATTTGTAAGCCACACTGTCAAAAACGGAGGCAGTACAAATATTGATATTCCAAAACTTAATCCTGTTTCCTTCTCTGTTGACCTGGGTAAACCTGCAGATCAGTTGAAAACAATGGGTACGGGGGGATTGCTGGCACCCGATAAAAACCCAGGCAGCTATGTTTTTCTGACAACGGTTGATCCCAGCTCTCGTCATGGGGTAGTTGCAGGTTGGATCACCAATGAGAAAGGTAGCGGGGTTTTGTTTTCAAACATAGAAAATGGTTTGGTCAATATAAAAACGCAAATAGATTATGGACATTTTCTGTTGCCTGCCGGAAGAAATGAAGAAGTCGAAACACTGGCAATTGGCTATTTTAACGATGCGCGTTTAGGTGAAGAACAATTTGCAGATGCTATTGCAAAACAACAGAACATTAAGATGAAGGCCCGCAGTGCGGTATATTGCACATGGTATTCAGAAAAAAACGGAGGGGCGGGCAGTGAAGCCTCCAACATTGAACTGGCAAAGTTTATTGAAGAGAAAAACCTAAAATCCTTTGGATTAGGCGTGATTCAGATAGATGACGAATGGCAGGCAGGTGGTAGCTACAACGGACCCCGTCGTGGTTTTGATCGTGTAGACCCAAAAGGAGGTTATCCCAATGGGATGTCTGCTTCTACCAAAGCGGTTAAAGCTGCCGGTTTGGAGAATGGAATATGGTGGATGCCTTTTGCCCGGAACTTTCAAGATCCTGAATACAAAGATCGCCAACACTGGTTTGCAAAGCGTACAAATGGCAAGCCTTTCGATACGAAATGGGGGGCAACATCTCTTGACCTGACCCAACCGGAAGTGCAAACTCATATTGCGGAGCTTGCTAAAACAATGAAAAACTGGGGGTATAATTATTTCAAAATGGATGGCCTTTATACTGGGACGGTCACCAACCTGGTTTACATTAATGATGGGTACAAAAATGACAGTATTGGCAATGCTGAACCCTTGTTCAACCCACTTAAAACACAAATCGAAGCTTTTAGGGATGGGTTGAGAATTTTAAGGAAAGCCGTTGGCCAGGATGTGTTTTTTTCGGGATGCAGTGCAAGCCAGAACATGCGTTCCTTTGGAGCCTCTATGGGCCTGGTTAACTCCATGCGGATCGGGCCTGATTTTAACCACGATGGGCAAACCATACGCACAGGTGCCATACGTGCTTCAAGACTTTATTTTTTGAATGGGAAAGTATGGTGGAATGATCCTGATCCATCAATGTTGAGGGAAAAGGGTTTGTCTACAGCAGATCCAGGTGCCGGTGGAATTGGCAGTTTGACCAGGGCCCGTTTGCTGCCTTCGTTTGTTGCGATCACGAGCCAATTTTTTCTCAGCAGCGATTGGCTTCCTGATTTGCCGGAGGAACGCCTGGAGATTATGAAACGTTGTATGGCTTCTCACAATGGTATAGCCCGGCCTGTTGATCTGTTTGATAAATTTTTACCATCTATCTGGCGTGCAACTGATAAAAAAACAGGTACTGAACGAAATGTAATTGGCTTATTTAATTGGGAAACTACTACTCATAAAATAAGCACCACGTTGGACTGGGCAGGATTGAGTAGTGAAAAAACGTACTATGCTTTTGATTTTTGGGCGAATAAGCCAATGACTACTATCTCCAATGCCATCTCGGAAGAGCTACCTGCCGAATCGTGTCAAATGATTGCTGTCCGTGCCAGGGCCAATCATCCGGTGGTCGTTTCTACTTCCCAGCATGTTACCCAGGGGATGATTGACCTGCTTAAGGAAGAATGGAAAGACGGAGTTTTATCGGGTACATCCAAAATAATTGCTGGAGATGCCTATGAACTGCGTATCGCGGGTATCAATGATGGTGCAGCCTGGAAGTTAGACAAAGTAAAAATAATTGGTGATGCAAAAAATGTAACGATAGAGGCTTTACCTCAAGCAGAAAAGGGATGGTTAAGGGTGGTTATTAAAAGCAAAGAAAACCAGATGATTAACTGGCAGCTTGTTTTTAGAAAATAAAATCTCTTGGAACCAGATCAATGGCGTTTGGTTCCAATAAAAACATTTACAAGGTTAGATTAAAAATAGGGCTCCATGGAGAGGCTATGGTCTTGTTTCCAATTCTTACCGGTGGAGGAAGGACAAATGTTCCCGGGCTGATCACAGCACCAATAATTCCCGCAGGATTAAAAGCCTTACTGTTGAACGTAGTTCTGATGGAATTGTGTACGGAAAAGTATTTTAGTCCTATCCCGGCAATACATAAACAGCCCTGTGGAACTTCAAAATCAAATTGTCTGGCTGGAACTGTGGTTTCAATTTTGCTAATCTCCAGGGTTTGGAAAGCAGATGGCTTTCGCAGGCATTGTTCCAGAGAGGTAAAACTGACGATGACCATCAATGTGCAGATATTGGCGGCCAGGGGAAATTTTAACTGGGCAGGGATTTCAATTTCAGGCAGGCTTATGGTTAGAATATTTCCATTCAGCTGCATTTCAGGGCTTACCCAAAGGCTGTTGATCAGCGGAGATTTAATGTTGAATTCAAAACCGGCAAGCCGGCTGAAACTGTCTTCTGAAAAATTAAATTTTTGGGTTTCCGGATCGTAGCATTGTCTCAGTACCGCTTTTATCGGGGTATTGAAGCGGTTTACCATTTCACCGTCCTGATTGGAACTGATGATGAGGTTCAGTTCATGCCGAAGCGCAGAAGCTAAAATACTGCCTTTTCCAAAGAGACTTGATTCTTGCTTTGTTGCCTTGGTTTGTTTATATTTACGAGGTGCACTTTGCACAATCGGGCCTTTTTTACCTTTTCGAAGTACAATGTTGCCAACCAGGCCTCTGATCTGTTTTCCATCAAATTTTCCCATATTTTCTTTAGTTTAAGTTGATATCTGGTTCATGTTATGTTCAGTATTGATTTAGTATGCTTGCGGAATGACAGGATCTTCTTAGCGCCATGAGTGCGCCTTTTTACTGAAAAAAGGCGCACTCATGGCGCACTCATTGCGTACTCATGGCGCAAGCATACCAAAGGAATATAGAGCCATTACCTAACCGTTTGGCTCCTCATTCTCAGGGTTTTTATGCTTAAGTGTATTTTTGTGTTTAAATGTTAATCTAAGTTATGTATTTTATTTTAACTATTTGATGATTAGTGTTATGTGTGTTTTTGTTTTTAATTTTAAATTAATTTCAACTGACAATTTGACTGAAGTTTAGAATATAATTTCGTTTTATAGCCATGCTGTAGGGCTCGTTGCAAATAAAGTTCTGTAAAGAGGATGTTCTTCTTTAAATTTTATTGAAATACAGGGGAGGGGTTGATCCTAAGGGTTGATTTTTGAATTTTAGATAAAATGTTAGTTCTTTACTCCTTAAATTGAAATCTGTAAATCAAAATGATATGAAAGTTGCATTAGCCTCACCTCCAATCCCTAGATCTTTAAAGGAAGGTCTGTTCAATTTGGAATATTTGGTTAAAGAAGCTTACGGTCTCCATGCTGAAATCATTTGCTTTCCAGAGTCATATTTACCTGGGTACCCAGGAATGGGATACACATTGCAGGACCGAAGTCCTGAATCTTTAAAAACCGCCTTAGATGAGGTATGCGAGATCGCCCGGAAATATTCCATAGCGGTCATTGTACCGATGGACTGGCATGGTTCATCAGGTTTGCAAAACCTAGCCTTTGTCATATCGCCTGATGGTGAAATCCTTGGACATCAGACAAAAAATCAACTGGATCCGTCTGAGGACGACTTTTGGATTCCGGGTACCGAGCGACAAATATTTGAGGTAAATGGAGTAAAGTTTGGCATTACTATTTGTCATGAAGGTTTTAGATACCCTGAGTCAGTGCGATGGGCAGCACAGAATGGCGCGTCTATTGTGTTTCATCCGCACTTTACTGAAAATAGAGAAAATGGAAAGATACTTACCGAATGGGGTAGTATGGATAATCCATACTATGAAAAAGCGATGATGATGCGGTCTATTGAAAATACAATCTATTTCGCGAGTGTAAACTATGCATCGGAGTATATGGAATCAGCAACATCGATCATTAATACAGATGGAACGCTTAATGTTTATCAGGAGTACAGAAAGAGCGGGATCATCGTAGCGGAGATCGATATGAATAAGGCTACAGGACTGCTTGCTAAACGATTTAATCATCAACTGTATGATAAGTCAAACAGCAAATTATAAAACGTTCCATATGTATTTGCCCTAACGATTACAGATTTATTAGTCTGTGTATTGGTTTTTGTTCCGCTACTTCAATAAGATAAATCGACAATCCTCAGTATTTTGTAATTTTTTATTAAATATTATTCCTTTTGACTCTTTTTAATTTCTTTTTGGAATAATATTTTGTTTCTGAGGTTTTTGATAGCTAATTCAGAATATAATAGCGTCAGACCTGGTAAAGGAATAAAAGTTTATGGATTTTTAGCCTATGGATTGATTTTGAGGTCTGGATGTGAGAGGTTTGCGTCATGAAATCAGTTTTGTTTGTATTGATCATTGCAGCTTTTATTTGCGCCCACGTATCTGCTCAAAGCGTACTTAGAAAAGGGAGTATAGTTTTAGAGGGGGGTGAAAAAAAGACGGGTTGGATTAATTATAAGTCCTGGAACCGCAATCCGGTTAAAATTACGTTCAGGTCGGATTCTTTATCCAAAGAAACCAGCATATATGGGATCAAAGAGATTTTTTCTTTTGAGGTTAACGGGCTGGATTCCTACCGGAAAGCTATTGTTTTGAAAGATATTGCTCCTGTTGATTTGGGGAAGTTGTGGCCGGCAGGGCAGGATTCAGTAGTGAGGGATACGGTGCTGCTCCGGGCAATTGTTAAAGGATCGAAGATCGGGTTGTACAGTTTGGTTGACGAAAAGAACCATTTCTATGTGGAGGAATCCGGAAGTTATAAGGAATTGAACTATAGAGTGGCTTTGGATCGTTACAGTGGTTCAAGAGTAGTGAAAGAGGAGGGCTATAAAACGGAGCTAATCAGTCTGGCTATAAAGTACGGTGTTCTTAACGATTCGTTGGAAAGGGAGATGAACTCCGCTTCTTATACCGACGATAGCCTGGAGAAAATTATTCTTGCTATGAATGGCCGCGAAATTTCTTTTGTGTCGCAGAAATCTAAGCGTAATGTTTTCCGCTTTTTTGCGGGAGCCGGATTCTCTTCGGCCAAATTGGACGTAAGTGGTGAAAATACGACGTTAAATGGGATTTCTTTTAAAAATAGAACAACGTTTTTTCCGATTATAGGTGTGGATTTTAGCGGATCGAGGAATTTGCAGTATCTGATGATCAGGATAGAGCTGAGTTATAAAAGGATCAGATACTCGGGCGTTCCAATAGAGCGGCCTTATTCTACCGGTGGGTATAGTTATGATTTGAAAGGAAGCAGTATTTCGCCTTATTTGTCAATATTGTATAGTTTTTTACGAAAAGAACATTTTAGAATTTATGCGGGAGGAGGTTTAGGGATTAATATATCTTCCTATCAGCAAAATGAGCTTCAATACCATTATGGTTTCGAAGCTCCGCCTGTGCTAGTTTCTGATTATGTGGCTTTGAATAAAGCTTGGTTATCCGGTCATGTGAAAATAGGGGCATTGCTCTATGATCACTGGGATATGAGTGTTACCAAAGGGTTCTTTGGAAAGTTAAATAATAATGCCGGATATGGTTTGGATATGAATGCGCTTTCCTGTGCGCTGGGCTATAGATTTTGATCTTAGGTAACGTAAAGTATGGAAACCAAGCTAAAACATATATTACATAAGGCCCTTATGTAATATATGTGCCAGCCAGGTAATTTTGTTTTCGACTTGCGGAAACCGGGCACTAAGGACCTCTGTTTTATTCTTAAAACAATGACATAATGAGGGAAAACAGGCATTTGAAACCTTTATGTACAATGTTCAGGATTGCCAGGAAACTGATTATTTTAAAGACTTGGAGGCAAGTTCGATCATATCCTAAACCATCACCTTTCGGGATGCCCGGTAAGGAATAAGAGCACAGATTAAAATAATAGCGGAGATGCCGGCCACCATTCCAGAAGCTTTTGTGGTTAGCATACTTAAAATAAATAGCAATAAAGCAATGAAACAGAGTGAAAAGGAGATCATTTGCAGGCCAAAGCGATTTTGTTTTTTTATAGCCATTTGCTCTTCTGGATCAATAGCTATGGTGGCCTCTGCTTTACGTTTTGCATTGCTGGCCTTCATTTCAAGGTATTCTTCACTGACCTTATTTTTTGAGGCCGCAATAATCTCATAGATCAGTAAAAGCAGAAACGGTAAGCCTACACCAAGCAGCATCTCATTTGCCCTACTTAATTTGAATGCAAATAAAGCAGGACCTACAATTTTAAACAACAGGTTTGCAGACAGAGAAATCAGGGTTATGGTTAACGTTGCTTTGCCTGTTAATCTTTTACTGAACAGAGACCAGATGGGCGGTGCCAGCAGCGGGCCGCCTGTTATGGCACCAACAGTTAAGGTGAACTCTACAAGCCCTCCGATCAAAGGCACGATCAAAGCAACGACAATCATACCTATACCGATTACCCAGGATGAAGTTCTCGCGATTCTCATCAGCTTTTTATCAGAAGCGCCCGGATTGATTTTCTCTTTGTAAATGTCGTTGGTAAATACAGCTGAAACTACATTCAGTGCGGTATTGGCAGATGCCGATGTAGAGAAATACATCCCCGTTAACATTAAGCCCATCAGGCCCGCGGGCAATACTTTCTGACATACCATTAAATAAGCATTTTCGGTTTCGATACCGGAAAGGGAGGGGTTTATTGTCCTGTACAACATTGGCGGCAACATCCACAGGACCGGACTGATAATGTACAATGCCGCAAATAAATAAGCTACTTTAGAGGCAGATTTAGGGGAGTCTACACTGGTATACCGTTGGACAAATGTCCAGTTTCCCCCGATATAAAAAATATGATAAACTGCAAAGGCAGCAATAAATGTCCAGGTGTACTCGCCGTTCACTGGCTTGAAAAAATCAGCTGGGACATTTTTGATGAAATTGGGAAAACCTCCAGCCTCGTTCAATGCCAGGGGAATAATCAATAACACTGCTGCGGTAAGGATAACAAATTGCAGAATATCGGTTACCATTACAGCCCACAGGCCGCCCACCGCAGTATAAGCAATCATTAAAATCCCCAGCACGATGGTAACGGGTATCAACGGGAAATCAAGAGAACTGCCCACCAGCCGGGACACGGCATACAATACGGAACCCTTGATGAACAGAGACACGATCATGAAAATGTAAATGTAGCTCTGCTGAACCTTACCGCCAAGCCGTTCGCGTATAAATTCTGCTGCAGTAAGGTTACCCGTGGCCTTCCATTTCGGTGCGAGATAATATCCTGTTATCAGCGCACCGATACACATGGTCCATTGAATGGTAACCGCCACCCAGCCATATTTGTAAGCAATAGACCCCCAGGCGACAAATGTGCCAGAGGAAAAGAAACTCATGAATAATGATAGACCACCGATAGTCCAGGGCACCGCCTCTCCGCCGGCAAAAAAAGACTTCAGGTTGCGTCCGGTTCTGGAAAAGGAGATGCCGATGATCATGATAAATACTGAAAAAATAACAATTACTGAAGTATCAATATGTTTGTCCATTATATAATGCTGATTTATTTTGTTTAGCTATATTACTTAGTTCTCATATGCCCTGATTTCAAAAATTGAAGCAGGTGTCTGTTCCGAGGGGTGCTCCACTTCTATTCTAATAGACGAAGTGTATACTGAATCCTCGAAAATTATTTCATTCCGTGTTTGATGATTACCTGTCTTTTTATACAGTAAATGGCCAGCCTCATCATAAACCCTGTAGTTTCGTACACAAAATGGCATGATGTTTTCGGGATGGGTCATCAATACGGATTCCATGGGATGATCAAAGTCTGAATCGAAGCTAAGGACAAGTCTTTTTATTTTCTTCTTTTCGCTCCAATTTATTTTAAGTGATGGTAACTGATCATCGATATCTGCGACCCATGCATTTACACTGGTGGTTGGACGCGCAATTCCATTTTTAATGTTTGTGGCGCAAAATGCCTCAATTGCACCGTCTAGCCGCATAGCAATATTTTGTCCACCCGGACGGCGCTGCGGACACCAAAATTCAAAACTGTCCATGCCGATTCCCTCAGGAGCTTCCTGTTTGCCAAAATTGGATACTGCGGGATTCACGGTGTTGAAGAGCGATAAAATTCCAGTGATACGCCGATCTGTTCTTTGGATTTTAACGACCGGATTTTTATGGATCAGGATGAATATATATTGGTCTTCGGTTATCGAGGAATTTAGGGGTAGGGTAATTTGATTTTCTCCTACTTGTAAATCAAAATCAAAATGGGCAATTGTTTCATCTGGGGTATAATTTCCCAGTTTGGAAGAAATTCTGATCTCCGTTTCTAAAGTAGTCGCCGTTTCAGCGAATGCTTTAAAGTGAATTTCTGGAAGAATACCCGCTTTAAAGGGCAACATTTGGGCCACCGCAATATCCAGTAGTTGCAGGTCTCCGGCTCCTGGCATTTCTGTCAACCTCAATTCACTGCTCGCAGTGACTTCTGATTGTTGTACTAAATCACTTTCTTCCCTGGCCCGAATATCCGGAATATACTGTCCCGATGCAATCAGCTTTTGTTGCAGGTATTTGATCTTGGGTTCTTCTGTTACATCCGCTGGAAGGCAGTTTTCTGTCTTGCATATAGATGCAGCCATTGCCACCGCCTGGCCAACATAAGCGCTGGTCGCCATTACCCGTGTAGAACCGAACGCAACATGAGATGTGCTGATGATACGGCCCGCTAAAAATAGATTGCTGATGTTCTTCGAATACAGGCAGCGATAAGGTATTTGATAAATACCTTTACTATGCCATTGATTACATCCGGGCAGGGCAGAGTAGATACCATCTGAAGGATGCAGGTCTACGCTCCAGCCACCAAAAGCTACCGCATCTTTGTGCTGGTGCTGTTCGATGATATCTTGCTGTATCAGCATGTAATCCCCCTCAAACCTGCGGCTTTCCCTTTTTCCGGGGATCATGCCAACCCATTCCAATGTTAGGTTTTCGGCATCTGGAAACAGGCCGGAGTTCTTAATATGATTCCAAACGCCATAGACGATTTTCCATAATTCCCATTTGATATCTTCTGTATCATGGACAGTATCCTTTCGGCCGCCATATTCTATCCACCAGAGCTTACATCCGTATTCTTTTGAGTTGAAACTCTTAAAACGGGGAATCTTTGTAATGTCATCCAAAGCGAAAGAAGGTGGGACAAACTTAACTGCTTTACCCGTATCCTTAGTGTAAAAATAGAGCGAGTGACCCAAAAGTTCACCATAGCTCTGATCGGGAGCGAACAGTTCCCCGAATTCAAGCTTATCCTCTGCGCCCATTCTGAAGGCAGCCCCGGCCAAAAAACCCACCACACCATCGCCGGATGCATCGCAAAATAGAGGAGATTTTAATAGATAAGTGGTTTGGTTCTGGCTGCAAAAGGCCTTGATAAGCTTTATTGTCGATGCATCTTGTTTTGTTGTTTCGTAAACAGCAGTGTTGAGTAGCAATGTGATATTGGGCTCGGAGCTTACTTTGTCCAGTAAGATCGCATCGAAAATAACTGGATTACCCTCCGGATTCCGGTAAGTGTTTTCTACCAGGATTTCGTCAATCACACCCCCTTCTCTCGCCCAGCGGTTGTTATTGCCCATGTGAGAGGTGGCTCCCAGGATCCAAAGCCGCACTTCACTGCTGGCATTGCCTCCCAATACGCTCCTGTCTTGTACCAGTGTTACTTTAAGTCCTGCTCTGGCCGCGGTAATGGCGCAGCAAACACCAGAAAGCCCTCCGCCAATGACGGTCAGATCAGCATTTAATGTCGTATTGATGAAATTTCGTTGATAGGTAGATTCCGCGTTTAGCATATATTAATTTTTGTTTAAAAGAATTGTTTTTTTGAAAAGGCCGTATCCATAGTTGGCCAACAGCCGCAACCTAATTATTAAATATACAATGCCTATTCTGGAGATGTCAACTCAGTATCCATCATTTTGACTGAGGTTAGGGTTGTTCAATCTTTCCGAATAGGGAATAGGCAAGAACATCACAGTATTGGTGATGTAACTATAGTTGCTCAAAGGTTGGTTGTACTGTCTGGAAAGCTGTTCACGGAGCACTTCGGGCATAATTCCCCAACGTTTCAGGTCGTACCATCGCTGGGCCTCAAAAGCGAATTCTCTCCGCCTTTCCAAACGCAACTGTTCACGGAGATTGTCCTGGGAGGAATAAGTAAGATCCGCAAGTATCGGGACCGCTGGTGAACCGGATGTTCCGCCATGCGCCCTCCTGATGAGGTTGATCTGCTCTAATGCGATGTCCATATTAGTTGAACCGCCTATTTCTATCAGTGCCTCCGCATACATCAGCAATACGTCGGAATAACGTAACCAATGGAAATCGTCAGCGTTGTCGTTATAGCCCGTGTTAATCTGATCGTTATATTTAACAACACCCAACCTATTGGTTGTAAAATTAAAGGTGACCTGTCTGCGCATATCTGCCCATTCAAATACACCCTCCGGATTAGGAGTGATGGTAAAGATCTGCCCGGGTTGAAAACCTTTTACCGAAGCGCTATAGGAAGTTGGACTATACGCCCAGTTGAAATCCGGTGCGGCCGCGCTGTTGCGAATAGAACAATAGAAAGTTGGCGCCCTGAAACCGACAGCTGTGGCCGTCGAGTTTACCGGATCCCCGGTTTGATTGTATAACATTTCGAATTTTCCGCCCATTTCGTACAATTTTACCTGGAAGCTGATATTGTTGGCGATAGTGGTTCCCGTTTTCCATCTCCAATTGCGCCATTCTATGGTAAGTACGCGGTTTGGCGCGGTACCGGTGGTAGCATACGAAGCCGCTCCGCCTGTACCGTTCAGGTTATCCATCAGCGGGCCGATTAACGGGTCTCTGACGGTACTTATATTAGGCGCTGCATTGCTGCGGTTGATGAAACTGATAAAGCCATTGCTGCTCATGTAAAATTTATCGTACCTGCTGCCGCCAAAGTTGTATGCGAAACCAATCGGCAGAGCTACCGAAATGGCATCGTCAGTTTGTACAGAAGGTACTGGAGTACCTCCTGATAATGCGCTATAAGTTGTGGTACCTGCACTAAAATAATGAGGCAAAAAATCGGAAGAAGCTGTTAATAATGAATATTGGACATAATTGTATTTCATTCTGGTATAAGCCTGCAGGTTTGAGGGAAATCCTGAAGCTCCTCTTATATAAAAGATCCGTTCTTTATCAGCCGCCTTTACGGGTATATCAGCGCTGAAGATATTGGCATAATTCGGATTTAGATCCAGGTTGTAGGTGGCCTTATTATCAATAAGTTCTTTCAGCTTATCTGCTGCCAGCTGATATTTCTGGGTATCCTTAAGCGGAAAGCCGGCCATAGTGAGGTAGACCTTGCCCAGCAGTGCTTTGGCGGCAGCTTTTGTTACCCTGCCGCCATTGGCCGAGGTGTAGCTGTAGGTGTCTTCGAGATTCTTTTCCGCATACTTAAGGTCATCCAGTATCAGTTGATATACTACTTTTGATGAGGAACGGGCGGGCTGCAAATTGTTTTTAGTAACATTTGCAGGTTCTAACATTAACGGCACATCGCCAAACAACTGTACCAATCTGAAATAATAAAATGCTCTGAAAAACTGTGCTTCTGCCCTCACACGGCGAAGCATGGGAGGACTGATTTTTGAGGAATCAGTAGCGTATAAAAGTAAATTATTTGCTCGGTCTATTACCCTGTAGGCCGCAGCCCATACTCTTCTGGTATAAGCATGCTGGGCATTGTATACTACATTTTCCAGATCAAGCCTTTCGCCGGTAACGGTTCCTTCAGGAATGGCATCATCAGAAATAATCTCCGTTGTAGTAAGCGGCCACATCTGTCCATCATTAACATCGGCCCTCATGGCCTGATAGATCCCGTTTGCTGAGGCTATGACATCGGCCTCGGTCTGGTAAAATTTGTCGCTGCTGATCTGTCCGTCGGTTTTTTCCTCCAGGAATTTCTTACATGAGGTGCAAAAAAGCAGGATGTATATCGGTATCAAAAAGATCTTTTTCATCGTTAAAATTTTAAGGAATGATTAAAAATTAGCATTCAATCCAAAACGGATTCCTCTGCCCATAGGGGTAGTACCCCCGTCTACACCGCGGGAAAGGCCCCCCTGGGTATTCACCTCAGGGTTATAACCCGAATATTTGGTAATGGTAAATGGGTTCTGAACATTTACGTAAGCTTTTAGCGAAGCTAGTTTCATCCCCTTTAACCATTTTTCGGGGAAAAGGTAGGAAAGCGTGATATCCCGGCAACGCAGATAAGAACCATCTTCAATGTAGTAATCAGTAGATTCTCTGGGATCAAGTACCGTACCGGCAACCTGTACCATCGTGGTCCGGTTATTTTGCCGGATCTTTTCAGCTTCTTCAGGGCTCATGCCGGGGGTAATGATACGGTAGCGCTTATCGAATATATCTTTTTGAATATTGTTTGTACCGGCCATCGAACTGTAGTTTATTTCATAGTAATTAAAGATCTTGTTCCCCACAGAATAACTAAAGAATGCTACCAGTTCCAGGTTTTTATAAGATAAATTGGTACTGAAGCCACCGAAAAATTTAGGAAGGGCACTGCCCAGATAACTTCTGTCTTGCTCGTTGAGGTATCCGTCATTGTTTAAGTCGGCATAGCGGCGGGTACCTTCTTTTACACCGACCTGAAAGGTGGTGGGTTTGGTAAGAATGGTTTCGTCTGTCCACACACCAATGGTTTTATAGCCGTAAAATTGTCCCACCGGCTCACCTGGCTGTATTCTAAAAAGATAGGAGCTTGCGGCCACATTCGCCACATCAAGATATTCGCCTGTTGCCCCGGCTAATTTCTCTACCCTGTTCCTGTTAAAAGCGATGTTGGCATCAACAGACCAGTTCAGGTTTTTACGGCTGATAATTTTTGCGCTTGCGGTTAACTCAATCCCCTTATTGGTAAGTGAGGCTATATTTCTTGTGTAGGTACTGTAACCCGTGGTTAGCGGTGGAGTTACATTGAAAAGTAAACCATCAGTATACTTCCTGTACACATCGGCAGTTATTGAGAAACGGTTTTTAAAGAAAGAGAGGTCTGCACCAAGGTTAACAGAAGAGGTTTTTTCCCATCTCAATTCGGGGTTGGCTAAACGATTAGGCGCAAAACCGGTATTTATGGTATTGCCAAAGATCACATTGGCTACATCCAAGGTTGAAATGGTTGAATAAGGGCTGATGGCCTGATTTCCCACCAGACCCCAGCTGCCCCTGAGTTTAAGCTCGCTGACCACATCACGTGTTTTCTTGAACCATTCTTCCTGATCTATCCTCCAGGCCCCGCTTACAGAAGGAAAAAATCCAAATCTTTCTTTGGCGGTGAATTTTGAAGAACCATCATATCTTCCAGAAGCGCTGAGATAATATTTCGTCTTATAGTTGTAAGAGCCCCGGAAAATACTTGACACCAATTGGCTTGCGCTGTAAGTGCTGTTTGGAATGCCCGGTGAATTGCCCGACTGGATAGAATTAAACGAGGTGAGGTCTGAAGTGAAACCTTCTGCTGATGCCGTTTGAGTTCTAGATACAAATTTTTCCGCAGAACCGACCAGGACTGCTGAAAAGTTATGATTGGCTCCGAAGCGTTTGTTGTAGTTTGCCTGCACCTGGTATAACACGCTGTTGTTCTGTGAATTGCCCAGACTGGCAACCCCGCGTTGTGTAGACGCTGGTACAATCATCGTAATGGGAACGTAGTTTTCCAGAAGAGCATTATAGGTGGTGATGCCCAACAGGCCACTCAGTTTTAAATCATTAGTGATGTTATAGGACAGGCCAAAATTGGCAAGTAGCTGGGAAGACGGATTGATGTTCTGAACGCCTTTTTTTCCTGAATAGCTGAGCGGATTGTTGGTAGCGGATGCGCCTAAAACAGTTTCTATGGGAAACCTCGGATTATAGTAGATTACTGCCCCTCTGTTGGGATTATAATACTGGGCGCTGCCCGTTCCATAATGGAAAGTCGGGATATAATTAAAGTCACCATCGGGATTTGTCAGGGGAGAGGTAGGTGCCCAGGAGAGCGCTTTTCCGGTCAGGGTGGATGATGGCTGTCCGTTACGTGTCGTATTGGAATAATTCGCGCTCGCCGTAAAGGTAAGTTTGGACGATAATTTTCCTTCGTAGCTGAACTTTCCGTTGTAGCGCTTTAAGGAAGTAGACGGGAGTATGCCATCCTGCAGATAATATTGTCCTGAAATATAAAATTTATTGACATGATCGCCACCAGAGATGCTGAGGTTAACATCTGAGGTAGGCGCTGTTCGTTGTAACTCCTGCTGATGGTTGTAGCTTTTAAGAGAATCAATTTCTGAGGGAAGATAAGGCTGAAGTAAAGTAGCATTAGCATAACCGAAAGCCTGTCTGTAAGCCCATGCTTCATTTACAAAAGTGGCATAATCCTTTGCCGTCAGCATTTCTATTTCCTTGGAACGGTTTACATAAGAGCGGTTGACCCCCAGGGAGATTTTCATTTTGCCGACCCTTCCCGATTTTGTAGTAACCAACACCACACCATTGGAACCACGGGCCCCGTAAATAGCCGTTGCCGCGGCATCTTTTAGGATATCAATGCTTTCTATGTCATTCGGGTTGATCATACTAAGGGGATTGGAAGTACCATAACCACTCAAATTACTGTTGCCATTGTTTAATCCACTCAGTTCCGGGCTGTACAGGGGCACACCGTCTACTACATATAATGGTTGCGTGGAAAAACTGAGTGAGCTTACACCCCGGATCTCTATGCTGACACCACCCCCGGGATCGGCGCTGTTCTCCATTACATTTACCCCTGCGGCCCTGCCGCCGATAAGCTGCTGGAAATTAGAATAGCCACCCTCTGTGTTGTTTTTTGTATCGACTTTTACCGTGGAAGTTGTTATTTCGACTTTTCTTTTACTTTCATAGCCGATGACGACCAGCTCGTCCATATTGAAATCATCGGTTTCCAATGAAACGATCAGGGGTTGGGGAATATTTGCGATGGTATACTCTTTTGCTTTAAAACCTATGTAGGAAACCCGCAGCTTACTGCCCGTGTTTTTATATTCGATTACAAAGCGGCCATCAGAACCAGCGGTAGCAGTTTTGTTTTCGGGGATAATCTGGATCGACGCTCCGGGTAAAGGTCTGCCTGTATTGTCGTTTATTTTCCCGGTAATTTTTTTTAGATTTTGGGACAGCACCGGGAGAGAGAGCAGCATGACACTCACCAAGGGTAAAATTTTTAATCGCATACTTCTTTGGTTTAATATTTGGTGCGGTGAAATTACAACCCGATGTCATCTGCTTTATGATAAAGCTCAGATATTCGTTTCTTGGGAACGCTCCCAATTTCGGGAACGGTCCCAAGAAACGATTAAGCACACGGAAATATTTTTTTGTCAATGTCATATCTATATTAGCAGAAATTAAACCAAATATTTACGAGAACTGCTTCTAAAATCATTTAATGAAAAAGCATCAGGTTACCATCATCGATATTGCCAATAAGCTGGGTATTTCTAAATCAACGGTTTCCAGGGCGCTAACCGATCATCCCAATGTCCATCAGCAGACCAGGGAGCGTATTTTAGAACTGGCAGATGAACTCGACTATCAGCGAAATATGTTTTCTGTGAACCTGATACGGAAATCAACGCAGACTATCGGAATTGTGGTGCCAGAGTTTCACCGTTCTTTTTTTCCGCAGATCATTGTTGAAGCACAAAAAAAAGCTAAAGAACAAGGCTATAATCTTATTATCGCGCAATCGGATGAGAATTATGAAACTGAAGTTGCCAATACAAAAGTTATGCTCGCGCAGCAGGTAGATGGGATGCTGATTTCACTGACAAAGGAAACCAATAATTTTGATCACTTAAGGCAATTTGAACGAAAGGGCATACCAATTGTTTTCTTTAACCGTGTTTGCGATCAGATTGCAGCCCCAAAAGTAATAGTTGATGATTATGAAGGCGCATATGCAGCTGTCGAACACTTAATATCGACAGGAAAAAAACGAATAGCACACCTTTCCGGCCCTGAAACTTTAACTGTCTGCAAAAACAGGAAGGCTGGATATTTTGAAGCACTCAGGAAGAACAACATCCCGAAAGATGAGGATTTAGTTTTGCATTATGATTTGAACCTGCGTAAGGTGGAAATCTATCTGAACCACTTTTTTAGCATGGAGTCTAAACCCGATGCTTTGTTCTGCATCAATGACCCAACAGCTATAGAGGTAATTAAACTGGTGAAAGCGAAAGGACTAAGAGTTCCAGAAGATCTCGCGGTCATCGGTTTTAGCAATGACATGGCATCAACGATTGTAGAACCCCAGTTAACCACTGTAGAACAGCCTATAAAGGAAATCGGAGAGATGGCAGTCACCTTACTTTTAGATCAGATTAAAAGAGATATTAAAGACTGGAAAGCACAGACGGTTATATTAAAAACAAAACTAATTATCAGAGACTCCGGCTAAAAATTCAATCAGATACCAGTGCCATTTACTCCCAGGACAGGTAAACCTTCCCTATCGATCATAATTTGAATAGAAATAATGAAATATAAAACAGCATGGGCATTATGTCTTTTAACGTTTTGCGGCTTAAATAAAACATACGCTCAACCTAAAGCAGCAGATTACCGGTTACTTTTCGCAGATGATTTTGGAAGAGGATCAAAGGTAAATCCCAATGATTGGTTATACCGCAGCAATCTAAAAATGGGTGGTGTGAGCTGGGCCGGAAACGTATCGCAGGGAAAAGCTACCGACGGCAGCGGAAAAGATTGTCTTCTGATAAAATTTACTGTGGATAGTCTGCGGCCCAAAGGACAGCAGTATTTGGGAGGCGGGGTTGTATCGACCCATAATTTCGGATATGGATATTATGAGGCTAAAGTGAAACTGTATGGAGGAGACAAGGAACTGGCCGGGTTGCATCAGTCATTTTGGTCTATGGGGCTTACCGGTACTAACGAGGCAGAGGGTGTGGGTGTAAGAGATTCTTTTGTTAGGGCAGGGCTTATTCCACAAGAGAACAGAGTGCTTGAAATTGATGGTTTTGAACACAATTCCATGAATGGCAGACTTGCGCAGAATTATCATATTTATACGCCTACCCATAAAAGTGAGGCGCCCATGCCAAAAAGTACGGACAGGGATTTGTCAAAATGGATAACGGTGGCATATGAATGGTTGCCGGATAGAATTAATTTTTATTGCGATGGGAAATACCTGTCTACAAAATATTTAGATGGCATTTGGCAGGTGTACGCTCCCCAAAATTTATGGCTAACTGCATTACCTGTTGATGTTGCGGCATGGGGCGGTTTGAAAAAGCCTGTGAAAAATGCAGCGATGCAGGTAGATTATGTACGCTTTTACGCTAAAGTTTTGCCAGGGGCAAACCGTGTCGGTAATGCCGGTTTTGATTATGGAAATATAAAGAATACCTATCCCATTGCCTGGATTGTTGATGATAAAACAGATGGCAAGGCAGTGCGTGTGGTATCAGATACGACATCTTCCCAATCTGGTAAAGGTTATCTGCTTTTTAAAACCGATAAGGCCTACAAAGCTGCGGTAAAGCAAATCATAGAATATATACCAGATGGGAACTATACTTTTAGCGTATGGGTTAAAAGCTCTGGCGGACAGAAAGATGCTTCTGTTGTAGTCAGATCGGGAAGTAAAGAACAAACCATCCTTCTGAAAGAAAAGGCTAACTGGGAAAAAATGGTCATCCCTAAGATCAAGGTGTCAAATCATCAGGCAGTCATTGAGATCAGAACTGATGCAGAAGCCGGGCAGTGGCTGATGATAGATAATGTAAGTTTTACGAATGGTGAGCTTTGATATAAAATGAGCTGTTATTCCAACCAAATATTCATCAAATTATGCGAGTACTAAAACATATTTATTTTCTGTTTTTTATAGTGTTGGTGGTCAATCCAGGCAATTTAAAAAGTCAGATGGTTAAAAGGGCAGCCATGACATTATGGTATAGTGAACCTGCGCAGTCCTGGGGCGAAGCTTTACCTTTAGGCAACGGTAGCATCGGCGCTATGGTTTCCGGAGGAATTCAAAGTGAACATATCTATCTGAATGAATCCAGTGTCTGGTCCGGTCAATATCACTTCAATGAAAATAAAGATATGCCCGGGAAAATCAAGGAGATCCGGCAGTTGTTATTTGACAGGAACTACAGCAAGGCTGAAGAGTTGGTCACTAAATATTGCACCACCGTAAACGATCCCCGCTATGGTGCCTATCAGCCCCTTGGGGATCTGTATATTGATTTTAAGAATATTTCCGGTACGGTAAGTAATTACCGGAGAACATTGGACCTGAACAATGCAACCAGTACGGTCGAATTTACCGCAGACAAGGTTCGTTTTAAACGAGAAGCTTTTATCAGTGCACCTGATCATATTATGGTTTTAAAACTGACCTGCAGTGAAAAAGCAAAGATAAGCTTTGACCTGAAACTAAACCGTGAACGGGGAGCAACTACAGTGTCAAAAGGTAAAGACGGACTGCTGATTACCGGAACAAATGATTTTGGAGGATCAACTTTTTATAGTCAATTAAAAATCATCCCAGTTAACGGCGCTGTTAATTATACCGGAGACAAGCTCAGCGTTACAGGGGCAGACGAAGTCCTGATTCTGCTGACCGCCTCCACTAATTTTTGGGCTGAAAAACCTGAACTAAAATGCCAGCAAACCATAACGGCAGCTGCTAAAAAGAATTATCAGCAAATTCTTGCAGCTCATATTAAAGATTATCGGTACTACTTCGATCGGGTAGCCATTGATCTGGGTTCATCAATCAATAACAACCTCCCGACCAATGAGCGGCTTAAAAAGGCAAAGGAAAGTAATGATAATGAGCTTTGTGCCCTGTTTTTTCAGTATGGGCGTTACCTGCTGATTTCCAGCTCCCGTCCAGGTGGCCTGCCGGCCAATCTGCAGGGCATCTGGAACAAAGATTTTAAGCCAGCCTGGTTTTCTGATTTTACTGTTAATATTAATTTTCAAATGAATTACTGGCCTGCAGAAGTGACTAATTTGTCTGAGCTTACCCAACCAATGTTCAGGCAGATCGAGCGCATGTACCCGGCAGGGAAAAAGTCGGCCAGAGAACGCTATGGCATGCCTGGTTGGGAGTTGTCTACCCGAAGCACACCCTGGGGCGTCAATGAACTCAGGGGAAGTGCTGGTTTACTGTTTCAGGACGGTGCTGCATGGCTATGCACCCATTTATGGGAACATTATCTGTATACAGGTGATCGGGAATTTTTGAAAAAATATTACCCATTGATAAAGGAATCTGCATCGTTTTATGATCAGTTTTTAGTTAAAGACCCGAGAAACGGATGGTTGGTATCGGGACCGTCAACTTCACCGGAAAATAAGTTTAAAGGACCGGATGGTAAGGAGTATAGTGTTGATATGGGGACTACGATGAGTACCCAGATTGTTTATGACATATTTACGATCAGTGCTAAAGCTGCCAGCGTATTGCACCTGGATAAAGACTTTAGTGAACAGCTGATAGAGAAACGTTCAAAGCTTGCACCTATGCGGGTGGGGTCAAAAGGCCAATTGCTGGAATGGATAGAAGAATATGAGGAAACTGAGCCGCAACATAGGCATATTTCACATTTGTATGGATTATTTCCAAGTAATCAGATTTCGTTGGAGGCCACGCCAGCCCTGGCAGCAGCCGCTAAAAAGACCCTGACGGTTAGGGGTGATGGAGGAACAGGTTGGAGTAAGGCATGGAAAATCTGTTTTTGGGCCAGGTTGAAAGAAGGCAACCACGCCTATAAAATGTTAATGGAAACATTTAATGAAAGTACGCTACCGAATCTGTTCAATAACCACCCACCTTTTCAGATTGACGGCAATTTTGGTAACACTGCAGGAATTGCCGAAATGCTGATGCAGAGCCAAAATGAAGAGATTCTTTTATTGCCGGCATTGCCCGCGCAGTGGAAAGATGGGAGTATCCGTGGTCTGGTTGGCCGTGGCGGTTTTGTGGTTGATCTGTTCTGGAAAAACAGCGAGCTGACAAGGGTTAACATTCGTTCTAAAAATGGGGGAAGTTGTAAAGTTAGGTATGGAGATAAGACCGTTAAATTTAGTGCCGTCAAAGATCAGAAATATCAATTAGATCAAAATTTAAGAAAAGTATAGTATAACATGTTCCTGGGTTATCACCTCATGCCGTATATCATTTATACGCGCAGGTAAATACTATTGCCTGAACTGAAGCGAATTCAGATCATTTCTGCAAGGTGCAGGAGAAGGTTTATTAATAGCAATGGCCTCCAGGAATGAATAAGGATAAAAAAACAAATATAACAAAACGAATATGTATAGATTTAGAATTGGCCCCCTGTTGTTATCAGTGGGTATGTTGATGATGTTGTTGCCTGTTGGACAGGTATTTGCTCAAGAAACGGTAAAAAAAACGGTTAATAAAAGTAAGTCGCTGTCTGGTGCGCTTGCCGGATATCAGTTGGCCTACGAAGAAGAGTTTAACGGGAATGCTTTAAGCCAGTCTGAGTGGTTCTATCGGCACAACAGCCAATTGTTTGCCGGTGGGTTTAATCGAAAGGAAAATGTCTCTGTCATCACCAAAGATGGTGTAGGTTATCTTGATATAGCTTATAAAAAAGATACGGATTACAATAAAGACGGCGTATCTGATTTAAGTGGAGGAGGGGTAATTTCCACTAAAACTTTTGGCTATGGATACTACGAAGCGAGAATAAAATTTTACAAAGGATCCAAAGGTTTACACCAGTCTTTTTGGAACCATGGGCTTGGAATTGATGTAAACGAAACAGGAGATACAGCCTATAGTGAAGCAGCAAAACGAGATTTGAGACCAACCGACAATGTGGCAATTGAAATTGATGGCATCGAGCTGGACTCGTACATGAACTACGGCAAAACCAATTATTGGTTTAATAAAAAAGCCTGTGATTGCATCCCGGAATCAACAGCAGCAGCATTTAACAGATTCGACCCTGCATATATGGATTTAGATGGGTGGATCAATGTTGGTTTTGAATGGTTGCCAGGCATGGTAAAGTATTATATTAATGGTGTAGAGCGCTACAGGTACAGTTTTACCACCCCCTCCTACGCCGCGATGGAAGTCTGGCTGACAGCACTTGCCAATAACATCTGGTTTAAAGGGGAACCATTGCCCGGAGCGAGCATGAAAGTAGATTATTTTAGATACTACCATAAACCTCTATATGCTAACCTAATTGGTAATTATAGTTTTGAGTTTGATGGTAGAGCAACTGAAAGTGTGAGGAACTGGATAATTTACGATGGAATTTACAATAATGAAAAGACCGATGGCTGCCGGGTGGTGTACGATGGAACAGCTTATGACGGAAAAGGCTATCTGCAACAGGATGGCAGATCTGATGTGCCTTTTATCGCTTCCAGATATGAATTGAATTATATCCCTAACGGTACCTATACATTAACTGCGTGGGTTAAAAGGTCGGAGGGAATGAAAAAGGCAACCATGAGTGTTTTGCAACCGGGCGCTAAATCATTTGATCTAAGTATCCCTCCAACCAATAATTGGACCAAAATAACCCTTGACAATATCGTAATTAAGTCAAATACGGCCACTGTCGAATTTAATACCACAGGTGCGGATGGCGAATGGCTCAAATTGGATAAGGTAGAGTTATTTGATAAAGCAGTAGATAACCCAACAAAAAAATGGCCTGTAATAGTGAATGAACTGGAACATGGCTATAGTGAATCAGGCCCGTTTAAGGGCAGCTTTAATTTTAGCCCGCATGAAGGCGGTATCTGGGGCAATGCAGTTAAAGGTTACAACAATAGCTCGGTGCGTATGTCTGATGGTAGCGAGGGGCTTTTTGCACAATGGAAACTCCCTGTACAGCCCAAAGGAAATTACGATGTATACATCTACAGAGCCATTTCGAAAGATGCGGATGATCATGCCAAAATTGAGATCAAATACGACGGTGGTACAGCTGTTAAATATCTAAATTACTCTGCAGCTGAGCCTGGATGGGTGTTTTTGGGTAACTATAAATTTGGGGCGGAGGCAACGAATTATATCCGCAATTACGCCAGTGCTAAAGGCAAAAAAGTAATCGCCGATGCGGTTGCGGTTACCTTATCCGGCGGTTCGCCTCCGGTATCACAATAGTTAGCAAAAGTTTAACCAAAATATAAACATGAAACAGAACGATTATTTATTGCAATGCCTCGCGTTGATGGCCTTGTTCGCCGTATCCTGTAAAAAAAACATCCCTCATACGGAACAGGAAACGGCTGGGACATATAAGCTGAACAAAAAGATGAGCGTAAGCACCCCGGCACCTTCCGGATATGTCTTAGCCTACGAGGAAAATTTCAACAATTCTGTAGTAGACCCTAATGCTTGGTATTACCGCGAAACAGGTAAGTATACGGGAGGCTTTAACAAGCGGGAGAATGTGTCGCTGGTTACGCAAGATAGCATCGGTTATTTGAATATAGCTTACCGTGATGATGTGGATTGGGATAATGATGGTAACAATGATATTAGCGGAGGTGGCGTTATCAGTAAAAAAACTTTCGGTTACGGATACTATGAAGCCCGTATTAAATTCTATAAAGGCGCTAATGGTTTACATGAATCTTTCTGGACCCATGGTATGGGCATCACAACAGGAGAGACAACCGGTACAGAATATAAAGAGGCTGCAAAAAATGATCTGGTCCCTACGGATAACAAACTGATCGAAATTGATGGGATTGAATTAGATTCTTACATGAACTACGGCAAAACCAATTTCTGGTTAAACAGGCCCGCTTGTGATTGTCCGGCAGAATCGACATCGGCCGCATTCAACAGGTTTAGTGAAAGCTATATGGATTTAGACCAGTGGATTGATGTAGCTTTTGAATGGCTGCCCAATACAGTAATTTATTATATTAACGGGGTGGAGCGTTTCCGCTACAATTACCAGACAATAGCCTACTCGCCAATGGAAGTCTGGTTATCTGCACTGGCAAATACAAAATGGTCTACAGGAGGTAATCCTGAGCCCGGAGCAAGCATGAAAGTAGATTATTTCCGCTATTACAATAAGCCGATCTTAACCAATATCATTGGAAACAATAGTTTTGAGGTTGGTGGTGTATCTTCTGAACAGGTAGTGAGTTGGGTGGTATATGATGGTATTTATAACAACAGTACAACAGATGGTGTACGTGTGGTTTTTGACGGCACGGCCTACGATGGTAAAGGTTATTTGCAACAAGATGGTAAAACGGGAACAAACGGTACCACTTCTAAACATTTGCTGAACTATATCCCCAATGGGACGTATCGGTTAACTGCCTGGGTGAAGAAAACTTCCGGGATGACCAGTGCAAAAATGGAGGCCACAAATATAGGCGGTACAAATCGATCTGTTGATATACCTGTTGCTGCTGAATGGACCAAAGTGACACTAGATAACATTGTGGTCAGTTCTAACCAGGCCGTAATCGGATTTAGCACCACCGGGCCAGATGGGCAATCGCTTAAAGTAGATAAGGTTGAAATGTATGATAAACGTTTTGCCTTACCGGACGATTCAGGTATTTTGATCAGTGATATGGGGGCTGGTTATAGCGAAGCTGGCACCTGGAGTAACAGCAGTCTTTTGGGGTACCAGCACTCTGCCAGCAGATATGCGGGTGTAAGTGGGCAATATGCTCAATGGAATCCAAATATCCCTTCTGATGGGAATTATGATGTTTATCTTTATAAGATAGTTAATGCAAACTCTGATCCGCAGTCAAAAGTAAATATTACGCATTCGGGTATAGTTACCACTAAGTACGTCGACTTCACAGCGGGTACGTCCGGTTGGGTTTTCTTAGGTACGTATAATTTTATGGCCGGAACAAACGGGTATGTACGGACTTACTATAATACAGCAGGTACTTATGCCAGGGCAGATGCCGTATATTTTGCTTTGCCGGGAACAGGGGCGCCGTTATAAATTGCTATGGGGGTAGGGTAGAGCATTTATAGTCGAAAATTCTGTACAGCTGCTTCAAGACTAACGATATCAGGCGGGCTGAAGAAGCCCGCAGATCTCTGAGGTCTTTCCGCAGCGTACGAGAATTTTCGGTAGCAATTGCAGAGGGGGAGGAGACCGGAGTGGGTGCGAGCTTGGATAGGGTGTTAAAATTGTTAGAATTTTTCCTTCGTTTTCAGGTCTGATAATTGGAAGTTGTCAAAACGACCTATTCCTGAAAACGATATTTTAACCCCCATGATCTTACCAATAGGCTTTTTGTAAGGTTTTGTAAGTACATTTTTGGAGCCAACATATAAATTGATCTGCTGATTTTCTACCCGAAGTTTTACATCTCCTCCATTACTTAAATCGTGACCAAGTTCCCTTAAATCATTTTTTTTGCCTTCTTTATAATTTTCTGAAAATTTATAAGATGTAAATGCCGCACATTCCAGTTTCATGATGTCAAAAGAATGGTAATCAGTTTCGCCAAACACGGTAACATCAGCTTGTGAACACCTCACCCCAGCTCTGTTTTTAGAAGTTGTAAGGTGAGTTGAAAGTTCAAAATTATCTCCGCTGAGATTGGTCGGTTTGATATTGGTAAATGCAATAAAAAAAGTTTTTTTGTTATCAATACCCGCGTTAATAATCTCGTCTTCAGATATTTTTGGAATTTCTTCGATTGTAGTTCCTGTATTTGAAATAGGGTATACCCGTGTGGTATCATATTGCATGGACCCTGTAACGCTCCAGCCTTTTGTTTGAAGATAGACATAACCGGTATCAATTACTTTATTTTTATAATACAACTTTGGATAATACCTTCCCGGAACTTCGTAATAATGGTTAACCAGGCTATCCCTGAAATTGGATCTCTTTAGCCTGCCGTCGCCGAAATCAATTTCAAAGTTTGACATGGAATCGGGTAATTCACCTTTTACATTTAATTTAAATATAGCTGAGTGAGGAGTCTGGCCTTCAGGATTTAAGCAGTATAAATGCACATTTTCAGCAGACTGTTCCGTAGAATGAGGAAACCTTATCAGCAAGATGGCAGTAACGACAATGCAAACTAAAAGTATAGATAGCAAGACTGTTTTTTTTAATGACCTGTCTTTTTTTACAGCTGGAGCAACACTTACAACGGGATCGGGTTTTGATAAGTTTGGGCCATCTGTTATGGGGGTTTTTAATTCAAACTCATACCAATCCCTGCAACCAATAAACTGTGCAAGCGCATCCCGAGTTGCCTTTTGCGGGTAATAACGTGCTGAAGTTTTTGATTTCCCGAATATTCTTTTTAAGGTGCTTTCACTTAAATGGACTTTAGTTTTTCGGGACAGTAAGGCACTCAGTTTTACGTAATCGCTATTGGTCCATTCTGCCACTGGTTTTTCAGTAACCTGTTCAGCTATTTTTTGGCAGCAAATATCCAGCTGTTTAAAGAATATTGAATTTTCAACCTGTTCAGAATGTGTTTCCATTTGTGGCTAACGGTCTGTTGATTAGTGGTTTGGGTTGTTTAAAATATTGACTAAGGCTTTGACTAAGGCATTGTAAGTCTAGTCCCTTATCCTGTGTCTAAATTTAGATAAACCAAACCGAATATAAATGAAAAGAAAATTACTTCTTATTGTCATGTTTCTGGGACTCCAGTACGTGGCACTGGCACAAACCAGAAATGTATCAGGCAAAGTTGTCGATGCAGGTACAAAAATGCCAATCCGGGGTGTGAGTATTATTGTTCCGGGAACTAAAATAGGGACAACGACGAATGACAACGGAGAATTTAACTTTAGTGTTCCGCAGGAAACGAAAAATGTAAGGGTTACATTTATTGGCTATCAGGAACAATTGGTAGAACTTACGGGTAAACTTTTACAGATTGCCCTAAGTGATGCAAGTCAAAACTTGCGGGATGTGGTTGTCGTCGGGTATGGTACACAAAAGAAAAAAGATTTAACAGGAGCCATTTCTACAATAAGCGCTGAAGATATTGTAGGCCGGGCAACTGTACAAGTTTCAGAAGCTTTGCAAGGGGCAATTCCAGGGGTTTCCGTTACCCGTAGCAGTTCGGCACCAGGTGCCGGAGCCACTGTTCAGATCAGGGGAGTTACTTCATTAAATACCAATTCGCCATTGGTGGTGGTAGATGGTATCCCGGTAAGCAGTATGGATTTGGTTAATCCAAATGATATACAAACGCTTACGGTATTGAAAGATGCCGCATCTGCTTCTATTTATGGATCGAGGGGTGCTGCGGGTGTGATTTTGATTACCACTAAAAGAGGCAAAAGCGGAGCTTCGAATTTAGACTATACTTTTGACTATGCCCTGCAAAAACCTACAGCTTTACCAACCTACGTTAACTCGCCTACTTATATGAAATATTTTAATGAGCAGGCTACTAACGATGGGGCGGCAACCGGACCTTACGCAAATGATTATATCGTAAACTTCAATGCGCACAGAGCCGCAACTCCTGACCTGTTTCCATTTGGAAATACCGATTGGCAAAGCCTGATCTTAACCAGGGAGTATGCCCCTCGGCAGGAACATAATTTAAGCTTTACCTCTGGTACAGATAAATTAAAAACAAAAGCTTCATTTGGCTATCAGAAAATAGGTGCTTTTTATAATAACTACGATTATGAGCGTTACCAGTTTAGGGTAAACAACGATATAAAATTAAGCGATAAGTTCAATGCAAATGTCGATTTAGCTTATAGAAGGATTGATGGATTAAGACCGGTAGACAATCCATTTAGCGGGCAAAGTGCTATTTATGAGGCTAGACTAATGCCATCAATCTATGCTGCTACCTATACCAATGGTGCATATGCCATTGCAAAAGATGGACGTAATCCATTGGCTCAATTAAATGAAGGTGGTACTTATACTGCAGGGTTAAACCAGTTACAGGGTAGGTTGGCATTAAATTTTAAACCTCTAAAGGATTTAACCTTAACCGCACAAGTTGCGCCAACATTCGATTTTGATAAGAGCAAGGCATTTTCGAAGAAAATCACCTACACGAATGCAGATGGTTCAGCGAGTTCTTCCAGTAACACTGCATTAACAACCTTAAGAGAAGTACGGACTGAAACTTATCAGTTAAATAGTCAGTTTCTGGCCAATTACACTAAAAGTTTTAATGATAAACACAATTTTAGTGCTTTGGCGGGTTTCGAGAGTATCTATTTTAATTACGAAACACTGGGCGCAGGTAGAGATGGCTTCGCTTTAACCGATTACCCATATTTAAGTGTCGGCTCGCAGCTCTTAAGAGATAATTCCAGTGATGCAAATCAGGAGAGCCTTCATTCTCTTTTTGGGAGGTTAACCTACGATTATATGGGTAAATATTATTTACAGGCCAATTTGCGTTACGATCAGTCATCAAGGTTTGCACCGGGATTTCGTGGTGCTACCTTTCCCTCTTTTTCTGCGGGATGGAACATTTCTGAAGAGAACTTTATGAAAAGTGTTAAATGGATTAGCTACCTTAAATTAAGGGGCTCTTATGGAAGTGTAGGTAATCAACGGATTATTAATCCATATAAAGAAAGTGCGCGTAGTTTTAATCCGGCCCAGGATAGAGATTATCAGCAAAACTACTATCCATCGCAAGCGCTAATTGATCTTTCTAATACTGCTCTGTTTTATCAAAATGGGGTATTGGTACCCTTAACTACTGCTGCACAAACTATCTATGCGATCAATGATATCAAATGGGAAACAACCAAATCATCTGATATAGGTATTGATGCCGCCTTTTTAACTAATCGGTTAAGTGTTACTGCAGATTACTATAAAAAAAGCACCAGAGATATTTTGCTTTCATTGGATATACCCTATAACCTTGGCTATGACAGGCCAATTCAAAATGCGGGGGTTTTAAATGTTTACGGCTGGGAACTCGGCATAAACTGGAAAGATAAAATTGGAGAATTTACTTATAGTGCCGGTTTTAATATTGCTGATGCTAAAAGTGAGATCAAAAACATGAACAGTACCCGTCAGGAGATCAATGGTCAGCAGGTCAATATGGAAGGTAGCCAGTTTAATGAGTGGTATGGTTATTTATCGACGGGTATCTATCAAACCACTGCAGCTGCAAGTGGCGTAGCCAAAACAAGTTCTGCTGTTACGGCTGGTGATATTGGTTATGTTGATGTGGATAAGAACGGAATTATCAACGCCAATGACCGTGTTTTACTTGGTGGTTCTTTACCAAGGTACCAATACGGAGGTAACATCAATGTTGGCTATAAAGGATTCGATTTTAGTGTGGTTTTTCAAGGAGTAGGCAAAAGATTAAGCAGATTAAATAATGATGTGATAAGGCCATTTCAGGAGCAATTTGGTAACTTTCCTACACTATTGGATGGTAATTTTTGGAGCAAAACCAATAGCGCAGATCAAAATCTGGTTGTACAATATCCAAGGCTATCCAACACCAGCAGTACAAACAACTATGCCAGTTCTGATTTCTGGTTGATAGATGGATCATATTTCAGGTTGAAGAATGCTACACTGGGTTATACTTTTAGTAATTCAGAACTATTAAAGAAGATAGGGCTCCAGTCTGTACGGATTTATATTGCAGCCAATGATTTCTTAACCAGCAGCAAATTTCCAAAATATGCTGATCCCGAATCTGGAAATGCAAGTTATCCAATTGTAACCACTTTTTTGGGAGGCGTAGCAGTTAAATTTTAAAAGTCAAATACTTAACAAAATGAAACCATCATAAGCATACCGCTTACAAACAGCAATGAATATGCTTATGATAGCTTCATAACCATTAAAATTAATTATATACTAATGAAAAAATTATTTATCACCATATTGCTATTGGCTTTCTGCAGTTATTCTTGTAAAAAGCTAGATTTAAATCCTTTGTCGAGTCCAGGCTCAAGTAATTTTTATTCAAACCAGAACGAACTGGAGCTTGCCGTAAACGATTTATATCGCTTGGACTTTTGGACACCGGTAAAGGAAAGTACAGGTGCCTGGGAAGAGTTCTTTTCTGATAATTGTTTTTATCGCGGGGGTTCAGGAGGTAATCCGGTAATTGCTGGTAGTTTGTCTTCTTCGGATGGCAACGTGCAAACTTTTTATCAGAATTGCTATAAGGCTATTGCCCGTGCCAATACCTTTTTAGAAAATAAAAATAAGGCTGCATCCAATACGCCGGCAGCTATAATGACCAGACTTGAGGCCGAGATGAGATTGATCAGAGCGTTTCAATACACTAAATTGATTACGCATTTTGGAGATGTGCCCTTAATTTTAAAAACACAAACTATTGAAGAGGCAAGTAATGTTGGAAAGACAACAAAAGCAGATATTTATAATTTTTTGAAGTCCGAATACGATTTTGCTGTTCAAAATTTGCCACAAAGCTACGGTGCTGCAGTTAAAAGATTAACAAAGGGGGCCGCTTTGGGGTTAAAAGCTAGAACGGCATTGTATATGAGTGATTGGGAAACTGCCAGAACGGCGTCGTTGGCTGTAATGGAATTAACGGGGGCGGGAGCATATACATTGAATAATTCTTATTCAACATTATTTCAGAAAGCAGGTGAGCAGAGTACCGAAATTATTTTAAGCATACCACGAGATCAGACCCAAAAAGTATCTTCTGTGCCTGATGATATCTTAACGCGTAATGCGGGCGGATTTGGAGCAACAATGCCAACCAGAGAATTGGTGGACGCTTTTGAGTGCACAGATGGAAAACCGATTAATGAATCTTCTTTGTATAATCCGTTAAATCCTTTTGCAAATCGTGATCCGCGTTTGGCAGCAACCGTAGTCCCTTTCAATACCTATTGGTTGGGTTATAACTATACGCCTCATCCAGATTCCACGCAGGTGTGGAGTTCTAAATTGGGCAGAAAAGTAAACAATAATGATACGCGTTCAGTAGCGCCATTTGCCAGTTTCACAGGTTTTGTTTTTAAGAAAGGAATTGAACAGAGTTGGTCTGATGCTCATGTTGAAGATAATGATGCCATTATTATCCGTTACGCTGAAATATTGATCACCTATGCTGAAGCAAAAGTAGAATTGGGCCAGGCCGATGCAACTGTTTTAGATGCCCTGAATAAAGTGCGGGCAAGGGCTTATGGTGTTCCTGTAACTCAGCTGGCCTCTTATCCTGCCGTAACTACTACTGATTTAACTGAACTCAAAAAAATTGTAAGGCGGGAAAGAAGGGTAGAATTTGCTTTTGAAGGCTTACGTTATATGGACCTGATCAGATGGAAACTGGCCGAAAAAGCATTGACTAAACCTGTAATAGGCTTACCAGATCCTGCCAACCAGAACAGGGCAAAATGGCCATTTCCAGGTGTAACACCAATTGATGCAGATGGTATTGCAGATTATTCAGGATTTGGGAGCGATGTGAAAATTCTATTTACGCGAAATTTTGATAAAAGCAAACAATATGTATGGCCATTGCCTGCGGTTGAAGTGCGCCTGAACCCTAAGTTAACACAGAATCCAAATTACTAATTCATAATGGCCGAAAGTGTTTTTTTCGGCCATTTAACTACACACATGAAAAGAAACCCGATATTAAGATTCAGCGCTTTATTAAGTTCTGTCATCTTTACAACTCATTTGGCCTATGCTCAAACAAGACCGCTGCAAGTAAGTGGTGTTTATCCGCATTTGGCAACATTTAACGAAAGCTGGGATAAGCAAGAATGGCTAAAACCGGGTGTACCCAGACCTAAAGGCTACGGTGATGGTGGTGAAAATGGCATTGGTGCCATTACACCCTGGGCTGGTAAACTTTGGATGGTAACCTACTCGCCACATATGCCAAATGGAAGTTCTGATAAGCTATATAGCATTGATGATCAGCTTAATGTTACAGTCCATCCCGAAAGTATCGGAGGTACACCTGCAAACCGGATGATCCACAAAGAATCCAAACAGTTAATTACCAGTAATTATTTTATTGATGATCAGGGTAAAATAAGGGTAATTCCATTTTCCGTAATGCCAGGCAGGATGACAGCCACTGCACGTCATTTAACTGACCCGGCCAATATGGTCTATTTTTACGATATGGAAGGTAAAGTGTACGAAGTAAACGTACACTCGCTGGCCGTGAAAAAACTTTTTGAGAAACCGGTGCCTGGATGGCATGGTAAAGGGGCTTATACGGCGCAAAATCTTCTGGTGGTTGCCAATAATGGCGAGGATGCGATTTTTAAACTCACAAAAGATATTTTAAAAGTTGGTGATGTACCTCATAATGCTGAAGAAAAAGGCGTTTTAGCAAGCTGGGATGGAAATACCTGGAAAATCATTGAGCGCAAACAGTTTACTGATGTCACTGGTCCGGGTGGTATTTATGGTTCACCTGATGACAAAAGTCCGCTCTGGAGTATTGGCTGGGACAGGCGTTCGGTAATTTTGAAATTATTAGATGCTGGTCAATGGTATTCTTATCGTTTGCCAAAAGCGGCGCATACCTACGATCATTGGGGTGGATGGTATACAGAATGGCCGCGCATCAGAGAGGTGGGTAATGGTAAAATGTTAATGGATATGCATGCCATGATGTATGATTTTCCAAAAACTTTCTCCAGAGTTAATAGCGGTGGCATTAAACCAATAAACAGCCATTTGCGCTATATACCCGATTTCTGTAATTGGAACAACCAGATTGTGATCGCTACGGATGAGACTACTGTTTTAGAAAATCCTATGGCCGGAAGAGCTCAATCTAATCTCTGGTTTGGCCAATGGAATGATTTGACGACATGGGGAGGTGCCACTGGCTGGGGAGGCCCATGGGATAAGGACGATGTAAAAGCAGGTGTGCCTTCAGATCCTTTTTTAGTGAATGGCTTCGATCAAAAAATACTACATCTTGCACAGACGTCCGATAAATCTGTTTCGTTTACCATTCAAATAGATAAAACAGGACGCAACCAATGGGAAGATTATAAAACCATCAACGTAGCCGCCAACGGTTACCAGTATTTTATATTTCCAGCTCAGTTTCAGGCAACATGGGTGCGTTTTAAGACCGACGCAGATTGTAATGCAACCGCTTTTTTCCACTTTACAGGGAAAATGCAGGAGAAGCAAGATCCAATGTTTAGCACACTTGCTGCAATTAAAGACAAAAGTGAGTTCGATGCCAGTTTAATACGTCCTTCTAATTTTAATAAGAACCTGCAGGTGTTCAATATCAACAGTAAGAAATATAGCGAAGTTGATGAAAAACTTACTACAATAACAAATACAGCTGATAGTACTTCCCAAATGCTGCGTCTACTTGCGCTTAAGAAGAGTTATAGCATAGACGAAGCTTCAGTAATCATTAAAGACAAAACAGGGACATTCCGCTTGCCTAAAACCTCAGAGCTATATGAAACCTTTCCATACAGAGACAAACGCGAGGTAGAATCAGAGCGGTTTATGCTTAACATTCAAGGCACTTTTTACGAAGTTGGTCGCGAAGCCGGCTTTTTGGCTATGCGCCCTATTACCACGCATCATAAAAAAATAGTCGATTTTTGTACATGGCGCGGATTGCTGGTGCTTAGTGGTACCCGTAAAAATGCCAAACCAGACGACCACTACTTTGGTAATTCGAGCAATGGTTTATGGTACGGAGGGATTGATGATATGTGGAAAATGGGCAAGCCTGTTGGTCAGGGTGGTGTCTGGAAGAATAGCAGTGTAAAAGCAAAGGATCCGTCACTTCCTTATTTAATGACCGGCTACGATCAGAAGAAAGTAGAGATCACCACAGATAAAGATGTCAACATTACTCTTGAAGTTGATTTCGATTTAGCCGGTTTTCATACTTATAAAACCTTTTTTGTTAAAGCCGGACAAACGCTTAATTACGAATTCCCTAAAGGATTTAGCGCTCACTGGGTAAGGGCAAGCTCAGATAAGGAGTGTAAGGCCACGGTTTGGTTTACTTACCAATAAATCAATTGTATAAAAGGAGAGAGGGTGTCATCGCCCTCTCTCTTTTTATACAAATTTACTGAATACTATTTAGTTGTTATTTTAAACACATATACTGGAATTTCGGTTTTGACTTGGGGCATGCTGATGACTAAACTATCAGCCTGCAACAGCCATTTTACTTTTTCCTTACTGCCCAGCAGTGCAATGCTTTTAATATTTTTGATTTGGGCTAAACTCTTAGATGCCATAGCAGGCGCTGTCCAACTTCTGGCAAAAACATAAATGTTATTTTCCTTCTGATTAAAATAAAGGTCTGGGTTAATTTTTTTCGAGGTAAAATCATTACTCGATTTACCCATAACATCTGCTCTCACATCGGTTACATTCAGGGCATATTCGCTTACTGTGGTCCAGGGTTTGGTGCCGTAAATGGCTTCGTTGTTTATTTTCATCCAGTTGCCAATGGCCGAAAGGTTTTTAAGGCTTTGTTCCGGTAGTTCACCCAGGCTATTTGGACCAATGTTTAAAAGCAAATTACCGCCTTTACAAACAATTTCTACCAAATGACGCACCAGCAATTCGGGCGTTTTCCAGGCTTTGTCAAATTTGTTGAAACCCCATTTTCCACTCATTGTGATACAGCTTTCCCAAGGTTTCAATTCTGCTCCAGCTATAATTTTCTGCTCACTTACGGCATAATCGCCAAACCCGTTGCCTATACGGCTGTTGATGATGCAATTGGGTTGGATGGAAAGGATTAATTTACGCAAGCTTTCGCTTTGTGCAGGTGGGGTGCCTTCGGGGGTGTCGAACCAGATCACACCGATTGGACCATATTGTGTGAGCAATTCCTTCAACTGAGGTTTTACCTTGTTTTCAATGTATTTATTGTTGTCTTTGGTCTGTTCATCAGGGAAATCCCAGGTATTGCCTGCTTTGCTGCCTTCTTTGATCCAGGTAGACTCCGGGCTTGCCCAGTCTCTGCCTAAAGAATAGTAAAAACACATTTTAAGCCCGTACTTTTTACAAGCCGCAGCTAAATCTTTCATCGGGTCGTGATGATAAGGCGTAGTCTTTACAATGTTGTAATCATCACTGGGGGAGTTGAACATCGCAAAACCATCGTGGTGCTTAGCCGTAATAACGATATATTTCATGCCTGCATCCTTCGCGCTTTTTACCCAGAAATCGGCGTTAAAGCTTGTGGGGTTAAAGGCTTCAGCAATTTTGCTGTATTCTTTTAACGGGATTTTCTCACCAAACATGAGGTGTTCGTTCCCAATAGCGGGGTGGCCTTTCCATTCGCCAGCTGTAACCGAATATAAGCCCCAGTGCAGAAAGAGGCCAAATTTGGCTTCCTGCCACCATTGCATTTTATCACTTTGTGAGTAGGTTTTTATGGTATTGAAAACAGTGAAATATAGCAATACGACAAAGATTAATTTTTTATTCATGATAGTATAGATAAGACATGTTATGCGAATCGTCATGCTGAAATAAATTCAGCATGACGACCGCTTTAGCTAATTACCAATGACGATCGTACCTTTTCAGGCAGCTGCATCTTGTGTTTATTTAATTCGTGTTTTAATTTCGCTTTTTTTGCCATCAATCGTAATCGAAAGATTAATGTTGCCGTTTTCAAAATCATTACCAGCATTTTCTTGAATACTTATTTGAGGTGCTTTATGACCTGTGTAAGGATAAACCACACTTACAAATCGTTGTGCTTTATCATCGTTTTTTTGCTTTTCGAACACAAAAGCAGGTCTTTTCAATTCTTTTTGATAAGCATAAGATACTTTTCCCTCTTCTTCATGAAGGGTCACTTTGTCTGTGTTTAAGGATTGAATTAACAGGTTGTTCCCATCAGCATAATTGGTATAAACTTTAGAACCAGTTTGATCAAATACGGGTTTGCTGTCTTCTTTCAGTTGAAAATGCACACCCAAGTTTCCGGTGGCTTTGCCAATGGCTTTATCAATGATTAAAAAATACTTTTGGTTAATGAACAATACACTTCGCTGATGGTTCAGATCCGCGTAACTTGGGTTGGTATAGGTCAGTATATCGAGATTTTTATTGGTTTCCCATTTGTTGAGCTGCGCTTTGGTAATCACCATGTTCTCATTGTTCAATGTAAGTGTACTGTGCACTCTGGTCTGTCTGTACCAGTTTCTCATTTTAGTGATTTCGGCATCTCCGCTGTATACAAAACATCCGGCATCGGGGGTAAAATTGCGGCCATTTACCCAAAGCTCAAATGTACCATTGTCTGGCTGGGCATGAAATTCTCCCGGAGGGCTGGCTTTCAAAATCATGATGGTTGCCTGATCCGTCCATCCATTCCTGAAAGTGTAAAAGCCCGCTGTGGTAAGTCCTTTGGATAAAAAGTCAGGTGTTTTCCCTTCTTTTCCATCCGTGGCAAAATACCTGAGCGCGTCGTTTTTAGGAAAAGCTTCCAGCCAGGATTGGAATTGTTGTATTCTAAATCTTTTTTCGGCCAACCATGAGTCGCCAAACATAGGTTGATTGTAGTTAGGGAAAGTAATGCTGATAAAAGCCATGACCATTCTTTCTACCGTCTGCTTATAGCTTGCAGGAAATTCATTTTCGACATGGGCTTTCTGTGCTGTACGATAAGCCTTTAAAAAGATATCAATAGAACTGGCATGATAAACAGGCGATAGCTCAAATTGTACGCCATCCGGATACACTTGTTTCTTGATTTCAGCATTCAGTACTTCAATACCGCTTTTACGCCATTCAGGAGCATCGTTCAATTCGGGGAAGGAAGTACCTGCAAATAATTCTCTTTGGGCTTCAAAGAGGCGGTGGTTGCCTGCTGTGGCATAATGCGTAGGGATATACTGTGCCTGTTTATGGTAATTATTTAAGAAGTACATCAGAAACTGGGGGCTTACCTCAGGTGAATTTACGAAAATCGAAAAGGTGGGTACCAGGCTTTGCAACCTATCCGATACTTCCAGTGGTCTCCATGCAAACCGGTCATTATCTTCTGAAAGGCCGAAAGGGTTTTTCTTTACCCAGTCTGCAAATTGAAGCATCCACTCCTTTGTATATTTCTCATTTTTGGTGCTGCGATAGGCCAGTGCCAGCGATTGCCACCATTTTACCCGGTGTAGCTGCCAGCGTACCTCATTGTCTTTTACAGGCCATAGTTGCCAGTTGATGTCTTTACCATAATCGAAAAATCCATAGCCTTTTTGCGGTTGAAATTTGTGGAGCAGAGCGCTGTCTGCAGCAGCTCTGTTGGATGGATCCAGCGGACTGTTTGGATCAACGGTTTTTTCTCCATTGCTGAAATCGGGTTCTTTATTGCTGTTTTTTTTGCGATAGTAATTCAGCAGTTCTTGTGCCGCTTCGTTGTATTTGGATGCCATAATGGCATTTTTTACCTTTTCTAATCCGGGATAGTTGAGGTTGATAGAGGCAAAACTTTCTTTAGCAATTGGATGTTGTTGCGCCTGTACTTTAGAAAGGGATAAGATGACCAGTAGAAGGCCATATATGATTGTTCTTTTCATCTATTGTTTACATAAAATGGTTTGATATCGCTTTTTTGCCGTCAATGGTTACATTTATTGTAGGGGAAGCTTGATGATCCTGATATTGTCGTGGTACGCAATGCGTGTAAGACCTTCCTGAGTTCCATAAACACCCCATTTAATGTACCCCAGGTTTCCGATGCTCACGTTTCCGGCAAAGGTGCGGTAATTTGTCTTTTCGTCTACCAGCACATAATCACTTTGTCCAGGCAGTTTCATATAGGTTCTCATATACCCGGTTGGGCCATCGGCCCATAAAACATCAACCCTGAAATCGAGCCATTGGTTCACATAAGGCCGCAAATCAGGTATAATGTCTTTTATAGAGGAGGAGCCTTCGTAACGCAACCGCATCGCGTTCCTTGCCGTGCGGAACTGGAGCGGAACGCCGGAACCACTGGTTGAATTACCGGATACTTTTAGCTGAAAAACGTTGGTTTCATAAGTTGGCCCGGAAACCCAGGGTGTCCAGTCTTTCAACAGGACGCTAAATTCGTACCGGCGTTCATCTCCGGGGAAAAACCGGGCGGAGGGTATGGATACAACATCGCTCTCGCTTCTATAAGCTCCGTCCGAAAAATAAGTAGAGTCGCCATACACAATTTTATGAGCAATGGCATAGTTGCTGCCATTGCCGGCAGGATTAACCATGGAAGCGGCGTCGGCTGCGGTGGCATGTGTAGCCGTTACACCTGTGATACCCGAGCTGAAGGTGCCATTCTCGTAGTTTATATTCAAGATGGTATCGCCGTTATTAAAGGTTAAATTTTGAGCATTAGTCAATTCTTTTTTGGTTAAATTAGAGCTTGGCGATTGTTTTTGGTTTGCTAATACGTTGTCTTCTTTGCTGCATGCGGTTGTTAAAAATAACAGGGCAAAGGTCACATACTTTTGCAGATTAATTGGTGTTTTCATCAGTATATAATTTGGTTAGTGATTTATTTTTTTAATCTCTGCATACCTTTTTAAAGCTTCCAGATAATAATAGTCTGCATAATCAAGTGGCGTATCAATTTCTGAATTATAGAGAAAAGCACCTACGCTATGTTTTAGGATAAAATAGCTATTTTCTCCTGGTTTGGCCAAATAAGCATCAGAAGAAAGTGATTTTAAAATCTGCTCTGCGTAATCAACGTATTTCTCTCCGTTTTTTACCTGCTTGCTTAAATCTAATAAAGCCGAAGCGATAACCGCAGCAGCAGATGCATCTCTTGGCGCACTTTCTTCGGTCTCCAATGCATTGTGCACATCATAGTCCCATACTGGTATTTTATCTTTTGGCGTACGCGGGTGGTTCATAATAAATGCGGCAATATGTTCTGCTTGTGCTAAAAACTTAGGGTCTTTACTGTTTTCATAACACATGGTATAACCGTATAAGCCCCAAGCCTGGCCGCGTGCCCATGCCGACTCGTCTGTTAAACCCTGGTGTGTGGCCTTGCGCAGTACTTTGCCTGTTGCTGGGTCATAATCTACCACATGGTAAGAACTATAATCTTTCCTGTAATGGTTTTTCATGGTTGTAGTGGCATGTGTATTGGCTGCAACAGCATAGTCTGGGTTTTTAAATTCTTTAGCTCCCCAATACAAATATTCCAGGTTCATCATATTATCTATGATTACAGGATAGTGCCACCAGGAGAAATCCCAGGATTTAATTACGCCAACTTTAGGATTAAAGCGGTTATAAAGGTGTTTGACCCCATCGGCAAGAACGGGTAAATAGCTTTTATCTCCAGTTATGCGAAATGCATTGCCATAAGAACAGTACAGCATAAAGCCCATATCATGCGTACTGGTGATGTTGCGTACAGAATCAAGTGCCAATGTGAATTTTTTAGCCGCTTCGGCTAGGTTCTTATCTCCTGTAAGTTCATACCCGTACCATAAACTGCCTGGAAAAAAGCCCGTGGTCCAATCGGTTAATCCAGCAGTTCTTACTGTTCCGTTCGGATTGACAGAACGCGGGTTTTGACCGGGTTGATAGGTTTGTGCAGCTTTATTCAACTGAAATGCAATGACCTCGGTTGTTTTTTTGAACCAATTTAATGATGGGGAATCTTGTGTTGGCGCAGCACCGCAATTGAAAGCCATTATGGCTGCGACCACTACTAAGCAAAAAGCTTTTCTCATAGTGTTTGGATTTGAATCTTAGATATTAATTTGTATTTGTTTTGTAACTGTGAAATTAAGCGGGTATAAACAGAATCACTTTTGATTATGATCTTAAATCGTTTGAAATTGGTTAAAGTTTATTTAGATGTGCAGAATCATCTGGATTTCAGTTTCGATGGTTTTCTCTCTCTGTTTTTAAAAAATTAAACAATAGTGAAAGCTATTTAGCCGAAATCTAATTACAGCTGCTGCACTATAGTTTACTTTAGCGACTGTAAAACTTAAATAATATGAGCATGTACCAGTCATATGCCGTCGGAATTGATGTCGGCGGTTCTTCTCTTAAATGTGGTGTAGTAAATCAGGATGGTGAAATTTTATATTCTACTATTGTATCGCTGAAAAATGCAAAAACCGAGGAGGCAATTATTGTACTTATTGCTGAAGCGATCGGGGCTTGCGCTAAAAAGTTTGAAAATCCTATCCTTGGGGTGGGTGTTGGTTTTCCCGGGATTATTGATAACAATAAGGTTATTGCAGGCGCAGACAATTTACCTGGCTTTGAGCAGCTGGCTTTGGGCGAAATTTTGCAGGATATGACCGGCCATAATATTATAATAGATAACGACGCCAATTTAATGGGCCTCGGGGAAATGACTTATGGAGCTGCAAAAAATTGTAGTGATGTAGTTTTTCTTACGGTCGGTACAGGAATTGGGGGTGCGGTTATGATTGATGGCAAACTTTATGGAGGTTTTAGAAATCGAGGCACAGAATTAGGTCATATTGTTGTGCAGCACAATGGGGTATCCTGTCCATGTGGCGGAAAGGGTTGTTTGGAAGCTTATGCCTCGGTAACTGCTTTACTCAACCATTACCGGTATATTCATCCAGATTTATCTGAAAGGGAAGAGGTAGATGGTAAGTATATCATAGAAAGATATCTGGCAGGAGAAGAATATGCTGTTAATGCTATGGGGGTACATTTTGATTACCTCGCTACGGGTATTATGAGTTTCATCAATATCTTTAGTCCACAAAAAATTGTGATTGGTGGCGGCATAAGTGAAGCTGGGGGCTTTTATACCGGAGAAATAGAGCGGAGGATAAAAACTTTGACCGTTCCGATTACATCACCTGATTCAGAAGTGATTTCGGCCAAATTGGGCAATAAAGCTGGCTTATTAGGCTGTGCAGCTAATGTTTTTCAAAAATTTAAAGCTTTTAATGATGCATCGGAATAATTTTCTTGTAGGGCTGATCCTGGTGATTTGGTTTGTGATCTCTTTTGTTACCAATATTTTAGGCCCATTGATGCCTATCATTATACAAACCTATAAGTTAAGTTTAACGATGGCTGCCTTTTTGCCATTTTCGTTTTTTTTGGCTTATGGTATGATGTCTATCCCCGCCGGGATCATGATTGAGCGTATTGGTGATAATCAATCCTTTAATGCGTACTGCCGGGGGAGAAGAAAATTTTGCCTTTTATTCTGTTATGGCGCAATTGGTTTTTGGCTTGGCTTCATTTATCAGCCCCTTTGTTTTTACAGGCTTGCTTAAAGTGTTAAGACCCGATAACAGTAGTCAATTTGCGTCGATATTTGGTAAGCTGCTTAGCAACGGACTAAACTGGACAGTCATGTACTGGCTGTTCAGCATTATTTTCATATTGATGCTGGTGGTTATTGCTTTGCTTAAAATGCCTGTTGTGAGTTTGAAAGATGATGAAAAGACTGGTACGGCTACAGTATACTTCGACCTGTTTAAAAAACGAGAAGTATGGTTATTTTTCCTCGGCATTATCGCTTATGTAGGTACGGAGCAGTCTATAGCCAATTGGATGTCTCAATTTTTAAAGACCTATCATCAGCTCGATCCGGGCAATGAAGGTGCGGGTGCAGTAGCCTGGTTTTGGGGCTTAATGACCCTGGGCTGTTTGCTTGGCCTGGGTATTTTAAAATTGGTTTTACCATTTCGGTAATGTTTTCCATTGTTTTTTCGCTGGCGCTGAATTCTATTCCTAAAAATCATGGGTCATTCTCGGGGATTTTATGTTCTGGTATTTTTGGCGGGGCTTTGGTACCGCTCATCATCGGATCGTTAGGCGATTGGATTGGTTTACGTTATGCAATGTTATTTCTATACATCACATTGGGTTATATTTTATTTTTGGGTTATTATGCCAGGCCGATCGTAAACAATAAAACAATTGATTTGAAAAAGATTTTCAGCTTCGGTAATTAAGACGACTTCATTCTGCTGGAATCTGTATAAAAAGAGCGAAATAAGGCATGAGTTAGAGAGATTAACCAAATTTGATAGCATTTTAAACAAATTTGAAACTGATATTGGTCAGTGTTGAGTTAAATTCGTTTCATCAAAATAACCAAATTATAAACCAGATAACGATAGGTACCCAACCTAACAACAAACCGAATACTTAACCAACCAAATAGGAAGAAAATGAAAAGAACGATATTGATCTTATTCCTGCTGACCACATCTACATTACTTTTTTCACAGGATATTATTACCGTGAAGGGTGTAGTAAGAGATGGCACAAAACAGCCCATTCCCGGCGCATCAATTTTTGAAAAGGGAACTACAAATGCAGCGGTATCAGCCAGCAATGGTACCTACCAAATCAAAGTAAAGGCAAATGCGACGTTGACGTTTTCCTATTTGGGTACTAAGACTGTAGAAAGACAAGTAAACAACAAAACTGTTATTGATGCTCAACTGGTAGATGATGCCAATAACCTGAACGAGGTGGTGGTGACAGGCTACGGGCAAACCGTTGCACGTAAGGACCTCACGGGCTCCGTTTCTTCTATAAGAGGCGAAGAGTTGGCTAAAGTACCTGTACAAAACATTGCGCAAGCCTTGCAAGGGCGTATAGCAGGGATGCAGGTTACTATGGGAAGTGGAGACCCCGGTGCAGTACCCTCTATTAAAATCAGAGGAGGTACCTCCATTACACAGAGTAACGAACCTTTATATGTAGTGGATGGGGTACCGCAAACAGACGGCCTGGCATTCCTTGACCCAACAGATATAGAATCCATTGATGTATTGAAGGATGCCTCTGCTACCGCCATTTATGGTGCCCGTGGTGCTAATGGTGTTGTTTTAGTAACAACTAAAAAAATAAAGAGCGGAAAAACCACCATTAATTATGATGGTTATGTAGGTGCTAAAACAATCACCCGTTTTTTACCTGTTTTAAATCCTTACCAGTATGCACAGTACGTCTACGAAAATGCGCTGCCAAGTGTAGGTAGGATGGCGACCTTCCTGAAAACCTATGGTTCATTCGACTCCCTGCAAATCAGGTACGCAAACCGCCCCGGAGTAGACTGGCAGGAGGAAGTTTTCGGCAAAACGGCTATGAGTCAATATCATAAAATTGGTATCAACGGCGGATCTAACGAAATCAAGTATAACCTGTTTTATTCCAAAAGTAAAAATGACGGCCTTTTGCTAAATAGTGGTGCCAATAAAGATATTGCCAAATTTTTAGTGACCAATAATATTGGCAAGGATATCACGATAACAGGTATCGTAAATTATTCAGATCAGTTTATACATGGTACCGGAGGTACACAGACAGGTGGAAATGCCCGTCTAAGCTTTTTACAAACCTTGTTGCAGTACCGGCCAATAAACGGTAAAAATAACGGTGATTTGGATTTGCTGGACGATACCGTAGACCCATTAGACAATCAGGGCAGTCCAGCATTTCAAAGTCCTGTAATTGCGCTGAATTCCAGAAAGATAGAAGAGTCGGTTAGAAGCTTAAATGCCAGCGCAACCATCAGGTACAATTTTCTAAAGAATTTATCCTATAATGGATTGGTGAGCTTCGGTAGTCAGACCGATAAAATAAAAACGTTTATTGATGCAACCAATATCCAGGCCATCCGTGCTGGTGGACCAAATGGCGGTATAAGTGACGCATTAACGCAGCGTTTATCCTACAACAACGTTATCACCTATGCCAATACTTTTGCAAAAGACCATAAAATGGATGTATCCATAGGACAGGAGTATATTTATAATTATGGAGAAAACTTTGCCGCCAGTGCAAGTGGCTTTCCAACGGTTAACAATGGTTTTGATAATCTGGGATCCGGAACCATTGCCAATTTCCCTTCTTCATATACAGAAGATGACAAACTATTGTCCTTTTTTGGAAGGGCAAATTATTCCTATAAAAATAAGTACCTGCTGAGTGCGACAATTAGAAGAGATGGCTCTTCAAAGTTTGGTGCGGAGAATGTTTTTGGATACTTCCCATCGGGTGCATTGGCCTGGAAAATTACGGAGGAACCTTTCATGAAACAGTTCAGGGCGATCTCAGATCTGAAACTCCGCGTAAGTTATGGTAGTTCTGGTAATAACCGCATTGCGAACTATGCCGCTCTGGGTACTTATGTAACGGGTAACTATCCGCTCAATAATCAGGTGATCAGTGCAGTGTACCAGGCAAATTTAGCCAATCCTTTCCTGAAATGGGAAACAGTAGTGCAGAAGAATATAGGTTTAGATCTGGGCTTATTTAAGCAAAGGATTATGCTAACTACCGAATTATATGATAATAGGTCAAAAGATTTATTGTACAACACCAGAATTCCAGCTAGCTCTGGCTTTGCCACTCAACTTCAGAATATTGGCGAAACCTCAAGCAAGGGTATAGAATTTACGCTAAGTACGGTAAACATCAGAAACAGTGAGTTCTTATGGAATTCAAATTTCAACATTGCGTTTAATAAAACCAAAGTGCTTAAGTTAAGTAATGAGGAGAATTCTTTGCTAACCAGCAGTTATAATAGTGCTTTTAATGATTATATTCTTAAAGTAGGGCAACCTGTTGGAATGATGTATGGTTATATTAGTGACGGGCTCTACCAGGTAAATGATTTTAATTACAATTCAACAACCAGTACCTACACTTTAAAGCCTGGAGTGGTGAATAATGGCAGTGTGGCCCAACCTGGTTATGCCAAGTATAAAGACATTAGCGGGCCCAATGGGGTGCCGGACGGTTTGATCAATGACCTGGACCGTACAATTGTTGGAAATGCAAATCCAAAGTTTACCGGAGGTCTCAACAACACGTTCAGTTATAAAGGAATTGATTTAAGCGTATTTCTTGATTTTACCTACGGTAATGATATTTACAATGCCAACATACAGAACAATCTGGGTATTTCCGGAGAATTCAATAGTAATTTAGCCTTTCAGGCCAACAGATGGACAAATGTTGGTGCTTCCGGACAGCTGGTTACTGATCCTGCAGAACTTGAGGCCCTGAACCGAGGTAAAAATACCATTGCTTCAATTGGGGGTACAACAGCAGGAAGATTAACTAGTTTCGCGATTGAAGACGGTTCCTTTTTAAGAATAAATAATGTCAGTTTAGGGTATACCTTGCCTAAAAAATGGCTAAGTAAAGTTAAAATCGCAAATGCCCGTATTTACTTCACAGCCTATAATCTGCATGTATTTACCAAATACTCTGGCTATGATCCGGAAGTTAGTGTAATGAATAATCCTTTAACCCCAGGTGTTGATTTTAGTGCATATCCAAGAGGAAAATCTTTTGTTGCCGGTTTAAATCTGTCGCTATAAAAATTATTAAAATGAGAACAAAGCACATACATATCATAAAAATGGCTTTAGCTGGTTTAACGATGCTTACACCACTGATGTCATGCAAAAAGTCCGTTGAAACAACACCATATTCATCCTTTACCTCAGCTAACTTCTTCCAGTCTGTTGGTGAAGCGTACTCGGCTACTCTTGGGGTTTATGAAACAATGAAAAGCCCCAATACCTACGCATGGTATATTCCATTGGTTTATGATGCAGACACCGATGTAGAATTTTTAAGTGCAGGAACAACATCCAACGATTTCAGAGAGGTTTCCCACTATTATTATCTTGCAGGAAATTCATTGTTCTTCAGCACCTGGAGTACATTGTATAGTGGTATAGACCGCGCCAATGTAGTGATTGAGCGCATTCCGAAAATGGGCTTGTATACCACCGGAACAGTAGCAGAAAAGACAGATCTGAACCGGATGCTGGGTGAAGCCAAATTTCTCCGTGGGTTTTATTATTCAGAACTGGTGAGGCTTTGGGGCGATGTTCCCTTTAAAACCAAAAGTTCAGTAACCGGAGATGATTTGAGGTTGCCATTAACGGACCGATTTGCTATTTATGACCATGTTATCAAAGACATGCAGGAGGCGATAGAGGTTTTGCCATCAACGCCCCCAACTGATGAAAGGATAAATAAATTCGGTGCGAAAGCCATGCTGGCACGTGTAGCCTTGTTTGCTGGAGGATATTCATTAAGAGCTGATGGTACCATGCAAAGGGCTTCCGACTATACAAAGTACTATCAAATCGCAAAAACACAAGTTAACGATGTTATCGGGTCAGGAATCTATCAGTTAAACGCCAGCTATAGTCAGGTTTTCAAAAACCAAAGTCAGCAAGTGTTTGAACCAAAGGAAAGTTTGTTTGAGATGTCTTTTTATACCCCTTCTGCTACCAATACCAACAGCTCGAGCTTTGGTACTTTTAATGCGCCATTAACAGCTGTAGGGATTTATGGAAGTACACTCAATCGTACTTTTGTGCCTGCTTCATTTTATACCAGTTTTGCTGATGGTGACTTACGACGTGATTTTGCTATAGCAAGATATGCTTTGGATGCCAACGGAAATAGAATTGCCTTATTAACCGGCAAACAAGATGAACAATGGACACCAGGAAAATGGAGCAGGGAATACCAAAAGAATGGAGCATTGGAAAAATCTTATACCAACATCAATTGTGTATCTATGCGCTATGCTGATGTTTTGTTGATGAAGGCAGAAATTGAAAATGAATTAAACAATGGCCCTACCACAGAGGCATATGATGCAATAAATGCGGTTAGAAGAAGGGCTTACGGTAGCAATGCGTTGGGAAGTGGAATTAAAATTACACTGGGGGCTGCTGGTACAGGTTATAAGGATAACACCACTACAGTGACCAATACAACCATCAGCATCACCGGCGGCGGCGGCATAGATGCCTATGCGATAGCCACAATTGCTTCAGGTAAAGTAACTGCGATAACGATGCTTAATCAGGGTGGAGGCTATACCTCGGCGCCTGTGGTAACTTTTAACGGAGCCGGAAACGGAGCTACGGCTACCGTAACGCTTTTACCAAAAAAGAACAATGTTGATGTCGATTTACCATCTGGATTAAGCAAAAATGAATTTTTACTGAGAATCCAAAACGAAAGGTCCTGGGAACTTTGTTTTGAAGGGATGCGCCGTGCAGATCTCATCAGATGGAATTTGTTAGGAGATAAAATAGTGGCCACACAAGCTGCCGTGAAAGCTATCCGAGCTACATATGGCTACGTAGCAGGTACCAATTTTGTAAAGGGTAAACATGAATTATACCCAATTCCGCAAAATGAAAGAGATGTAAACAAAAACATTACCCGGCAAAATCCAGGTTTTTAAATTCAAAGTCAAATGCTAAAAAATATCATTGTATATCTTGCCGCATTGGCACCTTTACTGGTTACTGCTCAGCAGACTAGTAGGCCTAATATTCTGCTCATTGTAACCGATCAGCAAACTGCTGATGCGATGAGCAATGCTGGTAATAAAGATTTACATACGCCTGGAATGGACAAACTTGCACAAAATGGAGTACGGTTTACCAAAGCTTATTGTGCCCAACCTTTGTGTACACCTTCCCGGACCGCAATTTTTAGTGGAAAGATGCCTTTTGAAACAGGATTTGTGGGTAATGCACCCGAAAAGGATGGTCAATGGCCGGATAGTTTGTTAATGATGGGCAAGATTTTACAAAACGGAGGTTATAAAACTGGTTATGTAGGTAAATGGCATTTACCCGTACCCACCACCAAGGTAAGTCAACATGGCTTTGAATATATTCAAAATACGAATTTTTTAGATTATAACGATGGTGCAACACCATCTTATTGTGCCCGTTTTATTAGGGATAATAAAGACAAACCTTTTTTATTGGTGGCCTCGTTTTTAAATCCACACGATATATGCGAGTGGGCCAGGGGCGAGGCACTCAAAATGGATGTATTGGAAGATGCCCCGCCGGCAGCTCAATGTCCGGAATTGCCAGCCAACTGGAAAATTCCAGTAAACGAACCTCAAATTGTTCGCGACCAGCAAAAGGTAAGTACCCGGACCTACCCAAGTACGAATTGGAATGCTGACCAATGGCGCCAATACCGTTGGGCTTACAACCGGCTGGTAGAGAAGGTGGATAAATACATAGAAATGGTGTTGGGCTCACTGAAAAAATATGGGGTAGAAAAAAATACGATCATCATTTTTACGGCAGATCATGGAGATGGTTATGCCGGACATAGCTGGAACCAGAAACAGATCCTGTATGAAGAGGCTTCAAGAGTACCTTTCATGATCTCGAAAATAGGTGAATGGACACCGCGTACCGATGATATGCTGGTTTGCAATGGAACAGATATGATACCTACTGTTTGTGGGTTGGCTGGCGTTCAAAAGCCCGGGTATCTGAAAGGCATAGACATCAGTAAAAGATTGACCAATCCAGGTAAGAGCCTGCGCGATACTTTAGTGATAGAAACCGATTTTGCAGATAACGAAGATTTGCTGGGAATCAGTGGCCGTGCGGTGATCACCAAAGATTTTAAATACATCGTTTACAATAAAGGGGAGATCAAAGAACAGTTGTTTGATCTGGGCAAAGACGCGGGTGAAATCAATAATCTGGCGGTAAATGCAGCCTATAAAAAGAAGTTACTGGTGATGAGAAATTATTTGAAACTGTGGTGCAGAAGAAATGGGGATAAATTTATAGCGGGGTTATAGATCATGAAGAAAACACTTGCCATAGCATTTTCGGCAATAACGATAAGCACGTTTGCCCAGCAACAACCTGCTGTTATTAAACTCACTGCAGAGAAACTCCATTCACGGGTACGGGAATGGCCTTATCCGGTTAACGGGATTACGGTGCCTACTAATGCACCAGCCCTGCTCTGGCCCGGAACCAACGGTAAAGATATGGTGAAACCAATGGAAAGTGGGAGTGAAGTGCCGGAAGATCCCAATATTGGCAATGTACGCTATAAGATCATGCTGGCCAGCGACCCGGCATTTAAGAACGATCTGGTCATCAGTGCAGAACAGCGCTGGGCGGTTTATCCTTTACATCAGGCGTTAAGGCCCGGCAAATGGTACTGGAAATATGCCTATTCCTTGAAAGGTAAGAACCAATGGGTATGGTCGCCGGTGTACGATTTTGTAGTAGATGCTAAATATGCGAATGAAAAGGTTTCTCCTCCTGTAAGCGTGGTACTGAAACGTAACGAAGGTGCCCACCCGCTGTTGTGGGATATGAACCGCAGTGGAGAAGATTTCTACCGGAACAACTTACAAAATCCTGAAGCCAAAAAGTTTATTGTTTTTGCCGAAAAGCTGATGCGTGCGCCATTGCCCGTGGAAGAACCGCAAAGGGTCATTGATACTACGGGTAAAAACCCCAGGGAGAAAAAAATCATCCTGGAGCGGATGTACCACGGTTTTGGTGATGCTGTGGGTACACCGGTGCGTAATTTGTGTATCGCTTATCAGCTGACCAAAGACAAAAGATTCATATTGGATGCGAAACGAAGAGCGATGAATATAGCGCATATGAATCCGGACGGACTGGCTACAGGCGACGATTTTACCAGTGGAGCTGTGTTAGAGGCTTTGGGCTGGTTTTATGATGCGGGTTACAGCTTTCTGGATCCTCAAGAAAAAGAGTTCCTTAAAAACGTGATTACGCTACGGGCAAAGCGGGTGTACGATCATTTGCCCAACCGTTTTGAACTGCATGTGAGTGATAACCACGTTTGGCAAATTACGTTGCGCAATCTGGCTATTGCTACGGTAGCGGTTATAAATGATGTGCCTGAAGCCAAAGAATGGCTCACCTATATGTATGAAGTCTGGTCGGCACGTTTTCCTGTTCTGGGTACTACCGATGGAGGCTGGCATGAAGGTAATGGCTATTTCAGGGTTAATTTTAAATCGATTATTTACCTCTCGCAGATGTTCGGGGATTTTAGTGGTGTGGATTATTTTAAACTGCCCTGGATGCAAAACCTGTCTTATTATATGTTGTACACACACCCGGTTGGTTCGGCAAGTACGGCCATAGGTGATATGTGGGAAAACATTCCGACGGTCGTTAAGGGAGAAGCCTGGTTTGCTGATGCCTTAACTTTTAGAGAAAACAACCCTTATTTAAATTGGTATGTGGACGAGATCAAAGCCGGCAATCCGGATTACTTTCATGGTACGGATGATTACCTGTTGTTCCGTTTACTGAATTATAAACCCGATAACAAGCTGACTACAATAGTTCCTGTTAAATTACCCAAATCCCGGGATTTTGCAGATGTTGGCGTCGTGGCGATGCATGAAGACCTGGCGCATGCTGATAAAAGCCTGAGTAGTTATTTGTTCAGCAGTCCCTTTGGTTCTTCTGGACATGGACACGCTTCGCAAAATGCTTTTACGATTAATTATAAAGGCAAAGTTATTTTTGGGGGGACGGGTTATTACAGCAATTTTAGCGACAAACACAACCTGTTGTATTATCGCAGTTCAAAAGCTTACAACACGATTTTAGCCGATAGCTTGAACCAGAAAATCGGAGAAGAAGGCTATGGTTGGATACCCAGGGCAATATCGGGCCAGCACATTCAGTATGCACTGGGGGATGCAAGTAATGCCTACGGGGAGATCAAAAGTGAATTTTGGCTGGACAGATTTAAACAAATTAATGTAAAACCCGACAAAGCAAACGGTTACGGTGAAAGTGGTGTAACGCTTTACCGCAGGCATATGTTGCAGCTGGAAGGTGGTTATATTGTGTTATATGATGAACTGGAAGCCAGTAAGCCCGTAAAATGGACGACGCAATTTCATACGCCATACTGTGAGATCGAAGCACAAAAAAGCGGCAATGCTAACGAACAAAGTTTTGAGGTAAAGACCAATTTGGGCAAGGTAAATGCCAGTATTTTTGCCAATGGGCCTTTACATTTAACGGTGCACAACAAGTTTTATGAAACTGCAGTAAACTGGAATAAAGTGACTGATGATAATGGGAATATTAAAGAGTTTAAAGACCAGTGGCATGCAGGGATTACTTCACTTCCATCTCAGAAATTCAGGTTCTTAACCGTAATCCAGATTAAGAATGGCCAGGCCGAAGTGATCAAAACTTTATCGGTGAACAATGGTCTGTATCATTTGCAAGTAGGTGGCTGGGATATTGAGGCACAGCTGGATGGAACGAAAACCGCGGCTTTGCAGATTTCCGGTGAGCAGCAAAAATCTTTATTTAATTATGGTAATTTGCAAATCCATTATCTGGGTAAAAATTATATGCCTCAAATTGCTGGAAGTTCTTTGTTACTGGAAATGGATGGAGCAAAATTAAACAGGAGAGAAGTAGTGGATGAATTGCCAGATGTTGCTAAATTTGACAGGCAGCCATAAATGCTTGAACTTGTGTTGCAGTTGTAAAGGGGGATATTTTAAAAGAGTCTGTATGTGGTATAGAAGTTTGTTTTTAGCTCTTCTGATGATGTTGTGCCTTGCTGGCCAAGCTCAGGTTAAAGAAAGGCATTTTCGGAATATTTCTATTAATAAAGGACTTTCACAAAGTACCATTTTCGCCATTAAGCAAGATACTTTAGGTTTCATCTGGATGGGGACACAAGATGGCCTGAGCAGATATGACAGTAAGGGGTTTAAGGTTTACAGGCCTGAATCGGGAAAAGCAGGCAGCCTGCAGTCTTACGCCATTCGCAATCTGTTCTTAGACCATAAGGGCAGACTTTGGATAGGAGGAAATAAAGGAATCAGTTGTTACAACTATGCCTCGGATGATTTTGTGAATTATAAATTGCCAAAAAGTATTGGCGAATGGTACGTTTCTTCTATAACTGAAGACAGTCAGCATAACATTTGGGCGGCTTCTGTTGTAGGTGGTATATTTAAATTAAAGCCTGGTGATACCGAATTTCGGCAATTGAACTTTGACGCGGTAACAAAGGGTATTAAAAGAATTGCCTATATCGGTAACTGGAAAAACAGCATTTTAATTGGTACAGAGATTGGACTATTTGAAATGGACCGCGCCGGTCATAAATTACTTCAAGTCAAACTCGGTGTTGAAAAGCCCAATATCAATGATGTTTTCATAGATGGCAATGTTTTTTGGATTGCAACCGAAGGTAATGGCTTAATCAGTTATCAGGCGTCAAATGGGAAAGTCAGTACCTTTATCCATTCGCCGGGAAAAAACAGTATTGCTGATAATAATGTACGCGGTGTAGCAAAAGATGTAGATGGAAACATCTGGTTGGGAACCTTTAAAGGCTTGTCTATTTTAAATACCTCTGCTTTAGGTTTTGAAAATTATACCCATCAAATTTCACAACCTTATACCATTAGTCAAAACTCCGTACGCTGCATATTCCAGGACCGCCAAAAGGCGATGTGGCTGGGTACCTATTATGGGGGGGCAAACTATTACCATAAAAATGACATCAAATTTAACCTCCTTAGCCAAAATACGGGCAAGTTATCGCTGAACGATGAGGTGATTAGTGCGATAAAACAAGACGGGAAGGGAAATTTCTGGATAGGGACCAATGACAAAGGTCTAAATTACTGGGACAGGCAGAACAACGCCATGACCTATTTTACTTATAGTGAAAACAACAGCAATAGTCTGGGATCTAATAACATAAAGGCGATTGAGTTTGATGGACAAGGGAAGCTGTTGGTGGGTACACATAGCGGGGGATTGAACCTTTTGGATCCTCAAACGGGTTTTGTGAAGCGGTTCCTCCACAATGACAAGGATCCAAACAGTATAGCAGGAGATTTGGTGTATAGTGTGATACGGGATTACAAAGGGCGGATTTGGGTAGGCACGAGATCGGGCCTGGATCAATTTAATCCGCAAAGCCAATCCTTTACTCATATCCATTTGGATAAGGCTGGTAAAAGGCTCACTTCAGATGACATTACTTATTTGTTTGAAGATAGCCGGCACCGGATCTGGATTGGTACAACCAATGGAGTGACGCTTTTTTACCCGGACAATATGCTGTTCGACAATCCGACAGAGGGAAAATTAAGTGAAGACATTGTAAACTGTATTACGGAAGACCAGAAGCACCGGATTTGGGTGGGTACAAGAGAAGGACTAAGGTTGTATGACGAGAACAGGCAGGTGTTTGTACGTTTCAATACCGCTAAAGACCTGATTAAGGGAACCATTTATGGTCTGTTACCAGATGACGAGGGCAACCTCTGGATTTCTACGAATGCGGGATTGATACGGTTTAATGCGGATACAAAATCTGCACAGATTTTTGATGAGTCGGATGGTCTGCAAAATAATCAGTTCAATGATTATGCGTTTTGTAAGGCCTCTGATGGGATGTTGTTGTTCGGAGGGATTAAAGGTATTTCTTATTTCTATCCTGTCAATGTAAAACAGAAACCGCTGCCCTTATCTCTGAAGTTTACAGGACTGGAAGTATTTAATAAGGCGGTTTCGGCGGGAGATGAAACCCAGTTGCTCGAAAATCACATAGACCAGCTCAGCGAGTTGAGGTTTGTACCGGAGTATAAACAGTTTAGCATCCTGTTCAATACGTTCAATTATGTGTATTCTAACAGGACCCACTATTATTACCAGCTGGTGGGCTATGACACCGATTGGCAGCATACGGATAATTTAAAGGTGAGCTATAGTAATTTGCAGTCAGGAAGTTATCGTTTCCAGATTAAAGCGGCTGGCCCGAACGGAGAGTTTAGTGCAGTTAGAGAGCTCAAAATCGTTATACTTCCTCAATGGTACAACACCACCTGGTTTTACTTGCTGTTGCTTTTGGTTCTTGTTGTTGCTGCCTATATTGCTTACAGGATTGTTTCAGAACGTATCAAGGCTTTACATCAGCTTAAATTAGAGCGTATAGATAAAGAAAAGGTGAGTTATATTAACCAGGTAAAAATGGATTTCTTTACCAATGTTTCCCATGAATTGAGAACGCCGCTTACCCTGATCCTTGCTCCTCTTGAAGAACTGATGCAAAAACCATCTGCCGACAGGGCTTTATCTAAAAAATACGAGATGATGCTGGTTAACGCCAGAAGGTTGTACAATCTGGTGGATCAATTGTTTGAATTTAGAAAAACTGAAACCGGTACCAGGCCGCTCAAAGTGAGTAAAAGTGATGTCGTTAGTTTTATACACGAAATTTATGCTTCTTTTAAACCCTTGTCGGAGAAGAACCAGATCCATTATACCTGCCACTCCGGACATGCTAAACTTTCTTTCTATTTTGATCACGACGCCATAGAAAAAATACTCTTCAACCTGCTGTCAAATGCTTTTAAGTATACCCGGCCGAAGGATAGGATTGATGTTGAACTGACGACAAAAAACGATTTTGCCATCATCAGGATTACGGATAGTGGTGTGGGGATAGATGAAAATGACTTGTCGAAGGTTTTCGATCGTTTTTACCAGGTAAATAATCAGGAAATGAATCTGGGTTCTGGTGTTGGCCTGGCGTTTACCAAACGGCTGGTCGAACTGCACCATGGTTCGATCACTGCAGAAAGCAGTCCGGGTAAGGGGAGTGTTTTTACGGTTACCCTCCCAATGAATGATGCATTTTATGAACAGGATTCCAAAGCAGAAAGCCCTTTGTATGAACTTTCTATTATTGCAGATGAGGAAGCCATAGCAGATAGCCATGAGATGTATCAGGGCTCGGAAGCGGAACCCATTTTGTTACATGAAGATCCCGGACAGAAAAGCAGGATATTGCTGGTGGACGATAACAAGGAGATTCTGGCTTATCTGCAGGAGTATTTTGGGGAACGCTATATGGTTGAAATTGCTTTTGATGGAAAGATGGCGCTGGAGATATTGGAGATCCGGCAGTTTGATCTGATTATTAGTGATGTGATGATGCCGGAACTGGATGGCCTGCATTTTTGTAAGCGGGTAAAACAGAACATCAATACTTCTCATATTCCTTTGGTCTTGTTAACCGCGAAAAATGAAGCCAGCCAGCAGATCAGGGGGCTGGAAATGGGAGCAGATGACTATGTAACCAAGCCATTTTCTACTGCGTTGCTTGCCGCAAAAGTGACCAATTTACTGCGCTCGCGTAAGCGTTTAAAAGAATATTATTCGACCAGTAAAGAGATCGTACCGGAGAACATTGCTTTCAATACGCTGGATGAAGAGTTTTTGAAAGAAGCTATTTCTATTATAGAATTGCACCTCTCAGATTCTGAATTTTCTGTAGATAAGTTTAGTCGGGAAATAGGAATGAGCAGGTCTAATCTTTATTTAAAGTTGAAGGCGATTACAGGGGAGTCTGCCACTGATTTTGTAAAGCGCATCAGGTTTAAGAAGGCTGTAGAGCTGATCCAGTCTAAACGATACACGATTGCACAGATTGCCTATATGTGCGGATTCAATTCGCCTTCTTATTTCTCTACCGCATTTAAGCAATATTATGGTTGTATGCCAACAGAATACCTATCTTTAAATATCAACCAATAGCGTCGGGAATGAATATTGCAAATAACAAGAAAGCAGGCAGTCAAAATATGACCATCAGGAAAATAGCAGAAGATCTTAATCTGTCCACTTCTACGGTTTCCAGGGCTCTTTCAGACAATTACCAGATCAGCTCTGCCACAAAAAAAAGGGTGAAGAAATATGCGGCGGATATTAATTTTACGGTGAACAAGTTTGCCAGCGGATTAAGAGATGGCAAAACGCAAACGATTGGTGTAGTGGTTTGTTCCATTGACAGTTCATTTATTACGCAGATCATCAATGGAATCTATGATCACTGCAGTGATACCGGTTACCAGTTTCTGGTGATGCAGAGCAGGGGATCTTTTGAGCGTGAGCAGAATTGTGTGAAAATGCTGGTAGACAACAGGGTGGATGGTTTGCTGATTTCTCCGAGTTTCAATAGTACGGATCTGACTTATCTGAAAAATATACAGGCAACAGGCCTTCCGGTTGTTTTATTTGACCGGATCAGTGACCAGATCCATACCCACAAAATAGCCATTGATAATTCAGGGGGTGCTTTTAAAGTTAGCGAGTACCTGCTGGATAGGAATATCAAAAGAACTCTGGTGATCAATTGTAAAGAGGATGTTTTTTTAAGCAGGGAACGTTTAAGCGGTTTTCTGGAGGCGATGAAATACCGGGGGCTGGAGCAAAGGGAAGAGTTGATTGCGCATTGTGATCCTTCCAATCCTGAGGTATTGCAAGCAGAGCTCACCAAGCTGTTTACAGAGAATTTTGTAAACCATCAGCATGCCGAAGCTATTTTTACAACAACGGATTCTTTTACGACTACTGCGATTAAGGTATTAAATAAACTTGGCCTGGAAGTGCCGCTGGCTGGTTTTTGCAACAGTGATCTGGCCGATATATTTTCCGGGCATCCTACCACCATTTATCAGCCTGCTTACGAATTGGGCACACTGGCGGCGAAACAATTGTTGTCGCTAATTAAAAACAAGGAGGAAGATTTTGAAACGCTCTACCTGCCGACTAAATTGATTGTCAGAAGCTGATAAAATGTTTGTTATCCTGGAACCTGTGCGTTATTTCTATAAATAGTAGTAGTACCCGGGTTAAATTATCTTTTGTTTCTTTTTGCAACCGGTTCCAAAAATGGGAGCGGTTGCATTACTCTTTTTCATGCTTTTTCAAGTTTTAAAATAGATCTGTGACTTAAGTTTATATCATAAACCAGATATAAACCAACTGTATATTCGCTTTGAGAAGCGCCACCAAATCAAACTAAAACTTTAAGTAATGAGAAAAACTATGAGCCGTGCCAGGTCTTTACCCGGGCACTTAACTTTTAGGTCAACCATCGCCCTACCTTTTTTAACCTGTCTATTGATTGCGCAGCCATTTTTGTCTAAGGCATTTAATGCCGGTGTTTCATCTCATGTTGTCAACTCTGTCAACCCAGCTAGGTTAATACCTATAAAGGGTAAGATACTTGATGCTAAAGGTATACCTATTCCGGGGGTGACCGTTAGAGAAAAAGGAACAACCAATGGTACAACAACAGACAACAAGGGGATGTTTTCCTTAAATATTGTCAACGATAATGCTGTTGTCGTCATTTCTGTAATAGGCTATGAGCCGCGTGAAGTTATAGCAAGTTCGATTCAGAACGGTGTCATACAACTTACCGAATCTAATAAACAATTAAACGAAGTTGTAGTAACTGCGTATGGGAAAGTTAAAAAGAAGAATTTAACAGATGCAGTTGCTTCAATAAGTGCGGAGCAATTACAAAACCGCCCTATAAAATCGTTGGCAGAAGGTTTAAGAGGGCTAAGCCCCGGCTTAAACATCAATATCCCAAGCGGTGCCCCAGAGGCAAATCCTTCTATTAATATCAGGGGGTTTACGGCAATGAATTCTGCGGGCGCTCCTTTGGTATTGGTTGATGGGGTCGAAAGGCCGATACAAGATGTAAACCCCAATGATGTGGAGTCGGTATCGGTACTTAAAGACGGGGCCTCCAGTATTATTTATGGGTCAAGGGCACCTTATGGGGTCATTTTAATCACTACAAAAAGCGGTAGTTCTGGTAAAGTCGCGGTAAATTATGTTTCCAATGTCAAATTCACTACGGCAGCTATGATGCCCAAGCTGCCAAGTTCGTACGACTGGGCAACTTACCTGAACCAGATAAAACTGGCTGCTCCAGACGGAACAGGTGTAAAATTAGTAAACGACCTGACATTAGAAAGGATAAAAGCCCATGCAGCCGGAGACTACGATAATCCTGTTTTTGCAGGTCTTGATAGAAAGTATGTGATCAATGGTTCTTTTCCAGATCCCACTTCAAATTCCGGCTACAGCAGATACAATAGCTTTGGTAACGATGATTACATGGATGCTTATTTTAAAACAGCAGTACCTGCCACAGAACAAAATCTGAGTTTTTCTGGTGGAAGTGACCGTATTAAATATTATGTAGGTCTGGGATATAACAGAACTTCAGGTGTTTTGAAGCCAGTTGATAATCATTATCAACGATACAATGGCTTAACGAAACTGCAATTTAAAGCAGCCGATTGGCTCGATTTAGATGCAAGTATGAGTTACACCCGGGCGAATACCCTGGCGCCTAATATTGCTGGATTTGGAAATAATTATTCGACCTTTTTCTCCTATCTTGGCAGGGAATACCTCACCAATCCCCTCCGAAATCCAGACAATCCAGATTACTACAGTTCGCCTGTTTTTCTTTCCTCTATTACCGGGGGAGAGGTGGGATCAACGTTGAATGACTTAACTGTTTCGGGAGGATTTAACCTTCATCCAATACCTGGATTAACCATTAACGGAAGTTATAACTTCAGAAACCGGACTTACTTGAATGAAACTACGCAGCGGATTGTATACTCTTATAATCCTAGTGGCACCGTAACACCAGGGTTCAGAACTGCATCCACTAATGGGGCAAGTAAAAGTTTTGGGAGTACAGATTATAGCTTTGGTAAACTTTCTGCAGAATATAACAAAACACTGTCTAATGCGCATCATTTCTTTGTACAGGTAGGTGTACAGGCAGAAAACAACCAGGATAAAGTATTAAACGGTTCCGGTCAGGGACTATTTGCCCAGAATGTTATCGCCGCAATTAGTGCTTCTGCAGGGCCTTTCACTGCTAGTGACGCTTTGAGTCATTGGAGCACTTTAGGATATTATGGCGTTATTACCTACGATTTTAAAGAAAGATATTTATTGAAGTTAGCGGCCCGTGCCGATGCCAGTTCCAGGTTTGCGCCACAGTCGAGATGGGGTTACTTTCCATCTATCTCTGCTGGCTGGAATGCAGCGAACGAAAAATTCTGGATCTTTAAAGATTATATATCGCAGTTTAAACCAAGAGTTTCATGGTCTAAATCAGGTGACCAGTCATCGCAAGGCAGTCTTTATGCTTATTTACCCACTATGTCTTCGGGATTAAGTACCCAAACCTTATTAGGAGGCAGCCTGATGAATTATTTGAATCCGTCAGGTCTTGTGAGTAACACGTTAACCTGGACCAAACCCGCAGTGCTGGATTTTGGTATAGATGTAACGGCTTTAAAGAACAGATTGACGATAACATACGACTGGTATCAGCGCACTGTGTATGATCAGGCAGATCAACCCCGCATATTACCTCAAAGTTTAGGCACAAGTGCCCCGGCAGAAAATACTGCCGTATCAGAAACCCGCGGTTGGGAATTAAATATAGGCTGGAATGACAAATTTAGTCTGGCTGGTAAAACAGCGAACTACGGCCTGTCATTTATGATAAGTGATTACATAGGATATGTGGTGAAATATGCGTTTAACCAATCCGGATCCAGAAATGTGCTTACACCAGGGGTGTTGTTTGGGCAAAACCTTGTTTACACAAGCCAGGGAATTGTACAAAATACTGAAGGGCTAAATGGAAAAGTGCTCAATGGAAGCTATGGCTATCCGGGCTATATTACGTATGCAGATACCAATGGAGATGGATTTATTAACGGCGGAAGTGCTGGCGGGTGGTATAGTACAGGAGATTTAAAGAAGGATGGGTTTAATTATCCGCGCAAAAGCTATTCCATAATGCCATCCTTCTCCTGGAGTAATTTTTCTGTTTCAGCAATTTTCGAAGGTGTTATGCAATGGAAACAGTATGTATCCAACGAGGTTGTTTTTGGTCAGGCAGGGGAATTTTTCTCCCCATTTTATCAGCAAACCTTGGATAAAGGATTTTGGAATACAGATAATAAGGGTGCATTTTTTCCTGCTGTAGGTCAGGTACCGTCAATTAATGACCAGTATATATTAAACCTGGCCCATCTGCGGATAAGAAATGTAACCTTGGGTTACAACTTGCCGGAGAGCTGGTTGCGAAAAATTAAACTGCAAAAAGTTAATGTATATGTTAGTGGTGAAAACCTAGGATTTATCTATAACAAAGCCTTCTTAAAATACGATCCTGCGTTACTTTCTGCGTCAAATGGTATGGGTTATCCACCGATGAGAACTTATTCATTTGGATTAAATATCTCTTTATAAGATGCTTAACAATAGAACTATTTTGTCAATTCATAAAGATATCATCATGAAACATACATATATAACAAGAAGTATAGGCATTTTTGGCCTGTTTTGCATGACCATGTTTTTGGCCTGCAAGAAAGATTTTTTAGATAAGCTCCCTCAGGATAAAATTGCGCCGGAAGTTTTTTTTAATACCGCATCAGACATTAAAATTTATGTAAATGCTATGTACGAAACCCGTACGCCATTCTATATCTTCAATGTAAACGGAGATAATGCCGGGTTAGATCTGGGTTCGGATATATTGATTAGTGGTACCACGGTTACCGCGTCTTTAAACCAGGTCAGTGCCACCGGTGTAGCCGGAATTGAATCGGGGGGATGGTCTACCGGATATAGCCGTATCCGGCAAGACAATTACCTCTTTAAATATGCTCTGGGGAAAGTAGAGAAAACGCCTGCAGCAGATCACTTCCTTGGTGAAGGTTATTTTTTCAGGGCTTTTGATTACTTTTCTATGCTTAAACAATATGGTGATTTACCGATCATTACCGATCTTGTTACCGAGAAAGATGTTGCAAATTTATATAAACCCCGTCAGTCGCGTAATGAGGTGGCAAAGCAGATCATTAAAGACCTGGATTCGGCCATTAAAAAGTTATACTGGAAAGGTCAGGGTGAGGCAGTTGCAGGGCGTATTAACAAAGAAGCTGCGATTGTATTCAAAAGCAGAGTAGCTTTATACGAAGGGACATGGGAATATTATCATGGTTTACGAAGTACTCCTTTTGCAGTACCTGGTAAAGACGGCAAGGAGTTTTTAGAACTGATAGAGCCAGCGATGCTACAACTGATTACTTATCAGGGTGCCCGCATCTTTAAGTCGGGCGCTGAGCCTTATAATAGATTATTCGCTCAAAATGATATGTCTGCAGTAGACGGTGTTTTTTGGTACAGGGCTTATGATGGAACAAAATTACCGCAAAGCAATAATTTCTACCTCAAAACAAATGACGGGGGGCCATCTATTACAGATCATTTGGTAGATTTGTACCTTAATAAGGATGGTTCGCCACAAAGCCTCACGACTCCGTATAGTCAACTGAATACACTTTCTGTTCAATTAGATCCAAGGTTCAGACAAACCATCTGGACACCAGACCGTGGACCATATGGAAAAATTCCAGGTAGAGAACTGGCTTCGCCAAATCTCAGATACCCTATAGTTGCACCTATATTATCGGCAGCAGCAGGGTTTAACTCTACCGGATACCGTACGTATAAAGGTATTGTTCTTAATTCGGCAGAACAATTTAAGGGAGAAACTGACGATATTTTTATTCGGTATGAAGAAGGTTTGCTGGCACTTGCTGAAGCCAAAGCAATTTTAGGTACCATCGGCCAGATGGATATTGACAAAACCATTAATGTAATTCGTGGAAGAGTAGGCATGGCACCAATGAATTTAAGTGCCGTACAGGCAATTCCTTCTTCAGTTTATCGTGAAGATTTGGGTTTTACATCTGGTGCACCTAATATTGTAAATGAGGTGAGGCGCGAACGTACTATAGAGTTTGCACTGGAGGGCTATCGTTTAGACGATATTAAACGTTGGGCTGTATTTGATAAGGTGGTCAACGGATATATACCTAAGGGCGCGCAATTACAAGAATTTTTAGATTACTTCAATACGCCGGGTGCATTAACTGCAGATGGTTTTGATATCAGCGGCGTTTCTTTCCCGTTATTAAAGGTGAGCGGTACAGCCGTAAATGTAAATGCTTTTATCGGAAGCGGGCGGATTAATCCTTATTTTAAATCGCCGCAATTCCAAACCGCTGCATCAGTTGGCTTTTATATCAACCCAGGTAGAGACTATCTCACGTTTGTTCCTTTGTCTCAGATTCAAATTTATCAGGCACAAGCCAATGTCAAGCTTACGCAAAATCCGGGGTGGAATTAATTTATATGCATTTAATTAGAAGAAAGATGAAAAACAGCAAAATTCAATTTATAGCTTTTTTAATGATCATAAGTTTGGGTGCCTGTACTAAAGCAAGGATAGAACCGGACTTTTCAATATACGGGGATAAAGCTTTTATTACCGGAATTACAACGTTTGACTATATTACGATTACGCGTAAACTCAATTATAATGAAGAAGTAACGGGTTACCAGGTACGGGGACTAGCCAATGCTTCAACTATCGACAAAGTAAACTTTAAAATTAGTGTTCTGGTGACCAACCCGGCGGCTGATCTTAGTAAAATGGGTATCCGGATATCGAATGATGCCACTAAAATTGAGCCATTGAATGGCGCGCCGGCCGCCGGAACCATCGGTGATTATTCTAAAGGCCCCTATGTTTATCGGGTTTATTCCGCCGATGGCACCATCCATGACTGGACCATTAGTTTTACCAAGTAGAAATAAAAAAGGTGTTCGGATGATCTGAACACCTTTTTTATTATAAATGAGGTAAATATGATCAATTAAGACTACATCAACTCTAAATAAAATCAACCTAAAACTTAAAGTATGAAAAAGCAAAAATTATTAGTTATGATTACATTCGTGTTGTTCATCTGTGGGGTTTTGTCTTGCAAAAAATCGTTAGACATTGTGGATGCGACGAATGCCGCCGGGAAATTTAAAATCAAAAATGCTACCAGCGTAATTGGACACCCGGCAGGTTTGCAAACTAGTTTGCGCATGTACGGCTACTATTCTATTTGGGGCGGCTCCTGGGAACAACAAATGGATTCGGTAAATATTAACCAACTCACCGATGTATGTATATCTTTTATCAACCCCAATTCAAGTGGTGTATTTACCATTAGTAGCGACGTCGCACAGGCTGTAATAAAAGGTCATAACCAGGAAGTTAAAATGCATTTTTCCTTTGGCGGTGGGGGAGGTCCGGCTTATTGGGATAACCTGATTAAGCCTGTTAACCGGGCACAGGTAATTTCAAATATTCGAAAAGTACTAACCGATTATAACTTTGACGGTGTAGATGTTGATCTGGAAAATGAGCGCATTACAACAGATTACAATGGCTTTGTTATCCAGCTTTCAGATACATTAAGGCGATATAGCAAAGAACTGTCTGCTGCTTTATCTCCTTATCAGAGAAATCAATTATCGGACACCGTATATAGCCGCTTAGATTTTTTAAACGTGATGAGTTACGACTATACCAAAAGTACACCTCAGTCACATTCCTCATTTGCACAGTTTCAAACAGATTTTAACAATTTAAAGACCAAACTTCCTGCTTCTAAAATTAATATGGGTGTACCCGGTTACGCATGGGAGTATAATGGGAATACTCCAACTACGCAAGTGTCTTATAAAAACATCGCAAATCAATTTCCAACGGCAGGCGTATTAAACTATAAATACGCCACTTCTACCAAAACATGGTGGTTTGATGGTTTTCCTGTTTTAAGGCAGAAAGTAGCTTATTGTTTGCAACAGGGAGCTGGAGGCATGATGATGTGGCAAATCATGCATGATCCTAAAGATTCACGTTCATTGCTGAAATTGATGAACTATTGCGCAGGTAATCCTATAGCTGCTGGTTTTGATCCTACATTAACTTATTCTCTCAGGGCGTTGAATAGTTATTATGCAATGGAAGTAGCCAATGGCTCATTAAATGATTGGATAGGTATACAACAGAATCCATGGATAGCGGATAATAAACAAAGATGGTCACTTACTGCAACTAATAATGAATTTAAAATTACCAATATAAATAGCGGGAAAGTGTTGGATGAGGTTGACGAAACTTCTAGTGGGAATGGTTTACAATTTGCACAAAACTCCTGGCATGGTGGCGGTAACCAGCGGTATAAGCTGGTACCAAACGAGTTGGGTTATTACAAGATCGTTAATGTAGCGAGCAACAGGCTGGCTACGGTGTACCAGGGCTCAACGGCAGCGGGAACTAAAATTGTACAAGCTAATGATGTAAATGGTACCAATCAACAATGGCTGATCATTAATCAATAAGGGCTTGACAGGAGGATGTCAGAGGCTGCTTCGCCCTGACATCCTGTTTTATTTAAACCTGAGTAAAAAAGCCTTCCCGGCAAGGTTCAAAAAAGCCATGAGGTGCCAGTTTAAAGAATTGAACTACGTTAGTTACCAATAGCTTTTAAGCATAAACCCTAATACCAAATAAAGAAGCCGGGCTCAGGGTAGAAGGATGTGTTAAATATATGGTGATTTTTTTCGTTTCAATTGTTGCTGGCAGTTCAATGATATTCCTGGTTTGGTAGTTGCCTTTCTTACGATACAATATCTCACCATTTTCATCCTCTATACGATAATCTGAAACACAAAACGGCATAGAATTTTCTGGGTGTCCCATCAATACTGTTTCCATCGGATGATCAAAATCGGTATCAAATGCCAGATGTAAGGTCCGGATCTGCTGAGGTTTCAACCAGTTTAATTCCACAAAAGGTTCGGGATCTTCAATTGCCGATACCCAGGCATTAGGTTGCAGAGTTGGTCTGTCAATGCCATTTTTTAGGTTGTCAACCTTAAAGGCGGAGAGGGGTGGATCAAAGGCCAAGGCCATATTTAGCCCTTTAGGACGACGCTGCGGACACCAGAATTCAAATTCTTCTACACCTATATCTTCGGTGGGGGTTTGTTTTCCGAAATTTGAAACTGCTTTATTGACCAAATTGAATACCGATAGCATACCTGTAATCCGCAGCGATGAAAATTTAAGTTTAACCAGCGGATTCTTATCAATAACAAAGAAGAGATAACAGCATTCATCTGCATTGTAATCAAAATCTGCAGTGAGTACCTGAGAACCTTTTGATAATGGATAGGTTCTGCTCTTCAAAAAAAGGTCGGGTGTATAATTGCCGGTCTTTATACTTTTACGCAAGGTAACGCTGATTTCGGTAGGTTCTTCTGCTATTACTTCAAAACTAATTTTTGGAAAAACTCCAGGCTTTATAGGAATCAATTGTGCCGACGAAATTTCAAGCGGTAAGAAGCAACTGTCGTTATTCAAACTGCTAATTTCCAAATAACTTGAAGCCGTTATTGCAGCAGTCTGTGCCAGATCAGCCGGTTCTTTAAGGTTCAACCCGGGTATATACTGACCGGCAGCCTGAAGTTCAGCCTGTAATTGAACAATTTTTTCCTGTAGGATGATATCTGCAGGGAAGATCTCATACTGTTTGCAAATTTTGGCCGCAATGGCAACGGCCTGAGCTACATATGCACCTGTTGCCATTACCCGGGTAGAAGCAAAGGCCACATGTGAGGCACTGATGATACGTCCAGCCAAAAATAGATTTTTTATGTTTTTGCTGTACATTGTTCTATAGGGTATCTGGTAAATCCCTTTGCTGTGCCACTGGTTACAACCGGGCTTTTCACTGAAAACACCGTCTGCAGGGTGTAGGTCTATCGACCAGCCACCATATGCAACCGCATCATAATGTGTACGCTGTTCAACAATATCTTTTTGATGGATCATATAATCTCCCTCAAACCGTCTGCTTTCCCGTTTACCAGGAATCGTGCCTACCCATTCCAGCGTTAGATTTTCTGCCTCTGGGAAATTACCTGAATTTTTAATATAGTTCCAGGTGCCATAAATTACTTTCCAAAGTTCCCATTTGATGTTTTCAGTGTCGTGCACTGTATCCAGGCGCCCCCCATATTCCAGCCACCATAGTTTGCAACCATATTCTTTGGTGTTGAAACTGCGAAAACGGGGTATAACGGTAATATCCTGAAGTGCAAAGGCAGGAGGGGTATATTTGACCGGATAACCAACATCTTTCGAGTAAAAATACATTGAATGCCCTAAAAGTTCACCATATTCTTTAGTAGGGGCAAACTTCTCGTCAAACTCCTCCTGGCTTTCGGCACCCATTCTAAACGAGGCACCAGCCAGAAAGCCAACAATGCCATCTCCTGAGCAGTCACAGAAATAAGGTGCAAAAATGCTATATAACGTGGAATTCTGGCTGCAGAACCCTGTTATTGATCTGATCTCGTCATCGCTCTTTTTATCCATTTCGTAAACGGCGGTATTTAGCAATAACCGGATATTATTTTCGGCGATAACTTTATCCAGTAAAATGCTATCAAAGATCAGTGGGTTCCCTTCCCGGTTACGGTACATGTTTTCAACCAGCAGTTCATCTATTACGCCACCCTCACGGCTCCATCGATTATTATTGCCCAGATGAGACGTCGCGCCAAGTACCCATAAACGTACTTCACTCGAGGCATTTCCTCCTAATACGGGCCTGTCTTGTACCAAAGTTACTTTAAGACCAGCGCGTGCCGCCGTTATAGCCGCACAAACTCCAGCTAATCCACCACCAATGATGGCGAAATCTGTATCAATAGTCACCTTCTTCAGGGCACGTTGTGCCATAAATTCTTGCTTCACCATAGTTTAAATTCAGTATGTAGTGTTTTATAAAATGATTATGTTGCCCTTGTCGTCTGACTTCAGACTAATCGTTTTTTTGAAAAGTGCATAACCATAAGAAATTGTGGTGGTTCCTTTAGCCAGATTTTCTTGTTCAAGGGTACCTATGTAAACCTGGCTTCCCTGTGCCGTTTGCGTAAGCGTTATTCTTTTACCCTCATTTGTCAGAACCTCTATGGTTTTTGGCTCCCTTCCTGGGTATCCGGGAACTTGAAGCTGGAGATAGGATTTGCCTGATGGTCTATTTTTTACCTGGAACTGCGTGTCGTAGAAATGAATATAGGCCAGACTTTTATTCCATGCAGAATTAAAAGCAGTCCATCCTTCTAACCATCCAAATTTTCCGTTTGGGTTATATGGGTACATTTCCGTAGTACTAATTGAGCTGAAAGTCCCTCTAACCAGTTCTAATCTTGCACAAACATCGTCCATGTAAGATTTTGGCCAACCTTTTTCCAGGCCTGAAAAGCCTTTTTTCTGATGAAAAGCAGCGCAGGAGTTTTGAGGGTTTCGACCAAATAAATCGTCGACAGCGGCGGCGGACAATTGTAATAGTCTTGCTTTTTTTGTCTCATCGTCTATCGCTATTGAGGCACTTAATGCGACGCTGGGAAACCCGGCTATATTTCCTGTTTCACTGAATCCCGGTACAGTCCATAGATCCTGCATATTATACCTTCTGAAATCCCAAAGGTTTTCAGAACGGGAAATGGCAATATCTACCCATTTTTCTATTTTCTGCTTCAGACCTTTTGGAGACTTATCCGGATATTGTTTTAGAAAATACACAAGCGCAGGTATCAACACATGCTCGCTCATCCGCTGGCCTTTGGTGTTTTCCGGACGATTAAAGTCAAGACTGTCGATTACCCATTTGGTTTGTCTAAAAGCAGCATCAAAATATTTTTGTGCATTAGCATCACCATCTCTTTGGGCCACCTCATACATAAATAAATTTGGCATAATGGAGTGGCCAGGGGCTTCGCGTCCTTTGGCACTTCCTATGGAACTAAAAACGCCGAGCAAACCTGTATATGCCCATTGGTCCAGGACGAATTTCTTAACCTGTTTGTAGTAGCTTTCTGTGAAATACTGTTTGTAATAAGGATAACCATATAAAAAGTAGGCAAATTGTTCCAGTGTCTGCGGATGCAGGCGGCGTCCTTCATCACCGCCACTAGGGTCTTGCGTTACGGGATTAAGTAAGTAAAATCCAATACCCCAATGTATATTATTGATGATGTCGGGGACCTTACTGCCAATAGGCGCATCAATTTTAGTATAATAATCTCTGGCAGTTTGCAAGGCATGGCTGCCCTCAGGAGCCATAATGTATTTAAAATCGGATGCTAGAATTCTATTCTTGTCTGAGTTGTAGTCAATTTGCCTGGGGGCCTGCTCGTAAAATTCGGGATTTGCCAGATATTGCAACACCATTGAAGGTACTTCATAACTATAAGCAGTACCGTCTCTCCATGGTGCACCACCCCAAGCCGATGGATGCGTGCCTATTACACTCCGGTCATCTATCATAAAATCAACTGCTGGCTGTGTTAGTGATCTTTCCATCCAGAATTTCCCGATCGAGAAAGGGAAAGATTGTATAAACTGTATATTCCGGGTAACACTGATTACATATTCAACCCCTGTCACCGATGGATTAAAATCGCTGAAATCTCCTATATGGCCTGATATTTTTCCGGTAAATAGAACTTTTGTTTTGCCTGATTCGGTAATTCTGAAGAGCGTACCATCAGCAATAAGAGGTGCGGTGAATCGTTTGGTCCATCCTATGTTATAGCCGCTTTGATTTACACTTATAATGGACTCATAAGTTTTATCAGGTTGACCATCATGCAAAGATGTCTGCGCGGATAAGGGGATGCCTGGGAATAGTAAAACACAGGCAAGCAGGAGTGATATATATAGGGAATATAACTTGTTCATTTTAAAGTTGGTCATTGAAATTATTCAAGATATTAAATAAATTCATTTTGATGGGGCTAGGTTTAATCTGTTTTGGTTTCTTTAAGGTAAAATTAAACTCTTAGCGAGTTTATCATCGGATATGTTAAATTTTTCTTTCTTTGGAACCGTTCCCAAAAACGGGAGCGGTTCCAAAGCACTTTGTCTGGGTAATTTCTTAATTATCCAGATTGCGATTTTATATCTTGAGAAAAATTTTAATCGGATTCTGTATGAAATGCCTATTTACTTTATTATTAATATATGGCCTGACTAACCTAAGTTATGCGCAAAAAAAAGGATCTGCTGATGATTGGGATTTTAGCAAAATGATACAACCTGTTCCTGCACAAAATATGTTTGCAGATCCGGCATACAATATCTGGTGCGGTAGTGTAGTGAAGGGTAAAAACAATAAATATTATATGTTTTACAGCCGTTGGCCAAGAAAAAATGGCCACCAGGATTGGGTTAGGCATTCGGAAATTGCATTAGCTGTGGCTGATTTTCCAGGTGGGCCATTCAAGCATTTAAAAGTGGTGTTGCCTGCAAGAGGTGCTGCGTATTGGGATGGAGTAAATACACATAATCCCTATGTAATTACTTATAAAGGTAAATACTACCTTTATTATATTGGTATGACAGGAACGGCACAGCTTGAGGAGCCGGCAAAATTTGGCACGCGGGCATGGTGGCTGTATCGCAATACACAGCGGATAGGAGTTGCTGTGGCGGATAATCCCGAGGCTGATTTTAAAAGATCAGACAAGCCTGTGTTTACCGTAAATCCGGATACTACGGCTTTTGATGCGGTTATTGTTTCCAATCCGGCAGTCACGATCAATGACAAGGGGAAAGTACTTTTAATGTATAAAGGTGTGGAAAAGAACGGGAAGTTGGCTGGAGGGCGTGTTAAAATAGGCATTGCTTTTGCCGACAGTCCAACCGGACCTTTTAAAAGATATGGCAGGCCTATCATGGAACCAAAAGAAAAATCAGAACACTGGATGCTGGCGGAAGATCCGTATTTGTGGTTTGCCAATAAAAAATATTATGCCATAGTCCGGGATGTAGTGGGAAAGTTCACTGGTCAGGAAGGTGCATTGGCTTTGCTGAGTTCGTCGAATGCAATAGACTGGCAGGTTACGAAACATCCGCTGGTTACTCCTCCTAAAATTAAATATGCAGATGGCAGAACATCTGACGACAGGATGGAACGCCCATTTCTAATGTTTAATGACAAGGGAATGCCAATTGTGCTGTATGGGGCAATGGGGATTAACGGACGTGAACATGCTATGAATGTTGCAGTGCCTTTGAAGCAGCCACAATAGGTCTTTTCAGATCCGAAAGTTTGGGAACTTCTCAAACTTTCCTAATTTGCTGATATGAAAAAACATCAGGTAACTATTATAGATATAGCCAGGCAACTAGGTATTTCTAAATCTACCGTTTCAAGGGCTTTGTCCTGTCATCCCAATGTACACGAACAGACGAGGATTAAGGTGCTTAAGTTGGCTGAAGAATTTGAGTATCAGCGAAATATGTTTTCTGTTAACCTAACGCGTAAGGCTACACATACAATTGGTATTATAGTTCCGGAATTTAACCGGTCTTTTTTTCCGCAGGTCATTAAGAGTGCTCAGGAGGCTGCAAAGGATGCTGGCTATAACCTCATTATAGCTCAATCGGACGAGAATTACCAAACTGAAGTGACGAATGCGAAATTGATGCTTCAGTATCAGGTTGATGGGGTGCTGATCTCATTGACTAAAGAAACAAATAACTTTGACCACCTGAAACAATTTGAAAGAAGAGGGGTTCCTATAGTTTTTTTTAATCGCGTTTGTGACCAAATTATAGCACCCAAGGTAATTGTGGATGATTACGAAGGCGCATTTGCCGCGGTAGAACACCTTATAGAGACAGGCAAAAAAAAAATTGCCCATCTTACCGGTCCGGAAACGCTTAAAGTATGTAATAACCGAAAAAGGGGATATTTTGATGCTTTAAAAAAGTACGATATTCCAATTGATGAAGAGTTGGTGCTGCACTATGATTTGAATTTAGCTCAGGTTAGAATATATCTTAATCATTTCCTGGCAATGGACCCGAGGCCTGATGCCCTGTTTTGTGTTAATGATCCAACGGCAGTGGAGGTCATTAAGCTGTTAAAAGCAAAAGGGATAAAGATACCGGAAGAGATTGCCGTTGTGGGTTTTAGCAATGACCTGGTGTCTACTTTTATAGAGCCTCAGCTTACTACTGTGGAACAGCCTATTGACCAACTGGGCCGTACTGCAGTAGCACTGCTTGTTGACCAGATCAATAGAGATATTGCAAACTGGAAGGCGCATACAGTGGTTTTAAAAACGAACCTTATTATCAGAGCATCCAGTTGATCTTTTGAAAATTGAAGAGGGAGACAGAGAGAAAAGGGACACTTATCTAAAAATCAATGATGGCTTTGATTACGTTTTCTTCTGGTAAATAAAGCTTTTCGAATTCTGTGATCAGATCATCAAACTTAATGCGGTGGGTAATGTAGCCGGTTGTATCTATCAGGTTAGCTTTAAAAAGATTGATCACCTTTTTAAAATCAACGGCCCTTGCCGACCGGCTTGCTTTTAGGGTGATTTCTTTGCGGTGAAAATTGGGGTCATCAAAAGTAACTTCACCTACAAAAAGCCCAACAAAAACAACAGTGCCTCCTGCGGCTACGTAACCAAATGCATTTTGCATGGATGTTTTGTTGCCAGTGGCATCAAAAACTACTGTGGGTAAATCGCCATCTAATAATTGTTCCAAATCCTCTGTTATGGTATCATTCAGCTTAAGGGTTTCGATTTCGGGGAATTTTTGTTTGGCAAAATCGAGCCTGTTCTGATTTACATCCAAAACCACAATTTTAACACCTTCTAGTCTGGCAATAGCAATAATGCCTAAACCAATCGGGCCGGCGCCAATAACCAATAGGTTATCTGTGGGATTTAGTTGTGCCCTTTCTACGGCGTGGCTGCCAATAGCAAAGGGCTCAACCAGCGAGACCTGATCGGCTGGCAAACCATTGGTGACATGTATGTTTGCTGCTAAGTAGGTGATGTATTCTTGCATGGCGCCATCTTCATGTACACCCAAAACGGTTAATTTGCTGCCGCAATTGGTTTTTCCTTTTTTGACAGCCTGGTCTGCTATCGGGTTGCGATAAGGCTCAACGGTACAGCTGTCGCCTACTTTTAAATGCTGGACATTTTTGCCTATGGCTACAATTTCTGCTGCTATTTCGTGACCTAAGATCCGGGGATAGCTAAAAAAGGGCTGTTTGCCGTTAAATGCATGTAAATCGGTGCCGCAAATCGAAATGTTTTTGATCTTCAGCAGTACTTCTTCATCGCCCGGGGCAGTTGGTTGTGCTTTGGTAAATGCTTCGAATTGTCCAGGGTGTTTTAATACAATAGCTTTCATTATAATGAGTTTTTAATGTTAAAAATTTACAGTTGCTCCACCATCAACTGGCAGTACAACGCCAGTAATGTACCTGGCTGCTTCCGAAGCTAAAAAGACAGCGGCGTGGCCGATATCGTCAGTCTGGCCAAAACCAGGCATGGCAATGCGGTTTACAATTTTTTGTTTTCGTGCCGGGTCTGCATTCACAGCGTTTAAAAACATAGGGCTTTCTATCCATCCTGGCGCGATGGTATTTATGCGTACATTGCAGGGTGCATATTCGGTGACCAGATTGTTCATTAAACCTGTTAATGCACTTTTAGAGGTTCCATAGGCAGAAACCCTGTCAATGCCAAAAATGCCGGCCATTGATCCGATAAAAATAATGTTGCCCGATTTTCGTGCCACCATCCGGCTGGCGCAGGTTCTGGTTAAGCTAAAAACGCTGAGCAGATTGGTTTGAATAATTTGTTCGAACTCATCGTCTCCGGTCTCGAGCGATAGTTTTTTAAGGTGAATGCCCGCATTGTTCACTAAAATATCAATGGGTGCTATGGTGCTTTCTATTTTTTCGATAAGTGCTGGTATACCTGTTTTTTCCAGCAGGTCGAAAACAAAATAATGGCAGTTTGAGCCAAGTTGTTCCTGGGCACTTTTCAAATGGTCTTCTCTGCGGCCGGTAATCACCACGGTTGCACCTGCTGCTATCATAGCTTTTGCAATACCGAGTCCAATGCCCGTGCCCCCACCTGTGATCAGGGCAGTTTTATGTGATAAGGAAAATGGTGTTGTTTGCATATTTTTGAAGTAAGGGCTATTTAATTTCTTGCAAGTGTTCATCCAGAAACCTAAAGCCCCAGCCCGCATGCTGATGGGGATGGGCAAAGCCATTTTTTACAACCAATGGGTTGTCAATCAGGGGATCTATCCAATCGAAACTTTCTACCCCGACACCATTTGGTATGGAACAAACTAAAGGCACGTCGTAGTCTTTATAATAGTGTGGTAAAACAGGCAGATGGTGGGTGTTGGCCAAAGCTGCACTTTCACGCCAGGCTTCAACACCACCAATACGCAAGATATCAGGCTGCCAGATATCCAGTGCATTTCTCTTGATCAATTCTGTTAAAGGCTGGGTATCATATTCTCTTTCGCCCATGGCCAGTGAAATGCCGGTTTGTTCTTTCAGGTTTTTATAACCTTCAAAATCCTGATGGTGCAGGGGTTCTTCGAACCAGTAAATGTTTAATTCCGTTGCTTTTCGGGCAAGTTGTATAGCCTCGGGCAGTTTCATACCCTGGTTGGCATCCATCATGATGTTGAGGTCGTTGCCAATGGCTTCCCGCACTAATCTCAGGCGCTCCACATCCGTTTTCCAGTTGGGTGAGCCTACCTTTATTTTTACCGCCGTAAAACCCCGCTCTTTATAACCTGATACTTCTTCTATCAATTCGTCCAAACTGTACGAGAGCCAACCTCCGCTGCCGTAAATAGCGCATTTGTTGCGGTGAACACCCCATAGTTTCCAAACAGGCTGATTGACTGTTCTGGCCCAGGCATCCCACATTGCAATGTTTATAGCGGCGGCCGCCCATTTATTAATGCCATTTTGGCCAAAGTATTCCGTCTCGTGGTTTAGTAATGCATTTACGATACCTGTATCGTAAGCTTCGTAGCCTGTTATGGCAGGTAAAGCATCTTTTAAAGCGCCCAAAATCGCATTTGGTGAGTATTGGAACGAGAGAAGGTAACTTTCGCCAATAACTCCGTTTTCCAGCTGCAGCCTCAGTACAAGAAACGATATTTCATGTAAGGTATGGGTAGCGTCGGCAATGGGTTTTTTAAGCTTTGCTTTTGCTTTGTAAATTTTGTAGGATTTGATTTTTGTGGAGGATATGCTCATTTGATTTGTAGTTTATGCCTGCACATTAATTGCCCACGCCAACTTCACTTACTGTTGCTTCTTCAACAGCATCTAAAATTTGCAGCTTGATGTATCTGGTCTTTATGGGTGTAAATGTGGTTACTTTAAGATCGCTGGTTTTGTTCCAGCCGGCCGCTTTTATCTGTTGATAATTCTGATTATCTATTGATACAGATAATTCGTATTTGGTGATTGCACCGTTATAGCCTTTTAGTTGAGTAGGGAGATAATAGAATTTGCTAATGGTTTTTTCAGTGCCTAAATCAAGGATGAGGTAACGGTTTTTCTCTGGTGCGAATTTCCAGAAGGTTTGAAAAGCAGCAAATCCGCCACGGTCTCCTACCAGATCGCTTATTCCATCAATCATCACACCAGCCGTGCTCTGTTGGAGTAAAGCGGAAATAGGAGAACCCAGATCAGCCGGTCCTGCAGGTTCTGTGAATGCCTGGCCAGCAGAGGATGAAATAGATTTTGCAACAATGTATTCCTGAGGGATAACTGGTTGTTTGGGTAATGGAAGTCTGTTGGACAGGGGTTTCCATAATTTGCCAATGGCCTTAAGGTGTTCTACTGCCTGTTTATCGAAAAGACCGTCACGATTGGGGCCAATATTGATCAGATAATTACAATATAAGGGAACTACACGTTGCAATTTATCTAAGGTATAACTGACGTCTTTAACCTGTGCGGATGCCCCCGGATGCCAGAACCATCCATTGGTAAGTGTAAGTGCCATCTGGGACGGATAAATATTGTTACCCATTGGATAAATGCCTTTTGGCCCTTCGTAATACACGATATCCGTTTGTAACGGACTGTTTCCATTGTGTTCTGCTATTAAACAATTGGGCTGTAGTTTTTTTACGTGGTCGTAGATGCGTTGGTAAGAAATAGCGGTATGTCCCAGTTTCCAATTCCAGCCATCAAAGATAATCATGGGTATTTCTCCATAGTTTGTCAGTAATTCGGTGAGCTGGTTCATCACAAATTCTTCTTCTTTTGGGCCGCCCTTTTCTACGTCGTTGTGACGGTCCCATATGGAAAAGTACAGGCAGGGTTTTAAACCGCGGCTGCGAAAGGCCTTTACGTATTCGGCAACGACGTCTTTTTTTACAGAACTGTTTGCAACATCATAGTCGGTATATTTACTGTCCCATAAACAAAAACCATCATGATGCTTGGTGGTGAGGATCCCATAAGTCATACCGGCTGCTTTACAGGCATCAGCCCATTGGTTACAATCTAATTTTGCAGGATTAAATTCTTTTGGGTCATGGTTTGGACTGGCCCATTCCTCATCGGTAAATGTGCCCATATTGAAATGGATCATTACGCCAAACTGCAGGTTGACAAAATTGGACTGGAGGGTATAAAGTTCTGTTTTCTTATTCCTTTGTGCGAAGCCTGATGCTGACATGGCAAACATCACGGCAAATATGATAATCTTCTTCATTTTTATTAATTATTGTCCTTCATTCCAATCTATTTTAAACACATAGGTTTCGGATACCTTTCCACCGCTGATGTTAAGCCCTGCAGTAGAATAAAAATAGGCAGGCTTATCATTGAGCAACAGCACTGCCGGCCTTTCCAATTTTCCACTTTTATCATGTTCGTAATGATTGGGATCGACCAATAGTTTTTTATGGTCTTCTGGAGTTCCCCAATAATCTAACACATTCCCCATGGCAATTTTTGCATCCTTCAGTTTAAAATCGGTTCCCGTTTCCGAACTCCAGAGTATAATGTCACCGTATATGCCTGTATTTCCGCCCATATTGTCGGTGGTAAGAAGAAAGTATTTTTTATCTGCTTTAAAGGCCTGAGCATCCTCGATATAACTCACATTATCTGTGAGGGCTTTGTTTTGCAGTATATAGGGGCCTTCCAGCTTGTCTGCAACAGCATAACCGTATCTGGCGGCCATTTGTGTAGGTGTTCCGGACTTGAAATAGATGTAATATTTTTTTCCTATTTTCATAAAAGCCGGATTATCAATGCCGATCACGCTGTTATATGTCCAATGATTGGGGGCTTTGGAACTTTCTGCCACCTGACCGTTATGATTCCCTGCAAAACGCCATGGGCCTTCTAGTTGATCTGCAACCATCATCCCTATGCGCATTTTAACGTCCTTTTTTACCGTTTGAAAAATGTACAGGAGGATATATTTGCCATCTACATATTCAATACGCGGATTATGTGGTGCCCACATCTTGGTGGTGTCGGGAAACATGGAGGTTTTAAGAACCGTATTTACATACTTAAAAGGCCCCTCTGGCTTGTCGGCCACAAAATGTGCAATTTCAGCATTGGATTTCATCCATCCCTGATCGCCTTCCGCTGCGGGCCAGCGGCTTCCAAAAATATGGATTTTGCCATCTTTGCCCTGGATAGGGCTAACACACCAGTTAAACCAGTTCACATCATTAACTGCTGTCCCTACAAATTTGGCCGTTAAGGCCATTTTGGTATAAGGCAGTTTCAAAGTTTTACCTTTTGAACTTTGTAATTCTGGTGCAGGTTTTGTTGTTTGTGCAGTTATGGGGGATAGAAAACATAGAATGCATATGAGCATCAGTGTTGGATGGGGATTTTTTCTAAACATCACTTATAAATTTGTTTTATTTGAATGAATCATGCAGAAGGTCCATTATCATGACGGAATTTCGCCAGTCCAGGCGGGGTATATTGGCATCAAGTCCGTTAATCATATTTGGCTAGTGATTTGGAAGCTAATTTATTGAGGTGGTTATGAAATAACTAAATGCTGATTTGCTAATGCTGATGCTATATTAGCCATTTGGAGGATCTGTTTTTTTAGAACTTATTCCGGTTACTTACAGCTGGTCGTGAATATTTGGCTGTTCGTCGATAGTTACACTCCTGTTGGTCTAATAGCGCAAAAACTGCTGCAACGTTTTGAGGTCGGGGGCGTCTTATGTACAAAGAGAATTTAAAAAACTTAAAACATAAAGATATGAAAACCGCTATCAAAACCTTATTCGCAACAGCTTTAACAGCTATCGTTTTAACTTCATCTGCATTCACAACTTTTGCAAAAGAAGGCGACAAAAATCTTTCAGAAATCTCTGCTATTTCTGGATTTGATATGATCAAAGTTAAAGGTAATGTAACTGTTTACCTGCGCCAGGGAACTAAAGAAAGTTTCCGTGTAGAGACAGATCAGCCAGAGGCTAAAGTTTCTTTTAAAAGAGATGGCAATAAATTGCTTATTGATGCGGCCGATAACCAGGCTACAACTGTTTATCTAACCGTGAAAGATTTGAAAAGAATTGATGCTTCTGAAAATGCCATCGTAAAATCAACCGGCCGTTTTAACCTTCCGGTACTTCAGATCTTCGTTCAGGGCAATGCCAAAGTAGAGGTGAATGTTGTTGCACAGGATGTGTATACCGTGATTAAAGATGCGTCTTCATTGAAATTAAGCGGATCGGCTGATCGTCATGTATCGGTAAAAGGAGAGGCTTCCAGTTTAAATGTAACCCGCTTTGCAGTATTGAAAACCACTTCTTCTACGCCATTATTTGCTGCTGTTAATGATCTTGATGCACAACTGGCCGAGGCGACTAATCTGGTTGTAATTTCAGGCAAAAAATCTAAATAAGGGAAACCTGATCACTATAAACAAAAAGAGCCCAGCGTCTGTATAAAAGACACCGGGCTCTTTTGATATAAGGTGTTTATTTTACAGGTAAACAGTTTTTATTTTCCGTAGCCTTTGCCAAAAGAGGATCGGCAGAGTTTTTGGTAATTTCCTGGCAGGTGATTTTGTTTACATAACCCGCCTGGGTACTCACTATGCTGATATAATTTACCTCGCCCTGTTCAACGGTGAACTTTAAAGGTGTTGATTTCTTTCCATTAGATATTCCTCCGCTAGAGACACTGATGGTATGTTCGCCGGCACTGATATCATGTACAGAGAAGGATTTGTTTTTTAATTTACAAACCAACTGGCCGTCAATATATAGTTTGTAATTAACGGCCATGCCAGTATAGCCTGTAGCACGTATCAGATAAACCTGTCCTGTTTTGTCTTGCGAAAAACCGTTAAAGGAAAGGGTAAGCATAAGTGCTAAAAAAGCGAAGAACTTGATCGATTTCATTGGTGTAATTTTTAAGGTGGTTAATAAAATTTATATAAATGTATAAACATATGGCGAGGTTTAGATAACATTGGATAAATCAATTTGTTTTTGCGGCCGGTGACGGGTTGATGATTACATCAGTTTTTATATCCCCCTTATTCATGTTTTGTAATTGTATCAACGGTTCTTTTGCTTCGAACTGATTGTCTTTAATTTTTACATCCTTGCAGGCGGTTAAACTGAATTCGGCTCTTTTTTGTCCGGCAGGCATGAAATCTGAATTTTCGATCTTATTATTGATAAATGTCAATCCATCCGTACTCCTGGCAGATAGTATGGGGTAGTCGTAAACCTTAAATCTGTTATTTTCGATATGGATATTTTTATGCACGTAGTATTTAGGTACCAACTGATGGTTTTGAGGGTTGATATTGATCACGTAATTATTGGGTGATGAATTGTACCCACATTCTATAAATTGATTGTTACGGATAGTCACATCATTAACCGGCCCGGATTCATACCAGCCAGAGGCATCGTTTTCAATTAAAATGGCATGCATTCCGGTTCGGTAATAGACATTGTTTTCTATGACCACCTTGCGACGGGTTGTAATTAGATTCCCGCGGGATATCGTACCTGCAAAAAGTGAATTTTTGATGATTACCGATGGGGTCCAGGTTATATTTTCAAGCGCATCGCCGACTTTTAATTCCCGGGTAAAAGGCTTTTGCATTTCGACCACCATCTCTTTTTCAGAGATCAATCTGGCTGTTTTAACTATTGCATTCGCGTAGATTTGTAACGAAGCTGGGTGTAAGTAAGCTACTGTATCTCCGGCAACAAATGCCTCAAAACCATAAGTTTGATGATGCATGAATTTTACTTTTAGTGATGTTGGGGATAGAATCTCGCTCACGATAAGGTGTGTGCCGTGAACATTTACAGGGTCATCGTGCAAGCCATTAAACCGGCAATTGTTGATGGTGATCTGTCCTTTGCAGCCAGAGAAATGCATGCCATCGGCTGATGACGCGATTACCCGCCCGCTGTTTTTTTCGGGTTCTACGAAGACACTGTCGAAGTTTAGATTTTCGGAAAACTGTGAAACAATACCCAATCCATGAAGAGAATACATTTGCAGGTTGTGCAATTTAATGTTTTTAGATCGGTTGTTGAATGCGCAAACATAATCCCGGTAAGGGTCTCTCACGGTTAACACATCATTAGGCCGGGCTTTAAATTTTGAGAAATCGCCCGTGAATTTTACCGTAAGTGAATTTATCTTCTCAGCCTTGCTTTTTAAAAAGGGATCCCAGCTGCTGTAAAACAGAGTCCCTTCTGCAGGGCGTACTAAAACAGCATGATAATTTTGGGGCGTCCATTTTTCACCGTACCATATTAATTTTTCATCGATAACCGCAAATTTACTATCTGGATGTATACTTGCAGTAACACTCGTTGGGCTTGATTCTTTAATGGTCATTTCAGACATGCCCGGACGTTCATAATTGATCGCCAGGTTTCGGATGCTTATGTTTTCACAACTGTCCAATACCCAGGTAATCATTTTACCATGGAAAACAAACACAGAGCCATTCCCTTCTATGGTGATGTTTTTTAATCCCTTTAGAAATAAACCTACCTTTTGTTTTTTTACAGGAAATTCTTTTTCAGAAGAAGAGTTTGAAATATAATAATGTGTCTCTGTTGCATGATCCGGCCAAAAATCGTATCTCCCTTTAGGAAAATTCAACACCGATTCAGACTGTCCTCTGGTGGTGGCGATGGCTTTCTTCAGGGCTTCTGTTGCATCAGTAAAGGTGTTTGGGCTTACACCAAATCTGGTCACATCAACGACCTGAGCACTTACTTGCAGACAACAGCCTACTAGTAAAATGGCAAGATATCTTTTCATCATTTTAATTATTCCAATTTTTAAACCTAAATATTGTTTGGTATTGAGACACTGCTTTAATACTTTTAAACATAGTGCCTTTAGTTTTTATTTCTTCAACCAGATCTGCAGGTATACCTGTCGTTTTATTGTCCCAGTTCGTAATGGTAAGCTCTACATCGCTTTGCTTTGAAAACCTATTTAAAGCAATTTCCCAGACCGTACCGTTATAAAGGTTATCAGTAATGTATTTGTCGTTTTGTGTTATTTTACAGGCATTGCCCAAGTAATTAATATTTAATATCACATCGTTTACATTATTTGGTAAGGCAGGGGGTAAACTGATCACAGCCGTTTCTTTTTTAGGATAACGAACCGCTACTTTTGGTATATAGACCGGTGTTTTTTTCTCGTACGTATCAAATAAAGCACTTGCCTGAGCAGATGGTTGTATCTTTTGGGTAAACGCGTTCAAACCTTTAGGGTAAACCATCAGCTTAAAATTGGGCTGGCCAGCTTGTTGTAAGGTGATTTTATCATTTTCGGCCAACACATCAGCATCGGTAAGGAACAAGGCATTCTGATTGTTCAACTGGATACGCCAGGCATTTTCGGCTTGTTTACGGGTTAAGAACACAAGGGTGATGTGGTTGCCGTCGGTGTCTGAAAAGCTTAGATCGGATTTGTTATTGGCGGTTAACTGCAGTTCCTTATTTTTTAGCTGACTTTGCCAGCCTTTGAAACTGTTGGGGTTAACCGTACCGGACAAAGACAATTGTGGTTTTACCCCTGGCAATTGTTGAAAAAACAGGGTGATGTTTTTGCCGTTGATCAACCTTGCCAATGGTTGTGCGGTTACATATTTAATGACTGCCGAACCCACTTTTAAATTAAATGGCAATATAGCGGTCGTTTGACCTTTAAGGGTTAATTCAGGGAAATGGATGGTTTCACCAGGTAAATTTACTTGCATGCTCACCGTTTTATCAGCCATACGTACCTGCACCTGGGTATTTCCCAGAAACAGAAATCCACTGTTGCCCTTTGCCCTGGCCACATATCTTAAGTTTTTGGTGTCCATTTCATCGCGTACCGGGTTTTGCGGCTCGTATACCTGCATTGTGGTCAGATCAGAACCAAAATCATGAATAAAAGTATGCAAAACCTTCAGGTACTTATAGGATGGTCTGAGTAGACCGAATTCACTGATAGGCGATTGAAAATCGTAGCTTTCAGGCAGACCTGGCTCTTTTAATCCCGGGGTTTGGGTACCACCATGAAACATGTAATAGCCGATAAGGTTCATACCTCGTCCAATCTGGTTTTGAAGATGCGCTTCCACGACTTCGGGTTGAATCACAAAACGATTGGCAAACATCATCTGGCTTCCACAACCTTGTTCGCATAGACCTTTTGGAAACATGTTTACATCATAAAATACTTTACCCAAAGCATCGGTCATAATCCATTGGTCGTTACCGTATAAAAAATCTTTTGTTGCACTGCCACCACCTTTTTCCCAGCCTCTGTAAGGATAAGAACCCTGCAATGGAATAACTTCCATCTTTTTATCATCAAATACGGTATTCGCAGTTACCGACCAATACACTGGATTGATCTGTGCTTGCTGAGCAATTTCTTTCAGTTTAGAGATGTGCTCTGCCTGTCCGCTGGCATATTCATTTTCCAACTGAATGCCAATAATTGGCCCTCCCTGCACAAAATACAGGCCTTTGGTTTGTTCGCTGATTTGGTTAAATAGTTTGGTCGATTCTTTTAAATATGCTGGATCATTGCTTCTATGGCCTTTCATTTTTTGTATCCAATCCGGGTAACCGCCATTGAGTTGTTCGCCGTGGCTCCATGGACCAATGCGTAACCAAACGTACATATGATGTTTTTGGCAAAGGCTGATGAATTTTTTGAGGTCTTTGTTTCCCTTCCAGTCCCATACATCCTTTGCAGTTTCGTGTTCGTTCCAAAAGATATAAGTGGCCACAACAGATAAGCCTCCACTTTTCATTTTGATGATTTCTTTTTCCCATTCCTGGGGCAATACGCGGTTGTAGTGTATTTCACCCATGAGTGGAAACCAGGGTTTTCCATCTTTTTCGAAATACTGGCTGTTTGCTGAAAGTGTTGTCCCGTTTGGTGCCTTAGCAGACATTGGGATATCGTTTTTGTGTTTAACAGGGGCGTTGAAAATATCGATTTTGTAAACCTGGGCTTTTAATTGGGATAGAAAAGAAATGCACAGGGTAAAGACAATTAATCTTGTTTTAAACATATGGTGGTTTTATAGGAACAAGTTACGAATTTATTAAGGGCTGAGTTTAGCAGAAAAAAGAGCCGTTAATTTTTAACGGCTCTAATCAAATTTAGCGCTAACCAGGTTATTTATTAAATGCTGTCACATTGATCGTCCATACCCTGCTTGTACCATTTGCAGCCGTAATGATGTATTTCAGAGGCTTAGTGGCATCTGTCGGATCACCAAGTGCTGGTGTTCCACCTGTTGGTGCAATGGTGGCTGCGGTTGATATGTTCATGTAAAACCAGAGTTTGGTTTGTACCACCTTTGCACGTTCAGCGGCGGTAAACTGGCCATTCGCATCTGGCACTGTGATCGCTACATTTATAATCGAATTGGCTTTATCAATTGTTTGTACAATTCCTAGTTTTTGGTAGGCCACAACGGGCTGACCATTCATGGTCTGACTGCCGTTAAAGCGATACTCTACATTGACTAAGGTAATTTCGTTACCGTCAGACAATGGGTAATCGACCAAATCCTTTTTTAAACAGGAAGACAACGAGACAAGCAGCAATAAGGCGAGCAGATGAGATACAATTTTAGATTTTCTTTTCATGATGAGGTATTTTTTAATTACCAGCCAGGGTTTTGAGGCCCAAAGTTGGAGTTGTTATCGATAAAGCTTTGCGCAATTGGGAACAGGTATCTTCTGGCAGGTTCGAACTTTCTACTGTCATATTGCTTGCCAAAGGGTCCTGTTACGATAGAAAATGATTTATGGTCTTTGGATACATCCATTACACGAATAGACTCGGTGAGTTCTTTGATAGTTCCACCGGGAGCAATGCCGTCATTTGCATCACCGCCAAATCTGCCCCAACGCAATAAACTGTAATAGTGATCATTCTCTTGTACAAGTTCAACCCTTCTTTCTCTTTTGTAATCTTTCCAGGCATCAGCCAATGTACCGGCCATAGAGGCGGGAAGCTTGCCATGGAAAGTTCTGGTTTTATTCAAATTCAAAACGGCATTTGTTACATCTCCTTTTAGCAGATAAGCCTCTGCCAGGTTTAGATATACCCTTCCCAAACGCATGCAAACATAATGATAATCGGTACTTACGGTATTTACGTAGGAGGGTGAGATATTGGTATATAAGCCCTTGCGCCAGTACATGTTGCTTAAAGTGCATTCATATCCGCCACCGTTAATTGTTCCTAAAAACCTTCCTGAGTTCCCTTTTAAGCAGGTGGTAAATAATTCGCCATAAAAAGAGGAATTATCACTGATGATAGACGCTTTCCATCTGGCATCTCTGTTTTCATTGGTCAAGGTCAGCATGGTTTCAGTACTGCCTGGTTTAATACGGCCCATTTTTACCACAACATCATTATTCAGTTTGGCTGTTTTATCATCCGGAAAACCTGATTTAGCAAAAGGGACTATTACATTCACGCTTTCGTCGACAGCATTGAGGTATTGGGAAGTCTGGTTCCAGGGTAATACTTTAGTTGGGTCAGCCTTGTCTACAGTTAAATAATCATCCGTTAGGTTTTGCGCAGGAAAGTTTTCTGGCCAGCACTCAAAAGGAACAGGTTTGTTAAACAATGGCGAACCACCAAAATTGATGATCGTTTCGGGCTTAATATTAGGCACCATGTTTTGCATGGGCGTGCTTTGAATGGTGGTATTGATGGCCTTATTGTAAATGGCAAAAATGATCTCGTTGGAGGTACTTTTAGTTTCGTTAAACATGCCTTCGTAATCGGGTTCCAATGCATAGCCGCCACTAACCACAATTTGTGCATTGGCAATTACCTTGTCCAGCAGGGGGTCTGCGGGATTTACATTTGGTGCGGCCGGGTAGTTCTTGTAAGCCAGGGCCTGCAAACAAACCTCTGTTAAAAATGCTGCCGCTGTATATTTATTTGCCCTGCCGGTCACTTTGGTTGTCGGCATGTCGGCCACTGCATCTTCCAGGTCTTTAATAATGTAATTGTAGCTTATTGTAGGGTTTGCTGTACTGGGTAGTTTAAGATTGTCGTTTTCTGTCAAAACTTTATCTATCCAAACAATCCGGCCTGTTCTTCTGGCAATATTAAAATAAGACATTGCCCTTAAGAATTTGGCCTCTGCAACCAATGTTTTTTTATCCCCATCAGCAATACCTGCAGATTCGGTCACATTTTTGATGATGACATTGCAACGGCGTATATCTCCCCAATTGTTAAAACCATAATCGCTTTGGTTGGTTAAGGTTTCTGAAAATATCGGAAATACATTATTGCCGGTACCCCCGGAAGTTATGGTATTTGAGGTGTAAGCATCGCCCAATGTGCTTTGATCTAAGCCATTTCGATAACTGTTCATAATGCCATATGTTGCAAAAACAAAAGTTTCGGCATTGGCCTTACTGCTCCAAACTACATCGGGACTAATTAGATTTAGTGGGTCTGCATCCAGAACTTTTTTGCAAGAGCTTAGTATGAGTAAACTCGCAAAAGACCATATGATGAATATATTTTTTTTCATTTTCTTTTAAAATTTTTTAACTAAAAACCTACATTTAAACCGATTGCAAAAGTGCGCTGAATAGGATAACCGTAATTGTTGGTGTCTGATTCCGGGTCAATAAAGTATTTTGTACTGTTTGATGATTCTAACAGATTTGTGCCCGAAACAAATAAACGGAGTTTTTGGAAAGGGGATTTTTTAAGCATGCCTTGTTTAAAATCATATCCAAATTGTACATATTTTAGTCGTACATATTTTGATTTGATCAGCCAAAAGTCACTGGCGGTATAATTATTATTCCCGTTTACTGAGGTTGAACTCACGGCTCTTGGAAAAAGGGCACCTGTATTATCCGGGCGCCAGTAGTCTGTTTGAAAAGCATAAAAAAATTGATTTTGCAAATCTGAGCCCTGCACGGCATTACCAATATACCGGTCTCTATCGCCAGAACCCTGAACTACAGCACTAAAAGAAAATCCTTTATAACCGATGTCAATGGTTATTCCATAGTTGATGCGAGGAAAAGTGTTGCTTCCGATTCTTCTCTGGTCATCACCGTTGAGCTGTCCATCACCATTAAGATCCAGGTATCTAAGATCGCCTGCACCTACGTTGGTAGAACTGATGCGACGGGGGCCTGTTAGCAGCTGATCATTTGAAGTATAAAAACCGCTGTTGAAATAACCGGTTTGCAGATAGCCGCCTGTTGTATTGGTTGTTCTGGTATACGGATTTTTCAGGGTCGCTTCATCATCGCCTGGATAACGCTCCCATAGTGAATTGTAACGGGTAAAATTTAATCCGATTTTATAGGTGAAATCGCGAATGGTACTAGACCAGTTGATGTTAAAATCGTAGCCTTCGGTACGCAATGCGCCTTCTGTAAAATTGATCTGTGGCAGACCGATGCCCAACGTTTGAGAAAAGCGAGGATCGCCAGTCACGAAACCAGTTCTGCGGGTATAATAATAATCAAATGTACCGCTTAGCCTGTTGTTTAAGGTGGCGAACTCCAGAGCCATATCTCTGCTGCCTATGGTTTGCCAGGAATAGTTACTGTTCGGTAAACTACCAGGTTCTGAAGTGCCTTGTACTAAATTACCGTTAACCACATAGGCTGTTGGATTAATGCTGTAAGACGGAACATATCCAAAGGCACCAACACCTGTCTTATCACCCAAAACGCCGTAGGAGCCTCTTAATTTTAAAAAGTCCAGAATGTGCTTATCTTTCAAAGACTGCATGAATTTCTCTTCAGATACGATATAATTTCCAGAAATGGCATAGAAAGTGCCCCATTGGTGGCCGGGAACAAACAAGTAATCTCCGTCGCGTCTTATGGATCCCTCAATGGAATATCTGGATTTGTAACTATAGGTTAAGCGGCCAAGCAATGCTGCTCTTGCTGCTTCAGATTCTCCTCCGCCTACAGATTGATCAATGGCAGGGCCAGCAATCAATTGGTCATAAATGATCTGATAATTTTTTCTGTTTCCTGAAATGTTTGAAGCCTGGTCGTTTTGACGTTCGACGACGCCGGTAAAATCTATGCTGTGGTCTCCGAAGGTTTTATTGTACAGCACATAACCTTGTAAGGTTAAGGTGCTTCCCTGGCCTTGTCCTACACTTAAACTTGGTGCATTGCCATAGATTGGGGTCGTACTGTTTAGGTTATAAGCCGGAGCAAGGTAGTTCCAGTTTTTGCTTACATTATTGTAGGTGGTATAGGCACCGTTGACCTTAAACTTTAAACCATCTAAAAAATGAGCGGCATATTCTAAACCTAAATTGGCGTTTAGAATTTTGGCTAAACCCTTATTATATCCTGATTTAGGATCTAATTCCCTTACCGGATTGTCTGGCTGGGTGGTTGGTAAACCAAATTCGTTAACGGCCAACTGTGCTGAACCTCTGTTTTGAATATGGCTGTATATTGCTCCAAATCCAGGTCCGGGTGTAATATTGCTTTCTATAAACCCATCTAATCCAGCGGTTACCTTAAGATTCAGTTTCTCAAATTCACTGGTGGTATTTAAACGGTATGTAGTGCGTTTATTGTTGTTTTGATCCGTTTTTAAAATACTTCCCTGGTCATAATAAGAAAGACCGGCATAATAGGTTAACTTTTTAGTGCCTGAGGTTACTGAAAGATCGTGTCGCATTTCTGGCGCAAAATTCTTCATGGTTAAGGCTTGCCAATCGGTATTTGGAAAGTTAAACGGATCCGATCCGGTGCGTAGCTTTTCTAAATCAGCAGGAGACCTGAATGGACTTCGACCTTCATCAGCATACAACCTGTTTAAAGCGACAGCCTGGTCATACGAACTGATCTTTGTAGGGAATATTGTGGGTTGTGAAAATATCTGATTGTAGGAATAATCAATGCTTGTTATGCCTTCTTTTCCTCGCTTAGTAGTGACCAATACCACCCCATTTGCACCCTGATTGCCATATAATGCAGTTGCTCCAGCGTCTTTCAGTATGGAATAGCTTTCAATATCGTTTGGATTTAAATTAGAAAAATCGTTGGCTGAACGCACAATATTATCAATAACAAAAATGGGGCTTTGCCCGCGTATGGATATACTGCTTTTGGTTCCCGGTGCCCCGTCGCCTGCAGTAACAATGACGCCCGGCACCCTTCCTGCAACTGCGTCGTTGATCGACTGAACCGGAATAGGCGCTACGTTTGTCATATCAAGGGTAGCAATGGCACTGGTGGTTTTTCGCTTGGTTGTTGTTCCATATGCTTGTACAACGATTTCATCCAGATTGTTGCTCGCTGATTTTAAGGTGACCATCATTAATGAACTGGAAGCGGGTAGTTCTACCGTTTCAAAACCGATCAGGGAAAAAACAAGTATGGCATGATCGGGAACTTTTAAGCTAAATTTCCCGTTGGCATCCGTTGCTGTACCCTTTTTTGTTCCCTTTATAAATACCGTAACACCGGGTAAAGCGATACCGGTCGTATCCTTAACTATCCCGGAAACCGTAAGCTCATTTGTTGCTGGCTCTTGATTTGAAATCGTTATTAAACCGCTGTTTGATATGCTAAAGGTCAGCTCTGTATCTTTTAAAATCTGTTTTAATACATCTGTAACCAATAAATCTTTAGCTTCAATGGTTACCTGTTTTGTGACTGGGGCAAAAGTTGAACTGTACACAAAGCGATAATTGCTTTGCTTCTCTATTTTCCGAAGTACTTTTTCAATACTCATACTTTTCACATCAAGCGAAATCTTTTGCTGGGAGAATACACTTGCCGATACATGCAGACAAGTCAGTAATACCAGAAGAAAGGTGAGTTTCATTATTCTAATGAATTTGGAAAACGGTCTTATTCTCGGCCATTTTTGGTGGAAGTAATAATTAATCATATTTTTGTTTTTTGGTTTAGCAATTCTTTGACAGCACATTGTTTGCGCAGTAACTGTCATTTAATAAGGATCAAAAAAATTAAGGGCGGTGGCTTCAACACCGTCCTTTTATTTTGATATGGTGATGGTCTTTCCTTTTATCTCATAGTTAAATTTTCCTGTTGTTTTAAGTGAATTTAATACTTCAATTATACTTTCATTTGTGAATGTTCCTGTAAATACATAATCCTTTACTTTCTCTGATTTAAAAATGATTTGCACGTCAAACCATCTTTCCAACACGCTTTTTATATCAATAAATCTTTGATTAAATATTTCCAGGTTATTTTTTGTCCATGCAGTTTCAACAATGGCCGTATCACGAACTTTCTGATAGGTTTTAATAATGATACTCTGGGCGACGGGATTATGATCAGAATATTTTATTTGCTCATTCTTTACAAACATTACCTTTTGACTAGGCCGTATTGTAATGGTTTTTTTGTTGCCACTGGTGGGTTGCATACTAATTAAACCACGAATCAGGGTGGTTTCAGAGGTTTTGTCATTTGGATAGGCTTTCACGTTAAATGCCGTTCCCAGTACATTGATACTGAAATCTGCAGTATAAACTTTAAATGGTTTGTCTGTCTTGTGCACTACATCAAAATAGGCTTCACCAACTAGGTTTACTTCTCTGGTTTTCTTATTGAAATCTTTCCCGTAAGTGAGAGAACTCAGAGAGTTTAACCATATGACAGTACCATCGCTTAAGGTGATTTGTTTTTTCTGCCCCTTTCTCGTCTCAAACCTAACCAATAAGCCCTCCTGGTTGTTGACTTGAACACTACGGTGATAAAAGAAGGCAATGGCCAGACTTGCTATAAGCAGAACAGCGGCAGCGGATATCCAGCGAATGATTGGATGAAGTTTGCGGATAGGGCTGTTTTCAGGGAAAGTTTCCTGTTTCAGTCTGGCATATAAAATTTCGTGTATTTGGGCTTTATTACCCATTTCCGGAGTCCATTCATAATCCTCCAGTTTATAATCATCCTTAAAATTGTCTAAGAATTCCTTTTCCTCTGGTGAACAATTCCCCGACTTGTACTTTTCGAAAAGTTTTATAAACTCGTTCCTGGACATATTTTAATATTTGGTATCATATACATAGTGCCAAATATTGTGCAGCACACACATAAATATTTCTTATTTCTTTTTGCAAAACTATTGATTAACTATGCAAAGGTATTTAACAGAAATAATCTACATTTATATTCAGTATGATAAAAGATCAACCTTCCGACTCTGAATTATGGAAGCAGATACAGGTAGATAACAACAAAGCTTTTGAAGTGTTATTTAACAGGTATTGGTCTTCGGTGTATACCACATCTTTCATGTACTTGAAAGATGTGGAGACTTGCACTGAACTGGTGCATGACATTTTTGTAAGCATATGGCGCAACAGGCATTGCCTGGAAATTTCTTCTTTTAAAAATTATTTAAGCATGGCATCAAGGTACCAGGTTTACAAACTGATCAGGAAAGGAAAGGCGAATCCCATCATTCTTGTTGAGGAATATGATACGATTCCCAATTCAGGTTATGCAATGAATCATGGGGAGGAAAAAATCAGCTATCTTGAAATGGAAAACAGTATTGAGGCTGTTTTGAAAAAACTACCGAAGAAATGCAGGGAAATTTTTATGCTCAGTAGATTTGATAATTTATCCAATCAGGAAATTGCAGAAAAATTAGGGATTTCGAAACGTACTGTAGAGAATCAGATCACGATAGCTTTGAAGGCACTCAGAGTTTCAATTAAACTGGTGCTTTATTCCATTATTTTCTTCAATTTATGAGTGGCTATAACGTTGATATAACTTAACATAAATTTAACACCATAGCTTCTTTTCAAGTGTAAACAAATGTTTAGTTTTGCTAAACACTTGCCGGCGGTTACTCGTCTGTGTAATTGAGCAAATGAATTTGAATTGAATATGAAAGAAAATAAAATAGCTATGGTGGTTTTCGATATGGCGGGAACCACAGTAAATGAAGACAATCTCGTTTATAAAACACTCAGAACTGCCATTAATCATGCTGGTTTCGACTTTAGTCTGGAAGAAGTACTTGCACAAGGTGCTGGTAAGGAAAAAAAACAAGCCATCCGTTCTGTACTTTCTACTTATGGTGGAATCACAGATGAAGTAATGACCTCTAGCATATATGATAAATTTATAGTTGACCTTACCGATGCTTATGCCAAAGAAGAGATATTGCCTCAACCAAATGTTGCACACGTTTTTTCGGCACTGAAGGACAATAATATCCTGGCTGTTCTGAATACAGGTTACGACAGGGTTACAGCCAGTTCGATTATTGAAAAGCTGGGATGGAGAGAAGGGGTTGAGTTTGATGCGCTTGTTACAGCTTCTGATGTCCCGGAAAACAGACCTCATCCTGATATGATTGAGTTTGCGATGAAACAGTTTGGTATTACGGACAGCAGCAGTGTGGTTAAGGTTGGAGATTCAACCATTGATATCGAAGAAGGGCAGAATGCAGGTTGCGGACTGAGTATTGGTATCACCACAGGTGCACATACAGCCGTACAACTTCAAACTGCCAATCCAGATTACATCATCAATAACTTGTTGGAGCTCCTGCCACTGGTCTCCTAAAGGGTTCAAGAGCTGGATTAAAAAAAATAAAATGAGCAAGGCAAAACTAATGGTTTTTGAGGGGCAGGGGCAACCTATGTCGTTACAGGAACAGAATATCCCTGATTTGAAACCCGGAGAGATCCTGGTTAAAAACCGATATACTTCTATCTGCGGCAGCGATCTGCATACCTATTGTGGCTTGCGACAGGAAAAAGTACCTACGGTGCTGGGACATGAAATTGTTGGGGAGATCCTGGCATTTGCTCATGGTCATGATCAAAAAGACCATCTCGGAAATCAACTGCATGTAGGAGATCTGGTAACCTGGAGTATTTTTTCTTCTGATCCGGATTCGGAGATGTCGAGAGCAGGGATGCCTCAAAAAGGAACCGGGCTGTTTAAATATGGCCATGCACAGGTTACTGCTGATGATGCACTTCATGGTGGCTTGTCTACGCACTGTATCCTTAAGCCAGGTACCGCTGTTCTTGGAATTTCGAAAGAGGTTCCTTTGCCAGTTGCAGCCATTATTAATTGTGCTGTAGCCACTGTTGCGGGTGCGCTGAGACTTGCGGGGAACCTACAGGGAAAAACAATACTCATTACAGGAAGTGGGTTGCTGGGGATGGTTTGTGCGGCAATGTGTAAAGATGCGGGAGCAAAATTTATTCATATGGCAGATATCAATCCTCAGCGCCTTGAACAGGCAAATGATTTTGGTGCAAATGAAACCCATTTATTAACAGACCCGACTGTTCAGTTGCCTGGGGGTATTGATGTGGCCTTCGATATGAGCGGTTCTGCCGATGCAATGGAAAATAGCCTGAATGTACTTGCGATAGGGGGTATAGCCGTATGGATAGGGGCTGTATTTAATACCCGCAAGGTACAAGTTGACGCAGAATCTGTTGTTCGCAGATTGGTCACCATTAAGGGCTTGCACAATTATAACTTTGAAGATTTCGTGTATGCGGTGAACTTTATCAGCAAAAATCATCGGGTATTTCCTTTTGAAAAGGTGGTGTCAAAGGAGTTTAGTCTTGCCGACACCAATGAAGCTTTTCAGTATGCCGTAACACATAAACCACTCCGGGTGGGGATTAATTTAGACCAGCAAACAGACCAGACCAATGGATAGAAAATTCAGGGTTCAGCAGTGGACAATGCTGCTGGTGACCATGTTCTGTTACCTGTTCTTTTATACGGGCAGACATAATTTTGGCTGGGCTGTAAAGGGAATGGCTGCTGAACTGCATATTCCTTATACCACTATAGGCTGGATTAGTTTTTCGATGTTGATTGGCTATTCTATAGGCCAGTTGATCAATGGAAACCTGGCCGATCGCTTGAGTGCAAGACTGATGGTTTCTGTGGGGGCTTATTTGTCTATATTAACCAATATTGCCATTAGTTTTTCCAATAGTGCGACCATGATTATGTTGCTCTGGGCATTAAATGGTTATTTTCAGTCGATGGCCTGGGCACCCGGGGCAAAGCTAATCAATAATTGGTGGGGCGAAAAGGAGCGTGGTAAGGCCTTTGGTTTCTATACCATGGCTGCGGGGCTGTCTTCGGTGGTTACTTATCTGCTCTCTATCATTTTATTGCAGCAAGGATACGAGTGGCGTATGCTTTTCAGACTACCGGTGCTCCTGCTACTGGTATCTGCTACCGTATTTCTGATCGTAGCCCGTGATAAACCTGCTGCCAAAACAGATGCATCCGTTCGGGTAGTACCGTCTGTGAGTTGGATAGAGCGTTATCGTCTGGTATTGCGGAACAGGAAGTTTATGGTGGTTTCTCTGGGATTCGGATTTGAAAGCATGGCGCGTTATGGGCTGATCTTCTGGGTCCCTGTTCATTATCTTGGAAACAACTGGAAGGACAATCCGGGAAATCTATGGGTTACATTTTTATTGCCGGTGGGTATGGCTGCAGGTGCGCTGTCATTCGGTCTGCTCTCAGACAGTCTGTTCAAAAAGAACAGGGTCAAGGCTATTGCTTTTGGAATGTCTGTTAGTGCAGTGATCGCGGTATTGATCTATATTGCACCTGTACATAATTTGTTATTGGGTGGAAGCTTAATGCTCCTGGCTGGATTTTTTGTATATGGCCCGCAAGCCTGTTTCTGGCCCTTGAGTCCAGACTTACTGGGGAGCAGCCTTACCGGAACAGGAGTAGGCCTAATGAATATGACGGGTTATCTATTTGCTGCATTTGGAGAGCCCCTGCTGGGTTATACGATCGATGTTACGGGCAGTACAAATAGTATTTTTATTGTGATCGCTGTTCTATGTTTATTATCGGCAGTTTGCGTTGGAACTGTTAGAAGAAAGGGCTCTGAATCTGCAATTTGCAATGCTTGATTGAAATGAATATTTATATTTGTTTATAATTTAAACAAATAAATGAACAGAAGCCATACCGACGCTGAACTTTGGAAATCATTTTGCGTGGGTGATGAGGAGTCCTTTATTAAATTATATGAACAATATTACAGTACATTTTTTGTTTGGGGTTGTAAATGGCTGGGAAATGAGCACGACTTTGTAAAAGATCAGCTTCATGATTTTTTTATTTATATATGGGAGCGGAGAGACAAGCTCTCCGTTGATATCAATGTTAAGGCTTATTTATTAACGTCTTTCCGAAGGCAGCTGTTTTATCAATGGAAAAAACATAAAAAAATGGAATCTGCTTCGGAGTTTGCCGGCTTTGCTGAAACGGATGAATCGGAACTCCTGGAAGCTGAATTGGTCACAGAACAATTTTCCAAACTGGAAAAAGCCCTAACCTTACTTACACCTGCTCAAAGAGAGGTGGTGGAACTCCGGTTTTTGCAGAACAAGTCTTTACAGGAAATAGCTGATCTAAAAAACACCAGTATTCGTACCACCTATAATTTGCTCCATCGAGGGATCAGTCGGCTCCGGTTGGAAATAAATGAAAAAAAGTTTCTTTGGCTGTGGTAAATTCAATGGGGTTTGTTCTTTGTATTAAAAAGAGCAAACCAATATGGAGTTTAAATCAAGTGACGATTTTCTTAAAAATGAGTCTTTTGTTAATTATTGCCTTGGAATAGACCAGCAGGATATTGACTTCTGGAAGAACTATGCTGTTCAACATCCAGAACAACTGGAACATATGAATGAGGCTGCAGATTTGCTCAAAGATTTGCAACTGCTGCTGCTGGCGGAGAAATTAAAACCTGAGGCTGTTTCGACTTTAAGGGCGCATTTAAGACCGAAAAGAAGGAAGTCGATTTTTCCATGGAAATATGCTACGGCTGCAGCAGCCGTTCTCATTCTATTGGCAAGCGCTGTTTTCCTGTTTTATCCATCTCATCCTGTTCCAAATCCACCTGAACTGGCCAAATATTCTACACGTCAATACGTGTATGAATCTGGCGTGAATGAAAGAAAAGCCATTAATTTATGGGATGGTAGTTTTGTGATTCTGGATAAGGGTGCAAAACTGGTGATTGACTCTTCTTTTGGTCAATCCGACAGGAAAATGTATCTGTCTGGTATAGCCTATTTTAAGGTAGCTAAAGATAAACAGCATCCTTTTAAAGTTTATACGGGTAAATATGTAACAACAGCAGTAGGTACTGCATTTAAGTTACAAACTGATCAGGGCCTTAAAAAACTCAAGGTAGAACTGGAAGAAGGAAAAGTTACTGTGGAGAAAAAGAATGGAAATTCCTGGAATCTGGTGGCCACTTTACATCCTAAAGAGTCTATCAGCCTGGACGACCAGCTTCATCTGCCTGTTCATCAAAAGTTTTATGATAAAGACTTTAGCCAATGGAAAATACAAGAGGTGGTTTTCCAGAACGCCCCAATGAAAGAAGTGCTCTTGCAGCTGGAAATTTACTATAACGTTAAGATTACTGTAGAAGACAGTGTTGTCATGCGAGAAACCTTTAACGGGAAATTTAGACATGATGCATTGCCGTCTGTTATGGAAATGGTCTGTTTCTCCTTAAACAAGCAATTTAAATTTATCGACTCCAACCATATAATTATTTACTAAACCAACCAACAATCAAACATTTTATGAATCTAAAAAGATTAAAATGGACTACACTTTTTAAACCAGTATTGGTCAGACTATTCCTGCTGAGCTGTTTATTGATGATGTTTTCCAGGAACACATTTGCCCAGGAAAAAAAGCAAATTCTGTTTAACCAGGAATCTGTAACCGTAGCTTTTTCTAAGCTGGAAAAGGCATTTAACATTCGTTTTTATTACTCTTCAGAAATCGTCGATAAAAAGGAACTGATCAGCATGTCTGCCAAGCCACGTTCATTGAATGAGATCCTTGCCTACCTGGATGCCAATTATGGATTTATATTTAAATCAAATGGCAATATGATTGCGGTGAGCAAGAAATCAAGGGAGGTGTCGCCAGGCGGTAAAACACCTAAGAGTTCTGGTGAAGTGAAAGGACGCGCAGGATTGTTTGAAGGCAATGAGGTGGTGTATGTTGCCGGAATCACTGTTTACGAAAGAGGCTCAAATAACTCGGCAATTACAGATAGCAAGGGCAATTTTAGAATCAATACCACTTCTGCAAACCCTAAGCTATTGATCAGTTATGTAGGTTATCAGAGCAGCGAAATTGAAGTTAGCGGAAATACGCAGCTGAATGTCAATTTGAGGGAAGATAACAATACTTTAAAAGAAGTTACGGTAGTATCCAATGGTTATCAAACTCTGGCCAAAAAGAATGCAACTGGTAGTTACTCTACGCTTTCAACTGAAGACATTGAACGCAGGAGCAGCCAGTCGTTAGATCGTATCCTAGAAGGTTCGGTTCCGGGCCTGTCCGTTTATAATGGTTTCAGGTCTGTAAAGGGTGTAAGAACCCAGACCGGATCGGACATCCAGGTTAGGGGAGGAAGTGCGATTCAGAGTGAAAGAAATACACCTTTGATCATTGTGGACGGTTTTCCAGTGAACCAGTTGCCGGATAATTTTAATGATGTGGAGAAAATTGATGTACTGAAAGATGCTTCTGCCTCGGCAATCTGGGGGGCAAGGGCTGCAAATGGTGTGATTGTGATCACCACCAAACGAGGAAAACAAGGTTCATTTAGTATTAACTTTTCTTCTAATCTTTATTTGACCGAAAAAAATGATTTTGGTACACTCAGACGTGCAAGCTCTGCAGATATGATCAGTGTGGATAATGAGATCTATAAAAAGGGATATTTTACTTCGGCCTATTTTCAAAATGGTGTAGGTGGTTTTTCTCCTTCATTTGACTATATCCTGCAAAAAGAGCAAGGCTTAATTTCTGCTGCACAGTTAACGCGAAAACAAGATTCGCTTTCGGGCTTATCTAATCTTCAGCAGAATAAAGATCTTTTAATGCGTACAGGAATACGTCAGAACTATTATTTGTCTATGTCTGGAGGGGCAAACAAATATCGCTTCCTGTTTTCAGGTTCTTATGACAACAAGAAATCTAATTTTATTGGAGATAACGCCAGTTCTATACAGTTAAATATGCGTAACGACTATGAGATCACTCCATGGTTGCATGCGGTAGCAGATTTGAATGCCGTTTTCAACAATCAAGATGTTGGGGTTGATCTCAGGTCTCAACTCTACGGACTTGCGCCTTACCAGATGCAACTGGATGCGAGTGGTAACTATGTGTATAACTACAATGCCTTTAATAAAAATGCCAATACTACATTGATGGCAAAGGGCTATTACGACAACGGCCAGAATTTATTGCAGGATGCAAGATTAGCGGATAATCAGAACAGTATTTTCGGTTTAAGAACTAAACTGGGTCTAGAGGCTACACTAACTAAAGGTTTAACTTTTAATACTTATTTTCTTTATGATCGGATGAAAACCTCGGGTAACAACCTGGTTGATGAAAATACTTATGCGGCAAGGTCTTTATTGAACAGATACGCTAGTCTGGATGGAAATGGCAAAGCCCTGTTTAACCTTCCCAAAGGCAATTATCTCGATCTGTCAGAGACTACCAATGACAATACTTCTGTCCGCTCGCAGTTCAATTACACCAATTTATTTGCAGGCAAACATTTTGTGAGTTTTACAGGAGGTGCGGAAGTTAAACAATATTTAACCAAAGGGTTTACCAACCGTAAATACAACTACTCCGATGATCTGCAGTCCTGGTCGCCAATTAACCAGATTGTGCTTTTAAATGGTGTAATTGGCCAAAACGGGACCAATACTACTTATGATGCTACGGCATATGATACATTTAGCTATATCAATACAAGGGAAGTGTCCTATTATTCTACAGGTACCTATACTTATGATGATAAATATACTTTACAGGGAAGTTTACGCTATGATGAGTCCAACTTATTTGGAGTAGACCCTAAATACAGGCGTACGCCTTTATGGTCTGTTGGTACTTCATGGGACATCACTAAAGAAAAGTTCTTCCATGTCGATTTTATCAATTTACTGAAGTTGAGGGCGACTGTTGGATTAACCGGAAACTACGATCCTTCTACTACGCCCTTACTTGTTGCAAGCAGGGTTTTCCAGGCAACGACCAATGATTACAGGGCCAGGGTTGACGCGACCAATCCCTATAATCCGAAATTGAGATGGGAAAGGACAAAAACGTATAACTTAGGTACCGATATTGCTTTTTTAAGGAACAGGTTCCAGTTGAGTGTAGATGTATATAAAAAATATGGCTATGATCTGCTGGGTACTCAATTGCTGGACCCTACCATCGGATTTACTTCAACCAAGTTAAATGGGGCTAAGATGGTCAATACGGGATTGGAAACCGCCTTGACCGGAAGGGTTTTACAACTTGGTGATTTCAACTGGACAAGTATTTTTAATTTTGCCTACAATACGAACAAAATTACTGAGAATAAAATTGCAGAAAGTAGTCCGGTGATCGGACGTGTTACTGGAACCGTACCCTTTTATGTGGAGGGTTATCCGCGTGAAGCGCTGTGGAGTTACAAATGGGCAGGCTTAAGTAATGCAGGTGATCCTCAGGTGTATGATGGAAACGGTAACAAAGTACTGGTGCCTGTTTTGGGTTCATTAGAGTATAGTGGTTCTTACCGGCCTAAATATACTGGTGGTTTTACCAATATTTTCAACTATAAAGGTGCATTTGCCAGTGTGATATTGGTCTATAATTTTGGAGGTGTTTTCCGCAGGGAAATGCCGTCTATGAATGGCTATAACTGGAGTCCTGTGATCAATTATCAGGTGGCTAACCGGTGGAAGGTACCAGGAGACGAAGCGCATACAGATATTGCGGCATACCAGTCTTCCCCAGACTTATCGTATGATGGCCGTGACCGTGCAGAGATGTATTCCAGTAATAGCGTAGAAAGCAGCAGTTTTATCCGCTTAAGAGAGGTGCAGCTTGGTTATAAAATACCTGGTACTGCTTTGAAGAAAACACCTGTAAAGAGTATAACTATATCTGCCCAAATGAATAATATAGCCATTTGGACAAAGAATAAATACGGTATAGATCCGGAAGCTGTTGATGCGCAGACCGGGGCATATTATTTACCTACACCTAAAGTGACAACAATCAGCCTGCGTGCAGGATTCTAAGTGATAAAAATTAAATGATATTCTGATGAAGATAAAACTAATGATAATTGCAGCGCTGATCCTTATGGGTTTTGGATCCTGCAAAAAATATCTGGACGCCAATCCTGTAAAGGGAAAGGTCATTCCTAAAACACTTGCTGATTTTGAAGAATTTTTAAATGATATCATCCTTTCTCAGTCTGGTTATACTTATCCGGAGTTTATGACTGATGATATGTTGAACAGTACAGTGACTACCGCAACTGCAAACAGGCAATCACGGGCTTACACCTGGCAAAAAGATCTTTTGCTGGCTACGGATGATGACAGTGAATGGAATGCACCTTATAACTATATTTATATTTGTAACCTGGTGCTGGACAACTTACAAACGGCAACAAATGGAACCGATCAAACCCGTAACCGTTTAAAGGGAGAGGCACTTACTCAACGTGCTTATTATCTGTTTACGTTAGCCAATTTATATGGAAAAGATTATGTAGCGGCAACGGCATCAACTGATTTATCTGTACCGATTATGCTTCATGCAGATCTTGAAACCATAGCTAAACGTGCAACAGTACAGGAGGTTTACGATCAGGTTATCAATGATCTGCAAACAGCCATTTCGATAAGCGATTTTCCTGAAGCCGGTAAGAATTATATTCATCCAGGTAAACTGGCTTCTATGGCCTTATTAGCTAGAGTTTATCTTTTTAAAGGCGATTACATGAATGCACAAAAATATGCAAATGATGTTTTAGCGAAGAAAAGCACCTTGCTGGACTGGAATTCGTTGAGCTTTAGCAATCCTGCAAAACCAACGGCCGGAACAATTGTGAACAATCCTTTGCCTCAGAATAATGTAGAAAATATTTATAGTAAACTGGCTGCAAGTCCAAATTTGTTTATACGGTTTATGGCCAGCTCTGATTTATTAACCGTTTTAGATACTAAAGACCTGCGTTATGTTTTCACCTTTACCCGTTTAACTTCAACAGGAGCTCCAAGTGCAAGTGTTAATCCGGATTATCTGGGTACGACGCCGAATTTTAGTATAGGTGTACCTGAAATGATGTTGATCAAAGCAGAATGTATGGCCCGGGCAGGTGATAAAGACGGCGCTGTTTCTATTCTTAATACGCTGAGAGTAAAGCGATTTAAACCGGCAGATTATGTTGCTTTATCCGCATCATCTGCAGATGATGCGCTGGTTAAAGTATTGTCGGAGCGGAGAAGAGAACTGCTTTTTCGTGGGGTAAGATGGTTTGAACTTAAGAGATTAAACCGTGATGAACGGTTTAAGAAAACCATCAGCCGCGAAGTTGCCGGACAGACTTATACCCTGGAACCGAATAGTAATCGGTATTTGCTGCAAATCGCACCTAAAATCATCGACATCAATCCGTTAATTGTTCAGAATCCCAGATAATGAATTGTGATTTGAAAAAAACTGCAGTCGTTGTGATTAGTGTAATCACAACGACTGCTTTCGGTCTTTTAAGCGCCAAAGCTCAACAGACAAAGAAAGTAAGTATGGATATTGAATTTAAGTCTGCATTGCATCCGGCAGGGACTAAATTAAAACTCTACAGGGAGTGGCCAAAAAGAAGCCTTGTGGATACGGGGAGTCTGGATGCTTCGAATCAGTATAAGTTTCACATCGCAGATAGTCTGCCGGCTGTTTTTACATTGGAAACCAGGAAGCCGTTTTTAAATCAAACCATTATTCTGGAGAAAGGGCTTTGCCGCATTGTACTGGGGGCAGATACTCAGATATTGGTTAAAGGAGGGATTTTACAAACCAGACTGGAACAACATCTGCAGCAGATTAAACCTTTGGAAAAAGAATGGGCTGCAGCAGGCAATCAATACATGAAAGCAAAAAACCTTGAAGAGAAATTACTTGCAGAAAAAGAAAACAGGGTACAAGCAGAAAAAGTACAGTTTGCAAGAATGGCTTTCATCAAAAATAATATAGATAACCCTCTTGGTGAATGGCTTACTCACCATAACCTATATAGCATGCAACAGAAGGATCTGCAAATGCTCAAAGGCTGGTTTTCTTCAAGGGTTAAAAAGAATATCGTGTCTAAAGAAATCGAAGACAAATTGCAGACGCTGGAGCATAATTTATTGCTGGGTAAGAAGGCACCGTTGTTTAATTTGATTTCAATTACAGGAGATGCTGTTACACTCGAACAATTGATCGGGAAAAATAAATATGTTCTGATTGATTTCTGGGCATCCTGGTGTACGCCCTGCAGGGCAACAAATCGGAATATAGCGCCACTTTATAAAGAATTAAAGAGTAAGGGAATAGAAGTGGTGTCTATTTCTGTAGATGAAAACAGTGAGTTGTGGAAAAAAGCGGTTGAGTCTGACCAGATTCCATGGGTTCAGTTAATTTCACCCTCTATAAAATCCAGAACTGTTGTAGATTATCATGTGAGCACCTTACCTTCTACTTTTTTAATTGACCGGGATGGTTTTGTTGTAAAACAGAATATAGAGATTAATGATTTAAAAAAGCTGCTTTAACTAGGGCAAACTTTGCATTGATCATTTGAAATACCGGTCATCTCTCAGGCAATTGTGGAGAGATGACCGGTATTTTAGTTTACAACTTTTTTATGGCTTTATATTCCTTTAAAAGGTTTTACAGAAAAGTATAATTGGTAGTCTTTTATACGTCCGTTAGCATTGTCTTGCCTTGGAAATAACTTTAAACCGCTTACTTTGTAAACCTTACCCAGATCAATAACAATTTGGTGAGGTGGTTTAGGTGCCTTGTCTTGCCATTCTGTATGCCAGATGCTGGTGTATTGCAAGTCAAAAACATTTGCAGCGTTCCCATCATCTCCATTTAATTCTTCGCTGTCTGCATAAACAACTTTCCAGTCGCTCCTTGGTATTTCTCTGCCCTGGGGATCGAGCAAGACCAGTTCGGCTACAGATGTATAGGGCTGTCCATGCTGTTCGGATAGCGCTTCCAGGCAAAAGAATCTTGCATCAACAGGTTTAAATGAGGTGGTTTGCCAGCCGGCACTGTTTTCAAAACTTCCTGCATGATAAACCTCCTGGGCGTCTTTTATCCAATGTTGTCCGGCTTTTTTATGCACCTGGGGTTGCGTCTCGTTTACTTTGTCTAAAATCGGTTGATCAGTGAAGGTTAGCGCAGGAGCTGCATTGCCGAACAAATCAAACACTATGATTTCATTTTGACCTTTTTTGAGCCAGCTTCCCGGTACCAGCATGGTTTGTGTTGGTCCAATATTCCAGTAACGGCCCAGGCAAGTTCCATTGATCCAAACCAGTCCTTTGTTCCACTTGCTCATATCGATATAGGTATCAGACAAGTTCGAGGCCGTAAAAGTCCCTTTATAGAAGCCGGTTACAGGTTTTTGAGGTATAATGGGTTGATAACGTACCGGGATGTTGTGTTCTCCAAGCTGAATAGGGTAGTTTGTCCAGTTTTTGAGTTCAGTTTTCGCATTGCCTGTAACCAGATATACGGGGCCGTGAATCCCCTTGTGGTCATGCATCGCGTAACCATAATTTACCCGGCCCACAGCTTCTACCAGTACGCTGAGTTTAGCGTTCTTGTTGTGTTTGGGTATTTCCAGAGAGAATTTATTCTTTCTTCTGTCTAAAGTACCGATCAGGTGATCGTCGATGTAAATGAGCGCATAGTCATGTATATCACGAAATTGGAGTAGAGATCTGTCTCCGCCTGCCAATTGTGTTTGATAGAGTACGCATCCGAAATTCTGGTTAAGATCTTCCATGAGCTTAACAGTATCAGACAAAACTGATTTTGGCAGGTTTTTATTCAGTGCTGCAAATGCGGTAAATTTAACCGGGGCAAGTTTTTGAATTTTATTTGAAGCGGGAATATCGGGTAAGGTTTCTCCTTCCTGCAGATAGTTGCTGAATAACTTTCTGATCTGGTGGTATTTTTCTGTAGGGTTACCCGCTTCGTCTATTGGAGCATCGTAGTCATAGCTGGTGGTTTGCGGTAAAAAAGGTGGGGCATTAGCTCCACTATAGGTACCGAATGTGGTACCGCCATGTACCATGTAAATACTAAAGGATGCTTTGTGGTCGAGCATGTATTTTAACTCGTCAATAATTCTTTTAGTACCTCCAGTGTGGTGAGGTCTGCCCCAGCTGTCAAACCAACCTGGATAATATTCGCCGCACATCAAAGGGCCTGTTGGCTGTACCTGGCGCAATGCTTCAAAGTTTTCTTTTGGATTACTGCCAAAATTCACGACTGCAAAGAGATCATCGGGGTGATCTTCTTTTAACTGTGACGGACCGTCGCAATGGAACAAGGGTACTTTGAAACCTGCAGCTTCTACATAGGATTTAATGGTTTCCATATACTGTTTATCATTGCCGTAGCTGCCATATTCATTTTCGACCTGAACCATGATGATGTTACCGCCATTGCTGATTTGCAGTGGCGCCAGCTCGCGTCCTACCTCTAACAAATACTTCTTGGCACGGGCTAGAAAATAAGGATGCTGTGTACGGAGCTGGATGGATTTATCTTTCAGCAGCCACCATGGAAAACCTCCGAACTCCCACTCGGCACAAGAATAAGGGCCCGGACGTAAGATGACATAGAGGCCTTCTTCTTTAGCTATTTTACAAAATTCAGCAGCGTCACTCTGGCCGGTCCAGGTAAATGTATCCGGTTGTTTTTCGTGCATGTTCCAAAACAGATAGGCACAAACTGTATTTAAGCCCATGGCCTTTGCCATCTTTAAGCGGCTGCGCCATTCTGTTTTGGGTATACGGGCAAAATGCATTTCGCCGCAGCGTATTACATAGGGTTTTCCGTTGAGTTCAAAAGCTTCTTTTCCGATTTTAAAGGTTTGCGGCTGCTGTGCGTTCGCTGTATAAACGGAAAGCATGCAAAGCAACATGAACAGCATTTTTCTGTGGGATGTCATAAATTTTTTTGGTGGTAAGTTGATTTAATTCAAATAGAAACATTGCTGTCGTAAAATAAAATTTAAAGACAGCGCAAACGTTTGAAAGTTCTTTATATCGCTCGTTAATGTAATTGCCCTATAATAATCCATCTTTTTGGAAATTAATCCATTTTAACCTCCAGCCGTAAATCTGATCTTTATATTGCCAATATAAACGCATTCATTCATTTATCCCGATCATTGATTTGATTTAATCCTTAATAAACACCTGTATGAAATTCTCTTTTAAGTATGTACAATTGTCCATTCTACCCTTCTTTTTTTTTGCATGTATAGCTAAAGGCCAATCAAAAAGTGGAGGAGGTCAACAGATTGATCTTTCAGGTACCTGGGCTTTTCAGGTAGATTCACTTGATAAAGGGATTGCCGATAAATGGTACAGGCAAAAACTGGAGGAAAAAATAAAGCTGCCAGGCTCAATGACGACCAATGGAAAAGGAGACGAAGTTTCTGTAAAAACGCAATGGACTGCTCAGATTGTAGATAAATCCTGGTATACGAAAGATGAATATGCAAAATACAGGCAGCCTGGAAATATTAAAATACCCTTTTGGCTCCAGCCGGTAAAGCATTATGTTGGTGCTGCATGGTACCAAAAAACAATAAATATTCCCGCTTTCTGGAAGGATAAGCTCATACAGCTCTTTATAGAGAGAAGCCATTGGGAAACAACGGTATGGATTGATGATGTGAAAATTGGCATGGAGAACAGTCTTGGTACAGCCCAAGTATTCGATATGGGTGCTAAACTGACATCGGGAACCCACAAAATAACAATCAGAGTGGATAACAGGATAAAGGACATTAATATGGGGCCTAATGCCCATAGTGTTTCCGATCATACGCAAACCAACTGGAACGGTTTGATAGGAGATTTGAAGCTTGTGGCCAGACCTAAAGTGTATCTTTCTGATGTGCAGCTTTATCCTGATCTTAAAAATAATCAGGTATTGGTAAGGGTGCAGCTTAACAATGCAACGGGTGCCAGCAAAGAAGTGGCTTTGGATTTAACTGCTGTTGCGGATCAACCCGGTACTCCAAAATTAAAACCTTTAACGCAAAAATTGGTGATTTCTGAAAAGGAGAAAACTATTGAGTTTGTTTATCCTATGGGGAATAACCCATTGTTATGGAGTGAATTTCATCCGAATTTGTATGAAATGCAGGTAAACCTCAGATCGGCAAAAGATGCTGCACCGGATCGGAAAAATATAATTTTCGGTATGCGGGAATTTAAGGCCAAAGGCAGCCAGTTTGTTCTCAACAACAAACCGACCTTTTTGCGTGGTACACTAGATTGTGCGGTTTTTCCTAAAACAGGTTATCCGCCTACCGACGTGTCCAGCTGGAAAAAGATATTTGAAACGATAAAAGCGTATGGGCTAAATCATGTAAGATTTCATTCCTGGTGCCCTCCGGAAGCTGCTTTTACTGCTGCCGACCGATTGGGCTTATTTGTACAGGTAGAGTGTTCGGCGTGGTCAAATGGTTATGCTGATGCCTTAATTGGCGATGGTTTGCCTTTAGATAAATATATTTATGCGGAAAGTGAGAGAATGGTTAAAGCTTATGGAAACCATCCTTCCTTTGTAATGATGACTTATGGAAATGAGCCATCGGGAAAAAACAATACAGACTACCTGGTTACTTTTGTAAAGTACTGGAAAATGAAAGATTCAAGAAGGATGTATACCACAGCAGCAGGCTGGCCGCAAAATGATGCAAGCGATTACAATAATATGCCAGAGCCAAGGATTCAGGGCTGGGGGCAGGGGCTGTCGAGCATTATAAATAAAGAAGCTCCAAAATCGGATTATGATTTTACAGAGATCATCTCTAAATGGAAACAACCTACTGTTAGTCATGAGATTGGTCAGTGGTGTGTATATCCTGATTTCAAGGAGATTAAGAAATATGATGGGATATTAAAACCAAAGAACTTCGAAATATTTCGGGACAAGCTGGAACAAAATGGCCTCTCTATGTTGGCCGACAGCTTTTTTATGGCTACTGGAAAGCTACAGTCGCTTTGTTATAAAGCCGATATAGAAGCTGCATTGCGTACCCCAGGTTTTGGCGGGTTTCAGCTGTTGGGCCTAAGTGATTTTCCTGGACAGGGCACTGCACTGGTTGGTGTTTTAGATGCCTTTTGGGAACCGAAACCGTATATGTCTGCAAAAGAATTTAACCGGTTCTGCGATCCTCTGGTGCTTTTGGCCCGGCTGCCTAAAATGGTTTATACCAACAATGAAGAGCTGAATGTTCCTTTAGAGGTTTCAAATTTTGGTGATGCACCTTTAAAAAATGCAGTGATCAGTTGGAGCATGACTTCCGAAAGCGGTGCTAAACTGTTTAATGGAAGTTTTAAAACAGAAACTATTGCCTTAGGAAATGCAATTCGTTTAGGTACGATTAAGCAGGCACTGGCTGCGGTTAAAACACCGCAACGTGTGATCTTAAGCACAACAGTGGCCAACCGTACCAATACATGGGATATATTTGTGTATCCCAATGTACTGCCTGAAACACCCAAAAATGTATTGGTGACCCAAATTTTGGATGCTAAAGCTATAAAAGCGCTAAACGACGGGGGTAAGGTATTACTAACATTAAAAAAGGGTTCTGTTAAAACTGATATGGGCGGCGATGTAAAAATAGGCTTCTCTACTATATTCTGGAATACAGCATGGACCAGCAGCCAACCACCAACCACTATGGGGATTTTATGTAATCCCAAACATCCCGCATTGGCCAATTTTCCGACTCAGTACCATAGTAACTGGCAGTGGTGGGATGCAATGACCCATTCCAATGCGATCAAACTTAACGCGGTAAGTGATCATATGAACCCGATAGTAAGGGTTATTGACGACTGGGTGACTGCCCAGCCCCTGGCTTTGGTTTTTGAATGTAATGTAGGAAAAGGTAAACTGGTTGTTTCAGGTATTGACCTCTTGTCGGACCGGGATAAACGTCCTGAGGCGAGACAATTGTTATATAGTCTTGAAAATTATATGAATGGTAGCCAGTTTAATCCTGAAAAGACAATCGAGCTGGCAAAAATACAGGGATTGTATCATTAGAAAGAAAGTCCCGGCTGTTGTTTGCCGGGACTTTCTTGTTCGTCTTACAGGAAGGTGACAACGCCAGATTTTAGCTGGTAGTAGGCACCTATGATCTTAATTGTGCCCTTGGCTTCCATTTCCCTTAAAATTGGACTTTTGCTTCTGATGACCTCTATGGTATGAAGAATGTTGTTTTTTGCTACATATTCAACAAATTTCATGTTTTTTGAAGTTTTTTCTCCATTAAAATCTTGTGAACGCGCAACAGCTGGCTTTATTTTAGAGAGCATGGCGGTGATGTTTCCCATCTTCACATCGTCAATCGCTGCCTTTATCGCCCCGCAAGATTCATGTCCCATCACCAGTACAAGTTTCGCCCCTGAAACTTTGCAGCCATATTCTATACTGCCCAGCAAATCTTCGTTGACGAAATTTCCGGCAACTCTGCCCACAAAAAGATCACCTATCCCTTTGTCAAAGATGTCTGCGACGGGTACCCTGCTGTCCAGACAAGAGATGACAACAGCTTTTGGATATTGCCCTTTAAGTGCATTACGTACCATCATAGAATGGTCGCGGGCCGTTAGATTATTCGTTACGTAACGAACATTCCCAGCTTTTAAACGAGCAATAACCGTGTCGGGAGTTAAGGCCTGTTGTTCTGCTGCAGTCAATACTTTTTCTCTCAGGGGTTTTTGATGAAGCTCAATGATGGTGTCCTGGCTGTTGTTTGCCAAGGTGGATTTGCCTTTATCCGTGTTCCTGCATGCACTGCTTAAAATCAGTAATAACAACACTGTGGTCCGGAGTGAAAATTGCGACAGTACGCCTTTTTGCAGGTCTTGGTTATTCATAATGGATTCTGTAAATGATTATTTTCTGTACAACGGACATCTTTTGAGTAAATACTCTAAAGGGCTATTGTATGCTCCGTCGGTATTGCTCAGAAAAGCCTTGTGTGTCTGGTTGTAGATGCTTGCATTATTGTCCATATAGATGTGTAAACTTACGGCTACATCGTATCGCTGAACCGCATTGCTGTTTGTAGAACCATAAGAGGAAACACCTTTAACTTTTGCATTGTCATCGCGCTTTACTTTTGTGCTGGAAATGTCGCTGGTGGAACTGGTCTGGTAGCCTTTGTTCTGTGTTACAACGCCGTCTATGATGTATTCTACGCCAAGGACATCACAGATCTCTTTCATGGTGAAATTCACCATTTTGTCTCTGGTTACTCCTCCTTTGCTGAGAAGGGCATTTGTTGTTCTTGGATCCAGTATGGTATATCCGGCTGAGTGTTGTGATAAAAATCCATAAGTGTCTTCCTGGGCTTTAAAGCCAATTGCCTCAGCGCCAGGCTGGTTGTCCATAAGATAGGTGAATGGAAGAATGGCAATTTTATTGTGATGATCGACTGGTGAGCCAGACATCGTGACCGGATCTTTTTGCCGGCTTTGTTCGGGAGAACTTTGCTGGCTGATGTTTTCTACTCTGCCGCTAGCGTGGACAATTTTAGCAATTTCTGCTTTTTTAAGCACGTACTGAGCGGTTTCCCCGGCGTAAACAAAGGTAACTTCAGTGTCGGTGATCTTGATCACCTTTCCCTTCATTTGTTCGCCGTCAATTTTTTGAATAATGTCTTGTTTTACGTTGTTCTGGGCCATTATATTCATAGAAAACAGGCCTAAAATTAAAATGATACACAGTCTTTTCATCTGTTTTTTTGCGATTGGTGAGGGATTTATAGTGATGAGATTTAAAACAATAAAGATAAGGGGATAGTTTGATGTTTTATCTGAAATTTAATCCCCGATCCTTTTATAAATGTATTGTCTGTCTGCATTTACAAGGATGTGCATTTTACGTTTTTTGCCGGAGAATATGGCATCAACCGGATCGTTCTCATTGACAAAAAACTTGTCATTTGCGTAAGGTTTGAGCTCTGTAGTTCCTTTTTTGCGGGTTAGCATGACTATACCTGGGGTAACGGCTATTTTTAAAGTATCATTCATCAGGTCATTATAATAAGTGCCTTGATAGGTGTCTAATATTTTCTGATCTACAGCTATTTTGGCATATTTAAATCTTTTAATCCCCATGAGCCAGGTGTATAAACTATCGGTATTGTAGGCGGATGTCCAGCTGTCATGGCCGTCTTCGGGGAAAATTGTAAATTTAACATTCGGGTTGATGGGTTTTAAGGCATCCACCATAATCTGACTTGATTTAAGGGGAACAATATTGTCCTTTCCGCCATGAAAAACCCAGATGGGGGTATGCCTGATCTTCCAGACTTTAGAGGTATCGCCGCCACCGCAAATCGGTACAATTGCAGCAAACATCTGTGGGTATTTCATAGCCATTTCCCAGCAGCCATAACCGCCCATGCTTAAGCCTGTTAAGTATAAACGATCTTCATCGATCCGATATTTAGCTTTAATATCATTCATGAGGCGAAACAAATCGGTGGGTTCCCAGCCTTCTCCATTAGGTACCTGTGGTGATATCACGATAAAAGGGAATTTTTTGCCTTGAGCAATCATTTTAGGTAATCCGTTTATGGCTACTTTGCTGACATCATCGCCGCGTTCACCGCTTCCGTGTAAGAATAGTACAACTGGAAATTTTTGCTGTTCATCTTGTTTATAATTATCGGGCAAATAAAGGAGGTACTTTATTTCATTGACATATTTTTGCTGGGTTTGCTGCGCAGATAGGGGGTTGCACGCTGCAGTGAAAATGACGAAGAAGGTGAACAAATGTTTCATGGTGAACGTTTTAATAATCAGACTATTAATATACGGAAAATGTTACAATGCTTCGTTTTCTAAAATCGGTATTTCAAATCTGCTCAGCTCTGGTGTATGGTGTTCTTTTTTGGAAATTGCCTTCATTTTTTTAATAATTTCCGGATGTTGACCAGCCACATCATATTGTTCTGTTTGGTCTGTTGCTAAATCATATAATGACCATTTTGCATTGCCCTTCAGCATGTCTAATCTGATTCCTTTCCAGTTACCTATTCTGATGGCTTGCTGGCCACCGTATTCTGGATATTCAAAGTAAAGATAGCTACGATCAGTCTGTTTGCCTTTAGATAGAATTGTTGGCAGAATACTAATGCCATCTACATGTTTTGGGACTTTAAGGTTTAGCAGATCGCAAAAGGTTGGTACCATATCAATGGTTGCTGATATAAGATCGGAGATGCTTCCGGCCTGGACTTTTCCTGGCCAGGAAACAATAAACGGTTCTCTTATGCCACCTTCGCGAAGAAAGCCTTTTCCCCAGCCATATTCGCCGTTAAAAGGCCCGGCACTTTTGAAAAAAGCAGGGTCAACTCCAGCATTATAGGCCGGGCCATTATCTGAACAAAACATAATGATGGTGTTGTCGTAAACGCCATTATCCTTTAGTTTCTTGATGATCTGGCCCACCTGCTGATCCAATAAAGTAATCATGGCGGCGTAGGTTGCATGCGGGTAACGGCAAGGGAAATAGGAGCCACCCAGAAAGGGTTTTTCATCTCCAAATTTCTTATGATAGTAAGCCACTAAGTCTTTAGGTGCCTGTAGCGATACATGGGGCAAAGGGGAGGGGTAATACAGGAAAAAAGGTTTATCCTTACTTCGATCAATGAATTTTAAGGCCGCTTTAATCAGGTAATCAGGAGCGTAGTCTTTCTGCTGGTATTTTTCGTAGTTTTTTTCGTCCAGCGGATCAAGATCTTTAGGCAATTCAATATTGGGGTCTACAATCCTGTTGTCTAAAGGTACACGGTTGTTGTTTTCCCATAAATGCCCACTGTAATAGGTGTGGTCTTGCCGCTGGCAGATATAGCCATAAAAATAGTCGAAGCCCTGGTTATTTGGTGTGCCAGCCGTCATAGGAGCGCCTAAGCCCCATTTGCCCACTAAAGCAGTGGTGTAACCCGCCTTTTTAAGAATTTTGGCAATGGTGATGGTGGAATCTGGAATTGGGTATTGGCCTTCCAGATAGGGATTGTCTTCCATCGCTTTGAAATTCCAGACATCGCCGCGATCGCCCCATTCGTGATTACCACGGATAAAGGCTTTTCCTGAGTTTTGTCCGGTCATTAGTAAATAGCGCGATGGGGCGCAAACAGGATAGGCATAATGTTGTGTGAAACGCTTTCCGCTCTTTGCCAACAGATCCAGATTTGGGGTTTCAATTTTTTCCTGACCATAACATCCCAGTTCTCCATAGCCCATATCATCGGCAAGGATATAAACTATGTTGGGCTTTTTAGAGGAAATGTGTTTGCTTTTTATTTGTGCATTGCTGGTCAAGGTTCCAATGAAAAAAATGATCAGAAAGATAAAAGTGCTATAAAATTGAAATGTATGTTTGGTATTCATTTTTGTATGCTTGCTGGTGACCTAATTTTTACGTTACTTTTCTGGATCCTTTGACAGTGCCGTGATTTGACCAACTACTTCATCTAGTTCATGGGCAGAATTTTTTAAGAACTGTATCATTTCTCTGAATTCATCATTTAAAAGAGATTCACCTGAATCGATGATGTTGATAATGCCCAAAATTCTTGCAACCGGCGCCCTGACCATATGGGACTGGATCCATGAAATATCCCTGAGTTGCTTGTTCTGATATTCAAGTTTTTGGTTGAGTGTAGTGAGCTCCCGTTCTGAATTTTTTCTGTCCGTCATGTCTTTGCCGGCACAGAATATCAATCCGTTTTCTGTGGCCGGGGTAACGTTCCAGGCCACACAGATATAGGTGCCATCTTTTTTTCTCAATCTGTTTTCAAAATAATGGAGGGCCATACCGTCAATGACTTCTTTGAATGCGTGTGACGTATTATCCAGATCTTCAGGATGTATAAATGAAATGAAATGTTGGTTTAATAGCTCCTGCTCAGAAAAACCAAGGAGTCTTAACATTGTCGGGTTTGTTTTTTTATAAAAACCATCTGTGCCGACGGTCGCAATAATATCTGGTGCAGAATTGAAGATCTGTTCCAATTCAAGTTCCAGTTTTTTTCTGACAATTTCTGCCGCGAAATGGGTACTGACGCTTTCGACGAGTTGTATAAATTGTTGGTCGGGTACCTTACTGTTGTTCAATCCGACCATCATGACGCCTACAACAGCTCCGGTATTGTCAATTAAAGGAACACCATAAGCTGATTTAAGCCCCGCGGGCCGTACCGTATCTTTCTGCAAAAAAGGTTCATGCTGGTCAAAGTTGGTGATGAGCTGCGGTCTGCCTGTTTTCCAGATGTTCCTCACAAATCCCTCTCCATCAATTTGTATTTTGAAATTCTTATTGTTCTGGTAAAAACTTTCCGCAATATCGCTGGAAGCAAAATGCGCCATAAGTGATAAGGATTGCTTGTCTACGCTGGTGAGCCATACCTCGGCAATTAAAAAATCACCATAGGCAACCAGTTTTTCCAGTACTGTAGAAAGAACAGCTTTCAAATCTTCCCCTTTACTAAAAACAGCACTTATTTTATGGTTAAACAACTCCCTCTCATTATTGATGGCCAACTCCTGCTCCTGTAGTTTGAGGTCAGTGATGTCATAGATCAGTGTATAAAATCCCATTACGTGTCCATCTTCAACATCTGGTACATATTCGGTAATGATAATCCTGTCTTTCTTACCTTCCTCCTCTATAGTCCGTTCAAATTTTTGGGCAATCCCTTTCAGGGCTTCGACCATGAAACGCTCATACTTTGAAATCTGTTCTCTTGTATACAACTTATCTATTTTGGTATTGTACATCTCATTTTCAGTTTTACCAAAAAATGAAAGATAGGCTTTGTTGGCAAAAAGACAACGTAAATCGGCTGTCCAGTAGGCAATTATGGAAGGGATATTGTCTGTGATTGTCCGGTAAAACTGTTCTGTTCCTGGTTGCTCGTCGCTCAGATGATTGTTGTTGACATCTACCTTCATGATACAGACTATGCCTTTGACTTCGACGTCATCCAGCAAATTTGTGAGCTGACATTCATACCAGATGTCATCGGCAAAAAGAATTCTTATTGGACAGGTATCTATTTTTTTGATGATTATTTTATTTAACAACAATCCAAATTCTTTTTTGTGATGGTCTGAAATGAGTACCTGGAGTTTGTTGCCACTGATGCGAAGTGATGCCTTTGGGTTTTTATACAGTATATTTAACTTATGGTCTATTACAATGGCGATGTCGCTGGTCTTGTTCAAATACTGATAAAATCCGCTGAGAGGATTTGTTGTTGTGTCTTTAACATTCGTTGTTAACATAGGGACTGTTTTAACGGAATTCTATATCAAATATAAAGATAATGTAGTGTTGGGATAATACCTGCCAAAATTATAATCATGCATACACTTGTAAAATGGATTTTGTAAACGGCTTTAGGCCTTATTTTTTACCAGCCTGCTGACTGCTTCAGTGCAGGGTTTAATACGATCTCCTGGCTGGGTATCGGTTCAAAGTAGTATTTATCCAGCCAGCCCGGCGGAACACCGAAAAATTGGACATAGCCCGAAGTGCCACCACCTGAAATATTTAATTTATTACCAAAATCAGCATTATTGACTTTTACACCCAGTTGTTGCTTGTTCAGATATATACCTTTCTTCCAGCGCTTCAAATCATTAAACCTGAAACCATCTCCCAATAATTCTACTCTTCTTTCACGCCTGATTTCCCACAATACAGGATCTACGTCTGGATCTCTGGCGGGATCAAAAGAGGTATTGATATCTGCCACAACCATATTGGCAACATTAGCACGTTGTCTTAAATTTCTGATGGTTTGGTCTGCAACACTTTGGTTAAACATTCCCAGTTCAAACATAGCTTCGGCATAGTTTAACCAGACTTCTTCTATGCGCAGCAAAGGACAATCGGTTGTAGCATAGCTGTTTTTTGTACTTAAGGGCGAACGGTTGTATATTTTCCAATAATAATAACCCAACTCGCCAACAGATTGTGGTTGACCTGCATTAAAATTTCTAAAATGTGGCGACATACTGATGGTTGTACCGGTTTGCATGGTTTGGCTCCATTGTGCCATTGGTAACGATTTTTTAATTGGATTTGCTGATATATAACTAGCCAATAAATCAATGTATTCTGCATCAGTAGGGTTGGTTGTTTTAGACCAGGTATAATTTGGTTTGCCTACAACAACCTGATAAGGTGGAACTACGGTATAATACAAGCGTCTATCACGATTTCGAAAAGCATTATACATGGTATTATCGCCAGCATAAACCGAACTGCTGCCAATGGGGCGGCCATCGGTACACAAATAGCTCTCTACAGCATTTTTAGATACATCTACATAACTATTGGCGCTTCCTAAAATCCTTGACCCCGAAAAATGATCATTGAGGTTGTTTGCGTATTGTTTGAATAGGATAATACCAGGTTGCCCCGTCAAATCCTCCAGGTTATATACATCATCGTAATTAGACATACAAGTTGGAAAAGAAAGCATTAATTTCTCTGAATATGTTTTACAAGCCTGTAAATAAATATTGGCACTACCTAAGTTGTGGTATTTGCGCCAAGTGCCTTCAAACAAACCAAATCTTGAAATCAAAGCCCTTACACAACTTGTATTAATCGTATTTGGCCCTTCGCCAGCTGCCTTGATATGTGATTCGGCAAAAACTAGGTTTTCCAGTATGTTTTTCGCTACTAGGTCCCGGGGCGTTTTAGGCGCAAATAAAACAGCAGATGTATCTGATAGCTTATGTTCAATCCAAGGCACATCGCCAAAGGCAGCAATTAAATCGTAATAGCGCAAGGCCCTGAAGAAATAACCTACACTGCGCCAGTGATCTTTATCGGCTTGATTCATCTGCGATCTGTCAATATTATCTAACATCACATTTACACTGCGGATGTATCTGAAATCCCATTGAGCTATACTAAGTGATCCTGCTGGCGTGTTATCGGCAATACCTTTAATTACTTTTGTTTGGTAAGCATAAGGAGATTGCAAACCAGCTAGGGTAATCGCTAGATCATCAGAATTACAGTCGCTACTTTTTAAGGAAGGAGGATAATCATCTCCTCCGTTGCCATATCCTGAAAAATAGTCGTACAAACCCCATGTATAGGTTTTAAAATTATCATAGTTATTAAATGCAGTCTCTTCTGTTAGTTCTATCTGCGGCGTTTTATTTAAAAAATCTTTTTTACATCCCGCCAATAAAACCAGCAGAAATATGCATAAGTATATTAATTTTTTCATTATCAATTGTTAAGTATCATTTAAAAGGTAAGGTTAACACCAAAGGAAGTTTTTCTTAGAAAAGGATAGCCTAAACCAGAACCTAAATTGTCTACTGATGGGTCCAAGCCATTGGGTAGATGACTGAATATAAAAGGATTTTCTAAACTTGTAAATACGCGCAATGAGCTGATACTTATTTTTTTAAGCAGACTTTGAGGTAAGGTATAGCCCAAACCCAAATTACTGATTTGTAAATACGCGCCATTTAGCAGATAACGTGTTTGTATTGTTCTTTGATTAAAGGTTTGATTTCCTGATGCCTGGCTATATATCCGGGCATAAAAAGCATCGGGATTGGTTGGTGTCCAATAATCTAAGGTATGTTTAAACACAGTAGAAAAGCCGCCATAATCTGGAAAAGTAAGTCCACTGGCCAGATAATATTCTCGTTTGGCTACACCTCTTAGCACAAAGCTGAAATCGAAATTTTTGAAAGAAATCCCCCCGTTTATTCCGAATTGATAACGCGGCGTACTATTCGCAATAACCGATTTATCGCCAGGATCAGCAGTTGTTTCCCGTCCTTGGTAAATAATGCCGTCGCCATTCAAATCTTTAAAAAGAACATCGCCAGGATTTGGATTTTGTCCCTGATATTTGGGAACGCCTGGTTTGAGTGAGCCACCTGTTAAATTGCTGGTTAGGGTACCTTTTATAAAATCATCTATATTGTATAGTCTATCGGTTGTATAGCCCCATATTTCGCCTAATTGCTGGCCCACATAATAGGTGCTAAGCAAATTATTTGGGTTGCCATCAAACTTGGTGATCTTTGCTGTAAAATCATATAAGTTGGCACCAATATGATAACTTAACGAACCAATTTTATCACGCCATTCTACGCTAAATTCATACCCTGTTGAGCGTAAACTTGCTGTGTTTTGCAAAGGTGCCTGTGCGCCCAATACCCCAGGTAGGGGAGTGGCCCCAGAGGCTAAAATATTTTTAGTGTCTCTTTTAAACCAATCAAAAGATCCGTTAAGTCTATTTTTAAACAAGGAGAAATCCAATCCAAAATCTAATGTCCTTACAGTTTCCCAGGTAAAATTAGAATTGATTAAACCAGGTGCATTTAAAGAATTGAGGTACGAACCTGTACCATTTAGCCAATAAGGCTGTGCTTTGCTAAGCGTAGGAATAAATGCATAAGAATTTATACTTTGATTACCCACTTCGCCCAAAGATGCCCTAAACTTAAGTAATGATACAAAAGGAACATTGTCTTTGATGAAATCTTCTTCAGAAACTATCCAGCCAATTGATCCTGAAGGAAAAAGGCCAAAACGATGATTGGCTGGAAATTTAGATGAACCATCATACCGTTGGTTCAACTGAATTAAATATTTGTCTTTATAATCATAATTCAATCGCCAGAAAAGACCATTTAAAGCAAATGAATCATAATTGTTGCTGGCATCAATTGGGCCTGTGGCATTGGTAATGGATGGAAAATCTGCGGAGATCATCCCGTTTCTTGAAACGCTGCTACTAGCCAAAGTTCCTTCTTCCCGGTTATAGCCTGCTAATGCTGAAAAATGATGGCTCCCAAAAGATTTTGCATAATTTGCAAAAAGGTTAAGGGCATTGTAGATCTTTCCACTGTTATATAAGCCATAAGTGCCATCGCCTACTAGCTGATCCTGGAAGTTGGTTGGCCTGACAATACTAAAAGCCTTGTTGTAGTTAACCTGGTTAGTGGCTAGGTTATCATATGTATATTCACCTGTAATGGTTAATCCTGGTAAAGGTTTTAGAATACCGCGGCCGGTAATTCTAATATCGCTATTTTTTTCGGTATTTGGCGCGCCATTCAAGGTAATTCCTCTTGGAGTACCATTAATACCAATAACATCGCCAGAAGAGGCAATTCTATCTGCGGTAGGTACCAGTGGAGAAAAATCTATAGCATTGGCAAATAAACTGGCGAAATTTGCTGGCTTTGAAGTTAAAGAATAGTAATAGCCTGCATCCAACTGTGCAGTAAACCATTTGTTTACCTCAGTACTGAGAAATGATTTGATATTGTAACGCTTAAAATAATCCTGCTTTGCTTCTGGAACGATGATGCCGTTTTCCTTTACCGAACCTAACGCTAATCTATAATTTGTTTTATCTGTTCCCCCACTTATGGATAGATTATTTTGAAATTGCGGAGCGCTATTGCCCAGATATTCACCGATAATATCACCCGTAGTTACCGGATAAATAGCACTTCCTTCTTTGGCAACACCGTCTGGATACTTACCTGGATGTGCCTGTGCATCCTGATAAAGTTTGATCCAGGTATCAACATCCTGGCCAGACCAATAACCTGTAGTACCCATGTCTTTTAACGATTGTAAAAATTGTGCGGCGGTGGCTTTTACAGGCAGGTTAGTTGCATTTGCAAAAATAACGTTGTTGCTATAGTTAAGCTGCGGCTTCTGGTTCAGTTTCCCCTTTTTTGTGGTTACCAAAACCACCCCAAAAGCTGAACGGGCGCCATAAATAGCTGCAGAACCCGCATCTTTTAATACAGTTATCGTTTCAATATCATTCGGATCAAGGAGGCTTAAACTTCCGTTAAGGGGTACATTATCAACTAAAATAAGAGGGCCATCTTGATTAATGGTTTGGCCTGAAATGTTTAAGCTGGTTGCTCCACGTATATTTAACGATGTGCTTGCACCAGGCTGGCCAGACCCGATGCTGGCTTGCAGACCCGGTACTGCATTTTGTAGCAACTGGGTAACTGAACTTACCGGTCTATCTCCCAATATGTCATCCATTTTTACAGTGGCAATAGCGCCCGTTACTTTAGCTTTGCTTTGGGTTCCATAGCCAACAACTATTACATTATTTAAGATTTTTTTATCTTCAAGCAATTGAATATTAATATTCAATTTATTATTTACTGGTACTTCCTTCGTGATATAACCAACAGCTGAGAAAATCAATACGGCCTGATCATTTGCTACATTTATAACATAATAACCATCGGTATTTGTAATAATACCTAAAGTGGTTTTCTTAACATGTACAGTAACTCCTGGTAATGGCTTTCCAATACTATCTGTTACAATTCCTTGTATCTTTAAAATTTCTTCCAGTTTTATTTTCTTGATATCGGGTTGATGTTTTCGGGATATATCAATATTTTTTTCTAGAACTTTATGGGTAAGTAGTGCATTCTTCAAATAGCCCTTGCCGCTTGCATGAACAATAGAGATTGCGATTAAGATGATGGTTAACTTCATAAAAAGAAGTCTTTTTTTTAATAGCCGACCTTTGAACGGGGCTACAAAAAAGTTTAAATTCATTAGCTTTGTAGTGTTTGGGTTAATTCTATAAACAATGTGCTCAATTATTATCCTTGATAATAAGAGGGATAACTCAGATTTTTACGCAAAAGTGCCTAGGAACACTTTTGCGTTTTTTTTATCTTGTTTTTATTTATTATGGTTGGCAACGGTTTATCATATTCTTAGTTAAAAGGTTTATCAATTAAATTATTAACAGGTTATTATATTTTTTTTTGTTTTGAACTCCACTTCAGTTGCTGATAGCTGGCCGTGTATTCAATAATACTGCTATCCATATCGATTTATTTAGTCACTTTATTGAATGAATAGCCATTGCGGCAAATATATATATAAAATCTATATACTAGGTAGTCTTTAATGAGGACTGTTGGGTTAACGTCACTTGAGTATAGGAAGCTAAGTAAGGATAGAACATATATAATGGCTTGTCCAATTGGATGTTGCCACACTCCATTTTTGCCCGGTTTACATTTGGGTATGATCTCCAAATTGATTTTATTCTTTAAGGCTTATTTCCCCTATTTGATGGCGGTTTTCCGGCCTACAACAGATAGCTAACAGCTAGGTATTGGATAGGGGTTAGATTCGTATTGTATTCGATGAAATGACTATTTATCCTTAAGGAAATGCCTATAAGGGCATATTATCGCAGTAGCCTGGCTATAGAAACGCTATAAAGGCAGTTTTAAAACTAAATCTATCAGAAGGTCCCGGTCAGTTGTGTTGAGTTGTACGCTGCTGCAGGGGATTTGTTTGGAGCAATTGCTCGAGCACATTGATGCCCGGTATGTGGGGTTCTTTAACTGGGCAAAAGAGACAGTAGCCTCTTTGCCTAAATCAGAAAGCAATCCCAGAATCCGGGTGTTGTTTTCCGTGGATGCATTGGTTTACTTTTTTAAGCTAATGAATAAGGTGTATTTCACCTAATAGTTTAACGACGAAGTATAAGCAGGTGGTGCAGAGTACAGCCATGCGGGTTCGGGTGTTATTGGTCGGGTGTTGAGATTGTTGGATGAGGAGTTTGGTTACTAAAAAAACATCAGGTTTTAAAAGACAATTACTGTACTTTTAAAACCTGATGGGCTTCTTTATTTTACCTGGGATCTGTTTATTAATTCATTTTGGTAGCGGGAATTGATTTTTTCGTCATCTTATCCAAACCTGCAGCATAGCTGTCAAATTCTGCTGTTAATTGTGTAACTAAAGCTTTTTTTGCTTCTCCATCGCCTTTCACCATGCCTCTCCATGTTACATTTGTTTTGCCATCTTTGTCTTTTAAAAAGATAGCAAACTCTGCCGATTTAATTCCTTTCGGCAGGTTGGTGTCTGCAAAATCTATGGCTATAAGCTTGTTGTGTGGTTCATTCTGAGTGATATTTTCTACACGGCTGCTGCCATTTGAAAAGACAATCTTTCTGGATACCGGTGGAGTCGAATCGAGCACTTCTATGGCGCTTACATAACCATTTGAAGCTTTTTTAAGCAAGTCGTTGTTGCTGAAAACTCCCCATGTCATCTCCAGTGGCATATTGATGTCTACACTTTTTTCTACGTCCCATTTTATTTTTTGGGCAGCTTCCATTTGAGCATTAGCTTTAATTGCAGATAAACTGGTGAGGAGTAACAGGGCTAATATGATCTTTTTCATTTTTTTTAGGTATTTGATTGAAGAAATGGCCAGGAATATCAGCCTGGCCAATTAATTATTACATTCCGAATATTTTTTTCATGGATTTATCCAATGATTCCCCACGAACATTTTTCTCTACGATTTTTCCGTCTTTATCTACAACAACCAGGTATGGAATTCCGCTAAACAGATAGGAAGCCATTACAGGTTTAGATTCTACAGCATTGATTTGTGGCCAGCTCATTTTTTCTTCAGCCATTGCCTTTTTCCAGTCGGCTGGTTTTGCATCCACAGATACCGATAAGATTTCCAGGCCTTTGTCTTTGTACTTTTCATATACTTCTTTTAGGTGTGGAATTTCCTGACGGCAAGGGCCGCACCATGATGCCCAGAAATCAATGATCAGGTATTTTCCTTTGAAATCTTTAGGTCCCCATTTTTTTCCATTGATGTCAGGATAAGCAAAAGCAGGTGCTTTTTGTCCGTCGGCAATTTTTTCTTCTTGTGCAATGCCATCCAGGATTTCTTTTTTTCTGTTTTTGGCCTGGTCAAGGTTAGGGAATTTTTTGATTAGGTTGTCTAATGTAGACATCACCAGTTCGCGGTCTCTTTTAGGGTTCAGGTAGCCCAGTGCATACAATACGGTGGGTTGATTTCTGTATTTGTGAACCAGATACTTGATGCGGTAATCACGATCTTTATTGATGCGGTCAAAACCATCCTTCATATAGTTGATCCAAACGGTATCTTTAGATTTTCCTGCTCTGTATTGTTCCTGACCTACTGCAATCATTTGTTGATAGTCCAGGTAACCTACAAGGTTTACGTCATTGATCACATCATTATCAGCCGTTGTGTTCTCCATGTAGATGTATGGAGGGTTTTTGATCTTCATTTTAGCCGTGTCTATACCGCGTACATTGACATGAATATTGTCTTTATCTGCCCAAAAATCAATGCGGTCAAAGTAATACACACGTACCTGATAGAAATCGGGTTTGTCTGCCGGTACTTTGAAAGAGAAGTTATTGTTGGCATCTACTTTTGTGCTGTCTATTGCTTTAAAGGCTCTTTTAAATCCTTCACCTTCGTATTTGCCCAGATAAATTGGGTATTTGTTTTCGGTATCGGGAAATTTAACCGTACCGGTAAAAGTTACCGTCTTACCACTTTGTGCAAAGCAGTTGATCATCATAAATAATGCGACAACCGCTAAAATTACTCGTTTTTTCATGTTCTTATTTGTTCTGTTTTTTTATTAGTCTTTCATTATTGGAGGCGTCATTTGCCCTTTTTGCATGGCTTCTTTTCTCAAGTCTTGTGCTTTAGTTGCCATAACTTCTGCTTCTGCAGTTTTTCCTTGTTTTTTAAATACTCTTTTTCGCAGATCAGCCAGTTGGATGGTGGTAAACAAATCGGGATTGCCTTTCTCGATCTGATTGGCCCATTTCAGTGCATTCGGATATTGTGCTGCCGGTGCTGCGGTCACTACATCGTTGGCCGCTCCGATGATAAAGTAGTTCTTTGAAGTGAAATCATTGTCATTAGAAATAGCATCAACACGGCTGGTAAATTTGTCCCACTGTCCTGCAGCAGCATATTCGATCAGATCGAGCTGGGTAAGCATTGGTTTGGAATAATTGGTGCCTTTGGCCAGAAGTTTTCTGATCGCCCCGGCCTTTTCTTTGGCTTCTTTAAGCCCGGTTTTCTTTTCATAGGCCCTTTTTACGGAGTAGATAGCCATGCTAAACGTATTTCTGAAATAGGGGTTTACCTTCTCTGCTCCGTATTTTGATTCCAATGATCCTTTATTGGCATAGAGATAGGCGAAAGCCTGGGAGGATGGGTTGTTCAGATATTTGAGGGCCAGGTTCCAGTTGTGTTCATCCATCAATGCTGTTGCAGGAAGGTCATCAAAATATACTTTGGCTACAGCGCCCATTTTATCAGCCTCATAGGCTTTCTCCAAAGCATCCAGGTAGGCTACCGCTGTAGCTTCGGAGTGGTCGCCAGCATTAAATTTTTTGGCCAGTCCGAATGCGGTGCTTTCAGGTTTTAGGGCTTTACCGGCTTCTTGCATAAATTCGGATGCCGACATGCTGCCAACAATTTTATGTACGATTTCTCCGTCTGCGTTGATGAATAAATAGGTAGGGAAGGCGCTTACCTCATATTTATCTTTCAATGCAGGGCCTTCACCTTTTTCCATGTCGTATTTAACATTAACGAAGGTGCTGTTAAAGAGATCTGCTACACTGTCTTTAGTAAAGACTTCTTTGGCCATGATTTTACAGGGGCCACACCAGGAGGTATAGGCATCAAAAAAGATGATCTTGTTTTCTTTTTTGGCTGTGGCCAGCTGTGTTTTCCAGTCGGCTTCCTTAAATGCGATCTCCCGGTTTTGGGCGGAGGCAGATAGTGCAGCCAGGCAGCTGAGTCCGATGAATAATTTTTTCATGTCTTTATTGTGGGTTTTGTTGCAGATTTGGGTTCAATTGAAGTTCTACCAGTGGAATTGGATAAACAATGCGTTTATCATCAGGCTGAATAGTTAAAGGCGCAGAGAAAAAATAATCTATATAACTTCTTGTCAATGGTAAGCCATTACGGAAATTGTCAAATGATGAATTCCCTTCCCAGGCCAGTTCCAGTCTGCGCTCGTTAAATACGGCCTGAAATACGGTGAGACCAGCAGTGGCCAGGGTAGCAGTAGTCCATGCCGGAGCATTGGCCCTAGTCCTAACTACATTAACGGCAGTTAGTGCATCGTTGGTATTGCCTGCCTTAGCTAGAGCTTCTGCCTTGTTCAGGTACATCTCTGCTAAACGGAGGTATGAGGTTCCACTTCTGCTTTTTGCACTGAAATCAAATCCACCCAGTGGAAAAATCTGCTGATAATTGTATTTGTTTACTGTATTTCTGCTTTTATCGGTTGCAGTTATTCTTTTGTCAGTTTCAACTGTGATAAAACTCATCCTTAAATCTGATGGATTCTGATTCAATAGGACCATGTAGTCTGGAGATGCTGTATATTCACCTTGCCAAGGGTTGCCAAATACATCTCTTGGTGCTAAAAATTCATTGATGAAGTTTCCATTGGCATCGTCATGTTTGAAGTCGAAAATAAATTCTTTATTGGTTTTACTATCCGAGTTAAAAGCATTGGTATAGGCAGTTCCGCTGATCAGGGTATATTTATTTGACGAAATCACTTTATCTGCATATTCGGCTGCTTTGGTGTTGTATGTATTTTGCGGTGCTGTTGGTGTACCACCCATATAGAGATAAACACGTGACAGCAGTGCCCATGCAGCTTCTTTGCTTGCATAATAATTCGGGTTACCAGATCTTGGTAGATTCATCAAAGCTGCTGCTTTTTCCAAATCCGAAACGACTTGTGCATAGACCTCTTTAACGGTATTGCGTTTTGGCTGGAAATCTTTATTGACCAAAGAGTTTAAAGAAAGAGGAACCGCGAGGTTATCCCCATTGTTTTGGTAATATGGGCGACCATAAGCTCTGACCAGGTTAAAATAGGCCAGGGCACGAAGGAAATAATTCTCTCCTTTAATTTGATCATGTGCCGCGTCTTCACCGTCTTTTACAGCATCAATAATCTTATTGGTACCAGAAATAATGCGGTAGGATACACGCCAGAAACTGGTGGTCGCGCCCTGACTTGGGGAGTTGGCATAGGTATAGGCATCATCTCTGGTTTGCGGGAAAGCACGGGTTATGGCATAGAGGTTGTTTCCTTTTAACTCACTTAGGTTAAACCAGCTCGCATCGTAGGAGGCATCGTTGGCTGAGGAAGTAACCAATAAGGCATAATTGCCATTGGTGGCACTAGAGAGACCATCAAGGGTGCCTAATAGCTCTACGTCAGCTTTGTCGTTAAATGGACGGATATTTTCGTCGATTGTTTTTTTGCAGCCAAATAAAATCATTGCTGCAAAACCTATATAAATGGATAATATGTATTTCTTCATTGTCTGCAAGATTAAAAGGTTAACTGTATACCTAAAAGATATTTACGACTGGCACCATAGCCGGCACCTATGCCGTAATTGTTCGGATCACCTGCTAACACGCCCTCTGGATCTACGCCATAAAAGCCCTTCTTAGTGAAGATGAACAAGTTGTCGCCGCTGATGTAAATGTTTGCTCTTTTTAATTTAATTGCACTGATGAGCTGTGTTGGTAAAGCATAACTTAAACGAACATTACGTACCCGGATGTGACTGGCATCTTCCCAAAATCTGGAACTACTTCCATCAGCACCGTCTGTACGGTTGCGATAAATCATGGGTTCGGTAGCCTGATCTCCGGGTTTTTGCCAGATGACCTGTCCGGCGGCCGGTTTGATCTGATTGTACTTAATGACGTTATTTCCCTCAGACGCGAAGTAAGATGACCTGGCATTGTTGTATACCATGTAGTTTCCTGCAAAGTTTAACAATACAGATAGTTCAAAGCCTTTATATCCGAAAGTATTCTGCAAACCGCCATAAAACGTAGGTGTGCTATTTCCGATCAATTGGTTTTGCATGTTGGCATCATTGCCCGTTAATCCTTTGGTGACGTCGTCAAGCGTATTTACAATTTTTCGGGTAATGGTATTGGTCACCGGATCGCGTTCCAGGCGCTCAAATTGTGGCATCCCGGTTTGAGCATTTACGCCCAACCATTTCACAGCATGAATACTGGCAATATTGTCGCCTTCTTTGATGATGCCCGCATTGCCGTAGAGGATCTGACCACCGTATAATTTCTCAACTTTGTTTGTGTTGAAGGTGAGGTTTAAGCCTGTTTCCCAGGTAAACTTACCTTGAAGATTTTTGGAATTTAATACAATTTCTATTCCACGGTTGAGCATTGCACCGATGTTCTGATACTGGGTAGGTACGCCCAATAAAGACGAAGTAGCTACTTTTTGCAACAGATCGGTATTGCGTTTACGGTAAAAATCTGCTGAAACCGATACCCGGTTAAACAAGCCCAGATCAATACCTAAGTTGGTTACATAGGCACGTTCCCAGGTAATTTGTCTGTTTCCCAACTGGTTGATGATCGCTGCAGGATCGCCAGCGTACTGGTAGGCAAAATTATAAAAGCTTTCTGTCAGGAAGTCTTCCCCGGCAATTTTACCGCTCGTTCCGTAACTGGCCCTGAGTTTTAAATTGGTGAGGTATCTGTTTCCACGTAAAAATTGCTCATTACTGGCCAACCATGCACCACTAAAAGAATAGAAGTTTCCTGCCCTGTTGTCGATGCCAAAATTGGTCGAGTAGTCCATCCTGTAGGATGCGTTTGCAAAATAGCGCTCGTCGTAATTGTAATCTCCTTGGGTAAACAGAGAATAAGATCCTCTTACAAATTTTTCACCATTGAAAGATTTTCCTGAAAGGGTATTCCAGGCTTCGGAAGCTGCGGCCGGGACTTTAATCCCTGTTGGCATGTTTCTAACGGCGAGGGTATTGTATTCGTTGCCGCCCTTGTTGTATTCAAAGCCACCTATGCCACCTACAGAGCTCAGACCGAATTGTTTGTGTGCGGTGAGGAGGTTTGAGGTCAGGAAAGAATAAGAGTTACCTTTTCGTTGAATCAAACTACCTTTATTAGCTGCTCCGCTAATGGAAAGGCGGTCTTGATAAGTATTGGTTGTGATATAGGTCGTGTTGTAGGAGTTATTGGAGGACAGGGTTAACCAGTCGTACATTTTGTATTTTGCAGAAAACACGCCAAGGACTTGTTGGGTATTGGTAATGGTGGAATTGTAGGGCAAGTCATAAAGTGGATTTTGACTTGGAGAGCCGAGTGCGTCGGAGCCCATTATTTTTTTCGGTGTTCCATCCGGATTGTTTGGGGTATACCATGGCAGGAGTGTAGGAGAACCGGTGACCTGATTGGCATCGCCTTTATCGAAAATGGCGCCGAGGTTTGCATTGAAACTCAATTTACTGGTAATGCTGTGGTCCAGATTGAGTTTAAAGCTGTTTCTTTTTAGGTCATTATTCTTTAATGGCCCTTGTTCATCATAGTTGTTGGCACCAAAATAGTAACGTGTTTTTTCGTTTCCGCCAGACAAAGACATGTCTAAAGTTTTGGTTAAGCCGTTGCGGTAAAGCAGATCGTTCCAGTTTGTATTGGTTCCCAGTACAGATGCTGGTGGCAAATATTTAGCTAAATAAGCGTCTTGGGTTAAGTTTTCTGTTTTAATGGCAAAAGAGTTCAGGAGCATCTGGCGCTGATAATCATACAGCTCCTGGCTGCTCATAAACTGAATTTTACCCAGGTATCTTTGGCTCATTCCGATGCTGCTGTTGATGTTGAGCTGGGATTGACCGGAAACACCTTTTTTGGTGGTAATGACCAATACACCCTGACTGGCACGTGAACCAAATATAGCTGTAGATGCTGCATCTTTTAACAGGGTTACCGTTTCAATATCTGTTGATGATACAATATCACTTGGGTACATCACATCTGAATAGATAATTCCGTCTATGACAACCAAAGGATTCAGGTTATTGGTTACGCGTACGTTGGCTGCATCAATGGGTAAGGTTCCTTGTCCACGGACTACGAACGAAGCTTTGCTATTGGGATCGCCGGAGGGTTCTGTAATGTACATCCCGGCAATTTTTCCTTTGAGCTGGGAGATCAGGTTATTGGAGGTAACGCCTTCCAGCTCGCGGGAATTGAAGGTTTGGAGGGAACCAGTGATCTCGCTGGCTTTTTTTGTGGTATAGCCCATCACCACTGCTTCTTGTAATTGTGCAATAGTGGCGTTGAGTACAATATTTAACTCTTCATTGTCTCCGTTGATTACTGTTTTCTCGATCCGTTTGCTTTCAAACCCGATAGAGCTAAATACAATGCGATAGGTTCCTGGTGTCAAGTCAAGATTGAAGTTTCCGTTGCCATCGGTCATGGTGGCGATATTGGTTCCGTCAATTCTTACGGAGACTCCCGGAAGGGGTGCTTTACCATCTGTAACACGTCCCTTAACAGGTCGTTTAACTTCAGGGATTTTTTTTTCTTCATTATCGGCTTGCTTCTCCTTAATGATCACATTGCGGTTTACAATGATATAGGTAAGGGGCTGTTTGCTGAGGGTTTGCTCCAAAGCCTGATCAACGGTGGCGTTTTTTACAAGCAGGTTTATTTTTGAGGCGTTCTTTCTGAGCAGGTCAATTTTGTAAAAAAAGGAGTAACCGCTCTGCAGTTCTATCTTTTTGATCACGCTTTCCAGGCTTGCATTTCTTTCATTGAGCGTAATGCTTTGGCTAAAAGCAACAGCACTGGCCTGGAAACTGATAATGAGTAAGCATACAATTAATTTCATGACCCTTAATGTGTCTAAAATTTTATTCATATTTGTTTGGTTTAGTCGCAGCAAGCCTTATCCCCGCTTAAGGAGTTTGTGGTTTGTTTCGATTTGGTTGATAATTGATATGGTCTTTCAGGATTGATCTTTTATTTAACCTTTAAACTTATCCGGGAGTGGTCGTAACACTTCCGGTTTTTTTATTAAAGGCTAAATGAGGTTGGTTATGGTTCTACTATAAGTGTTCTCCTTTCTATTTTTAGTTTAATTCCATTGAGTTCAAATATTTTAACCATTTCGTTCAGTTCCAGGTTTCTGGAAGCTTTGAAGTGAAAAAGTTCGTCGGCTTTTTTGTTGTCTTTGAAAATGATTTCGATGTTGTACCAGCGCGATAATTGTCTCATGATACTGCCAAGATCTGATTCATTGAATTGAAAGTATCCGTTTTTCCAGGCTACAGCTTCGTCAGTATCTACCGCGCGGGTGCTCAGGTTATTGTTGTTTAAGACGGATTGCAGACCTGGAAGTAGATTTACGGTTTTCCGGGAGCCAACTTGTGAAACCCGTACTGCGCCTTCTAGTAATGTTGTTTTGGTTATCGCTTCGTCTTCATAACTGTTGATGTTAAAGTGAGTACCAAGTACTTCAACTTGTTGTTTGCTGGTTACGACAATGAAAGGCATACGTACATTTTTATGGCCTGCTTCTTTGAAGGTCATCTTAGCTACTTCAAAATAAGCCTCTCCTGATAATTCAACTTTGCGTTCATTCTTGCTGAATAGGGTTGGGTATTTTAAAGAGGAGGATGCATTAAGCCAGATTTTACTTCCATCTGGTAAATTGATCTGGTATTGTCCTCCACGAGGTGTAGTTATGGTATTGTAGGCTATTTTTGCAGATGCAGTTTTTTCTTTTTTCGCCGACTCAGTAACATTGTAGACGAGTTGCCCTTTTTCTGTTTTGGTAATGGTGATGCCGGTTTGTTCGGCAATTTCTCCATTTGTAGTGCTGTCAAGATTGATCACTTTTCCATTGGCAAGTGTTAGGGTTGCTTTATTTTGACCGGCTTTGATCGTGTTCTTAACTAGCCCTGAATTCTGAAATGAATTCAGGATGACGTGATGGCTATTATAGTAGAAAAGGGTCGCGCCGATAAGGAAAAGAACTGCTGCCGCTGCTGCGTAACGGTACCAGGAGATTTTTTTAACAACAGGTTTTTGAGGAGTGGATATTATGCTTTGCAGCACATGGTCTGCTTTCGGAAATAAAAGATCGTCTGTTTTGATTTTATTCCATGTGTCGTCCATTAAGCTTGTGATGTCGCCGTTTTCCTGATTTTCAGCGACCAGAGATAGAAATTCCTCCCGCTCCTCCTTGGTGCAGGTGTTTTCAATGTATCGCTGGTATAAACTGGCTAATCTTGAATTCATAGGTGTGTTGTTTAGGCTCCCTTTATTGTAAAGACCCCTGGCAAGGGAGACAGGAGTAATGGAATTGAAAAAAAATAATTAATGTTTTTCGGCCAACAAGGTCATCAGGATAACTACGATTGCAATATCGGTATGTGTGCTGACGTAATTTCGCAGAAAGCGCAAGGCATGCTGCATATGCGTTTTTACGGTGAGTTTAGAGATGTTTAGCTTTTCCGCAACTTCTTCATATTTCAACCCTTCCTGATGACAAAGGGTGTAAACCAGCTTTTGTTGTGCGGGTAATTTCTCTATGGCCTGATTTAAGATCTTTTCTGAATCTTTAAATATAATGTACTCCTCGGTTTCGTTATGATCTTCCTTGTAGTTCGTGGCCAACATTTTGCTGGTTCTAACTTCCAATGCCATTCTGCGCAATACTTTTAAGGTATGGTTTCTGGTCAGGACCCTCAGATAGGCATCCAGGTTTTCAATCTGGGTGAGGTGTTCTTCCTGGTTCCAGATCTTTACAAATACTTCCTGTGCGATTTCTTCGGCAAGGCTCTCTGATTTGACAATTTTTAAGGCGTAGTGGTAGACTTTGGGGCTATAACGATGAAAAATAATGCTGAAAGCCTTGGTGTCACCAGTTGAAATCTGGTGCAATAGTGCTTTTTCGTCATTAAAAATCTCTTCTAGCTTTGTTGGTATCATGTTATGATTCAGAGCCGTGCTGTCTGAATTGTGGTCTAATGTAAAGATAAAAAAATAAATGCGCTCTTCAAAAGTTGAAGAGCGCAGTATTTTTTATCCGGGGCTGGTCTTATTTTATTTTACTGGTATCCACATTCCAGTTATCCGTCCTGAAAGGAGCAACAGGTAAACCTGTGCGTCCAAAAATATTGCCTATCCCTGTATTGCTAAATTGATAACGGACAGCAACAGGTATTTTTACCTCTTTACTGGAAACAATGATGGTGTTTCCTTTTATTTTAACCAGGGCAGGATAAAAGATCTTATCTGCCCCAGCTATGAAAATTTCTTTTGGCATTTTTCCTTTAATAATTAAACCTGTCTCTGCATAATCGAAGTCAACCACCACGTCACTACCATTTACTTTGAAAGATTTTAAAAGCGGACTTTTATAACTGTCTTTTTTTAAACCATAGGTTTCGCCTAAAGCCAAATTAGCCAGCCGAAGACCTACATCCTTTTTGTTCGTGGGATGGATATCCAGGGTGTCGTTAACCAGATCGGAAATGACCACCATTCCTGTTTTTTCTGTGGCAAGACTTCTGGTTTGGGCTTCTCTTACCAAGGCAGCTACATTGTGTTTATTGTATTTGTAGGGGGCTATCTGCACATAGTAAAATGGAAAATCCTTATTCCATGCTTTACGCCAGGCGGTTATCATGGTGTTCATTAACTCCGTATAGCTTGAGGGGGTATCTCTATTACTTTCTCCCTGGTACCAGATGGCTCCTGCAATATTGTAATTAACAATAGGGTAAATCATGGCATTATAGGTAAATCCAGCATTTACCGGCCACCATGGCGTAGGTGCATTTTTTTGCGCTGCTTCTTTTAGTAATGCATTGTTTTCTACCAAATTTTCTGGTGTCCAAACTTCGGCTGGCGTACCACCCCAACTGCTGGCAATAAGACCTATGGGGACATCTAAATCTTTGTTCAGGGCTTTCCCAAAATAATAGGCCACAGCGCTGAATGCTTTGACAACATTGCTATCGCACGTTGTCCAGCTGCCACTGCAATCATCCTGGGGTGTTTTTGAAGTTATTTTAGGCATATTGAAAAGTCTGATGTTTAGCTTGCTCAACTGCTCAAATTCTTCTTTAATACTCCGAATTCCGGTGTAGTAATTTCTCTCCATATTTGACTGGCCACTACATACCCATACTTCTCCGATCAGAATGTTGTTGAGTATAATTTTATTTTGACCTTGCAGGGTGATGGTATAAGGGCCGCCTGCTTGTGGTGTTTCTATGTCAGTTTTCCAGTTGGCATTTCCATCAGCCGATGTTTCAATGGTTTTATTATTCCAGGATGTGGTAATTTTTATTTTTTCGTCAGGCGCAGCCCAACCCCATAGTTTGGTTGTTGATTTTTGTTGCAATACCATGTTACTGCCCAGTATGTTTGGCAGACGTATGTTGGCGTGTAATGATATGGCCAAAAGAGAAAGAAAAGCAAGACTAAAGTGTTTTTTCATCTGTTTTTATTTTTCAAGGAAGTCTAGTTCTGCTATGGCCAGTTGTTTTTTATTTGCTTCAATGGCAATAGCCTGTACTTGCACGTATCTGGTTGAAACTGCTTTTTTAAAGTAATGGGTTCTTGGTGTTGGATCATTGACAAGGTTTCCAAATTCAACATTTTCTACTGTTTGCCAATTTTTGCCATCGTTGCTGATTTGTATAATGCTTTTTTGCATCATACCTTCTGCAAATTGTTTAGGTGGTGTATAAATAAATCCTGTTAAATTGTGTACGTGGCCAAGATCTATAGCAATCTTGTGCTGCAGATCAGGTGCCTCAGACAGCCAGTAGCTTTGAGGATTGGCATCGAAAGCCATATTCTTTTTATGTGCATTTGTTGGGCTGTCTGCGTCTAATAATTTCCAGTCTTTCTTAACAATACCAAATGTCTCTATTGCAATGGGGCCTTTTTCTTTATTAGCGATCGATACAGCTTTTACCTCGCCATTGGTGATTTGTACCGGGCCGGTATATTTTTTAGAGGAGACTGTGGGTTCAGTGCCATTTACCGTATAATATATTTCGGTTCCTTTGTTCAGATTGGCAGTGGCATTTTCTCCATGTGGTTTCCATCCAAAATCTTCTGCTTTTGCTGATATGGTTAACAAACCATTGATATCTCTGTTAAGCGCCAGTTGAGGGGGCCTTGTACGGTAATAATAGGCTCCTATGGTAGCAATTAAAGGGGTTGCCCTGGATGATAGAATGACTAGTCTGAATTTTGAGGCTTTAACTTCTGGAAAACGTAGAATGCGTTTATAGCCAATATTTGTTGCTGAGGTAATTTTTTGCCATTTATTGTCTATCCAGGCCTCGACAACATGTTTTTCTACACGTTCACCAGTGTTGGCTATGTCTTCCTGCAACACAATTCTGTTGATAGTAACAGGTTTGCTGGTGGTAATGGTGATGTTTTTTTGATTTTGTTTGGTGGCTTTGGCAAATAAATTTTGCCCGTAGGTTTCTGAAATGCGCTTTCCTGTTTCGTTCAGCACTTTTACATCTTCGTCAGAGAATTTTCCCTGGCGGTTTGGAGGAATGTTGAGCAAAAATGTAGAGTTACCACCTACTGCTCTTTCGTAAATGTCAAAAACATCATCGGCACTGCGTACTTTTTGTTTTTCATCATCCCGGTAAAACCAGCCTTCTCTTATGGAAGTATTGGTTTCGGCCTGCTGGTAGTGCAGGTATTTCCCTTTGTATAAGTCTTCCCGGCTGCCTAAAGATTTGGCTGTTAAGTCTGGGAAATGGCTTGCTGTATCTGGATTTTCGGAGTACGGGATTACGTTCCATTCGGTTTCGCGCGTGCCGCCTGATTCGTTACCGCACCAGCGGATATCTTCTCTTCCAAAAATAACGGCTTTAGGTGCCAGGGAATGGATCAGTTTCTTCCAGGCTGCATAATTGTACTTTTGCCCGCCTTTGGATTTGGGATTTGCACCATCAAACCAAACCTCATACACTGGTCCATACTCTGTGAGTACCTCAAAGAGCTGGTTAAGGAAATATTCATTATAGTCGTCAACTTCAAATTCGAATTTAGTTTTGTTTCCAAACGGCCTTCCCGCTACTGGACGTGGGATGGTACGTTTGGAAACTTTACTTAAATTGCCGTATAAGCCAGTTGGACTTTCTACCTGGAACAAATCTGCAGGAGACAAGTAAATACCTAATTTCAATCCATACTTTTTACAGGAAGCCGAGAGGTCTTTTAATATATCACCTTTGCCATTTTCAAAGCCCGTGGACATGATTCCGTGTTTGGTATATCTGCTTTGCCAAAGTACAAAGCCGTCATGGTGTTTTACGGTTAGAAGAACCATTTTAATGCCTGCCGTTTTCATAGCCTGGCACCATTGGTCGGTGTGCAATTCTTTTAAGTCAAATACTTTGGGATCTTCGACACCATTTCCCCATTCTACCTGTGTAAAGGTATTGGGGCCAAAATGTATAAAGGCAATAAACTCGTTCTTTAAAGCATCAAGCTGATTTTTTGTAGGGACTACATGAGTCGCTTTGGCTATGATGGTAGCCTTGCTGTCGTTTGGCGCTATAGAAATGGTGTTTTGCAGCTTAATTACATTGTTTTGTGCACGTGTGTTTACACAAAACAATGTAATTAAGGCTGACAGGGCAAAGATCTTTTTCATTTATTTTATCTGAGGGGTGAAAATACAATTTGTTGGACAATACTTTTGGACTTATATTATCTGTTGCTTAAAGTATATTATCATTCTTTTTTACTTGTCCAAGTAATTTATCAATTATGGGTTTGTATTGGGAGTTGCTTTCTGTTCATCCTTAGAGTTTATAAAATGGATGACTTGTACCCAGCAAGGTTGTTTCTACCCCATTTGCTCCGTTGTAGAGCTTAAGGATATAGAGCTTACCTGATATTAAAGTTTGAACTAATGTGGATGGAATGGTAAAACTTCCGGAACTGGTATTTTGAAGGTACTGAACATAGCCCGTTGACATTCCGGTTTTTAATTCATAAACACCAACCCAATTTGTAGTCGAAACATTCAAATCGTGAAATTTGGCTTCAATATTTTGAGCAGAGCTATAGTAGTCCTGTAGTGTTACAGCTTTTAAAGGAGCGTATTTAGAAGGATTGTTATTCCAGTTTTTCAACATTCCCAGCAAAGAATATCTTGCATAGTCTGGATCAGTTGAATCTTTGGTAATATCCCATGCAAAAATCCCTTTAAATCCATTGTTTTTAACATATTCTGCTTTCCTCCGCGTTTCGTACAATCCATTGTAACGAAGGATATACCCAGGTTTTGCCAGGTCATTAAAATAAGTTGTTAAGTAAGGTACAAAAGTAGAATCGGTGGAAGCAGCACTTAATATACGTGCATAATCCCAGCCATCACCAGCAGACTGACCATCTTCGGAAACATGGGAGGACCAAAAGCCCAAACCAAAAGATAATTTACTCTTGGAGACTTTCGCAGACCAATCATTCCCTTCCCTGATCAGATCTCTGGGAGTTCCGGGTTTTAAAGCATCCATTTTTTCTTGTCCATAATCCATAACTCCTATCAAATCGACATTATCATATAGATTAGAGTTTATGTTTTTTGTGAAATCATATGCATTCAATGCAACGGTGCAAAGCTTTCTTTTTCCTCTTGCTGGCCCATTGTGCAAGGCAGCAGCTAAATCTTTGATAAAAAGGGAATAATCTGTTCCAAGAATAGCCAATGATTCGTCCTCGATATCTACATCAATACCATCAAAACCAAACTTATCTACATAGTTCTTCATCAGATATTCTACAGTTTTTGCACTGCCAGTACGACTAAATAGTGTCGTGGACTCCGTCCTGCCGTTAGCTGTTGTATGCATATCTGAAATTGATAATACCACCTTAATATTAGGATTATCAATTCTAATGTACTTTAGAATCTCTATCAAATCCGGTTGATTGTAGGCTGTTGGGGAGGAGTCGTCGTCGGCAAAAATTAACCCTTTATTGTTTTGAACAGATGCCTTTGAAATCGTCGAAATGATATATAAAGTGGTAATATTCTTGTAAGCATATTTCTGGTATGTGCTTATGCCCCAATATGGAAGGTATGCCCCTATTTCAAATGAGCTTAAAACAACGGGATCGCCGACAGGACCAGTATTTTCAATATTTTCATTTTTTCCGCCATCAACTGACATGGGTGCGCTTTTGCTTTTTTTACAGGCAAAAAGTATCACACAGGCTATAATGACTATAAATTTTGATTTAATGCTTTTCATATCTAAAAAATTAATCCCAGAATAGCTCCCGGTTAGAGTGAGACCTCTGGCCTCATCCCCAACCGGGAGCAATATTAAACTACCAGCCAGGATTTTGTACCATATTGGGGTTTGCATTCATCTCGGCCTGAGGTATTGGCCACAAATAATCTCGGTTTGTTAAAAACCTTCTGGTTTCGGTTAAAAACGGGCTTTGTGAATTGGGATCGTATGCGCCATAAACCGGACCATTTAAAGTCTGCTCTCCAATTTTCCACCTGTGGATGTCAAATATTCTTTTGCCTTCCAGTCCAAATTCTACTCGCCTTTCTCTTCTTAAGAGCGCTCTGAGTTTTTCTTGTGTGTTGTATTGGGCAGCTGTAGCATCTGGCATACCTGCGCGATTGCGGATCAAATTGATACTGGTCAAAACATCCGGATTTTGATCATCGCCGTTTTCAATCAGGGCTTCTGCGTAGTTCAAAACAATCTCTGCATATCTAATGACAAAAAAGCCCAAACCACCACTATAAGGCCTGCTGATATCACTTGGGTCGACATATTTTTTAGACAGAAACCCTGTTTGAGTGGCAAATGTCTGGCCTATTCTGTCTGAATTACTTGCGGATGGGTCAAATGGGTTAAAGTTTTTGCCTAAAAAAACTTCGTTCGGAACTAAAACGCTTGTGGTAAGCCTTGGGTCTCTATTGTTATGATAGGTGGGCTGTTTGGTATAAATAGCCAGACTATCTGCTCCAAGTTCCTGGATTGTTTTTCCTTGCCTGGTTTCAAAGGTGTTTACAAATGATCCGGTGGGTGATGTAACAGCCTGTCCACTTAAACTTCTGGATGCCTGCCTGAAAAATGCCTCTGGGTTTGCGCCTTTTCTGAATATAATGCGCTCTTTGGAGGTAATTCCATTATAGGAAAATAAATCTGCGTAGCTATTCACGCCAGCGGCAGCTGCTTTATGCAAATCGTAACCATATTGGGCCTTATTATCCATAACCATTTTTGAGTACTGTATGGCTTTCGGATAATCTTTTGCATTTAGATATAATATAGAAAGCAAAGAATAGCAGGTACCTTTGCTAAATCTGTAGTTGTCATTTTCTGTATAGCTATCGGGTAAATTGGGTATAGCTGCCAATAATTCGCTGCTTACAAATTTAATCACATCATCCTGCGTAGACCTGGGAGGGTTTGCATCGGTGGCACTAAGCGGATGATTTACAATAGGTATTGGACCATAATAAAGCCATAATATTAAATGGTAAAAGGCTCTTAACGATCTTGCCTCAGCTGCGTAACGTTCTTTTATTTTTGGGTCTTGTACATAAGCCGTACTGTAAAGTTGTAGAAACCTGGAAGCCTTTCTGATGTAGGAATAGGAAGTTCTGTAATAGTTGTCGTAAATGCCGCTGGAGCTTGTCGTTAAGCCTAAAGGTGCGGAATTTACATCGCCCAGATAATTTGCTTTAAAAACCATATTATCTGAGAGGCCTTCTAACGGCATCCAGCTAAAGTAGGGTATACCATAGTTTAATGCGCCAGATGGTAAACCTCCATAAATACCGTCCAAATTGCCTCTTAAATCGCTTTCTAGTTTCCAGAACTTATCATCTGTTGTAGCGGTAGGGCTGTCTCTTTCCAGAAATTTTTTACAGCCTGTAAGGTTCACTGAACACAATATGGCCAGAATGATGTATATTTTAAGTTTCATGTTAAATCTTTTAAGGGTTCCAATTATAAATTTATATTAACACCGAAAGTGAATACTTTCATGATGGAATAGGTAGACTGGTCACCACCACTTTCGGGGTCAATTAATTTCATATCTGAAAATGTGAATGGATTTTGTGCATTTAGATATACCCTTAAGTTTTTGGCCCATTTTTTCGTAATAGTTGATGGAAATGTATATCCTAACTGCATATAACGAACTCTGACAAAGGCGGCGTTTACAGCCCAGTAATCTGAAAATTGCCCGTTATTTCCGGCTGTGGGGCGTAATTTTGGATACTTAGCATCTAAGTTTTCTGGCGTCCAGTAATCTGTTTGGACAGAAAGCGGAGTGCCACCGGCACCTCCAAGATCAAGTGGGTATGCATATCTGCCGCTATAAAATTTGATGTTTTTGCCTACTCCGTTAATCTGAATTTCGAAATCGAATTTTTTATAAGTAACCGAAATATTTCCGAAATAATTATTTAACGGATCACCACTTCCAAGGCTTGTCCAGTCGTCAGTTGTTATTTTACCGTCCTTGTTTACGTCAACGTATTTGATATCACCTGCTTCTTGCCCATTCATTGTAGGTATTTTATTGGCAATATCTTGGGCGGTTAATAAACCTGCAGTTTTATAACCCCAAAATTCACTAAACGGTCCGCCGGCAATTTTTCTTGTTCCGCCAGATATAATTGGTATATCGGTGGCCAGCTTGATAATTTTGGTTTTGTTACGTGAATAGCCCAAGCTGGTATTAAATTTCAGTTCATTATTCACAACCGTATTATAACCAATTTTCAATTCAATACCCCGGTTATTCAATTCTCCAATATTGGTTGGCGTATTTCCTCTCCCGGATGTTAGACTTGGCAGTGGCACCAGAATCAAATCTTTGGTCGTTTTGTTATACCATTCAAATGTAAAATCTATTTTATTATTGAAAAGGCTGATATCTGTACCTGCATTTAAAATCTTCATTTTCTCCCAGGTAATGTTCGGGTTTCCAAATACTGACTCATCGCCGCTGGTGTTTATAGTGGTTTGATAAGCATATGGGCTAATGTTATTGTTACCTAAGGCGCCATATGATGTTCTTAATTTCATAGAGCTCAGAAAAGTTAGGTTTTTCAAAAAGTCTTCATTGCCTATGTTCCAGCCAGCAGCTACAGATGGGAAATATCCCCAGCGTTTTCCTGGTGCAAATAAGGACGATCCATCCCGGCGTAATCCTAATTCCAAGAGGTACTTGCTATCATAACTATAATAAACTTTTCCTAAATAAGACGTTAAAGTTTTTATATCCCACAGGTTTGGGTTGTCGTATTCCTGCGAATACAGTAAGATGGCATTCACATTGTGTTTTCCAAAGTTCTTGTTGTAATCCAGGTTTCCTCCGATGTAATAATAGCTTTGTCTATCGGAAGTTGCTGCCGAACGTACGGATTCGAAATCCCTGCCTACTTTTTGGTTGGTGAAATAATCGAAAAACAGGTATTGGTCTCTTGTCGAAGTTCTTGCTCCGGATAATATGCGGTAACTGAATTGTCCTTTGAGGTTAAGGCCTGGTATAATGGTCCATTTTGGCCTTAAATTAAGTAGAATATCATCTTTAATAAGATTGGTTGTGCCGCCCTGCTCTATTTGGGCAACAGCATTATAGTTTTCGCCAAAAATTCCATAATAAGTATAATTAGGGCGGTCATCCCGGTTGGGGTATTTGGCAATGATCGTTGGAGGAACGTTATAGATATAAGATAATATAGCACCCATGCCAAAGCCACTTACATAGGTTTCTTTTGTACTTTCTCTTGAGGCTACAAAATCCAGAAAGGTAACTACGTTTTTGGAGAGGTTTACACTGGTATTACCTCTTATGGTTGCTCTGTTAAAGCCACCTACGCCCAACATATTGCCCTGATCTAAATAGGTAGCTGTTATTGCAAATCTTGCAGTGCTGTTACCACCTGATACATTCAGAGAATGTTGTTGCATCGGTGTCCATTGTTTAACGACCGATTTATACCAGTTTGTATTAGGATATAGTACTGGATTTAAGCCCAGCCGTGTAGAGTCTATTGCGCTTTGTTTGTAGGTAGCTGTAGCACCAACATTGGCTTGAGCAACATTCACCATATTCATATAGGTTGGTGCATCAACAAAGTTTGGATGGCCAACGGTGGGCTGCTGAAAACCATAAAAGGAATTGTAACCCAATTCAATCACGTCGGGTCTACCCCTTTTTGTGGTGATGACGATTACGCCATTACCCGCCCTTGCACCATAAATTGCAGCAGCAGCAGCATCTTTTAAAATGGATACACTCTCGATTGTATTTGGATCAATTTTATCAATACCGTAAGGCACACCGTCAACAACAACCAATGGCGCTGAGCCCAGGTTGGATGCGATACCACGTATCTTTATTGCGGCAGCATCGCCGCCAGGTAAACCTGATGATTGGGTAACATTTATGCCCGTAGCACCGCCTTGTAAGGCCTGGGATAATTGGGTAATGGGTTTATCCTGAACATTTCCCATATTGACTACGGCAACAGAACTGGCGATGTTTTTAACTTGCTGGCTTCCGATACCGGTTACCACCACCTGATCTAATGCCCCAACATTTTCTGTTAAGGAGATAGTGATTGAAGTACGATTGGCCGGAACAGGTATTTCTCTCGTGGTGTATCCTGTTATAGAAAAGATTAAGACATCGGTTTTGGACACCCGAATTTGGAAACTTCCATCTGCTTCTGTTATGGTTTTACGTTCGGTACCTTTTACACGCACTGTAACAGATTGGAGCGGAAGGGGAGGTTCCTGGGTAGTATAAACATTTCCCTTTAATAAAAAGAGATCGTCTTTGGTGCTGCTGTTAACGGGATCTACTGGTTTTCGCTTAATTGCGATGTTGTTCTCATTAATTTTAAAGGTAAGTGTCTGGTCGTCCAGAACTTGTGTTAAGGCAGTTTCCAGTGGAACGTCTTTAAAGTTGACATCGCGTTTTTGGGTATCATTTATAATCTGATTTGAATAGGATATATTACAGCCTGTTTGGATTTTTATGATACGGAAAAACTCCTTTAGTGTAATATTTTGTTGAGAGACACTGATTTTCTGAGCACTGCTTTTAGCGCTTACCTGCATAATGGCTATTAACAATAAAAATGCGGTGATTTTCATGGTTTGTAAAAATTTTCGCATGCGGGAACTGTGCACGCATTGAGTGTTAGTACAAATTTTCATACTTTTGTTTAGTTTGGGTAAGTCATAATTAATTGCTAATAATTTGTTAGTGAGGATACCTGAATATTCCCAGGGGTGTTTGCGGCACTCCTGGTTTTTTTATATAGCGGATCTGCTATCTGGCTTCCAAATTCAATAGGGCATGGTTCGGTGTCGCTTTTTCATTTTTTGGTTGTTTGGTTTATTATTTGGTTAATTAGAATTGGTTAAATTCCTGGTCAAATCACTTTGAAACAAATATGGTTCTATCTTTTATGCTAAATCTATAATCGGTGGTTGCAGTTATTGATTGCAGAACTTTATTTATATCTGATGATCTTGAAATAGTTCCTGTATAAGTATCCTTGTTATTTTCTGTTCCCTGATAAATTACCTGTACATCGTACCAGCGTGAAATTTTCCGCATGATAGCGGATAGGCTTTCATTTTCAAAATTGAAATCGCCTTGCTTCCAATCAATAAAGGCATCGGCTATTACCGGGATTACTTTTGTATCTTGAGGGGAAACGATGGCCTGTTGGTTTGGTTTTAGTATAATATTATCGTTTATTTTAACCGAACCTTCCAATAAGGTGGTCTTTATTGCCCATTCATCATTATAGGCGTTTATGTTAAAATGTGTTCCTAGTACTTGTACCTGCTGATTTCTGCTTTGAACGATAAAAGGGCGGCGAGGATCTTTGGAAACTTCAAAATAAGCTTCTCCTTCAAGCTTGACTAAACGAACGCCATGCTGATCCAAATTTGTGGTATAGGTTAAACTTGAGGCGGCGTTCATCCATACTTTTGTTTTATCTGGCAATAGGAGGGTATAGACTTCACCTTTTGCTGTTGTTAAGGTGTTTGTTTTATTGGCGCCGTCTTCAACTTCTTTTATTTCATAAACGATTTCGCCTGCTTTTGTTTTAGCTATACGGATTCCGGCTTCGTTAGCAAGTTCTCCGTTGGCCGCATCTTCTAAGGTGATTTTTTTGCCATTAGATAACGTAAGCGTTGCACCTATCTTTCCGGGAGTAATTTTTGCAGTGTAATTTTTGTGGCTTGGTTTATCACGTAATTGATAGAATACGGTGCCAAAAAATGCCAATGCGATCGCAGCTGCAGTACACAGCCATTGAATTTTTATCTTTTTGGACTTGGATCGATCTGAGGTGATCTTGCTCCAGATTCTATCCTGAATTGTTTGATAGGATAAGTTTTGCTGGATGGGAGGTGATTTCAGACCTTGGTCTATATACCAGCTTTCAATGAGCGCATCTTCGGCAGCAGTTGTTTCTCTGTTAAGATATTTGTTAAATAATTCTTCGGCCGCTTTATTCTTCATCTTGATGTTTTCCCGTATTCTTAATATAGGTAAAGACGGGTAAGTCGAGGCGGACTCTCAATAAATTCAATTTATTTTTTGGTAATATTTTAATTATCTGTTTTTCAGCTATTTAAAATAAAAACAAATGACGACCAGCAAGCCAAATTTGGTTCTTAAGATGGTAAGTGCCCGGCTAATTTGATTTCTGACTGCGCTTTCAGTGATGTTCAAATGATCTGCAATTTCCTGATAGGCCATGCCTGAATTTCGGCTCAGCTTAAAGATTTCGCGCATTTTTTCGGGAAGGGAGTCAACCTCTTGCTGTATCAGTTCAAAAAGTTGTTTTTCCCGGATTAGAAAATCCGTTTCACAATTTTCGTGTTCGATGAATTTTTGAAGAGAGGCCATGTATTTCTCTTTCACCTTGCTATGGTCAAAATGATCAAAAATTCTGTTACGAACCACAGTATAGAGATAATTTGATAAAGAGGTTTTCAACTCTAAAGTATGGGCCTTACTCCAAAGATTAAGGAAAACCTCTTGTACTACGTCTTCAGCCTCTTCTCCATCAGAAAGCATCCGACTTGCATGCCTGTAGAGCACGGCCCAAAATCGGTTATAAATTTCTTTATATGCTTTCTCGTCCCTGGCTTTCAATTGTAAAACCAGTTGATGGTCGTTAAGGCTGGTGTATTTTATCATTCATTTTTATTGGTTATAATGCCCCATCTATCTTATAAACCTGAGTATAAAGAGGTTTGTTTTTAGCCGTTATTATAAGTGTTGTCTTTTCTTGATCCTGCTTAAAATTAATTTTTGATGAGCTCCCCAGTAAATTTACACTTTTTATTGCTTTTGTGAAATGCAAACCCAAACTTGGAATGTCAATGCTTCCTGCAATTGGGTTTAACACAAAAACATACAGCGAATTTCCTTTTGTAGTAAAGCGAACTTCATTATGTGGATACAAAGGGCTGGCAATTGTTCTTTCGTTAAAGTCTTCGCTTTTGGTTTGCTTTTTGGCTGCATCAAGATCAGCTTCACTAATGCCCTTTACAGATTTATGAGCGGATGCCAGGTTATCGCCATATATTTTCCATGGTTTACTAGCGTAAATTGCTTCCTGGTTGGTGTTTATCCATTTGCCAATGGTATCCAATATTAATTTATGATCGGGAGGGATGGTGCCATCGGGTAGCAGTTCTACGTTTAGCAACAGATTTCCATTTTTGCTAATGATATCTGTAAGTGTTTCAATGACTGTTCTGGCATTGTGTCGGATCGGTTTGTCCTTTTTGTAGAACCAGCTGCCAAAGGTGAGTGTGCCTTGCCATGGATAGGGCAATATTTCGGCAGCACCACCACGCTCAATGTCTTTTACTGTGGAGGGTTCATTGCTAAATTTGCCAGCTATTACTGCAGTTACTTTGCCATGCTCCTGCAGGCTACGGTTGTAATAATAAGTACAGGCTTCTTTACCGTAATCGCCATATGGAAAGCCATAACCATCAAACCAGAGCATATCAACATCATATTTGCTAACCAGTTCTTCAATGCGTTTTACATAGGTTTCTTTAACACCTTTGATCCACTCTGGTGTGCGTTTTTCTGGTGGCAGTCCATAAAGATCTGCCGGATCTAGTCCGTACCACCATTTGCCTTTTCCATCTGCTTTTGTCATATGTCCATCGTATGGGATACCCTTTTTAGATCCGGAGGTATCGGCACCAAATGCAGTTTTCCACCAGTCCAGAAACCGGTCATCGTGTGAGCTTACACCAAATGGAATACCGTATTTTACTGCTGATTTTTTAAACAGGCCAATTAAGTCTTTTTTAGGGCCTACATTTACGGAATTCCAGGGTTGGTAAGTGGAGTCAAAATTATCAAAGTGATCGTGGTGGTTGGCCAATGCTACGAAATATTTGGCGCCGATGCTTTTAAAATACTTGAGTAAATCGTCGGTGTTGAGCTTATCTGCTTTCCATTCGTGTATAACATCTTTAAAGCCTTTTTCGGATGGGTGTCCGTATGTTTTAACCTGATAAGGATAGGCATTTTCTCCCCAGGTTTCTTTTCCAACATTTTGCTGATACATGTGTTTGGCGTACCAGCCGCCGCCGTATTCCGGCTGGGTTTGTGCACCCCAATGTACCCAAATACCAAACCTGGCTTCGGTGTACCATTTTGGGAACTGATAATCTTTTCGCAGTTCTTCCCAGGTTAGTTTTTTCTGTTGTGCGAATACATTTATTACACATAGCAACAATGTAAACAGGGTAAAAAGTTGTTTTGGTTTCATGATTACCTGTATTATTTTTTCTTTAAAATTTCTTTGATTATTTTCTCATAGGCATTGGCGTATTGCATCATGCCGATGTCATTTGGATGGGTTCCGTCAATCGTACTTTCGTAAGTAAAGCCTATTTCTTTTGCCTTTAGCAGATAAATGTTTTTGACACCCTCTTTTTGTAGTTTATGAAATGTGTTGGAGAGTAATTGGCTAATGTTTCTGTAGTTGTTTGAAATTGAACTATCTAAGGTGATATCGGGCAGGGAGCTGGCATGCTCTGTAAGTAAAATCGGAGTGAGGGGATGTTTTTGTTGCAAATTTTTTATGGAATTAATGATCCGCTTTTCAACTTCTTCGTTAGAAAACTTATTTCTATCATAGAGATTTGGTAAACAATCCAGTACATACAGGGACGCTTCAAATTGACCGATTAAATCAATTAGGGCAGGCTCCAGTTGTCCATTGCCGGAAAACCCCAGATTGATGATCTTTGTGTTTAGTTTTCTTCCTAATATATTGCTCCAGGCCAAACCAGGCCTGGAGGCACTTGCTCCTTGTAAAATGGATGTTCCATAGATCACAAGAGGTTTTTCTTGATCATTTACTTTTTGGAATTGAAATGATGCAGTCATCGGTACACCTATTTTAAGCCATGAAAGGGTTTTATACAAGGGGAGATAAAGCCTGTATTCTTTTATGGGTAGTGGAGCGCTAATATTATTGAACTGAAAACTGATGGTATCGCTAAAATTGGATTTGCAACTGATCCAGTGCCAGTTATTTTTTATGTCCTTCGCGTACAAATCAACGCCACTCATATTTATAGCGGTATTATTGGGATGAATATATTTACCATTGACTTGAAACTGGACTTTTATTTCCCTGGAATCGGTGATAAAGGTGATGTATTCTCCGGCTGAGTTTTGCGATAAATCCCATAGTTCTTTTCTTACGTTTTCTTCGGCGTTAGGGGGCAAGCGGTCATAGGTGTTTTTTAATCCGGTTTGCCAAAGTCTTCCGTCAATTACCGGGTATTTGGCATTGACGGGGTTATTCCATTGGAAAGACTGGGAATATCCGGAAAGGTGAAGAAGTACAGTAGAAATGAACAGGGTACAGAATTTTAGTTTCATTTTTTGGAAAGTATTTGGTCAATAGTTGGCTTTAGAGAAGCAGCCCAGGTTTTATATCCTTCAGATGTTAAATGAATGCCGTCTGGCCCATATTTCGTTAAATCCAGATCGCCGTTAGGCAACAGGAATGGCTTGCTTAATGGTAGGTATATAAGTCCCTTATGTGATGCTTTTGCCAATAGGACTTGGATCTGGTCGTATTTCTTTCTTCTTTCTTCGTCTCTTTTTATACCAGTGGGCAGCAGTCCGGTTAAAACCAGTTGAGTTGCTGGCATATTGGTTTTTGCCCAATTTACAATCGTCAGGATTCCGGTTGCAATTTCATCGGCGCTATCATTGTCAATAAAGTTATTTACACCAATGCTAATCACCATGACTTTGGGTTTGGCTTTAGCATAAGCGCCATGTTGTAAGCGCCATAAAACATTTTGGGTCCTGTCTCCGGCTATCCCGGCGCATTCCCACTCATATTTTCCGAAGGCCTGGTTAAAAGCATCAAATCCTGGTTTATAGCTGAGCTTTGTCCGGTGTCCACCGGTGCCCTGTGTGATCGAATTTCCTAAAAAAAGTACATCAAGCTGGCTATGGGATAGTAGCACGCTGTCAATATTATCGAACTGGCCCCACCAGCCGTCGCTGCCTGTCCATCCTGCTCCCGATCTATATTCTGCACCGGCTGCCGCAATTCTGGCAAAATTAACTTTATGCCCCGTGGAAGCTAGTATAAAATTGGTAATTGGAGTAGGATTTTGCAGACTATGGGGATGATGGTTTACACCTGGTTTGTGTATCACTTGAATGTTTCCTCCTGCGGCCAGAACGCGTTGTTCAAAGGGGGTGGTATTTTCGGCAATGGGTACTACATCGTCTGCATCACCTACAACATGTAGCATTGGGAAACCCAGTTTTGCAATTTTTTCTGCGTGGTCTAAGGGAGTATCATGGAAAGCCAAGGCCTGGTCTTCTGTAAGGTTATAATCCTTCTTAAAATCCTCCCAGGGTTCACGCCCACCTGCATTTCTTTTGCCACCAGGCCAGCTTTTCAGATCTAATACTGGCGCATCGGCGTAAATACAAGCTACCTTATCGGGGTTGGCTAGTGCCCAGTTGTATACATAAACTCCTCCACGGCTCATACCTTCTAGTGCTGCTTTTTTAGATAACCCATTTCTTTGCATCAGCACGTGAAATTTATTCCATAAACCAACGGCTTGCTCATTGCCAAAAAGTTCGGCCACATCGCAGTACACCACATGGAAACCTCTTTCTAATAAGGAGATATCTGTTTGAGGTTCATGGCCCCAAAAACGTGCTCTCCATATCCATGGATTGCCTTTTGCTGCTGCTTTAGGTTTAACTACTTTACAGTTGCGTCCATTAAACGTGAAATCGGCACATTCGTAACCATAAAAATTACTGATTTTTTTTTCTTCTTTAAGGGTAGAAAAGATATCAAATCCTTTATTTTTTTGTTCTGTAATGGTCTCGTATAACCTTGAAGCCATAATGGTTGCCCCAATTGATGAAGGATGTATTTTGTCTGGAAACAGGTCAGGTTTATCTACAAATAAGGGGAATAAATTAACAACCTCCAGCTTTTTTTCAAAAGCGACTTTTTGTTCCATTGGAATAATATTTTTTAACAATACGGTATTGGAAATGCTGTTGCTGTCGGTTAAAAACGTGGGTAAAGGGAGCAATAAGATGATACGCGGTTTTGTAGGTAAATTTTTAAATGACTCAATCAGTTCGGCATAATTGTTTTCATATTCGTTATAGAAGGGTCTGTTAACGGCTTTGCTGTCGTTGGTTCCAAGCTTTATCAACACGATGTTAGGCTTGCTGGCAAGGGCGTCGGCATATTCCTGAGTTTTCCAATAGGGATTATCACCCTTTTTGAGTAGCGTAGCGCCGCTATGACCAAAATTCATAACTTCGTATCCATTGCCAAGCATGTTTTGCAATTGTGCTGGATAAGCATTTTTTTCGCGGTTAGCAATACCTGCACCGTAGGTAATGCTGTTCCCTATACAGGCAATCCGAATTTTACTTTGCCCTAAGGCTGAAGAGCCTATTGCAAGGAATGGCAATAGGAGCCAGGCTAAAATTGTTTTTTTCATTTTGTGTGATCAGATATTTATGCATTAATTAAATACTTGTTTGAAAAATTGATAGGCACTTTCTGTTATGGCCATGTTCATATAAAATACATGTCCTTCGCCTTCTCTAATTTCCAGCTTGGTTAAAATGCCGTTTTTTTGATAAAGTTTATACATGTCTACTGCTTCTTCAACAGAGACCAGACCATCTGCACTACCATGAATGAACATCATTGGAGCATCGTCAGGCGTAACGTGTTTGTATGGAGAAATCTTTTCAAACCAATCAGGTAAAGTGCCGTTACCTTTAACAGGCCAGGTCTTTCTGCCTGTTAATGTAGGGGTGGCAAAACCGGCTGCCGCCTGTATCTTGTCAGAAAACTTAATATTGTTGCCATCGCCCTTCAATTCAGCATCGTTGCCAGTAGTGGCCAAGATAGCTGCCAACTGTGCACCTGCCGATGCACCGCAAGCTCCAATTTTGTTCGTGTCTATATTAAATTTATAAGCATTGGCTTTTACCCACCTTACGGCGGCTTTCGCATCATAAACACATTGTAGTGGCGTAACGGCATCAAGCATACGGTAATCTATGTTCGCGGTCACATAACCCTTAGCAGCCATATATCTGGCATGGGCTTCAAACCAGGCACGTTTATGTACGGCCCATGCGCCGTCGTGTATAAATACAATACAGGGAACAGATTTTGCAGAGGTGACCTTGGGTAAAAACAAATCCAGTTTCTGGCTATAACCGTTATAGGATGTATATGGAATGTCCCGATAGGCGGTAGAGCCGGAAAGCATAGACTCCATATTTACCGGACTTGCGTCTGTAATGAGTTCAAAACCCAGTGTACGGGCTGCTTTTTTAAATAGCTCGTCCTTCCCGTTTAGTAAGTCGTTGTCTTTGCAATACTTTAAAAATTCTGCTAAGGCTTTATCTGGACTTTGTACGTGGGGGTGGTCAAGATAGAGATCTTTTATAAAAGACTGCCGTGTCGTGTAGTAGGCTGCTGTTAATTTAACAATTGCTTGTTTTTCGGCTTGTAAAAAATGAGCATAGGGCTCAATCTCTTTTATCTTCCTTATTAGTAATTTGCTGAGGTACAACGAATCTGGAGCCAATACAGCGTTGATCGTTTGCTGGCCGCTAACAGCTATGGTTTGTTGCTTATGGCCTTTGGCCGAAATTTGAAGCGTTGCATCCTGATCGACCGTTATGTCATACCTGCCATCGGCGTCTGTGGTAACTTGTTTACCCGTTTGCTTAACTTTAATTTGGGCGTATTGCAGAACTTCTCTGCTGTTTTTAATAGTACCAGATACTTTTATTGTTTGGCCTGGTAGGGGATATGGCAGAACTTGGTTGTCTGTTTTGAGAACAGGCATTGGTGCCTTCCAGATTTTTAGCTGAGTGCCTAACAGCTGAGCCAGTTCATTGACTTTTTCGGGATTTGATGTAGCAAGATCATGATTTTCACTGATGTCATTTTTGAGGTTATATAGTTCTTTTTTGCCGGTACGTTGATTGTATACCAGTTTCCAGTCGCCCTTACGAATAGCACTAAAATAATTGATACCTATTTCTTTGGCGTTGTTCCATTTGTTGGGGTAATGCCAGATCAAGGTCCGGTTATCATCTTTAATTGTTGGGTCTTTAAGTAGGGGTACAAAGCTTTTTCCATCAATTTGCTGCACGGTTTTATAGTTTTGAATTCCTGCAAGCTCCAAAAGGGTTGGAAAAAAGTCTTCAATGATTACATATTGATCAGTTATTGTTGCTGGTTTTACCAGCAGCGGATATTTTACGATCATAGGTTCGCGTATGCCGCCTTCGTAAACGGATCCTTTGCCTGCTTTAAGCGGTAGGTTCTGTGTATTTTCTTGACCTCCTCTTTCGGTTGCCTGACTTAGTCCCCCATTATCACTCATAAAAATAATGACGGTGTTTTTTTCGATGCCTTTCTTTTTTACAAAGTCCATGATATCACCCAGGCTTTTGTCCATACCTTCTAACAGGCTGGCATATCTCGCTTCTGTGCTGTCTATACCTGTATCCAGATATTTCTGCAAAAATCTTTTATCACCCTGTATGGGTACGTGTACTGCATAGTGCGCCATGTTCAAGAAAAATGGTTGATGATTCCTGATGGGCGCGTCAAGAGCTTTTATCGCTTCTCTGGTGAGAGCTTCGGTTAAAAAAACATCAGTCCCAAAATATTCTTCCATATCGGGTACCGCCCTGGGCGTAGCCTTTCCGGTAATATTGCCATAATTCTCTTCGGGAAGATAACTCTGTGGATTGCCTGCAGCATGGCCTGCGATATTGACCATAAAGCCCATATTGTAAGGGTTTGCACCCGGAGTACCTGCGGCCGCCCAATGGGCTTTACCCACATGGATAGTAAAATATCCGGCATCCTTTAACAACTGAGGAAATGCTGTGGCATAAGCCGTCTTTTCGATGCCTGGATTAGGGCTTAAACCATTGTAATTCCAGTTTGCTGGTGCAAACTGATGATCAGTGGCATCTGTATTCTCATTTTTTTTGGTACTGGTCCAGTTCGTAATGCCACTATGGGCGGGGTTTAGCCCCGAAAGCATGGCTGTGCGGCTAGGCGTACAAACAGGTGCGGCATAGGCATTGGTGAATTTCATCCCTTCTTTAGCCATACGTTCCATATTTGGAGTATGGTATCGCTGGTTTAAAGGCGTTTTTTTATCCCAAAAAGGCAGAGATGTATCTTGCCAGCCCATATCATCTACTAAAAATACGATGATATTTGGCCGTTGATTTTGAGCGTTTACAATGGTTGAGGTTATTGTTATCAGTACTGCCAGAAACAAGGGGATTTTTACTTTTTTCGTCATATGATCAGTTTTTTAGAGCTCTTGTTGAGTAGCTATGTAGCCATTTGGTCTTACTACTGTTATTACCGCTTTTCCCTGGTAGTCCTTTTCGAGTTTCATTTTAATCTCCTGTCCTGGACTAAGGATCGGCAAATCTTGTGGTTTCTGACTGATCCAATTATCTGTTCGGCTAGATACGTAAATTTTATATCCTTTAACTACGTGTTGTGGCAAACCGACGCTGCCAAAAATAGTTACGGAGATAGGTGCTTTGTTTTCTGGTGATAATACGTTGGCTACCTGTACTTCAACCGGAGAAGATAGTTCTCTAAGGACCTTCATGGAAGGCTTTGGATTTCCATACATATCATACACACCATGAATCCTTCTTTTGAGTTTGGTGGTATCGCTTGTACCGGGATAATGGGTTCTATAATCAGTAAGATCGAAATATATAGCTCCTTGTATAAAAGGTTTGCTTTCGAAAATTGCCATGTGGTACACCAGGTCGTTAATGCGACGCTCGTCGCCTCCTTTAAAATTGGGCTCGCACAGGCCGAATTCTGATATAATCAAAGCCTTATTGGGATAGCTGGTGTGTATGCTGTCTAGATAATTGCCGATTTTGGCTACGGGTACTTGCCACCAGCTCCCTCCGTATTCGTTCATCATTAAATAGTCGCCCTGACTGGCACCGTCGGGTACGAAATTTTTGTGGTTGGAAAAGCTGCTGGTTAAGGTATTGCTTACATAGGAATTCATCCGTGTTTTATCGAGATCGGCAGCCCTTTTCATTAAACCAGCTATCATATTCTTCACATCGGCATCTCTGCCTCTTAACTCGTTACCAACCGCCCAGGAAAATATGCTGGTGTGGTTGTAAAAGTTGTTGATCATACGCTCGAGTTGTTGCACGGCAATACTGCTTACCGCTTCGCTGGCGGGTGTTTCCGGACCCCAAAGTGGGATTTCCTGCTGCACTAGAATACCATTCCGGTCACAGAAATCGTAAAAAAGCTCATCCTGCTGAAAATGCATGCGGGTAAAAATGGTATTTACAGCTTTCAACATTTTACAATGTTTAATGATGATGGAATCTGGCTCTGCAAAACCATAATTGGGATCTGATCCGGCAGTCCATTCAGTACCCATTAGTTTTATTGGTTCGCCGTTTAAGAAGATCTGACCATTTTGCATTTTTAGATCTTTGAAGCCTATGCAGGTTGTAATTTCATCAACAGCTTTATTGCCGGCCATTACTTTTACTTGTACCTTATAGAGGTTGGGGAAATCGAAGTGCCAGGGATTTACTTTTGCTAAATCAAGTTCGGCTATGGCCTCGTTGCCGCTCCAGTTTGGTTGAACAGTTTTTGAATATACTGTGTTGTGTGTAGATTGGTTTTCTTCTGTGATCTGAATGGCGTATTTTAGTGTTTTTAATGGTTGATCGAAGCCCAGTTTTATTTTTAAATGGCCGTTATTGTTTGCCAGATCTAATTTGGGCTCTATGTGGATGTATTTGGCAGTGGGTTTCCCGCTTATAATTAACGCAGCTTTTCTAATCATGCCACCATCGTTGGGCCAGTCGAAAGAAGTGCTAAAGGGGACTTTGTTTTCGGTGTAGGCGTTGTTGACGGCTATAGTGATTCTATTTTCTGCGCCATACTTAAGCTTATCATTAAGATTGATGCTAAATTTGTTGAATCCGTCACCTGTATTTTTAAATGTGCTTTTTCCATTGATATATATGATAGAAGTATGATTTATGGCGCCAAATTGTACAACAACATTTTTGTTTTTCCAATGAGCTGGTACTTTTATGGTATAGCTGTACCAGGCCCAGCCGTAATGGTTTTGGGTGGTTTCATCTACATTCCAGGTGTGGGGTAGGGTTACGGTTCTGGCATTAGGTAGTTCTTTGTTAAACCAAAGTTTGGTTATCCCTTCTCCTTTTTTATCTATTGCAAACTTCCAGTTATTATTTATCTGAACGGTATCGCGTTGAGCAAAAAGGATGTTGCTAAATGTTAAGGAGAAAAATAGGAAAAGGCAATAGGTTTTTAGGTTCATTATGAATATAATTTTTATCTCCAAATCATCCATTTCTGGTTGTAACTTCCATCGGCATTAGCTTGTACTACCTGGGCGCCATCGGCAGATGAAGCTCCGGCAATTTGAATAGGTAAATTGCTGTTAACCGAGGTAATGGTGTAATAACCCAGGTCATTTGGTACTAGTTTAAACAATTGATTTTGGGCTTGGTTCCACCAGGGCCATTGTGCTAATGGTGCACCGTTAGCAGTAGAAGCGCCAGTTACATCCATTGCTTTGTTGCTGTAATTATTAAGAATGCCGTAATTGCCATTGCTCACAAAATTGATTTGCCAAAGATTACTACCCTGGCTATCTCCTATACCTTGTATAATTGCTGCACCATCGGCATTAGAGCCTCCTGCTATTTGCAGGGTTTTGCCACTATTTGTGTTGTTAAATCTGTACGTGCCAGGATAAAAGCCTGCAGGGTTTGCTTCGCAATAGTTAATGAACTTAATGATACTGGTTGCATTATCTTTACTATCGGCCAAAACATGCCAGATCATAATACCACCGATACCCTGCTGTAGTACATAAGGGATTTTTTGTCTTATGGCGGGATGTCCATCGTAAAATAACTTTCTTGTACTTGTGGGTGATACCGAATTTAAACAATAGCCATATGGAACCTCCTGTAGTACATTATTGAATCCTATCTGAGTGGTGGCGGTACCATTTTCATATACCCAGGCGTAGGCGGGGATGCCCATGTTTATTTTAGAAGCATCGCCCATTTTTGCTTTGAATGCAGTAAAATCAGCTACAAAGTCAGTGAACGATGATTGTGGTGAAGGGGTATTCATATTGTTGTGGTCGTAGCTCATTACGTTAAGGAAATTAATCCGGCTATAGGCAAGGTTAGAGATTGCATTCTTTTGATAAGCGGCAATAGCGACACTGATTTTTTTGTTATATGGCTGTAAACTATCTGCTAATTGTATTGCAAAGGCGCTAAAGTTAGTTGTTAAGCCTGCACCTTCGAAGTCGAGATCTACCCCGTCAAAATTATTGACTGTGAGAAATTGCCTGAGATTGGAGATGAAGCCCGCTCTGTTTTGATTAATTTGGGTATTCTCGTTCCCGTTGGCAGAGTTGGTTGCAATACCGAAGTACATTTTTAAATTCTTATCATGTCCTTTTTGAAGGGCTAGTGTTATGCTTGGGGTAATGGCAAAATTTCCAGATACGTCTGGATTTATAAAGGAGATGATAATATCTGTGTATTGAGAGGTTACAAAATCATCCATATAGGCTGCGTAATCTGTTGAACCAACTGCATGCAAAGTAAGGTAGCCAACCTTTCTAAGGTTACCACCTGCCGAGAGCATTTGGGCATTTTTAAGATCTTTTACTGCTGCTGATTTTGTTACGTCGCCTGCAGAGATTGTGTTTTTTTTACATGAGGTAAATAATATGACTGTTGTGAGAATAGCAAAACTGTTTATAATTGATTTAAATATTATTGTTTTCATACTAAAAATTTCTTGGTTAGATTTTACAAAGCTTTTTTGTTAGAAGTTTTAATCAGGTAAATATTTAAAAACAAGAATGTTTAGTTAAACATGAGCGGTGCGAACACCACTCATGAATTAAATTACAGAAGATTCTTTATCAGTAAATAGCTGGTTTCTCTTTACCAAAACCTTAATTGGAATTTAATGTTAATGTATAAGGTTGAGTAAAATCAACGTTCAAAATATGTTCTAAAACAATTTCGTTTCCAGTGTTACCCTGACTATCATAGTAGGTACCTTTTGCTAAAGGCGAGGCATTATAATTAAATCCAAATGTTATTATTCCGGTATTAGTGGGATTAACAGGAATACTGCCGGAAAAAGTTCCCGGATTTACAACAAAATTATAGGATGTAGTATAATCACTAAACTGAATCCAAATGGGTTGTCCAGTGTTATTATTGATGGTTACATTTATCCCGGTTACCTGCAAAATATTTGTTGATTTTGCAGGTAATTTAGAAGGGAGTAATGATGCGGGATTCGCATTAGCAGTCAATATTCCAAAGACTACAAACAGGCATAATAAAATCGATTTTTTCATTTTGTTTAAATTAATAGTTTAAGATATTCGGTATATTAAAAATTAGCTCCAGGTTTGTCCCACCATACTCGGGTACCTCCATTATCAGGTCCACCTAAAACAGCCAAACCTGTTTTCACACCTTCTGGATTACCCAATAGTTCTGATTGTGCAAAAGGCAATCTTCTGATTTGTATTTGTGTATCAATAGTGCCATTGCTAAAATTACGTGCAACAGGAAACAATTTAGGATACCCAGTACGGCGATACTCTGCCCAAGCTTCATATCCATCAGGAAAAATAGCCAGCCATTTCTGCGTAATGATGCGTTCTAATTTCTGCTCCTGGCTAGCTGCATCGTCCCATTTGATCGTAATTGATGAAAGTGCAAGGATATTATTGTCTGGATTAATAGGATCTACATAATTTTCTTGTTTAGAGGTGGCGTCATTTAAATAATTACCAATTGGAACACCCCATTGATCCATTGAGGTTTTTATTCCCATTTCATAATTGGTTTTAGCATCTCCGGCATTTGCCCAACCACGTAGCGCAGCTTCAGCTTTTAAAAACCACATTTCCGCCGCGTTCATTTCCATATGTGGTGCAAAATGGGTATACGTATCAACATAGTTATAAGCGGTAAACGTTTTATAATCCCCTTTGGCAACATCGGCGCCTATGCGAATACCGGTATATTTACCTGCAATACCAGTCTGTGTAGCTGGCAGAGCCATTTTAGAAGCTCTTGGATCATTATAGCCATTTAAATAGGTGCCAAACGAGGCGTTTAGCATATTGTCTCGACTATACAAAAAGGTAACCAGCCAATAATCGTTCTCTTTTCCACTGGTCAATACCGCATTGTCGGCATTGCTGGTCAATACGCCTTCGGGCGCACTGAGCGCAATTTCGCCTTGTATTTTTGCGGTAGCTGGATCTATCTTAGCCAGGCGCATTGCCAAACGTAAGCGTAAAGAATTACCAAACTTTATCCATTTAGTCAAGTCTCCTCTATATAGGAAATCATTATTGCCTATTCTATTCCTTTGAACAGGGTTGCTGGCCAGATAAGTACGAATATTCCCTACTGCGGTATCTATTTGCTTGAAAAATGCCGTATACACTGTTTTTTGGTCGTCGTAAGGGATAACGCGGAAAGACGTACCCGTTTTGGTATAGGGTATTGGTCCAAACTTATCGGTTACCCTATGCATGGCTTGTACTTGTATCAATAGTGCTACACCCCAAACATCAGGTAAATTAGTTCTACCTCCCGCCTGGGCTATTTTATTTATTGGAGCCATTACCTGATTATATTGCTCGGTAAAAGGCCTGTCGTTCCAACCAGGAATTAAAGAATAATTTAAATTGTTAAACCCGCCACCAAAAGTTGGATTTGGTGACATCATGTAACCCCCATAAGCATCCGCGCTTAAATTTTGAGTAACTTGAAAACTAGAAAGAAGTCCCTTTTCTATAGGACCTATAGCACTAGGAATAAGCTTTAAAGATTGTTCATTGCTTAATGCATTTGGAGGGCTATTAAAATCTTCGAATTTTTTAGTGCAGCCAAATATTAAACTTAATGCACAGCATAGGGTAATACTTGTTAATATGTTTTTTGTTGAATTATTTTTCATCTCCGTATCTTTAAAATGTTACATTCAAGTTTAAACCGATATCGCGTGTGGCAGGCATATTAAAAGCGTCTACGCCTGATAATCCATTGCCTGTAGACATGGTCAATTCCGGGTCGTAAGGTGCTTTTTTATAGAAATAGAATAAATTTCTGCCGGTTAACGTTAAACGTATGGTTTTGAAAGTGTTATTTTTTATGGGTAAGTTATAACCTAAAGCAGCTTCACGCAGGCGTACCACTGTAGCGCTATACATATAAGCCCCTGCCATTGCCCCTCTGGAACCAATAGTTGCATAATAGGTTTTGGGGTCTAACGTGGTTACGGGTTGGCCAGTAGCATTTACTGCATTTACTGCAACCCCTCCATTATCTCTTGCCTGGCCGCTTTGTTCAGAAACCCCCATAAAATCCATATACGATTGGGTAATAGACATTACTTTACCACCGAACTTACCATCAACCAACAAGCTTAAGCTGAAATTTTTGTAATTAATGGTATTGCTCCAGCCTGCCTGAAATTTGGGATTGGGATTACCTACATATACAGGTTCAGATGTTTTTGCAGGTCTGTAAGGACTAGCAGCTGTACCTGTTCCTTCTAATTTCATTCTGCCTTGATCATCATATGCAAACGTTTGGGCATAAATATCACCATAAGACCCGCCTTTTCTAACTACAGAACTATAACCATAAGTATCACCAGTTAATAGGAACTTGGTATTATCGTTAGGGTCTCTTACTTCTAATATTTTATTTTTGTTAGATGATCCGTTGAAAGAAGTATTCCAACTAAATTCTTTGTTTTTTATTGCATCATAACCTAAAATAAACTGATAGCCTGTATTCTGTATTTTACCCGCATTGTAATAGGCAACCCCTACAAGTGATGAGGCCGGAGGAGAATAAGCAAAATATTGATTAACGGTATTCGTTTTATAATAGGTAAAACTCAGGCTCAATCTGTCTTTTAAAAACCGGAGATCTGCACCTGTTTCAAAAGTTTTAGTGCGTTCGGGTTTTAATGCAAATTCTGCACTGTTGGTGTTAAATACAAGTGAACCCTGACCATTTTGGCTGTTTAAAATTCGGGTAAGATAGGATGGTAACGTATTTCCTACTTCTGTATATGAGCTTCTTACCTTTGCAAAGGAAATAAAATCGGGTAATTTAGTCATTTGTGAAAGGACAAGAGATAAGCCAACAGAAGGATAGTTGTAATATTGTTTTGAGGTAAAAGCAAGGGTAGATGACCAATCTTGCCTAAAAGTGGCCGTTACAAAGGCCCAATCTTTATAGGCTAAATCTAAATTAGCAAATGCGGCCTGTAATTGGGTATGGCTTTTTGAAGCACTGCCAGGATTAAGCACTGGAAGTGTACTTGTGGCACCTGCTGCGATGGTTTGTGATGGCTGTGCTACGATATTACTTGCTACAAAGTAATCTGGGGTTAATAAATTTCCCCCCATGGATAGTCCTGTACTCGAATTATCGGTGATACTCGTTCCTATTAAACCTCCAATTTTAAAATCTTCTGAATTTAAGGGTATTTTAAAATTAGCGATCGCATCGGCGTATTTTTGAATCTGTGTACTGTTACCGATGCTATAAGTACCATTGCCTAATAAATTAAGGTTACCATCGGTACCTTGGTATTTTTTGCTCTCATTATCGTCTGTAGTCCTATCTAAGTTACCGCGGACCTGGATATTTAACCATTGTGAGAATGTGTATTTTACACTTCCTGTAAGTAAATAGCGGTTGCGCTTGGTTACATTGGGCTCATTATTCAGTATCCACCAAGGGTTTTCCTGATGAAAATCCCCGTTTTTGGTTAACCAGAACTGACGATCATAACCTAGCAATTGTGTATTATAATAATTATCCTTATAAGGTGTAATATCTATGCCGCGTGGAAATAAATACAGAGATAGTAATGGACTTGGATAAACACCAATTGGAGGTTTATTGTTAATGATTTGGTTGATGTAGTTTAAACTTGCATCCACTGTTAATTTACCATCTAAAAAGTTGGCGGTTTCTCGCAAGTTTAAATTATGACGACTCAATTTATTAGTTGGTGTAATTCCGCTTGCATTGGTATTGGCATAAGATAGATAGGTTTGCGCAAGTTGATTACCGGCAGAAAAGTTAATGGCATTGTTGAAATTATTTCCATTCCGAAAATATTGGTCCAAATTATCATAACTCGTCGTAATAGGTGCTCCCCAACTTTGCAAATCTGCTTTATTTACTACATTCGAAGCTCCATACGTATTTTGGAATTTAGGTCTATAAGCAGTTTGACTTGATTGATAAGAAGAATTAAAATTAATCTCAGCCTTACCTACCTTTCCTTTTTTTGTCGTAATTAAAATCACACCATTTTGTGCCTGGCTTCCGTATAATGCCGATGCAGATGCACCTTCCAGTATAGATATACTGGCAATATCTTCAGGGTTCAGATTAGAAATACCATCTCCACCGTCACTTACCCCACTGCCATAAATATCAGTTGGCTGGCTACCGTTGGCATTAAGCATAGGCACACCGTCAATTACATACAGAGGCTGGTTATTGCCATTTACAGAGCGGTTACCTCGCAAGGTAACTTTAGCTGAGCCGCCAACGCCGGAACTGCTTGATGAAATAGTTACCCCTGCAGCCTTGCCACTTAGAGAATTGATAAAGTTAGTTTGTTTAACAGTAGTTAATTCATCAGATTTTATAGTCTGAACATTATATGAAAGTGATTTAGAGGTTTTTTCTACGCCCAAAGCAGTGACCACCACTTCGTTTAAGTCTTGGGTTGATGCTTGTAAAGTTACATTTATATTCTTTTCTGTACCTACCATTTTTTCTACGGTAGTAAAGCCTATCATGTTAAAAACCAATACATCAGTTTCCCTGGCTTCAATTGTAAAATTACCATTGGCGTCAGTTTGGGTGGCAACTTTTGTACCCTTTATGATTACGGTAACTCCAGGCATTGGCAAACCCTTATCATCTAGAACTTTTCCTTTTATCGGAGCTTTTTGCACCGTACTGGTGCTGATCTCTGTTATACTTTTGGTATTAAGTTTAACGATGACGGTGCGATCTTTAATAGCATATGTAAAAGGTTGGTCTTGAAAACAAATCTTTAAAACGTCATTTATACTCCCATCTTTTATGTTAAGGGATACGGGCTTAGCTTGTTCAACGAGTTTAAAATTATAAAAGAAATCATAGCCTGTTTGCGTGCTGATCTGATCAAATATTTTATCAAGCCGGACCTTTTTTTCATTTAGGGTTATTCTTTGGGAGTATCCGGCCGCACTTACATGCAGTATGGCTGTGGTTAGGATAATCATGACAATTTTCATTATACGCAAGAATTTGGGTATGCAGCGTTGAGCGCTGCACAAAATTTTTTCATAAAATTTCATATATTTGGTTGTTTAGGAGGTAATCAATTGCTAGTTGGTTTATCTGTATTTACAGTTGTTCCTGAACGTAATTCAGGGTTCTGATTGGCGTCAGAATCCTGCTTTTTGTTACAGGTGTCTGTGGGTAGTATTATTTCATAACGATAACTCTCCTTCCTTCTATTTTAAAATGAACATTTCCTGTTTCTTCCATAATTCGTAGTATTGCCGATAGATTTTTTGTTTGGGATATTTTACCCCCAAATACGACTGAGGGATCTATTTCTGTTTGAAATACAACTTCAACATTATACCAGCGGGATAGCTTTCGCATGATGCTTTGAATATTTTCCTGATTGAATTTGAAGTATCCCTTCTGCCACGCTATTACATCATCTGAATTCACATATTTTACCAACAATTTATTGTCTATGGACGATTGCTGGCCTGGTTTAAGAACTATTGATTGTTGCACAATTTCTTTGGTAGCATGTGTCTTTATTTTTACGCTGCCTTCCAGCAATGTAGTTTTTGTTGCATTTTCATCGGCATAGGCATTAATATTAAAGTGTGTGCCTAATACTTCTATTTCTTGTTTAGTGGTTACGACTTTAAATGGTTTTGTTTTATTATGGGCAACCTCGAAATAACCTTCTCCGGTTAATTCTACGCGGCGTTCCTTAGTGGAGAATTGTATAGGGTATTTTAGCGATGAAGTAGCGTTGAGCCAAACTTTGGTGCCGTCTGGCAGGTATACCTGATATTGCCCACCATTTGGTGTTTCAATGGTGTTATAGTTTAGTCCGCCCTGAGTTGGGGCATATCCATTGTCTGCAACTTTGTATACTAATTGACCTTCTTTAGTTTTAGTAATTGTTAAACCAGCTTGTTTGACAATTTGACCATTTGAGGCGTTGTTTAAATTGATTCGTGTCCCGTTAGCTAAAATCAGGGTTGCTTTATTTCCGCCTGGGACGATTTTTTGTCTAGAAGGAATATTTGTATAAATATCTGATTGCGAATGATGGTTATTATAGAGTATTATTCCTGTTGAAAAGATGATGAGGGCAGCCGCCACCTTAAACCAGGTTTTTTTATTCCATAATTTTCTCACATTATGGTGTACCGGCAAGTTAGTCCATATGCTCTCAAGTTGATTTTGCATATCTTCTGGGTTTGTTGGGCCGCTTTTTGATTTTGCTTCCTGGAGATACCAACTATCCAGCAGTGCTTGTTCTTCTTCAGAAAGCGTTCCTGACTTATATTTTTCTAATAATGATTTAGCTTCTTTATTTTTCATTAAGATGTAATTGTTATTAATGGTAAAGAAATGATCATGTGCGGCCTGGTTCTGTCGTGTCTGTTATTATTGCGCATAATAGCTTCATAAACGAAAGTTTTTTTCTCTGTTTCTATTAAGACGGTTGAATTGTAGCTGGGTAGTAGGTGATGAATAAATATATTCAGGGATTTGAATATATTTTATAAAAAAGGGAATAAGATTATAATGGAGTCCAGTTTTAACCGGAGTGTTTTTATCGCATTATTTATTTGCTTTTTAACTGTTTTATCGGAAATATTTAGTTGCTCTGCTATTTGTTTATAGGACATATATTCCTTCCTGCTTAATTCAAATATTTCACGCATTTTAGATGGTAACAAGGATATTTCTTTCTCAATTACTATACGTAGTTCTTTTTCTCTGAGGCTTTGATCTGTTAAGCATTCGCCGCATATGAGAAAATTCTGTAAAGAATCTTCATACTTTGCCCGGTTTTTTTTTATTGCGATCAGGTCGAGAACACGATTCTTTATTGCGCTATATAGATATGCGGACAGAGGTCCTTTTAGGTTAATATGTTCCCGTTTATTCCACAATACTGTGAAAAGATCTTGAACGGCATCTTTAGCATCTTCTTCATCCTGCAATATCTTAAAAGCGTGGATGTAAAGGATGGTCTTATAACGATCATATATGTTTTTGTAAGCGACCTTATCGCCTTCTTTTAAAAGAAGGAATAATTGGTTGTCGGTTTGTTTATCATTAGAATACATTATATCTGGTTAATTAATCTTATGATGAAACTTATTTTATAGCATTAGTAGTTGAGTGTTTATTTTTTGGGATAAAATGGGCATGATCAATACTTTTTAGAAAAAAGAGGTCTGTTGGTTATTTCAAATCTAACCATGGTCTGGTGGTTTTACTAACTCAAAAATGACAACTTTTGCCAGTATTGTAGCATGTTTAATGAATTGTTAATTCCTTAACGAGAAAGAAAACCTATGTTTGAATTGCTAATTTGCTTCTTTATTTTAGCAATATTGAATGATGTTAGCTAATATAGAATCAGTATAACGTGAGCGGGTAAGTGATATAGTCCATTAATAGTAGTGTTTATATGAAACCGGTTTTTGCAAAAATTTTAAATAACTCACAGGAAGAAGTCTTCGTGACAAGATTGATTGAACGACCTTTTTTTTCTACTGAATTTCATTTTCATAAGGAATGCCAAATGAACTATGTATTGAAAAGCTCAGGATATAAAGTTATTGGTGATTGTATTGATAATTTTGAGACGGGTGAACTGACATTATTGGGTTCTGACATACCACATGTATGGCATAACGATGATCTGGATGATGGCTCTTTTGACGAAACCGAAGAACATGCCCGTTCTTTTACTTTGTTTTTTAATCCGGATAAGTTAACTGGATTATTAGCTAATTTCTATAATACGAATAAGCTGGAACAAGTTCTGCAAAAATCGAAAAGAGGAATGAAATTTTATGGAAAGACAAAGGAAGAATTAAAGGATTTGCTTTTCAAAATGTCTGATGAGGAAGGTGCGGCAAAACTGATACTCTTGTTACAATTGCTGCAGATTTTGTGCAACACGAATGAATATACTTTATTGGCTAGTGCTGGTTATGTAAATACCTATCAAACCCGTGATAATGAAAGAATTGATAAAGTGTTTAAATATTTATTTTCGAATTTTTCTAGTGAAATTAAGTTAAAAGATGTTGCGGCAATTGCTAATATGAATAAGCAGGCATTCTGCCGGTTTTTTAAGGCAAGGACACAAAAAACGCTTGTTGAGTTTATTAATGAGATTCGTATAGCACATGCTATAAAACTGATGAATGCGGATGATTCAAGTATAGCGAGTATAGCTTATAAATGTGGTTATAACAGTATTTCCAATTTTAATAAATTCTTTAGACTGGTTACTAAAAAAACACCATCGGAATTCAAAAAACAGTTTGCCTAGCTCTAAAGTACACGAGAAGGAATAATTAATTTTGTTTTACTAATATTTTTAGTATTTTGGCTGTTCAATAGATATGGCCCCGGGTATGGAAAATAAAGTCGGAATAAATAACAACAGCGTAGACTCAGCGGGTATCACCAAAGAGTATAAAGAAGCTATTGCTGAGCTGATCTGGAATGGGTTTGATGCTAAAGCTACCAGTGTTGACCTGGTTTTTAATGCGAATGAGCTGGACCATATTGATGATCTGGTGATCAGGGATAATGGAACCGGAATTGACTTGTCTACACTGGGCGAAACCTTCGGCTCTTTTTTGGACTCTCTGAAGCGTAAGTCTGTACAAAAGACTTCTTCGGTTAGAGGAAAGAAAGGAAAGGGTAGGTTCTCCTTTATTGCATTTGCAGAAACTGCGGTTTGGCAGACGGTTTATAAAGATCAGCAAAGCGGACAATTTCTGGAATACGATATTACCATACATGCTGGAAATAAACATGTATATAAGAATGAAAATAACCGGATTTCTACCGTAGAGAAAACGGGAACGAGTTTAAGGTTGTCTAATCTGTACGGAATTACAGGATATTCTTTGACCAGTACAGAGTTTATGGATTATTTGAAGGCAGAATTTGGGTGGTTCCTGTTGTTGAATGAACAAAGACATTTCAGCCTGAGTTTAAATGGTACAGCTATAGAATTCAGGGATATTATTGCCGAAGATGAGGTGTTCAAAAGTGTGGTTTCAGATCATGGCGGAAATGAGTTTGAATTTAAAATCACCTATGTGCGATGGAAAAAGAAGATAGGAGACAAATTCTACTATTATTTTTTGAATGAGCATAAAAAGGAGTTGTATAAAGAGTTGACTTCTTTTAATCACAATGCTATCAATTTTTACCACAGCATGTATGTGGAGTCGAGCTTTTTTAATGAGTTTATTTCTTCAGATAAAGAAGGTTCTGGAAGGCTTTTCGGGGTAAACAGGAACAATCTGGTTTTCAAGAGGCTATTGAAGGAACTCCGAAACATTATCAATACCAAACAGAAGGCTTTTGTGAGGATCAATGCGGCAGATGAGCTGATTTCCAAGTATGAACGTTTGGGGGTATTTCCAAAATTCAGAAACAATAAGTATGAGCAGGAGAAAAAGAAAGATCTGGTTGAGGTGGTGCGGGAGATTTACTGTATACAACCAAAGATTTTTAAGGGTTTAAGTGAAACTCAGGAAAAAACGAGTGTAGGTTTTATTAATCTTTTACTGGATACTGATGAAAGGGGACATATTTTAAACATTCTGGATGGAATTGTGCAAATAACTGCCGAAGAAAGGGAAAACTTATCTAACCTGTTAAAGAAAACATCGTTCAGTCATATTCTGCGAACGATTAATCTGATTGAAAGCCGCGCTAAAACAATAGAACTTTTAAAGACACTGGTATTTGACTTGAAATCTTTCACGAATGAGAGAGATCATATTCAGCATGCAATTGCAGAGAATTATTGGCTGTTCGGAGAGCAGTTCCATTTGGTTACAGCGAATGAGGCTTTTGAAAAGGTATTGTCGAAGTATTTGTATATCATAGATGATTTACCTGCACCTGCAAAAGTTAAATTGCAGGATGCGGAGAAGGTTAGAAGGCCTGATCTTTTTATCTGCAGGCAGCGGAGCGTGCCGGATCCCTCCAGCCATGATGATGATCTGGAAGAGAATATTATGGTGGAATTGAAGCGTCCGGATGTGGTGATTGGCAAAGTGCAGCTTCGCCAGATAGAAGATTATATGGATTTTGTGACCCGCCAGCCGGAATTTAATGCGCAAACGCGTCAATGGAAGTTTTTTGTGATCAGTAATGAAACCGATACTTATATTAAAAAACAGTACGATGAATTTAGGGATAAAGGCAAGCGTTTTCTAGTCAAATCATGGGGCAACCTGGAGATCTTTGCCATGACCTGGGATGATGTGTTCAGAAGTTTTGCGGTGAAACACAAGTATCTGCTGGATAAGCTTGATTTTGATAAAAGGGCCATTGCTGCCGAACTTAAAGCTAAAGGAATTGATTTGAATGTGGAAAGCTCTTCTGCTGTTACAAAGGAAGTGAGGGCTGCGGCTGTGACTAATTTTTAAGTGCCGTGGTTATATAAGTTAAAATATGTTAATTTACTAAAGATCAATTGTTAATCGAATAGATTTGTTGTGCAGATCTTTTGCAACCTGCACTTCAAAAATGAACAGAAAAGTTTTATCTATTTTATTTTTTACCGGATTGGCTGGGCTTTCCGGTACTGCGGCTTATGCACAAAAGCCAGATCCGGACGTTGATGTAAATATGTGGATGCAGCACCCGGTTGTGGTGGACGGAAATTCTGAGGAATGGCATGAGCCACTGAATAATTTTAATTCGGAAACCAAACTGGCTTTTGCTCTTGGGAATGACGAGCAAAACCTTTACCTGGTGATTGAATCTCTGGACGAAATGACAACAGGCCGTTTGATTCGTGGCGGGTTGACTTTAAACATCAATACCGCGGGTAAAAAGAAGGATGGTATTAAACTGAACTTTCTAGGCATGCAACAAGCTCCTCCTCCACATGGGGAATTGAGAGATAGTACTATGCATCAGGGGGAGCATGAACATGATCCGGGTGTAAGATCCATTTCAGTATCTGGTTTTAAAAGTATTCCGGATGGTAGTCTAGCTATTCCAAATGATGCAGGGATACAGGTTGCGGCTGCGTTTAATCAGCGCAGAGATTATATTTGTGAATTGGCTATCCCACTGGCCCAGTTGAATTTAACGGGAAAAGAAGCAAAAGGAATTGCCTATCAGATCAAGATCAACAGTAGTGCTGGAAATCCTGAACATCATCATCAGGGAGGACAAGGTGGTGCTGAAGGCAGTGGCGGTGGAATGTCCAGGGGCGGTGGAATGGGTGGCGGCATGCGCGGCGGTGGCGGTCATGGTGGTGGAATGGGCGGTGGCGGTGGCCGAAGAGGTGGTGGTATGAGCCAAAGAGGAGGAACTGAAGGTAGTGGCAACAGCTCTAAATCTTCTGATTTTTGGATCAAATATGAGCTGGCTAAACCAGGAGAATCTTTTAAAATGAATTAATTTTTCTTTCTTAATAATTGTGCAGCGAGGGCTTTGTCTTTTAGTATTCCTTTATTTTTGGGATCTAGACTCAGCCCTTCGTTGTATTGCATAACGGCGTTTTTATAGTCTTTGAAGCTGAAGTAAACGGAGCCGAATCCCCAATAGATTTCTGGGTTTTTTGGGTTTAACAACCAAGCCTGATTGAAACGGTACATGGCGGTCTGAGGATCTCCGTTGTTCAGGTATTTAAAACCGAGTTGCACCAGCGCTTCTGATGCTTTTTCCGGGCTTTCTTTTTGAGTAGCTGTTTTTATAAAAGCACTGTCTGCTTTCAGTTGTTGTTTTGTCTTTGCTGCATGCCCATATTCAGGCAGGAGTCTGATATTGGTTTTTGACTGTTCTTTCCAAACTGTATAGCTATCTTTCTTTTGGGTACAGGAAAGAAGTGACAGTATCAGAAAGAGATTCAGAGGAAGAAGTTTTATACAATGGTTCATAGATACAGGGATGGATCCAAGCTGCAAATCTAAACAAAGATCTTAGTTCCTCTTGTAAATGGGATTAAAAAATAAAGCCCGCTGTTTTTTGCAGCGGGCTTTATAAATTAAATTTTAATTTATTTTACATCACTTCTAACCTTGTTGGCTGTTCCCTGACCTGGTAGATAGATCTGGAACCCGAAAGATAAATGCAGGTTGCCTTGATATCCATTATTTCCAAATCCGGTTAAGCCCTGGTATTTCAACAATGTTTCAAGCCCGATATTAGGAGTAATGAAATAAGCAAAACCTGGGCCTACGCCAAAGTCTAAACCATTCGTTGTACCGCCGCCTTTACTTGTATTTGTTCCGCCAAAACCAATGTTTGCTTCTCCGAAGAAACGGCCGTGTTTTAGAACTTCTACATCTTTACCGGTATAATAACGACCAAGGGCACCAATTCCATAGTCCGTAGTGGTTGCGGCGTTCTTTGCGGTAACTAAACCGATATGTGCATATCCCCCCAAAGCAATATTGTCTTGAATAAACCATGCCGCTTTTGGAGTAATGTCCATTTTGAATACTTTCGATCCGCTTAAACCTAAATCGAAATTGGCCAAATCTGCACCAATTAATACATTACCCTTTTGAATCTGGGCGCTTGCCGAGAGGCCTACTCCGAGTAGTACAACAGTTAGCAAACTTAAAGTAAATTTTTTCATAAGATGTTTTTTAAAAATGTTAATAGATGAGCTATATACTACAAGCTTAATGCCATAATAACTTTTTACATCTTAGAATTGTTTTTATTTTCTGCGTTTAGATGTTAAAAACGCAATAAAATGTAATCGATTCGGTTTAATTGCGGTTTATAAATTCCCTGAAATAACTGCATTCACCTTGTGCAATTTGGTAAAATGGTGTCTTTGCATATTTAGCAGAAAACTCCTTGTAATATGGATTGGCAAGGTTGGCATCCAGGTAGTCTTTATAGGTTGTTTTACCATTTACGTAAGTATAGAGGTAATCTGGATATTTACCGGGTATGATCATCTTTTGAGCACATTTGGCCAGCATGAAGGTACATTTGGCTTTGAGGTTTTGATCGGTAGTCAGTAGTCTGGCCTTTAGATATAACCGCCTTGCAGTTAGGGCCTGTTTATAATCTTTTTCATAATCGTATTTTGGAGGAACTACATTGTCGTAGGAGCTCCAGCTGTAACTGATCAGTCCCCAGGAATTTCCAAAATAACCAGTTTGATACAGCGCGTTTGCCATTTTATAATAGTTTGCCGCCGCATTTTTTGGATCTGAAGTAACGAGCTTTTGCAGTCGTAGCATTTCCATTGCAAAGGTTTTCTTGTTTAAACCTCCTGTTTTACTGCCGTTTTGTTTAGGGTAATCCCGGATGGTCTCTATAAATGCATTCGGATAAAGTCTTCCTTCATCGCCTTCATACCAGTTAGATGCGCTGAAGTATTGATGTTTAGGATTAATTTTTTGAAACCAGATCAGGGCATTTTTATAGTGATGTGTTCTGAGGTAACTGGTACCCAGAAGTTCATAGAAATCATCCTGGTTGAGTTGCTTGATGCTTCCAGCCAGAAGCCCGTCGAGGTTATCCTGAGGCGGGGTTGTTCTGTATTTTTCAATGCTCAGTAAGGTTGTTGGACTTAGAGCTTCCTGCCAGTATTCAATGGTAGCGGAGCTCATATTGCTGAACAAATCCTTACTCTTTAAGTTTAAAGACCTGATGTCACCTTTGACCATGGCCATGGCGGCACGGGTAGTATCGCCCATTTTCAGGTAGGCTGGTGCCAGGACATCCTGATAGAGATTTCTTGCGCTTAAGCTGAAAGCTTTATTATAGCCGCCCCAATCGTCATAGGTTTGACCAGGTTTTGGTTTATTCTCTTCAAAGCGTTTTTGATCGAGCCATTTAAGACCTGGTAAAAGATCATTGGGGTTAAATGAACTTCCCTTTTTAATCTGATCTGCTTTAATCAGCAGATCGGTGATGCGGTATTGATCTTTTAAACGTTCCGGGAGTTTAGGGAAATCAAGTTTCGACAGATAAGATGAAGCTTCTGCACCTTTGTTTTCCATCCAGGAAAGGTAGGCGGCTGTAAGAGTGCCTAATTCAGGTTGACTGTATTTCTTTTCCCCGGCAAGTTTAAGTGCGAAATTTTTCACCAGGGCCAGGTGTTTAAGGTTGACCTTCTTTAAGCTGTCGGCATTGTTTGGACTGTTGTAATAGTAATAATTGCTGGAGCCGTTTAGTATATTTCCTTCCAGTTTATTGATCTCCCGTACCAACAGGGCACCGTTAATTGGGCTTTTGGGGTCGTTTTTATATACCTCTTCCAGACTTTTTAAATCTTTTGTCGGGTTTCCAAACCCTTCTATAGCCCAGATGGTGGCTCTTTCTGTATTATTTTTAGCAAAACGGAGTACGGAATCTGTGGATGGGCTGATGTTGTAATAGTTTCTATAAGCAAGTATTCTGCGTTCAGGATTGCTTTCAAATACTTTGGAAAACAAATATGCGGATTCGCTCCTCATACCTAGTCTTCGTGTAGCTCCGGCATACAGCGCCATGGACCAGCCTTTAACGGCACTGGCGGTTTTATTGGTTCTGATCAATTTGTCATAGATGTTTCTGCATTCCTGGTACTGACCAGCATAATGATACATTCTTGCAGACTGGTAGGCGTAACGGAGTTTAATGAAGGCATCAGCCCGGGAGGAACTGACCAGATCAAGCGCTTGTTTGGCAGCCGAAATCATTCCGGTAGTGTCACGTGGTGTAGGATTCCAGTAATCTGAGCTTGAATTGGCAAGAGGTTCGCAGCTTTTAGCAAAAGAGAAGTACTGCGCAGCTTTTTTATTTTTGCCCAGGGCTTGTATAAATGTATTTTGCTGCAGGCTGTCTGGCAGACTGGAAATTGGCTGCTGATCCAGTTTGCTGAGTACCAGATTGGTGGCATCATTACTTCTATACATGGCCTTTTCAACATCTTCTTTTTTTACCTGAAGGTATTTAGCCCATTCTTCGCTGTTGATGTCCGATTCACTATGGGTGTCTTTATCTCCGTAGAGGAAGCTAAGCTGCGTAAAAAAGAATGGGGAATATTCATCGCCGGATACATCACTATGGAAATAGTTTATATAATAGTCATAAGGGTCTACTTCGCCCCCGCAGGCTAGGTTGATGGCGATTTCGGCAAAAAAAACAGTAAAGAAAGTACTAAAACCTATGAATAACTTTTTGTAGGTCGTCATATTTAAAATCATTTAATAATTGTTCGTCTAAGTGGTAGAATGTGAGGTTAAATTCTGTTGAGGGCAAATATGCGGATAAAAAATCGGCTGTTTGCAGAAGTTGTTTTGTTGTAATATGTTCCCATCGCACAATGTCATTTTTCTTTAGTCCGGCCTGAGGGAGGTCAACCAAAAGCTGGTAAAGTAAGGGTTGTTCCAGTTTTTTAAAGATGTTCTTGTCTTGCAGCTGATTTGGCTGCAATCGTTTGGAGATACCTGCGTATTGCTGGTTGCGGAAAATAACCGCCCATTTAAATAAGGGGAGCGCTACGTCAAGGGTCAGGGGATAGTCTTTTAAATGGTCTTTCAGGTAGAGGTCCATTTCGGCCTGATCCAGTATAGAGTTTTGTGGGCCATACTTCCTTAAATTGCCCATATTGTAACACATCAGCATAACTTTCTTTACCGGGGGAATGCCTGAGCTCTCTATATTTTTAACCTGATGGAGCCTTAACGTGGCTGTAATCTCTTTGTTCCGGAGTTGGGGCAATTTTTTGAGCTGTTCAAGAAAATAGAAATAACGGTCTTTAGTTGTCTTGGTCCAGTCGCAGTCTATCTGCAGTTCCTGGTAGTCTTTCTTTCCGGCTTGCTGTACTTTTGCCTGGACAAAGACTGCAATTTTACTGGCAAGTGTTTTCAGTGCAGTACTGTCTGCTACGTTTAAAATGTTGTTGACGATATAAACTACAGGGATGATGTTTACTTGCCGAGGTATGCTTTCTTTAAAAGTGATTGGAGAGATGGGGATGGCTTGCTGTCCGTCAGGGCTTAAGTCGATATCCATAATCCGTACATACAAAGACCTGGATTGCATTTTTTCGAGGTACTGTTGCTCTGTTTTGTTCTGGCTGTAAACTGTTTTCCAATAGTAAAAGGTAGTATGTGGTTTTTTTTCAGTTTTACAACCGGAAAAGAGAGCACAAATCAGAGTCAGAAGTATAGGTAGGCGCATGAATGCAAATGTCAGCAAAAATAAAACCAAATATTAAATTTTACATTTAGGGAAATGTATTTTATGTTTGATCATGAAGCGCTCAGTTAAACCTATAACCAATATATAAACCTTTTTGCATGGCCGCTTTTTTAGCTATGTATTTAAAAACGAACGACATTATGAACAAATTAAAATGGCTGCTGCTGCCCGTGCTCCTGGAGTTCGTGGCTTGTAGCGGAGGATCAGAATCTAAAAAGGAAAATGCAGGAGCTGATCTTAACGGAACCTGGAAACTGGTTTCTGCTAAAACCATTACTGGAAAGGATACACTAATTACTTTTCCGGTGAAAGGCCAGGAGATGATTAAAATGTTTAATGGAACTCACTTCTCTTTTTTTAAACATGATCTGAAAAAAGGTAAGACGCCTGCAGCTGTGTTTGATTGTGGTGCCGGAACTTATAAACTTTCGGGAGAGGATTATACAGAACATCTGGCTTATTGCAGTTACCGGGATTGGGAAAATCTGGATTTTAAGTTCAAACTGCAGGTGAAAAATGATACCCTGATTCAGCGGGGTATAGAAAAAATTGACAGCCTGCATGTTAATCATGAGATTATAGAGATCTATGCAAGATCGAAATAAAAACCTTTGATCTTACACAGAGCCGGTCTATAAAACCATCTTTTTATTGGTTTATCAGGGCAATATTAGCTAATTTGGCCGCTCTTAACTAAGATCTAATGGAAGTAAGAAATTTAGAGCCTAAGGCTCTTTGGAATAATTTTGCTGACCTGAATGCAGTACCCAGAGCTTCTAAGAAAGAAGAAAGGGTGATTGCTTTTATGGTTGCATTTGGTGAAAAACTGGGATTGAAAACGGTTCAGGATGCAACAGGTAACGTCATGATCAGTAAGCCTGCAACGCCTGGTATGGAAAACCGGAAAACTGTGGTAATGCAGTCTCACCTGGATATGGTCCACCAAAAAAATAACGATACTGTTTTTGATTTTGACAGCCAGGGCATTCAGATGTTTGTAGATGGTGATTGGGTTAAAGCTAAAGGAACTACGCTAGGTGCAGATAATGGTATTGGTGTTGCCTCTATTATGACTTTACTGGCTTCAACAACTATAGAACATCCTCCTCTGGAAGCCATGTTTACTATCGATGAGGAAACTGGAATGACCGGCGCGAAGGAAATTGATCCTTCCAATTTTACGGGTTCTATTTTGTTAAATCTGGATACTGAGGAGGATGATGAGCTAACGATTGGTTGTGCAGGAGGTATCGATACCAATTCTGAATATACTTATACTCTGGAGAAGAGCAATGAAAATAGTACAGCCTATCAGATTACGATTAAAGGTTTATCCGGCGGACATTCTGGTATGGATATCCATAAGGGCCGGGGCAATGCCAATAAGTTGATGAACCGCTTGTTCTATGGGGCTTTGAAATCGGCAAAGATCAGTCTGGCTGTTGTTGACGGTGGCAGTTTAAGGAATGCGATACCGAGAGAATCGCGGGCGGTATTGGTTGTTCCCAACGGAGAGAAGACAGCATTTCTGGCCTTTGTTGAAACATTTTCTGCTGTTTTGAAAGAAGAGTACCACAGCATTGAACCTTCTCTGGTTGTTGTGGCTGAAGAAACGGACTTACCTAAAGAAGTGATGGGACAGGCGGACTTTGTAAAAATAGTAAATGCGTTATATGCTATGCCTAATGGCGTATTTAGAATGAGCCCGGATATAGAGGACCTCGTGGAAGCCTCAACTAACCTTGCCCGTGTAATTGTAAAGGACGGAAAATTCATTACACAGTCTTTGCAGCGGAGCAGTGTGGAAAGTACAAAAGATGATGTTGCTAACTCGGTTCGTGCAAGTCTGGAAGGGATGGGGTGTTCTGTTAGCCAAAGCGGAGATTATCCTGGCTGGAAACCTAATCCGGATTCTGATATTTTAAGGCTCATGGTGAAGTTATACCAGGATGTTTTTAACAAGGAACCGAAGGTAGAAGCTTGTCATGCGGGTTTAGAATGTGGTATTTTAGGTGCGCATTTCCCTGGTATGGATATGATTTCTTTTGGTCCAACGATCAGAGGAGCGCATTCTCCGGATGAAAGGGTTCAGGTTTCTTCTGTTCAAAAATTCTGGTCGTATCTTTTGGCTGTGTTAAAAGAAATTCCTTCAGTGAAATAGCGAGCCTATGATGGTTTTATTGTCGTAAAAACAAATTATCATGAAGATAACTGTAATCGGATTAGGCGGGGTAGGTGGATATTTTGGATTTAAGCTGGCCGACGCCTTTAAGAAATCAATTGATGTTCAGGTTGATTTTATAGCAAGGGAAGCGACTTATAGTATCGTGAAGGCGCAGGGACTAACCTTGATCTCTCCGGAACATCTGCACCCTGTGGCTTATCCGGAAGGTCTGTTTCGGGAAATTGCAGATGCGCCTGTGGCTGATCTATGGCTGGTTTGTGTAAAGGAATATGATCTGGAGAACATTTGCCGGCAGTTAAGGGATAAAATAAGGCCTGGTGCTGTCATTCTGCCCTTAATGAACGGAGTAGATATCTATGAAAGAATTAGAAAATTGATTCCTGACGGCGTGGTATTGCCTGCTTGTGTTTATGTGGCTTCGCATATTAAAGAAAAAGGAGTTGTTGAACATAAAGGTGCGGCAGGAAGGATTATCCTCGGTCGGGATCCTGAACATTTACAATATGATCCTTCCGTGCTTGTAGGTTTGTTGAAGCAAGCGGGAATAGATATTATATATAAAGAAGACGCCCTGATTGATATTTGGACAAAATTTTTCTTTATTGCGAGCTTCGGGCTGGTTTCGGCCAGGTATAACAAACCGATCGGCGTAGTGAACAAAGACCCTGAACTGCATTCCAGGGCGAACAGGATTATAGAGGAACTAAAATTAATTGCTGATCAGAAAGGGGTAGCTGTACCTCCGGATATTATAGAACTCACTTTTAAAAAGGCTGCAACTTTTCCTTATACGACCCCAACCTCGCTTCAGCTGGATGTGCAATCCGGAAAGACTCATACAGAGCTGGAATTATTTGCGGGTGCAATGATCAGTTATGGAAATTCGTTAGATATCCCGGTTGTGGAAACAAACAGAATTTATGACGAAATAAAAGCAGGATTATTGAGCTGATTTTAAATAGCGTATCTTATTTTTGAAAAAGGAATGCATTCTGTGCTATGAAGAAAAAAATATTATTATTCCTGGGTATGATTTGCCTGGGGCCACTGGTAAAAGCGCAGAGCGTTTATGACGGCTGCTTTTCCGGAAAGGACGAAGAGGGAACGACAACTACGGTATTCTTTGATAAGCTATCGGGTTATTTTTCTACCTATGTAGAGTCAAAGGATAAAGAAAAATTATTTTTTGCCTCTGGAAATTTTAAGGTAAAGAACAACAAGGCATTGCTAACCACTGCTCCGGAGTATGATGCAGTGAAGGTATATGGACGGTATAATCAGTCCTTGAGCAAAGATTCAGTAAGTCTGTTGATTGCCAGCAAAAAGGGTAAAGATGTTCTGGCACCGGTTTCTGTTGCCATTGGATCTGGTCCTGGTAAGAAACAGCTTATACCGGTAACAGATGGACAGCTGGAGGAAAGCGGAGGGTATCGTATAAATTTTAAGGCTGGAGACAGTTTAAAAGTGGATTATTCTGTGTTTGATCATCTGGTTTATGGCTTTAAAATCTCTGATGAAAGCAATTATAACGAGTTTTTTATCGATGTAGATGATTATCTCAGTTCACTGATGGTGGTGGAGGAAGGCGTTACCCGTGCAAAGAACGACAACCTGGTTGCCAGTCCTATGGATAAAAAGACTTATGCCAGACATCCCCCTCATGTGGTTATTTTGCACATGACCGGCTTATGGCTAAGAAAAGGAACAGCTCCGATGGCTGCTGAGCCGGTAACGAAGGCAAAGATGACTTTTGATGGGAAAGCTTATACACTTTTGGAGAGGACTGCACTTAATAAGGCAAGAAATAGAGTTGCTCCGCCCCCCGTGGCTAAAAAGCCCTAAGGTCAAAATATTTAAAAAATGCCCGATATTAAACATCTTGTTCGATATCGGGCATTTTTTATGCGCTTATAAATTGTAATCTATTGTTTTTTAGTGTTTTAGCTGTGGCATTTGCCTTGTAATGCCTTGTGCAAAACAAATAGAATGGATAAGAGCATTGCGAATGAGGTTTCCGGACAAAAGAAGAGAAAGACGATTTTAATCATTTTTTTTGCGGTGGCTGTGCTTGCATTGTGTATCTGGCTGCTTCGTTTTTATTTTAAACCAGCTTTGTCGGCTTCTGATATAACAACTTCTGTTGCTGCAATTGGAAATATTGAAAATACGATCAATGCGACGGGTGAAGTGCTGCCGGAGTTTGAGGAAAGTTTGACGAGTCCAATCAATGCTTCGGTCATGAAAGTATTGCTGGATGCCGGAAACAAAGTTAAGGCAGGAGAATCTATTCTCATCCTGGATAAATCTGCCGCACAGTCTGAATATGATAAACTTAAATTTCAGATAGAATCTAAAGAGAATGAGATTCGAAAACTAAAACTGGATCTGGAGAAGAGTTTTTATGATATCAAATCGAACAACAGTATCAAACAATTGCGGATCGGGAACTTGGTGGATGCGGTATCCAGTGCCAAAAGATTATACAAGGCGGGTGGGGGAACAAAGGAAGGAATTGAGCAGGCTGAACTGAACCTGAAAGTTGCCGAGCTGGAGAAACAGCAGCTCGAAAATGAAATACGGAGTAAACAGCAAACCATGAAAATAGAGATCAGAGAAGCAGAAATTGCCCTGGAGATACAACGTAATGATCAGAATGCATTGAAGCGTAAACTTGATCTGGCGAACGTAGTGGCCACCAGAGCGGGAGTGATCACCTGGGTAAATAAAAACATCGGAGCGAGTATAAAGGAGGGTGAATCGCTGGCCAAGATTGCAGATCTGAGCAGTTTTAAAATTGCCGGTAGTGTGTCCGATAATCAGCTGGACCAGCTGCACAATCATATGCCGGTTATTGTCCGGATAAATGATGTGCAGTTAAGGGCGCATATTGTGAATATTTCTCCGGCAGTAAATAACGGTATTGTTTCCTTTGCTGCACAATTGGAGGAACGGAATAATAAATTATTGCGACCCAATATGAAGGTCGATATTTTCCTGGTCACGGCTACCCGGAACGGTGCGTTGAGGGTAGCCAACGGGCCAGCATTTAAGGGGTCAACCCTCCAGGAGATTTTTGTGCTGAATAAAGGGAAAGCGGAAAGACGAACCGTGAAAACCGGGCTGAGTAATTTTGACTATGTAGAAATCCTGACTGGTATCAAGCCTGGAGAAGTCGTCATTACATCTGATATGAAGGCTTATGAGAATACCGCAGAGGTGGCTGTAAACAATTGATCTGTTTTGAATTTTCAATCAACATGATGAAAACGATATTGTCTTTCTTTTTTTTGCTATCCGGTATGCGTGTAACTGCTGTTCCGGTTAACGATACGCTTAAGTTGAGTTTACCGGCACTGGTTGAAATGGCCAAATCTAACTCAATTGCGGCTAAACAGGCCATTACTGTTAGAGAAACCAAGTATTGGGAATGGAGAACATATAAGTCGAATTATCAGCCTCAGTTGGAATTAACTGGGGTATTGCCTGGTTATAATAAAACATATTCTCAGGTTTTGCAGCCCAATGGGGCTATTCTTTTCCAGCCTGTGCACAATGATAACTCTTCACTGACCATGAATTTTAGCCAAAGTATTGCGGCTACCGGAGGTACCATTTATGGAACCACGCAGTTGCAGCGCTTTGATGATTTTGATCGTAAAAATGTTCTTTATAATGCCATTCCTTATGGAATTGGCTACACACAGCCTTTATTGCAGTTCAATAGTTTAAAATGGGACAAGAAGATTGAACCTTTAAAATACACTGAAAGTAAACAGGCTTATATTGAATCACAAGAACAAATTGCAGTAACGGTAACGGGTTATTTCTTTGATCTGTTGCTTGGCCAGGTCAACTTAAATATTGCAACCACCAATTTAACCAATACGCTGAAGATCCTGGACATCGCCAATACTAAATTTGAGTTGGGAAAAATTTCCAAGAATGAAATTCTGCAGTTGCAGCTGGAGGAGCTCAATGCACAAAAGGCTGTGGGGACAGCGAAACGGGATATGGAAATAGCGACTTTAAACCTGCGGAGTTATGCGGGGATGGAAGGTGATGATAAGATTGTACTGGATATGCCTGCACAGGTAAATCAAATGAGTATTTCGGCAGATAGGGTATTGAAGGAAGCTTTTGAGAACCGTTCAGATGCCATTGCTTTTGTGCGTAAACTGGCTGAGGCGAAAAGGGATGTAGCAAAGGCAAAAGGTCAAAATGGTTTAACGGCAACACTGAATGCTAATCTTGGGTTTTCCAATGCAGCAGGTAATATTGCTGATGTATATCGTTCTCCAAAGAGCCAGCAGTCTATACAATTGCAGCTCAGTATTCCAGTGCTGGATTGGGGACGGTCAAAGTCGAGGACCAAGACAGCTGAAGCCAACGAGCAGTTCATTGCTTATGCTGTGGAACAGGATAAGCAGACCTTTAAACAGCAGATCGTTACCCAGGTAACCTTGTTTAATATGATGAAGGAACAGGTAGAGCTAACAGGCAAAGCGGATCGTATTGCTTCTGAAAAATATCAGATTGCCCGGGAAAGATATGTGCTGGGTGATTTGAGTATTACGGATCTGAGCATTGCTTTCCAGGAAAATGACAGGGCAAAGAGAGATTATATTGCTTCACTTAGAGATTTCTGGAGTGCCTATTATCAGCTGAGGTATCTGTCTTTGTATGATTTCGAAAAAAATGAAAAAATAATTTATAAATAAATCTTAATCTGTAACTATACGATATGATACGTTTACAAAACATTGAAAAAGTGTACCGTACCGATACGGTTGAAACCCTTGCCGTAAATGGAATTAGCCTGGATATTGCAAAAGGAGAATTTCTTTCCATTATGGGGCCCTCAGGTTGTGGCAAAAGCACTTTGCTGAACATCATGGGCTTGCTGGATGAGCCATCCAAAGGTAGTATCAGGATTGCCGGGCAGGATGTTTCCAATTTCTCTGACCAGCGGCTGGCAAAGTTTAGGAATGAACAGCTGGGTTTTATATTTCAAAGTTATCACTTGATCAATGATCTGCAGGTGCTGGACAATGTGGAATTGCCCTTATTGTATCGTTCTTCATCGGCCAGGGAAAGACGGGATCTGGCTGCGGAAGCCTTGGAGAAAGTAGGCCTGAGTAACCGATTGAAACACTTTCCTTCACAGTTGTCTGGCGGACAGCGGCAGCGGGTAGCGATAGCCCGGGCAATTGTTGGTAAACCTCAGATTATACTGGCAGATGAACCTACAGGGAACCTGGACAGTGCAATGGGCAACGAGATCATGGATATTCTGATCAATTTAAACCGAAATGATGGTACAACGGTAGTGATGGTAACACACGATGAAAATATGGCAAATAAAACGCATCGCCTGGTTCGTTTATTTGATGGTTCTCAGGTTCAATAATTAAGGTTATGCTTAAAAATTATTTTAAAATAGCCATTGCGGTACTCAAGAGAAGAAAGTTCTTCACTTTTGTTAGTTTGTTTGGGATCAGCTTTACACTGACCATATTGATGGTTGGCACTGCATTTTTGGATAAAGTGATCAGTCCTGATTATCCTGATTATAAAAGGGACAGGTCTTTATACGTGAGTTCTATGGAATTGCAGAATTCTAAAGAGGGTTGGATGAATAGGAGTGATGTTTCTTTTTATTTCTTTGATCACTATGTGTCCCGGCTTAAAAATGTGGAAAAGATAGGGATTTCTTCTTATTCTAAAGCTTCTAATGCCTATATTAACAATAAGAAGATCGTTATCAATTATAAGTATACGAATGCAGATTACTGGAGGATACTGGAATATCAGTTCCTGGAAGGAAAGCCTTATGCTGAGCAGCAGATCCTCCATGCAGAACATGTGGCAGTGATCTCTAAAGCTATAAAAAAAGCCTATTTTGGGGATGTGCCAAGTGTGGTTGGTCAATACATCTCTGCTGATGAGGTGAATTACAGGGTCATCGGTGTAGTAGATAATGTAGCTAAAACAAAGCGGAATTTTGCAGGAGATATGTTTTTGCCTTATACCGTATCTAAAGAAAATTATAAAAAACCAGATTTAATGGGGCCCTACAGCGCGGTACTGTTGGCCAGGTCAAAAGCTGATGTTCCAAAGATGAAACTGGAATTTGATCAGATGATGAAGAAAGTTCCCATAGGGAATAAGGAGTTCGACCGTCTTTACTGCAATGCAGATTATTTTTTTGCGAGCATAACCAGACGGATTGCCGGAGATGGAAAGGATTCGGGGATTACCACGGCGGTATCTGTTTTGGTTGCATTTGTTATTTTGTTTTTGCTGCTCCCTACCATTAATCTGGTGAATATTAATATTACGCGGATTATGGAAAGGTCGTCGGAAATTGGGGTGAGGAAAGCTTTTGGTGCATCTTCCAGGACCTTGGTCTATCAGTTCATCGTAGAAAATATGATCCTCACTTTTTTGGGTGGGTTATTGGGCTTGCTTTTTTCTGCACTGACGATCTATTTTTTCAATTCCTGGAACCTGATGGATGGTGTCAGGCTGTCTTTGAATTTTTCTGTCCTGATGTATAGTTTTTTAGCTTGTGTATTTTTCGGTTTGATTTCCGGAGTTTATCCGGCCTGGCGTATGTCCCGGCTAAATGTTGTAACGGCGTTAAAAGCGCAGTAAATTTTAAAAGGTATTATTATGGTTAAGCATTTATTTAAATTAATATGGAATAAAAGGAAGCATAACTTTCTGTTCCTTTCTGAAATACTGGTTTCTTTCCTGGTTATTTTTGCTGTTTTTTCTTTCCTGGTGTATTATTATCTGAATTATAGAAAACCGCTGGGCTTAGCGTACGACCGGGTATGGTCTATTAATTATAATCGGGATCAGCAAACAAAGAATATGGATTCACTGGTGATTTTTTATGAAGATCTGAAGAAGTCTTTAAAATCAATGCCAATGGTGGAGGCCGTGAGTTATACGAGTAATAATTTTCCATATTCCAGCGGTATCATGACTACAGGATTATCTCCGGCTGGTAAAAAGGTTTATAATGTCAATAATTATATGGTTGGAGATGATTATAATAAGGTATGGAAAATGACATTGCTGGAAGGCCGATGGTTTAATCCGGAAGATAAAGTGGCGAGGAATAAACCCATCATTATTAATGAATCTTTGAGGAAGGAGATTTTTGGAAACGGCCCGGCAATAGGCAAATCTGTTGGCGATTATGAAGATAAAGGTAAGTTGAAAATCATTGGGGTGGTGCAGGATTTTAAAGCTAATGGAGATTTCTGGCCTGCGGGCTATGCGCTGTTCAGTCCTTTGGATTCTGGTTATTTAAAGCATACCAATGTCCTTCTTGTTAAAGTGAGACCAGAGGCTGATGCGGGCTTCGAGAGTTCTTTGTATAAGTTTATGGCCAACAGACTGAAGAATTCCAGTATAGAAATTCAGCATCTTTCGGAAATGAGAGATGCTAAAAATGAGCAAACGATCATTCCTATGCTTATTTTCATAATTATCGCCAGTTTCCTGATCATTAATGTGGCGCTGGGACTATTTGGTGTGCTCTGGTACAATATCAATCAGCGAAGGGGTGAAATTGGTTTACGAAGGGCATTGGGGGCTTCCGGGAATTCGGTGTCCGGTCAGTTGATCAGTGAATCGTTGATCCTGGCCACCATGTCTTTAGCCGTGGGGTGTTTCTTTGCTTTACAGTTTCCGATCATGAATGTGTTTAACGTACCTTCAATAGTTTATGTCTTGGCTATCCTCCTGTCCATCGCATTTATTTATGTGTTGGTTTTTGTATGTGCACTTTACCCCGGAAAACAGGCGGCGGCAATACATCCTGCAGTTGCGTTGCACGAGGAATAGATTAGAGATAAACGAATTTACTTTATAAATTTATACCTCAATAGGTGATTTACCCATGATATTAATTGTTGATGATGATATAGCCGTAAGAACTTCTTTGCTGCTGCTGCTTAAAAGCGCTGGCTACGAGGTGGTGGCGGTTGATGAGGTTGATGAAGCACTCCATGTGATACACAAGCGCCCGCCCGAACTGGTTTTGCTGGATCTTAATTTTTCTATCGGTACTTCCGGTGAAGAAGGGATGGACTTACTCAGGCAGATCAGAAAAATCAGCAATAGTTTGCCGGTTATTTTAATTACAGGCTGGGGGAGTATAGAGCTTGCAGTGCAGGGAATGAAACTGGGAGCGAACGATTTTATCAATAAGCCCTGGAACAATGATCATCTTTTACAATCGGTGAAAACGCTAATGGAACTTCATGCCCAGGAACCTGTACATCGGGATCGCAGGCAGCTGGATAAGCAGTATGCCTTTCAGCAGATCATTGGGGAAGACCCAAAAATGCTGGAGATCATGGATACCATTGGAAGGGTAGCCCGTACGGATGCATCTATACTGATTACCGGAGAGAGTGGTACTGGAAAAGAACTGATTGCTGAAGCGATCCATGAAAACAGTTTGAGACGGAACCGGGCATTTGTTAAAGTAAACCTGGGCGGAATTTCATCTTCTTTGTTTGAAAGTGAAATGTTTGGGCATATGCGGGGTGCTTTTACAGATGCGCGTTACGATAGGATTGGCCGCTTTGAAATGGCGAATAAGGGAACTATATTTCTGGATGAAATTGGTGATCTGGAGGCTAGCAGCCAGGTGAAATTACTTAGAGTACTTCAGGACAGAACCTATGAGGTTCTGGGCAGCAGTAAAACCAAAGTAGTGGATACCAGGGTGGTTTGTGCAACCAATAAAAACCTGAATGATATGGTTGGACCGGGACTTTTCAGAGAGGATTTGTTATATCGAATTAATCTGATTACGATACATTTGCCCGCTCTTCGCGAACGTCCTGGCGATATACCTCTGCTGGTGAGGTTCTTTATCCATAATCTGAAAGAAATTTACAACAGACCTGCACTGTCTGTGACACCGGAGGCAATGAAGTGGTTGCAGAAACTGGAGTTGCCTGGTAATATCCGCCAGTTGAAGAATTTGGTGGAACGCTCTATTCTGGTCAGTAAAAAGGATGTATTGGAAATTGATGATTTTAAAAAGCAAATGGACCAGTCTCCTTCGCGGAAAGAAGTGGCACCGCTCCCGGATGTGGGGGTAATGACGCTGGAGCAAATGGAAGTAGAAATGGTTAAACGTGCAATGAGTTTTCATAAAAATCGTATAACAAAAGCCGCGGCATCTTTAGGCATCACCAGAAATGCCTTGTACCGCAGACTGGAGAAATATCAAATTCCATTTGATGAAACTGAGCACTAAGTATATTCTCTTTATTGCTGTTTTGCACCTGGTTTGCCTGGTGCTGACGTATTTGGTATTTGAGCAAAATAAGGTCTTATTTATCTTGTCGGAGGTGTTTATCCTTGGATCAGGGGCTCTTTCCTGGAGTTTATACAGGCAATTGATCAGTCCGCTGAACCATTTAAAAGAAGGTATAAATGCAATTAAGGACAGGGATTTTAATGTAAAGTTTCTGCCTACAGGCAAACGTGAAATGGATGAGTTGATTGAAGTATACAATCAAATGATGGATGAATTAAGGACGGAGCGTATTAAACAGGAGGAGCAACATTTTTTCCTGGAGAAACTCATCCTGACTTCTCCAACGGGAATTATTATTCTGGATTATGATCATCGGGTGAAACAGGTTAATCCTAAAGCATTATCGATGCTGGGAACACAAATAGAGGAAGTGACTGCTTTGGCACATGAACTAAAAGCTGGTGGAACTAAATTGATACGGCCTAATGGATTAAGGGCTTATAAGCTTCAAAAATCTCATTTCATAGACCGTGGATTTGCCCGTTTTTTCCTGATGATTGAAGAGGTGACTTCGGAGATCTTTGAAGCAGAGAAGGGGGTGTATGGAAAAGTGATACGGATGATGGCCCATGAGGTAAACAATACGATTGGACCAGTCAACTCAATTTTGAACTTATCCCTGCAAACCAAAAAGCTTTGGGAAAGTGGAGATCAGGAGGCGCTAAGGAATGCATTGGAAGTGGCTGTGCAAAGGAATCAAAACCTTAATCTGTTCATGAGGAATTTTGCAGACCTAGTGAAGCTTTCTCCAGTTAACCGGAGAAAAATGGATCTTGTAGCGCTGATTTACGCCGTAGCTGCTTTGATGAAAATAAAAGCGACAGAGGCAAATGTAACTTTTGAATTTATCTTGCCAGGGGATCCTTTTTTTATCCTTGCAGATTTGCAGCAGATGGAACAGGTTATCATCAATATTGTGAAAAATTCCTTAGAGGCCATTGAAAGGGAGGGGGTAATTCGCTTTGTGCTAAAGGGAGGACGTCTTGTTATTTCCGACAATGGAAAGGGAATTTCTGAAGCGCATAATGAACAGCTCTTTAGCCCCTTTTTTAGCACAAAGAAAGATGGACAGGGGATTGGGCTTACATTGGTCAGAGAAATTCTGGTCAATCATGGGTTTGATTTTTTTCTGAAGACCATCAAACAAGGTCAGACGGATTTTGTTATCGTCCTTAAATAGAGGATTTGTATTTGTCGCATTTATCGGGGGGTTGATCCCAGGGGTATTTCATTTCGTCTCATTTTAAAATCTGATTGGTGATTTATAAATAAATTTGAGGTAAACAGAAAGACCCCTATGAGCGTTTTGTTAAAAAATATCGTCCTGATCCTCTTTTTCGCATCAGTTTTCCACGGCGGAGATTTGTATGCACAGGATTCTTTATATCATGATCTGCCCAAGACATGGAATCTAAAAGACTGTATTGATTATGCTAAAAAAAATAACATCAGCATCAACAGTTTAAAACTCAGTTCGAAAACGGCTGAGCAGAGCTTAATCGCTGCTAAAGCTGCAAAATATCCAAACTTATCGGCTAATGTAACCCAGGACGTGTCGCATTACAATTCGGGCACCCAAAGTTCCAGTGGTTATGGAGTGAGTTCTGGAATAACGTTGTTTAATGGAGGGTATCTGAACAACGATGTAAAGTCGAAAACATTGAGTGAACAGGTGGCTAATCTCTCTGTGAATGCAGCGGAGAACGATATTACGCTACAGATTACCCAGGCTTACCTGAATATTCTGCTGAGTAAGGAAAATATCACCTATTTGAATGATCTGTTAAGTACCAGTAATGCCTTGGTGAAGCAAGGTGCTCAGCGCTTAACTGCGGGAACAATTGCTAAGAAAGACTTGTTACAGTTGCGGGCAACGATGGCCAATGACAATTATACACTGATCACTGCGCAAAATCAACTCCAGCAAAATGTATTGACTTTAAAACAATTGCTGCAGCTGCCTACGCGAATCGGGTTTGATGTAGTTGCGGCCGATACCACCAAAATAAATGAACATTTGATTGATCTTGCTTCTGCGCAGGACCAGGCGCTTCGGACCAGGCCGGAAGTGAAAGGTGCAGAGTTAAATGTACAATTGCAAAATACGGAACTGGAAAAAGCCAGGGCGACCATCAGGCCTGTGCTGAGTTTAAATGGCTCTTTGGGTAGCGGCTACAACAGTACCTCGTTTGGGAATTATCCAAACCAGCTGAACAATACCTTTAATCAGGCTTTGGGATTGACCCTTTCTATTCCCATTTTTGATAGAAAAGTCACTAAAACGAATGTTGCCAAAGCCAATCTAGAGATACAGCAAGCCAGGCTGTCGCTTTTAGATACCAAAACAACATTAACACAATCGGTTGAAAAAGCCTATTTGAATGTTCAAAATGCAAATAGTCAATACCAGGCAGCCAAAGAACAGTTCAATTATACCAGTGAAGCGCTGAGGATTTCGGAGGCTGAGCTGAAGCTGGGTTCAAGCAGCATCGTAGATTACCTCCAGCAGAAAAATTTATACGTACAGGCTTTGCAGGCTTTTGTTCAGGCAAAATATACAGCCAATCTGTATACTAAGATTTATGATTTTTATACAGGAGTTCCAATAACAGAATAAAAAAGTAACTAATGAAAACGAAGAAAAGCATATTCATTATTTTAGGTATTGTTGTCCTTGCAATTGCTGTATGGTACTTCGCTATCAGAAAGACCGAAACAGTTATCAAATTGGAAACAGAGAAGCCAAAAATAGGCTATATCTCCGAGAATGTAACAGCAACTGGCAAAGTGCAGCCGGTAGATACTGTAGCAGTAGGTTCCCAGGTATCTGGAAATATTGCAAAACTGTATGCCGATTTTAACTCGACAGTTAAAAAGGGTCAGCTGCTTGCCGAACTGGATAAAACTTTATTCCAGGCTTCTGTAAATCAATTTGCAGCCAATCTGGCCAGTGCCCAAAGCCAGTTGGTCTTTCAGCAAGGCAATTATGGACGTCAGAGCGAACTATATAAAGTAGGTGCAATCAGTAAAGCTGATTATGACAATGCACTTTATACCTATAATTCGGCAAAAGCTTCTGTAAACAGTATCAATGCGCAATTGATGTCTGCCAGGAAAAACCTTTCGCTGGCCAGTATCTATTCTCCGATTGATGGAACAGTGCTTTCCAGAAGTGTAAGCGAAGGCCAGACAGTTGCAGCAAGCTTTAGTACGCCAACTTTATTTAGTATTGCAAAAGATTTGACTAAAATGCAGGTGCAGGCCTCTGTGGATGAGGCTGATGTAGGTGATATTAAAACGGGCGAACGGGCAACTTTTACAGTAGACGCCTTTTTAGACGATACCTTTAAAGGAAGTATTCAGGAAATCAGGCTAAGTCCGAAAGTTACCTCAAATGTGGTGACTTATACCACCATTATCAATACAGACAACGAAGATAAGAGATTAAAACCTGGTATGACGGCAAACATCACCATCTTTGCTAAAGAGGTGAACAATGCCATGTTGGTGCCGGCAAAGGCGCTTAAGTTCTCTCCTGATACTACGCTTAAAAAATACCAGTTGGTCTGGATAAACAGGGAAAGGAAACCAACCTCTCCGAAGGAAGGATATGTATGGGTGAAAACCGGAGATCTTAAGCTTGAGCAAAGGAAAATAAAGGTAGGTATTAACAACAATACGCAGGTTGAAGTTTTAGGTGGTATAACTGGAAATGATGAAGTTGTGATAGGTAGTCAGGTCTCAGGTGGACCAGGTATGGCTACAACCGGTGCAGCAGCTTCCAGTCCATTTATGCCAAAACGTCCAGGCGGTAACAGGAAAAGATAATGGCAAGCAAGATATTAGAACTGCACGACCTGAAAAGGGAGTTTGTAATGGGCGACATGACTGTCAGGGCTTTAAAAGGTTTATCCTTTGAAATCAATGCGGGTGAGTTCGTGACCATCATGGGCAGCAGTGGATCGGGTAAAACTACGCTGCTGAATATTTTGGGCTGTCTGGATAAACCTTCGGAAGGGAGTTATCTTCTCGATGGGATCGATGTAAAGGGGTTGAACCGGGATGAACTGGCCGGATTGAGAAATAAGAAGATTGGGTTTGTGTTTCAGGCCTACAACTTGTTGCCCAGAACAAATGCACTGGAGAATGTGGAACTCCCTCTTTTTTATAATAAAGAAGTAACGGCCGAAGAACGCAAAGAAAGAGCCATCAAAGCCCTGGAGGCAGTAAAACTGAGCGATCGGTTTGATCATACCCCAAGTCAGCTCTCTGGCGGACAGCAACAGCGCGTGGCCATTGCCAGAGCGCTGGTAAATGAACCTGTGATGATCCTTGCTGATGAGGCCACCGGTAACCTGGATACCAGGACCTCTTATGAGATCATGGCCCTGATGCAAGAGTTAAATTCGCAGGGTAAAACCATTGTTTTCGTAACCCATGAGCCTGATATTGCTGCTTTTAGCAGCAGAACCATTATGCTTCGCGATGGTAAACTCCAGAAGGACAGTAAAAATGAAAACCCGCGTTCGGCGAAAGAGGCGCTGGCTTCATTACCAGAATCTGACGATTATTAAACGGATAAGATGAGCATTTTAAATTTATTAAGGATCGCTTTTCGGGCGCTAAGAAGAAATAAACTTCGTGCCTTTCTGACCATGTTGGGGATCATTATTGGAGTGGCGGCAGTAATTGCAATGATGGCCATCGGACAGGGATCTAAGCAGAGTATTCAATCTTCTTTATCCAGTATGGGATCTAACATGATTACTGTTATGCCCCAAAGTAATACACCAGGAAGTGTAAGATTGGCTGGAAGCAGTATTCAAACCTTAAAACTGGAAGATATTGCAGCTATAAAAAGACTGCAGTCGGATAATATCAATGGTTTATCTCCTGTTGTTTCTTCTAGTGGCCAGGCTATAAAAGGAGGTAATAACTGGCCTACAAGTATTACTGGCATCAGTCCGGATTATTTAAATATCCGACAATTGAAACTCCTTGACGGCATTATGTTTTCTGATAATGATGTCCGAAAATCAGCAAAAGTTTGTTTATTGGGGAAAACAGTTATAGATAACCTTTTTCCTGATGGAAGTAACCCTATAGGTCAGATCATTCGTTTTAAAAGTATTCCTTTCCAGGTCATTGGTACCCTGGTGCCTAAAGGGCAGAGTAATTTCGGCCAGGATCAGGATGATATTATACTTGCGCCTTATACCACTGTACAGAATAGGATCACTGCAACAAATTATCTGCAGTCTATTTACGCTTCGGCGGTCTCTGAAGCAGCGAGTGATGCAGCTACACAGGAGATCACGAATGCGGTAAGGGAGAGCCACAAATTATTGCCATCCCAGGATAATGACTTTCAGGTACGTACGCAGGCAGAACTCATCACTACAATTACTTCTACGAGCAGTATGCTAACCGTGTTGCTAACGGCTATTGCTGGAATATCTTTACTGATTGGAGGTATTGGGATCATGAATATTATGTATGTCTCCGTAACGGAAAGAACAAGGGAAATTGGTTTAAGAATGTCCATCGGTGCACGTGGTAAGGACATTTTAATGCAGTTTTTGATAGAGGCCATTCTAATCAGTATTACCGGGGGGGTACTTGGCGTTTTGCTGGGTGTCAGTTCCGCTTATCTGATCTCTTATTTTCTAAGCTGGCCAATCCTGATCTCCCAGTCGTCTATTGTAATCTCGTTTATCGTTTGCGGGATTACCGGTATCTTCTTTGGTTACTACCCTGCCCAGAAAGCCAGCAGGCTGGATCCAATTGAAGCGTTACGGTACGAGTAAGTTTCAAAGCCCAATTTAAATAATAACTTAGTGATGTTAAAAACAGGCAAAAGAGAAATGGTATTGAACTTTTCCAATAAACGTGTTAAGGTGGCTTTGCATATTTTGGTTTGGCTGGTTCTGTTGGCTTTACCCTATATTATCAACTCCAACCGCGGTGCACCGCCACATCGGTTAAGTCCCGAGGAAATCAACCAGTTTTTAAAACTCAACTTCATCAGTTATTTTTATCTGATTGTCATCTTTTACCTCAACAGTTTCGTCCTGATCCAAAAGTTGTTCTATAAAGGGAAGTATCTGTCTTACGCAGGATGTATTGTGTTGTTATATTTGTCGGTATTGTTTGTCCACTTCATCCTGTTTCATTTTTTAATGCCAAAAGCTGATTTTAGCTGGACGAGGGTGGGCTGGTTTAATTTGCCTGCATTTTTACTGACCATTGCGGGGAGTACTACCTTTATTATGATCTCCGACAGGATCAAGATGGAAAAAAAGGACCTGGAAAGGGACAAGGAAACCATGAAAACCGAGTTGTCTTTTCTGCGGTCGCAGATCAGTCCGCATTTTATCTTTAATATCCTGAACAATATTGTTGCCCTTGTGCGGCTAAAAAGTGCTGATCTGGAGCCTACGGTAATGAAGCTTTCAGGATTGATGCAGTACATGCTGTATGAAACAGATGAGGAGAAAGTCGCCCTTAGAACGGAAAAAGAATATCTGAATTCCTATATTGATCTCCAGAAACAAAGATTTGGGCAGAAAGTTAAGGTGGAAACCGATATTGTATTGCTCAATGATTACCAGGAAATAGAACCCATGCTCCTGATCCCATTTGTGGAAAATGCATTTAAGCATGGTGTAGGGTTAATTAAAGATCCTCAGATCACCATTAAACTAACAACCGATGAGCAGAACTTGAATTTTTCGGTAGTGAATAAATACAGTGCTTCAGAAGGAGAGGCAAAAGACCGGTCTTCAGGTATCGGGCTGGCAAATGTGAGCAGGAGGCTGAACCTGTTGTATGGACGTGACCATCGGCTCGACATACAAAAAGAAGGCGACTGGTTTAAGGTGAATTTATGGCTAAAACTGAATGTATGATGAATTGTATTGCTGTTGATGATGAGCCGCTGGCCCTGAACCTCCTTGCTGATAATATCAGCAAAATACCATTTTTAAATCTTCTCGCCACATGTGATGATGCTTTTTCGGCCAATAAGGTCCTTCAGGAAAATCAGGTAGACCTGGTTTTTATTGATATCCAGATGCCAGGTATTACGGGTCTTCAGTTTATTGAAAGCCTGGTGAAAAAGCCCATGGTGATTTTGGTAACTGCCTATAAGCAATATGCCCTGGATGGTTTTGCGCTTGATGTGGTAGATTATTTAATGAAACCTGTTTCAATAGACAGGTTTATGAAAGCCTGTAATAAAGCTAAAGACCTTTTCGAATTGCGGCACCAGCAGCAGGTGCCCGGAGAGAAGCCTGTTGGATATATTTTTCTCAACGCAGGTTATAGTCTGCTGAAAATTATTTTTGATGATGTTCAGTATATCGAAGGATTGAAAGATTATGTTCAGATTCATTTGATGAGCACACCGAAACCGGCAGTGGTCCGAATCAGCTTTAAAAGCCTGGAGGACCAGTTGCCGGTTAATTTTATCCGGATACATAAATCATTTATCGTAAACAGTACCGAAATTACTTCCATTAAAAAGAATGCGGTGTTTATTGGCGACAAAGAGTTGCCCCTTGGGGATACGTATCGGCCGGCAATAGAAGCCCTCATTTCATCGAACCGTTTTTAGGCTTACAGCAGCTATTCATGAGGTTGTTGTTTTTTTGTGTATTTTTGCAGAAAAAAAGAAGCAATTGGGAACTCCACTGGATTTAGGGATAAAAGGATATAACAACTACGGCACGCATCTTAAAGAGAAGTATGCCGGTCAGCGTGTATTTAAAGTGATTGTTGACGGTGGTTTTACTTGCCCTAACCGTGATGGGAGCAAAGGGTATGGCGGCTGTACCTATTGCAATGTAGATTCCTTCACTCCTGAACTTTCTCGTAAACTTCCAACTGTGCGTGAGCAGCTGGAACAGGGAATGGTACGTGGAAAAAGCTTTTATAAAGCAGATAAGTTCATTGTTTATTTTCAACCCAATACCAATACCTATGCGCCCGTACATTATTTAAAAATGATGTATGATGAAGCGCTTTCTATTAATCCGGAAGATGTAGTGGGTTTTTCAGTTGGTACCCGGCCGGATTGTATTGATGCCGAGAAAGTGGCCCTACTGGAAAGTTATACAGATCGTTTTGATGTAGACCTGGAAATGGGGATGGAGTCTATTTACGATGAAACCCTGGAACAGATCAATAGGGGCTGTGGTCATGGTGAGTTTGTGGAGGCGGTTAAACTGCTGGAAGGCAGTAAGCTTGATCTTTGCGTGCACACGATCTTTGGTTTTCCTTGGGAGACAGAAGAAATGATGCTGGGTTATATCCACGAAATCAATCGTTTTCCTCAAATCAAATTCGTGAAATTTCATCATCTTCATATTGTTGAAGGCTCAATTATGGGTGTGAAATATAAAAAACAACCCTTTAAGCTTTTTTCTTTGGAGGAGTATACAGATCTGTTGTGTAAGCTTATTCCGCTTCTGCGGCCTGATATTGTGATTCAGCGTTTGTTTGGAATCTCAGACTGGGATCTTCTTATTGCGCCCAACTGGGGGCTAAACAAATCTGCGATTCAAACCTATATAGATAAGGAAATTGAGCGTAGGGGTGTGGTACAGGGATCGGCATATATTCTTTAGCGCTGTTTAGAGTGCACCGAATCATTCTTTTATTTTTCTCTTTTCTATAGCTGAAGATCTGCTGCTTTTGTTTGCAACAAATACGGAATTTGCCATTCGGCCTAAAATGCCGGATGGTAAGCTATATGGGTGATTTTGCCGATTTCTTTAACTGAAGAGGTTGCCTTAAACCTCATATCGGTGGGCGTAATCTTTTGCAAATTCAGGGGAGAGGAGAAAAACTCCCAGACTTCTTAAAGTTTACTGGTAAGTTTTAATAAAAATCAATGTGATACGATTTCATGGCACATAATATGCAAATTGTTGGTCAGTATTGCTTTTTTTGAGGTTTTTGTTCGTATTTTTTATTAAAACCTGTGTTTTTTGTCTTTTTTCATCTTGTTTTTGTGTTATTTTTATTTTTTTAATAAAAAATGGTCCATTTTTTTGTAATGAATACTGTGTTTGCTAAAAAATAGGTGTATTAATTAATAATATTGTATGAAAATGGCTGTTTAATTTTGTCTTTTTTACTTTTGTTGGTACTTTTATTTGGATAATGATTTATTTTATTGGCATTAATTGCTATTTTTATAAAAAATTTAAATCAAACAAATAATTATAACTATTAAATCTAAAATGTATGGCGAAAGTTTTGTTTAAACAGTGGGGACCATTTGCAGTTTTATTAATAATTGCAATTCTTGCCCTCTTTATTCCCCTTCTTCCCAATTTTGATGAGGGAAAATACAGTGCTCCTGATATTGCATTTGTATTAATTGCTGCCGCTTTGGTATTTTTAATGACTCCTGGTCTGGCTTTCTTCTACGGAGGAATGGTTCATCGCAAGAATGTGCTTTCTACCATGATTAAAAGTGTGGTTGCTGCCGGAGTAATTTCTGTACTTTGGGTGGTTGTGAGCTTTAGTCTTGCCTTTGGGGATACCATTGGAGGATTTATTGGAAATCCTAAAACATTCTTCTTCTTTCAGGGTGTTAATTCAGGACATCCGTGGAGTCTTGCTCCGACCATTCCGTTATCTTTGTTTGCAGTATTCCAGCTCATGTTTGCGATCATTACACCGGGTCTGGTTGTTGGTGCGGTTGCGGAACGCATTCGTTTCACTTCTTATATTTTATTTATCGTATTGTTTTCGTTGCTTGTGTATTCACCGCTGGCACATTGGACCTGGCATCCAGATGGTATTCTGTTTAAAATGGGTGTTCTTGACTTTGCGGGAGGAACTGTAGTGCATATTTCTGCGGGTATGGCAGCTCTTGCCGGTGCCTTGGTACTTAAAAGAAGAAGAAGTCATGCTGAACATCAGGAAGTACCACCTGCCAATATTCCATATGTATTAATCGGTACGGGCTTACTATGGTTTGGCTGGTTTGGTTTTAATGCTGGTTCTGCATTAGGCGCTAATAGTCTTGCTGTTTCTGCATTTTTAACTACAAATATTGCCGCTGGTGCTGCAGGATTGTCATGGATGTTTTTTGATGTGTCCAGAGGAAAAAAACCTTCTGTACTTGGTTTTTGTATCGGTGCTGTTGTTGGACTTGTAGCTATTACTCCGGGTGCTGGATTTGTAAGTATTCCATCTAGTATCTTTATCGGTGTTATTGCTGCAGTGGTTTCTAATCTTGCTGTATCCTGGAAATCAAAAACTTCACTAGATGATACTTTAGACGTGTTTCCATGTCATGGTGTAGGTGGTATCGTTGGAATGCTTCTGACTGGTGTGTTTGCTACCAAAACAGTAAACAGCGCAGGAGTTGACGGTTTATTGTATGGAAACCCGGCGTTCTTCTTTACTCAATTAAAAGGTGTAGTCATTGTTGCTGTTTTCAGCTTTGTAATGTCTTTTGTAATCTTCAAACTGGTGAACGTGATTCAACCTATCCGCGTAACTTCTGAAGAAGAAGAAGAAGGACTTGATGCCAGTCAGCATAATGAGAAATACTTTCAGGGTACGCTGATCGTAGCGGCCACCGGTATGGAAATGGACCACGAACCTACCACCTGAATGATTTAATTCGTCTAGATTATCAACCTCAAACCAACTAACATGAAATTAAAATCTACTCTGCTATCGTTATCAGCCCTTGCGTTTTCTTCGGTGAGTTATGCCCAGGAAACAGAGAAAAACCCTTTGCAGTTCTCCGGATCTGTGGATACGTATTTTAAGTATGACTTTCAAAAACAGCCAAATATCGGAACCAGCTTTGCCAATGATCAGAATTCGATTTCATTGGGAATGATCGATCTGGCTTTAAAGAAATCTACTGGAAAAGCATCTTTTGTTGGTGAGGTTTCTTTTGGCCCGAGGGGCCAGTATCAGTCTCTGTCAAACGGAGACGGTACAGAAGCTAATGAAAAGAATTCCTTTCATATTCAGAATCTGTATGTAAACTATGCTGTTGATGATAAGTTGTCTTTAACAGCAGGTTTTATGGGAACTTTTATCGGTTATGAAGTGATCTCTCCGGTGGGTAATTTCAATTACTCTACTTCTTATTTGTTTACCAATGGCCCTTTTCAAAATGCAGGGATCAAAGGAACTTATGCTTTTTCTCCCAAAGTAAGTTTGATGCTAGGCTTGTTTAATGACTGGAATACTTATAAAGACGTTAATGGAGTATCTCATTTTGGTGCACAATTGTCTCTTGCTCCTGTAGAGGGGTGGAATGCTTACCTGAATGTGCTGACCGGCCGAAATGCAGGTGCTCCAGGAGATGGTTCTTTATTTGATTTAACCACTTCTTATCAAGCTACTGAAAAAGTTAAACTGGGCTTGAACGCTGCTGATTATACCATTTCGGGTAATAACGGTGGTTATAGCGGTGCAGCTTTATACCTTCAGAATGCTTTTACAAAAGCCTTCTCCCTGGGTTTAAGGGGTGAATATTTTAAAACCAAAGATGTTCAGGAAGTGAAAGGAGAAAGTTTTAAATCAGTAACGCTGTCAGGTAATTTTAAAACGGGCGGGCTTACTTTTATTCCGGAGGTCAGGTTTGATAACCGTTCTGATAAATTGTTTGCCAAATCTGATTTAACACCAACTAAAAATGCTTCTCAGTTTTCTTTAGCTGCTGTATACGCATTCTAAACTCATTGTACTCGACTCAACCAAACCAAAGCGACCGTCGGATCTTCCTGATCCGGCGGTTTTTTAATGGACCATTTTATCTGCGCAGGTAGAACTGGCAAAGGCTTCAGGTTTTGCTTTAAAGATAAATCCCATACTTAGAATATAGCCCATGGCTTCATTAAGCGCTTTGTTGGATTTAAACATCGGATTGGTGTTGATGTCGGCATGTACCTCCAGGTCAACATCGTATACGTCCAGCAGATCGCAGATTGAATAGGCCGTTTCAATAGATTTTTGAACCTCAATCAGCATTCTTTCTTTAATGCTCATTCGCTGAGGCGTTTTTTCCTGGTGGATGTACATAAAACCGCCATGATGCTCGCGAAGCAAGACAATTACAGTGGCAAAATCGGTCAGTGCTCCTTTTACTTGTGAGTCTGTACCGATACAAACTTTAAGATGATAGCCATTTTCTGTTTCGCGGATGATGGCTTTTTCAACTTCTTCTAAAATGGACGAATGGATCACTTCGCCGCTGAACTTTTTCCAGATCATACTTATTGCGCTTTAAGATGAATAACCCACAATCAGGTTTCTTAAATTTAACTGGATAATATTAAAAACAGGTTAATTGTTTGTAGTTTATTTGCTAACAATCAGGTGTTTGTCAACAAATTGTCGCTTGATCTGAAATAAAATAGATTTTAAGGAGTTAATATAATAAGCTCCTTAAATTCATTTTTGGCTTTAAGGAGAGAAGAGGACTTGTTTTTGATTTAAATATTTGAAAATCAGGAGAAGTTTAGTAGATTAGATCAACTGTCGTAACAAAACAAAAAATGCAGATGAATACGGAATTATTAAATGAATTTTATTTGCTGCAGCAAAGCAGGTCTAACGCAAAATATCTTGAAGTGTTGGATGAAAAGGTATATATGCCTGTTAGAAAGGTTAATAAAAAGGTCTCTACGTGGATGAACAGGAGAGGGCTCATGCTGATGAACCTGGAAAGTACAGTGAACCGCTCTGTAAAAAGACTCAGAAAAAAATATTTTAGATTTTAGTCCTTTTTTTTCTGAAACTCAACTGGGTTAATAACCTTATCTTTGCTGCATGATGGTAGATAAGATATTGGGGAATCTGAAGATTTCTGCATTGAACAAAATGCAGGAAGCAACACTTGGTGATGCAAAAAAAGGGAATGATGTCTTGTTGCTTGCGCCTACAGGTTCAGGAAAAACATTAGCTTTTTTATTGCCCCTGTTTCTTAAACTCGATGCTTCAAAAAAAGGTGTACAGGCTTTAATCATGGTACCCTCGAGAGAGCTTTCTTTACAGATTGAGCAGGTTTTCAGGCAGATGGGTACTGGTTTTAAAGTGAACTGCTGTTATGGCGGGCACCCGGTAAAAACGGAGCGCAACAACTTTGAAGAACCTCCCGCCTTACTTATCGGTACTCCTGGAAGAATTGCTTACCACCTAAGACACGAGAATTTTGATGAATCAGGTATTGCTACCCTGGTTCTTGATGAATTTGATAAAGCACTGGAGTTTGGTTTTCAGGAAGATATGTCTTATATCATTGGGAAATTATTGTCGCTGAATCAAAGGTTTTTAACTTCTGCAACGGCAATGGAAGAGATTCCCGAGTTTACGGGGGTAAAAAATCCGATAGAGATCAATTATTTGAAAGATCAGAAGTCTGCTCCGGATCTGAAGTTGATGAAGGTCTATGCACAGGCAGAGGATAAGTTGAATACCTTGTTTGATTTGATCTGCAAGGTTGGGGATAAAACTACCCTGATATTCTGTAACCATAGAGAAACCGTAGACCGGATCAGCGATTTGCTGATTGACAAAGACCTTGCTCATGATATTTTTCATGGAGGGATGGAGCAGGATGAGCGCGAAAGAGCCTTACTGAAGTTCAGGAATGGCAGTATCAAAATTTTAATCACAACGGATCTTGCTTCCAGAGGCTTAGATATCCCGGAGGTGGAATGCATTATTCATTACCAGCTTCCTTATACCGCAGATGCATTTGTACATCGCAATGGACGTACGGCGAGAATGAATGCTAAAGGAACGGCCTACCTTATGCTGACCGATGAAGAGAAGTATCCCTTTTTAAGTGACGACCTTGAAACGGAAGAACTGGATGGCGACTACAAGCTTCCTTCCGACAGCCAATGGCAAACCTTATATATCGCTGCGGGGAAAAAAGATAAAGTAAATAAAATTGACATAGTAGGCTTACTGCTTAAAAAAGGTGGACTGCAAAAGGAAGATGTCGGACTGATTGAAGTAAAAGATCAGAGTTCTTATGTTGCAGTAAAACGCAGTATGGTAGGGAGGGTACTTTCTGCACTCGCCCAGGAAAGAATTAAAAATAAAAAAGTTAAAATAGAAGTAGCGCTGTAATATGAGTAATAACGATATTTTTAAGAAATTGCGCGTTGCGCTCCAGTTGACCAATGATGATATCATTAAAATCATGGAACTGGTTAATTTTAAGATTACAAAAAGTGAATTGGGATCTTTTTTCAGAAGTGATGATCATCCAAATTTTAAGCCATGTGGGGATCAGATCTTAAGAAATTTTCTGAACGGACTGGTCATATATAAAAGAGGGCCTAAGCCTGAACAGCAAGATAAAATCGTCTGATTTTAGTATTCTTGTAATGATAATTTTACTTTTTCTGTAATAATCCCGGAAGGCAGGTGTCTAAGACTTGTTTTCAAAAAGACATGAATACAGATCATTTGCATAATTCTGAATATCGACTGCTTGGTCTGCTCCGGGACGGAAATCAGCAGGCGTTCAGGGAGGTTTACAATCTTTATAGGAAGAAGGTAAATCGTTATGCACTTAAGATCGCTAAATCTGAAGATGTTGCAGAAGAGATTACTCAGGAGGTTTTTATCCGGATCTGGCAAAAGAGAGCGCAGATCAATCCGGATATGAATTTTGATGCTTATATGAAAAAGGTAACGCTTAATCATGTTCTGAATCATTTAAAAAAAGTTGCCAGGGAAAAATCTCTTCAAGAACAGATTTTTGCCTATATCGATCAGATCAGGAATCATACAGAAGAGGGCATTTACGAAAAAGAGTTGATGCAGGTTTATCATGATGCTATTGACCGGTTGCCTGCACAAAAGAAAATCATTTATAAAATGAGTCGTAATGAAGAACTCTCCCACGATGAAATTGCAGCCAAGCTCAATATTTCTAAGAATACTGTGAAAAACCATATGGTCGAAGCCACAAAATTTATACGAATAGCAGTCAACAAGCATGGGAGTATTGTATGTTTTTTTATCGCTTGTTCAAATTATTTTAATTCTAACTAGTCCTAAGGCACCCGGGTGTTGTATTATAGATAAGGATGCACCGAAAGGTTGCCTGTTTATGATAACATCATGGAAGAAAAAGAACAGTTTAAGTATTTATATCATCTGTACATTGGCAATCTGTGTACTGAAGAAGAGCTGAAAAGATTTTTCGAGTTGTTAAGGCAACAAAAAGAAGATAGTGAGGTACTTTCACTGCTCGCTTCTACCTGGGATAAAGTAGAACTGCAAGGAGAGCACGGTCTTAACCCTAGATTTCTAAACGATCATTTCGATACTACATCAATTCATACGCTCAAACCTGAAAGGAAGCGGGGATTTATACTTTGGAAAGCTGCTGCTGCAATTTTTCTTATTGTAGGTATAGGTTATTTGTACAGAGCAGAAGTAAGCAACTGGATAAACCCTGTTCATGAACAGCAATTGTTAAGCGCAGCCGGGGAGCGTAAACAGTTGCTGCTTCCTGACGGGACAAAAGTATGGTTAGGTCCGGGTTCTAAATTTAATTATCCCGATCGGTTTTTTGGTGTAAAAAGAACAGTTAAACTGGAAGGGGAAGCTTTTTTTGAGGTTAAACATGATTCCAGGCATCCTTTTGTTATACAAAGTGGTTCTGTAAGCACAACTGTTCTGGGAACCAGTTTTAACGTAAAAGCCTACAAATTGAAGCATGATGTGGAAGTGACCCTGGTTACCGGTAAAGTTGCTGTGGCTCTGAAAAATAATGATAGGGTAATCCAGAATACCATTGTTGCCAACCAGCAGATTCTGGTGGATAGAAAAGGTTTCAGGATGACCAAGAGAGATTTTCCTGCAGCAGCGTCATTTCTCAGTAAGCGATTGGGCTTGTTTGATTATAATGGAGAAACCCTGGGTGTGGTGATCTCTGATCTGCAGATACAGTACGGAATCGAAATAAAACTGGAAGGAAATCTGGAGGAAAGGGCTTTTTATGGCCATTTAAAGATGACAGACCCAGTAGACCGTACATTGAATAAACTATGCCTGGTTATGGATGCAATGTGGCAGAAAAAAGGAGGAATGTATGTAATTTCAAAATAAAATTGCCCGGTTATGTACAGGACATAAACGGGCATCATTAATTTCTAAACTGTCAAAGCCTGAAGAACTGATGACAGCTATTAATCAACATTAATTATAAAGTTATGAATAAATCTGGACCTAAATGGTTCTTTTGCTTAATTCTATTGATTGGTCTCGTTATTCAGATCAAGTCCTATGCTCAAAGTCCGCTTGAAAAGCGCATTAGTATCCACCTTGTTAACGAAAACCTGAAGGCTGCACTGGATAAAATTTCCAAGGTCAGCGATGTTAAATTTACCTATAATGAACAGATTGCGCAGAGCGATCTGAAAGTAAATCTGAAGGTGCAGAACAAAACGATAAAGGAGGTATTGAACGACATTTTTTCTGGAAAGCCCTATTCTTTTACGCTATTGGATAAGGAAATTTTTATACGTGCTGACGATTCGAAATCAAAAAAGCCAGAAGCCGGTTCAGCGGCTACTCAGGGTTTAGGTTCTGGGACCTTTACCTTAAGTGGATCTATTAAAGCTCAAAAAACGGGAGAAACACTGATTGCTGCAACCATAAAAGTGGCGGGCTCCCAAAAATCAACCTTGAGTAACGAATATGGATTCTATTCTTTGTCCTTACCATCGGGAAGCTATTATGTGGAAGTAAGGGCCGTGGGGTTTAAAAAATACAGTGCGCAGATTGACCTGACGGCCAATCGTATTTTTAATATAGATATGGAAGAGGATGTGAATGAACTATCTACCGTTGAAATTACCTCGTCCGGATCGAAAAGGGATTTGGACAATCCGCAAATGGGAATGGAGCGTTTAAGCATTGCCGAGACGAATAACATCCCTGTCTTGCTTGGTGAGCGCGATGTAATTAAAGCCATTCAGTTATTACCTGGTGTAAAATCATCCAGCGAAGGGGGCGGTGGCTTTTTTGTCCGTGGAGGATCAGCAGATCAGAATATGATCCTTTTGGACGAAGCTCCGGTATACAATGCGACACATTTGGTTGGTTTCTTTTCTACATTTAATTCTGATGCGATTAAGAATATTACCCTATATAAAAGTGGTATGCCTGCGCAGTACGGGGGTAGATTATCTTCTGTACTTGATATCAAAATGAATGATGGAAACAATCAAAAGTTTGGAGTAAGTGGGGGTGTTGGTATGATATCCGCAAGAGTGAATGTAGAGGGGCCGATTCAAAAGGACAAATCTTCTTTTCTTATTTCTGCCAGAAGAACCTATTTGGATATGTTTCTGAAATTGTCGGGTGATACCAATCTTAAAAATTCCTCGCTTTATTTTTATGATGTGAATATGAAGGCCAATTATTTCCTTGGTGAAAAAGACAGGCTCTTTGTTTCCGGATATCTTGGTAAAGATGTCCTGGAGTCTAAAGGGGTTAACGGAATAAGATGGGGAAACAGTACTGCAACATTGAGATGGAACCATATCTTTAATAGTAAATTGTTCTCGAATACTTCCCTAATCTATAGTAATTACGATTATACTATAAAATCTGACGGTAAAGGCAGTACCCTTTCTCTGTTTTCACAGATCAGGGACTTCAACATTAAAGAAGACCTGCAATGGTATGCGAATGAGAGAAATACCATTAGTATGGGTGTTAATGCTATATATCACACCATTAAACCTGGTGAGGTACGTGCGTCGGGAGATAATGGATATGTTTCCCAGGATCTTCAGAACCGCTATTCTATAGAAAGTGCAGCTTATATGAGTAATACCTGGAAGGCAAGTGACGCAATAAGTATAACCTATGGTTTACGTGCTTCGGCATTTAGTATTTTGGGAAAAGGAGATTACTATCAGATCAATAGTGATGGTCTTGTGACCGGGACCACCAGTTATAAAAGAGGTGAAGTGGTAAAAACTTATCTAAATCTGGAGCCAAGAGCTTCTGCAGCTTTACAATTGAACGAATCCTCTTCTTTGAAAGCTTCTTATGTAAGAAATGTTCAGAACCTGCACCTGATCTCTAACTCTACTTCAGCATCTCCAACAGATCGTTGGGTGGCCAGTACCAATATTATTAAACCGGAAACCAGTGATCAGTTTTCAATGGGCTATTATAAAAATATATTAGATAATGTTTTTGATTTTACAGCGGAGACTTATTACAAGAGTTTGAAAAACCAGGTAGATTATAAGAATGGTGCTGAGATTTTTACAAACCGACCAATTGAAACCCAACTTCTTTTTGGTATTGGAAGAGCTTATGGTATAGAATTTTCTCTAAAAAAGAAAACCGGTCGGTTAACGGGCTGGCTGGCTTATACCCTGTCGAAGTCTGAAAGAAAAATTGACGGAATTAACAACAACAACTGGTATAATGCCCGCCAGGATAGAACCCATGATATTTCAGTGGTTATGATGTACCAGTTGAATCCAAAGTGGTCACTTTCTGCTAACTGGGTATTTTCTACGGGAAGTGCGGTTACCTTTCCAATCGGAAAATATAAGGTTCTGGATCAGAATTATTTCTATTATTCAGATCGTAATGGAGATCGCATGCCCAATTACCACCGTTTGGACCTGGGCGCAACCCGCTTGTTAAAGCAGACCAAAAAGTTCTCTTCTGAGTTGAATTTTAGTTTATACAATGCCTATGGCAGGCAAAATGCCTATGAGATCAGGTTCAAAGACAATGAAAATGATCCTAGCCAGACCGTTGCTGAACAAACCTCTCTTTTTAGGTTTATACCATCAGTTTCTTACAATTTTAAATTTTAATGAGAAGAAAAGTAAATCTTACACAGATGAAACAAGTTATAAAATTTAGTCTTTTAGGTATGTTTTCGATATTAATCTGGTCTTGCCGGAAAATCATAGATATTGGTCCCAAAGAAAATAAGCCAACTTATGTTGTTGAGGGCAAGATTACAAACGAACCAGGTGTGTGCAAAGTGCTTGTTAGTAAAACAAAAAACTTAACCGACAACAATCAGTTTGAAGGGATTAGCGGAGCCGTTGTGAAAATAGAAAATAATGGAACCAGTACAGTACTTTCTGAAACAAGCAAGGGGGTTTATGAAGTAAGTACCATTCAGGGAACGCCAGGCCAAACCTATCATTTAAATGTGCAGGTGGATGGGCAGACTTTTACGGCCTCGAGTACAATGCCTGCACTGGTGCCTTTAATTGATGCTTATATTAAGTCAGGAGACTTCGACCCTCAAAATACGATTGTTACGGTCAGATATAAGGATATCCCTAATGTTAAGAACTATTATTGGTTCAGGAAATATGTTAATGACAAAAATCAGAAAGGATACGATTTGCTTAATGATGATTTTACGCCGGGTACAGAAGTAAGCGAAAGACTTTCATTTGGCAATGAAACAAATGACAAAATTAATGACTTAAAAAGTGGAGATCGTCTAAAAGTTGAAATGTCATGCATTGATGCATCAGTTTACACCTATTTGAACAGTCTCTATGGGGCATATGGTGGTGGCAATACTGGTGCAGCTCCGGCAAATCCGATTACTAATCTGAGTGGTGGGGCTCAGGGATTTTTCAGTGCGCATACCTTGCAGGCTAAAACGGTTACTATTCCATAAAATATTACTTCTAATTTCCTTTTAATTGAGCATGGTTTTGTTGGGATCAACATCATCATGCTTTTTTGTTTAACTTTATAGGAGTACAGAGGTAAGAAATAGTGTCGTTACGGGATGCTGAAAATTTTAAAGTTTTTTATTATGTTCGCATAGTATGAATTGCCTGAAACATCGTCAGACTCTAAAACTATTGTAACTTTATATTCATAAATTGTGCTGATGCCGATGAACAGGTTTTTAAACTCATATGTAAATCTATATCGTTACAAAGGCCTCATCTTTATAACTGCAATTCATCTGTTTTGCATTTCCAATCTAATTGCCCAGTCTAATTATAAGCTAACAGGAGTTGTAAGGGATTCGTTGAATCATCCTGTTCCGGCCGCAGGTATAGAAATTGTAACTGGTACTGATACACTTAAGGGGACTGCCGATTATAGAGGTAAATTTACAGTAATCGGGATTGTGACATCCGAAATATACTTAACCATAAATGCAATGGGGTATTTGCCTTTTAGCCGAAAATATACCTTTAGTCCGGAGCAAAGGAATATTGCCATACAGGCGGTAATGGAAAAGGATGTCAATACACTTAAAGAAGTAGTTATCAAAGCAAAGGTTATTCCTATACGGCTGATGAAAGATACTGTGGAATACAATACAGCAGCTTATATGGTTAGAGAGACTGACCGGGTAGAAGACCTGTTGCGTCAGCTTCCGGGCATTAACGTTGATAATGATGGTAAAGTGACAGCGATGGGTAGATCAATGACCAAGTTAAGAGTAAACGGAGAAGACTTTTTTACCAATAATGTAAAGGATTTTATTGCTCAGCTTCCGGCAGATATGGTAGCAAAGGTGCAGGTAATCAATGATTATGGGGATGAAGCGAATTTCACTGGCGTAAAGACAGGGGCTTCAGAGAAAATGCTGAACCTGGTCACTAAACCAGGACGTAATAAAGGGAATTTTGGGAATACTGCAGTCAACGGAGGAACGAATGACAGGTATGGTTTGCAAACTAATGCTAACCTGTGGCGGGAGAAAAAACAAATCGGCATAAAAGGAAATATCATCAGTACGAATAATTCTGCCGGCGTGAACAGAACGATCAGTACAGGGGCCAATTACAGGGATAAATTGAACCCGGATTTGACAGCGAGTATAAGTTATTCCTTTGATAATGTTAGAAACCAAACGCATCAGCTGGATTTCATACAGACCCTGAATTCTTTAGGTACCATATTTACAACTAATGATAACGAAAGAAATGTAAAAAGTAGCAAGCATAATTTAAACTGGAACATTCAATCTGTTAAAGAGAAAAGCTATCTGCAGGCCGGTATCATCGGCACTTTTTTGAATACAAATAATCAATATATGGGTGGTTCAAATCAAACGGGTATTATCCGGCAGGATCAGTTTAACAATACTTCAACCAAGGAATATACACCCGATTTTAACGCGAATATCGCCTGGGCTTACCGTTTTGATAAGCCTGGAAGAAACCTTTCTTTAGGAATAACAGCAAAAAACGGGACGAGCGATTTATCAGAGAATCTGGATAGCCGTACAGGTTACTATGAAGCGGGGCAGCAAACAGTAGCAAAAGATTCTGTTTTGAACCGACTGGTGGATACCAGGAACCTATCTCAGAATATAGGCGGCAGCTTTAGGTTTAGCGAGCCTATCGGAGGCAGTCAAAATGCTTCTTCCAGCCGTAACGTGGATATTTATTATAATTTTCAAATGGAAACAAATGATAATAATTTATTGACACGTATTAACAATCATACTGTAAATGGCAGGATCGTAGACTCTCTTAGTACAAAATACACTTCGAAATTTATCTCGCATCTGATTGGTGTGAGCTATAGATTTGGTTCAGATGATCTGACCTATAGTTTAGGGATGACAGCACAACCTAATCTTCTTATTGTTGATAACGAGCAGCCGGTCAGTCAGATCCATCATACAGGATTTAACCTTGCTCCAGTGGTCAATTTGAGTCTGATCCTTTCCCAGAAAACGAGTATCACATTTTTATACAATGGAAGTAGTGTCGCTCCGAATCTTGCTCAGCTGCAGCCAGTACCTAATACCAGAAATTTACAAAATATAGTGATTGGAAATCCAAATCTCCGTTCAACTTTCAATCACAATTCCAGCTTAACCTATCAGAACAGCAATCCGATTAATGGAAGGGCATTAATGTTAGGGATTAATTCTAATTTTGTACAGGATCAGGTGGTGAGTAATGTCATCCTGAAGCCAGACACACTAAACAGTCTGAAACAGGAAACCCATTTTGAGAACGCCAATGGAACTTATGGAATTGATGCCTTGTATTCCTGGTCAAAACCTTTTGTAGAGAATAAATTTAATGTAGAGTTTCGGGGAAGTGTGGGTTTTGCCAATAATGTGTCCTATACAGATAATATCCTGAACAACAACAGGGGCTTTAATTTATCGCAGACAGCTATGTTGAGGATGAACCAGAAAGGGATTACGCTAAGCACAGATGCAAATTACACGTATAGCAGCAATAGATATTCCCTGCCTACGGGTGTATTAAAGGACATCCAGATCTATGAATTTAATGTCAATTTAAAAATGTTTATTACACCTACCATATCTATTGGACTGGATGGTTCCAAGCGAATTAATATTGGTTATGCTGTAGATGCTAAAAATCCATTGATCATTAACACCAGCATTCAAAAAACCTTCTTTAAAAAACAACAGGCTACCTTAAAACTCCAGGCTTACGACCTATTTAATCAAGGAAATTCTTTGATCCGAAGTGTGGTGGATAATTCCATTACAGATAGTAGAAATACCCAGATCACCAGGTATTTGCAGTTGAGTTTTAGCATTAACCTCCAACAATTTGGAGGTTAATGCCAATAACTTAATTAAACGAGTTTTTTATATTTAATACGATGTGGAGTAATATCTCCCAATCGTTTTTTGCGGTTTTCTTCGTACTCGCTGTAGTTACCTTCAAAGAAGTAAACCTGCGAGTCGCCCTCGAAAGCTAAAATATGTGTACAAATGCGGTCAAGGAACCATCTGTCGTGACTGATCACTACTGCGCAACCACCAAAATTTTCCAAAGCTTCTTCCAGCGCTCGTAGCGTATTGACGTCTATATCATTGGTTGGCTCATCGAGTAAGAGCACATTAGCCCCTTTTTTCAGGGTAATGGCCAAGTGCACCCGGTTTCTTTCTCCTCCGGAAAGGATACCTACTTTCTTTTGCTGGTCTCCGCCATTGAAATTGAATTTAGAGACATAGGCACGTCCGTTCACTGCTTTGTTACCAAGTTGGATATTGTCTAAACCATCGGTGATGTTTTCGTATACTGTTTTGTTTGGGTCCAGGTCGTTGTGCATCTGGTCCACATAACCTAAAGCTACGGTTTCACCAACACGGAAGGTACCGGTATCCGGGGTTTCCTGTTCTGTAATTAAGCGAAATAAAGTTGTCTTTCCAGCTCCATTTGGTCCGATAATTCCAACAATTCCAGCGGGAGGAAGGGAGAAACTCAGGTTTTCGAAAAGTATTTTATCACCATATGCTTTGGTGACATTATTGGCTTCAATTACAACATTCCCCAATCTTGGACCAGCCGGGATAAACAGCTCCAATTTGTCTTCTCTTTCTTTTCCATCTTCCGAGGCCAGTTTATCATAGTTCGACAAACGTGCTTTAGATTTTGCATGTCTGGCTTTTGGTGCCATACGTACCCATTCCAGCTCACGTTCCAGGGTTTTCTGGCGTTTGCTTTCTGTTTTTTCTTCCTGTGCAAGGCGTTTGGCCTTCTGATCTAACCACGAAGAATAGTTCCCTTTCCATGGAATACCTTCACCACGGTCTAATTCCAGGATCCAGCCGGCAACATTGTCCAGAAAATACCTATCGTGGGTTACGGCAATTACAGTTCCTTTATAGTCTTTTAAGAATTGCTCCAGCCAATCAATACTTTCTGCATCCAGGTGATTGGTTGGCTCATCCAGTAATAAAACGTCTGGTTCCTGTAAAAGCAATCTGCACATGGCGACACGTCTGCGTTCACCTCCTGATAAAACGCCTATTTTTGTCTCAGGATCTGGGCAACGAAGCGCATCCATTGCACGTTCCAGTTTAGAATCTAATTCCCAGGCATTAACGGCATCAATTTTATCTTGAAGTTCGCCCTGGCGGGCCATCAATTTATCCATCTTATCCGCATCAGAATAATTCTCTTCTAAACCGAATGCTTCATTAACTTCTTCGTATTCTTTTAAAATGGCGGTAATTTCAGCTACGCCTTCCTCCACAACTTCCCGTACAGTTTTATTCTCATCCAGCTCAGGTTCCTGTGCAAGATAACCTACAGAATAACCGGGAGAGAATACGACCTCACCCTGGAAAGATTTATCAAGGCCGGCTATAATTTTTAATAAAGATGATTTCCCTGAACCGTTCAGACCAATAACGCCTATTTTTGCGCCATAGAAAAAGGAAAGGTATATGTTTTTTAGTACTTGCTTCTGAGGGGGATAAATCTTATTTACACCCGCCATTGAAAATATTATCTTTTCGTCCATGCTTGTTATTTCGTTGTATTAGATAAGTTTTAAAAAAAGGCGAAGTTTTCGCTTGTTAAAACGAACAACATGTCAAGCTTTCTGTTGACTGCGCCCTGTATTTATGGCAAAGATAAGAAAGGAAAGTCAGTAAAAATTTGTGTATTTGATATTCCATATCATTACCTGTGTTAATCAATTGGATGCAGGTGGACTTGTTTTACTCGTCAAAAATGTGGTTTGACTAATGATCAAGCTATATTTTGAATAAGGAAACTTTGGTTTCAGTCAGTAGTGAAGATCATTTAATCATGTTATTGCGCCATTATTGAAAATATATACGCAACTTTGTCTGGTAAATCTGTAAGGTTATGACAATTTTGCGTATGTACGCCAAGGCAAACTAAGAATAAAAAGCTACGGTTTTTGTTTTTCAAAAAACAAAAAAAACAAAAACCGTCTTTAATGTATAATCAAAGGCTAGCGTTTACAAATAAGACAGTACAAAAAAGAACATTTTTTCGTCTGACATAATTACTTCTAGTTCTTACAGCCAGACTGAATAAAGTCAGAACATAGTAAGTTTTGTGAAATAACGGCAGTTCAGAGATCTTTTTCCACGGATATGGCGTAATTGTTGATAAAATAATAAAACTGGTCGCGCTTATTTATAAAACATTTTTATAGTTTAGAGCATTCCGGTTTAGAAAGGTTATATATGGAAGCTAAATTTTCACCACAAGTTAAAGACGTGATTTCGTTTAGCAGGGAAGAAGCCCTGAGATTAGGTCACGATTATATCGGCGCAGAACATCTTTTATTAGGCTTGATTCGCGAAGGCGATGGTATGGCTATTAAGATATTAAAATCATTAGGGGTCGATACATCTAAATTGCGTCGTTCAATTGAAGACGCTGTTAGAGGCACTTCCAGTGTTACGGTTAACCTTGGGAACATCCCGTTAACTAAACAGGCTGAAAAAGTACTGAAGATTACTTATCTGGAAGCTAAAATATTCAAAAGCGACCTGATTGGTACAGAACATTTATTGTTGTCTATTTTACGCGATGACGATAATATTGCTTCACAGATCTTATTACAATACAGCATCAACTACGAAATTTTCAAACAGGAAGTTGAAGTGAATAAGAACGGTTTCAGAGATGATCCTCAAGGTAGTGCTTCTACTGGCGGTGATGATGATTACCGTGAAGAAGAAAGCTTCAGCAGCCCTAAGAAAGTTTCTGATATCAAATCTAAAACTCCGGTACTGGATAATTTCGGAAGAGATTTAACTAAAGCTGCTGAAGAGGGGCGCCTGGATCCGATTGTTGGCCGGGAGAAAGAAATTGAGCGTGTGTCGCAGATCTTGTCCCGTCGTAAAAAGAATAATCCTATACTGATTGGTGAACCCGGAGTTGGTAAATCTGCTATTGCAGAAGGATTGGCTTTGAGGATTGTACAACGTAAAGTATCCAGAGTGTTATTCAACAAACGTGTGGTTACTTTGGACCTTGCTTCTTTGGTTGCAGGAACAAAATATCGCGGACAGTTTGAGGAACGCATGAAAGCCGTGATGAATGAACTGGAAAAATCTACAGACGTGATTCTGTTTATCGACGAGATTCATACCATTGTTGGAGCGGGCGGTGCCTCCGGATCTTTAGATGCATCCAATATGTTTAAACCGGCATTGGCCAGGGGAGAAATACAATGCATCGGTGCAACAACATTAGATGAATATCGTCAGTATATTGAAAAGGATGGTGCTTTGGACCGTCGTTTCCAAAAAGTAATGATTGAACCGGCTACACCTGATGAGACCATTGAGATCCTGAACCGTATCAAAGAAAAATACGAAGATCACCATGGTGTTACCTATACAGATGAGGCTATTAATGCCTGTGTAGCCTTGACTTCACGTTATATTACAGACAGGTTCCTGCCGGATAAAGCTATTGATGCTTTAGATGAGGCAGGTTCAAGGGTGCACCTGACCAATATTCATGTTCCTGAAAATATTATTGATATCGAAACCAAGATCGAAGACATCAAGGTAGAGAAAAATAAAGTGGTTAAAAGCCAGAAATATGAAGAGGCAGCCAAGCTTAGAGATACAGAAAAAAATCTTTTGGAAGAGCTGGATCGTGCTAAGGCAGAGTGGGAAGCAGAAACAAAAACAAAACGTTATGTAGTTTCTGAAGAAAACGTTGCAGAAGTGGTTTCTATGATGACTGGTATTCCATTGCAAAGGGTAGGACAGACAGACAGTCAAAAGCTGTTGAATATGTACGATACTGTTGCGCAGAAGATCATTGGTCAGGACGATGCGATTAAGAAATTAACTAAAGCCATTCAGCGCACCAGGGCAGGATTGAAAGATCCTAAAAAGCCTATCGGGTCCTTTATTTTCCTGGGACCAACAGGAGTAGGTAAAACAGAGTTGGCCAAAGAACTGGCAAGGTTCATGTTTGACAGCGATGATGCCTTGATCCAAATCGACATGAGTGAGTATATGGAGAAATTTGCTGTATCCCGTTTAGTGGGTGCGCCTCCAGGATATGTAGGTTATGAAGAAGGTGGTCAGCTGACTGAAAAAGTTCGTCGTAAGCCATATGCCGTGATCTTATTGGATGAGATTGAAAAAGCCCATCCGGATGTATTCAATATTCTGTTGCAGGTGCTGGACGAAGGACAATTGACAGATAGCCTGGGCCGTAAGGTCGATTTCAGAAATACGATCATCATTATGACCTCTAACATTGGTGCACGTCAGTTGAAAGATTTCGGTCAGGGTGTTGGCTTCTCTACTTCGGCAAAAACCAATCAGGTGGATGCACATTCCAGAGGCGTTATTGAAAATGCGTTGAAACGTGCTTTTGCACCAGAATTCCTCAACAGGGTAGATGATGTAGTGGTATTTAATACCCTGGGTAAAGAAGAGATTTTCAAAATCATTGATATTGAATTAAAGTCATTATTTGGCAGGGTTCACAATCTGGGTTATGAGATCAAATTAACTGAAGGTGCTAAAGACTTCATCGCTGGTAAAGGATTTGATCCGAATTTTGGAGCAAGACCACTTAAACGTGCGATACAAAAGTACCTGGAAGATCCTATTGCAGAAGAAATTCTGAAAGGAGAAATTCATGATGGTGACGTGCTGGAAATTGATTACGATAAAGAGACTGATCAGATCGTAGTAGTCAACAAGAACTCAGGTAAGAAAAAAAGGAAAGAAGAAGGAGCCTAAATTAAAAAGGCAAATAAATGAAAAGTCCTGCAGGGTTATCCTGCAGGACTTTTTTTTAAAAGAAACTTAGCTGTGAGCCGGGTATCTGGAAAAGGCTGGAATCTAAACGAATTCTGTCGACGTTGAGTTTATTTAATCGACAATGAAGATTAAAAGTATCCTTGATCATTTTGGAGATATTTCCTCCTCCAAGCATTCTCTGGCCAAAACGACTATCATTAACCTGTCCTCCGTGGCAGGACTGGATCATGTGCCAGACTTTATCAAATCGATCCGGATAATTCTTCTTCAGCCAGTCTTCAAATATAGACCCTATGGCTCCGTTTAATCTTACTACAGTATAACCTGCGTTTTTTGCGCCATAATCTGCAATCGTTTTTAAAATTAAAGGTACTTCATGATCACTCAAACCTGGTACCAATGGCGCAACCATAACGCCCATGGGAATACCTGCTGAACTCAATTGCTCAACAATTTTTAACCGTTGACGTGCAGTTGTGGTTCTGGGTTCCATTCTGGAACGTAAGTCTTCATTCAGGCTGTTAATCGATACATAGACCATACATAGATTTAATTTTGCCAATTCCTGCAAGATGTCCTTATCTCTTAAAATCAGTGCATTTTTTGTAATTAAACCAACTGGCTGTTTATAGGCAAGTGCAATTTCCAGCAATTGCCTTGTGATTCTGAACTTCCTTTCGGCTGGCTGATAGCAATCGGTATTTCCGGAAAGTGAAATGATCTCCGCATTCCAGCTCTTTTTTTCAAGGAACTTCCGGAACAATTCAGGCGCATCTTTTTTTACTATAATTTTTCGTTCAAAATCAAGCCCTGCACTAAAGCCCCAGTATTCATGTGCATTTCTGGCATAACAATAAGTGCAACCATGCTCGCAACCCTGGTAAGGATTCAAAGAATAAGCCATTCCTACGTCCGGACTTTCTACTTTGTTGACTATAGATTTCGATTGGCCAAAAATAAATGTGGTTTTGCTGTTCTCGGTTTCCCAGTCGTCAATTCCCTCCACATGTTCTTTAACATAATCATTTTTTAGAAAATGGTTGTGCGGATTAAACTGAGAACCGCGACCTTTTAAATAATTATCTTCTTTTTCCTGTTCTGCTGCCATAAATCAAAAATACTAAAAATATTAGTATTTTTGATTTATTTTGAAGGAATTATATAATCCATAGGAACCATATCTGCAATCTTTTCATATGCCCAAAAACCCTCAAAGAGCAGAGCTTTGGGCTCATGGATACCTCCGGATGCATAAAAATGTACCGGAGCCTGTAATAAATGAACTACAGATATTTCGTAATTGGGTACATCCAGTGGTCTGCCTACAGAGTGTCCGGAGTTATTGGTATAATCAACGGTTTCCAGTTCCTTGGTGTACATTACATATAAATCGTCTTTATAGTTCATAGTTTTGAGGTTGGGTTGATATTGCCTCACCAGTGTATCTGTTAATACCTGTGCCCGATTTAAAGTACTGATCTCTCTCGGTAGTTTTTTTAGGGTCATCCAGTAGTTGAGAGAATCATTAACAGCCGAGCCAAAACGGATTACCCCATGCTGGGCCTTGGTTAATCTTTTAATATTGGCATTAATCAGACTATCCGGCGGTCTGCTGGTATTGTTGATTTTAATGAGTTTGTTGATAATGAAACCTTCCTCTTCGCTTCGGCCCTGGTAAAGAGATTTAAAAAAGTGTTGAGAAGAACCATAATAGGCAATTTCTCTGTTCTTTGCCCAGAGCCTTTTCTTGGAGCCGGAACCCTTTAACTCCTCAAAGTTTGGTAAGCCTGCATAATAAACAATATGCGTGTTGTAGTTGTACTCAAAGAATTGAAGCATGTATTTTAGCCTGTACCCCAATGCTTTGTTTTCAATCACCAGGAAATCATTAGATTTAACGGTCAGTACCCTCATGTTATCATCGTAATCGGTATAGAGGACTTGAGGATTCAGGATTTTGCATTTTGTTGCATTGGGTGTCTTACCGATAAAGAATTCTTTAAAAAGATTAATATAGCGTTCGCGGTTTGGATCCGTACGAATCACAACTTCATTCAGTTGGATGGTGTTTTCCTGCAAAGTGATCTCGATAACCGCCGATTTGTCGGATAGGATTACATTTTTGGTATAGGGTAAAAATCCCATCATTTGTACCAGCACATCGTAATTCCCTGGTTTGAGATTGCCCAGTATAAACTTCCCATCATTGGTGGTCACTGTCGCGGTCTTATAGCCGCTCAGATAGATCCCGGCTCCTGGAATAACCTCACCGTTTTTATCCTTAACCTTTCCGGATATGGAAAGGTTCTGCGTGAAGCCAGAAACAGAGAAGATTAAAAGGAAAGCCAGGAGGTATAGTGATCTGATCATGAAAGCTAATGTAGCTAAATATTAGATACTTAAAAAAGGTCTATCTGGCTTTATATTTCAGTAATTCTTTTGCATTTTCAAGAGCCGATTTTCCAGGTGGTTTTCCACTGAGCATTTCAGCAATAACATAAATACGGTCTTCTTTATTTAATCTTCTGATTCCGGTGGTTGTTTTCTCAGAACTTTCATTTTTATAGACAAAGAAATGCGAATTGCCCTTTGCGGCAATCTGAGGAAGATGGGTAATACAAACAACCTGCATATTCTGTTCCAGTTCTCCAATAACCTGGCCTACCCGAAGAGCGACCTCACCGGAAATACCAGTATCTATTTCATCGAAAATCAGGGTCGGTAAATCGGAATGTTTAGCCAGAATAGATTTAATGGCCAGCATGATCCTGGATAATTCTCCGCCGGAAGCGACCTTAGATACCGGCGCAGGCGCCTGTCCATTATTGGCAGAAAACAATAGAGAAATGCTATCCTTACCATCTTTATTGATCTCTTTGAGCAAAGTTTGTTCAATTTTAATCTTTGCATTAGGCATTCCTGTCTGGGCCAGAATCTGGTCAACCTGACTTTCTGCAGCCTTAATGGATTTGCTGCGGTTAAGAGACAAAACTGCTGCTGCCTTTTCCAGACTGGCCTTTAGTTTCTCTGTTTCTACTGTTAAACGTTCAATTTCCTCATCGCCACTGATGATGAGGAGCAGATTATCTGAAAGCTGATCTTTCAGTGCAATTAGTTCAGCAATACTGTTTACTTTATGCTTTTGCTGTAAGGTATAGATTACATCCAGACGATGGTTGATGTCTTCTATCCTGGCCGGACTAAAAACTACGTTTTCTTCCAGTATGGAGAGCTCGTCACTAATGTCTTTCAGTTCTATAAAAGCAGATCTTAAGCGCTCGTTGAGCTCTGTATAGGAGGTATTAAACTGTTCCACCGATTGCAGTTGATTGATGGCTTCTTTCAGGACTGGCACAACAGAAACCTCCTGTTCACTCAGCAACTGGTAACTGTTTAACAGGCTGCGTTTAATCGACTCTGCATTGTTTAAGGCTTCCAGTTCGTTTTCCAATGCCTCTTGTTCTGCTTCCTGCAGATTGGCCAGTTCCAGTTCATTAAACAGGAACTGTTCATAATCCTGTTTGTTTCTGGCCTCATCCGCTTTTAGCTGTAGTTCCTGCAATTGTTGCTGGTTCTTTTTGTATTGCCTAAAATCTTGTCTGTAGCTGTTCAGCTGAGCTTCGTGATTGGCCAGACCATCCACTACAGCCAGTTGAAAACCGGGATCGTTCAGTTCCAGAGTGGCATGCTGAGAGTGAATGTCAATCAGCCGTTCGCCCAATTGTTTCATGACAGACAGGGTAACCGGTGTATCATTGATAAATGCCCTGGATTTTCCATCTATAGAAATTTCTCTCCTTAATATACTTTCTTCATGAAAATCAAGATCATGTTCTTCGAAAAGAGGAACCAGTTTATTGTTTTTCAGTTTAAAGGTGCCCTCTATAATACACTTTTTCTCCTGGTTGAAAAAGTACTTTGTCTCTGCACGCTGTCCCAGTATCAGGGAAAGGGCCCCAAGCATAATAGATTTTCCGGCTCCTGTTTCACCAGTGATAATGTTCAGGCCTTTGTCCAGCTCCATTTCAACATTATCAATCAAAGCATAGTTGCGTATAGAAAGTTTTTGTAGCATATCCTTCGCTAAATTAGGAAAACTCTTACTCAATATACTTATTCTTTATAAAGAAAAAACGGCAGGAGAAATACGCCTGCCGTTGGTTTTTAATGATGTGTGTAGGTTAATTTTTTGCTGCTGCCTCTTCTTCCTTTTTCTTTCTGAGCTGCTCAACATCTTTATTGAATTTAGATTGCAGTTCTTTGTATTCCGGAGAGCCATAAACCGCGTTTAGGTCTTCCATTTTTTTCTTCCATTCGGGAGAATCAAAATGTATCTGTATGTTTTGGGCGGTTTTGATCATTTTTTCCTGCTGTTTTTTCCATTCAGGAGAATTGAAATGTATCTGTATGTTTTGAACAGTTTTGATCATTTTCTCCTGCTGCTTCTTCCATTCTGGTGAATTGAATCGTTTTTCAATTTCTTCTGCATTCTTCTGTATGGTGATCTGCTGTTTTTTCCAATCCTCAGAATTAAACTGCTTCACCAGGTTTGCACTTTGGATCTGAATATTCTCCATCTGTTTTTTCCACTCCGGAGAGGCGATCATGATTTGTATATTGTTTGCAACATCATTGGTCAGTGGGGAAAGAACCAGCTGTAAACTATCGGAATTGAGGGATAACGCACCATTTGATGTAATTGCACGGAGGCTGTCGGGAAGTTCCTGGATGGAATTATATTCTTTTTTTACACCATTCTTATCGGTGGTGATGATCTTTATTTTTTTCTTTTTTGTCGTATCAGATGGAAGCAGAGTCCTCTGAAAGCTTCTTTGAGATGAAGCAGCAAATGCGGTTTCATGGATTGCTTTTTTGAATACCTTCTTAGAGGATTCCAGAGCGGCCTTAGAAGGGTTGATCCAAGCCAGGGAAGCAATAGTTGCTACGGTAAGGAAAATCACAAAGATCTGTTGTTTGATGTTAATGTAATTCGTTTTCATATCAGTAATTCTTTTAATGCGTTGATAAAGGTGCTGCTGATTACCACTTGCAGCCATAGATAGGGCAGGCGTGTGTTTTTGTTTGATCAACTCAAGCTGCAGCAAAGCATGAGCATATGTCAATGGAGTACCTGTGCGTTTTACAACCAGATCATCACAAGCATGCTCACGCTCTATATCAATGAGTTTGCTGCACATCCAAACAAAGGGATTGAAAAACAATATCGTTTCAATGGCAGTTTTAACCAGATTTAACAAGTAATCATTCCTTCTGATGTGTGAAAGCTCATGGATGAGTATAGATTCCACGTGGCTCATTTCCAGCTGCGCAACGAAGGCTACCGGAAACAAGACAATGGGTTTAAAATAACCCAGTACCAGAGGAACATTTACATGTTCAGATAGGTAAAACCCGATATTCTTTTTAATCTGGAGATCGTTTTTTACCGTGTTGAAAAGCTGTCTCCAGTTTTCGGGAACAGCGGAAGTTGCCGCATTTTTTAACTGCAAAAGTTTTAAATATCCGGAAGTAACTATGCCCATTTGTAAAACAATGCCAATAAAGTAAAGAACAACCAATATAGGAAAGAAACTTTCGGCCCTGGTGCTTAAGGAAGTTGGAAAAGTATAATTGTTAATGGAAAGAAGTGTTTCCTGCCGAACTGACGTTGGCGCAGGAATCTGGAATACAGAACAAAATGTGATACAAAAGGCAATGAATATCCCGCAAACAGAAGCATAAGCCAGGTTGTGCTTAATCCTGGCACTGATCCGTGGAAATCCCTGGAACAGAATAAACAGTAGGATATATACTGCTGCCCCTTGCCATAATGAATGAAATATACTCCAGCCTGTTGCTTTGATGAAATTGTTTACCAGTGCTTCCATTTTTTTATTTTTTACTTAGTTCATCTAAATACTTTTTTATAGAATTGATCTCGTCTTCACTTGCCGTGTGGTTCCCGAGCGCCTGCATGACCAGTCTTGCGGCAGAGCCATTAAAAACATTATCGATCATTTTATTGACCAGTTGCTGTTGTGTTTTTTGCTGATTGACTAGCGCGCGATAGATATGGGTTTTAGAAGAAGTATCTCTGGATACCAAACCCTTTTCATGCATGATTTGCATTAGTTTCAAGGTAGTTGTGTAACCCGCTTCTTTATTCTTTTCCAGGATTTCATGCACTTCTCTAACCGTGCAGTCTCCTTTCTCCCAGAGGATCTGAAGAATCTCTAGTTCGCTTTCGGTTGGTTTGGGAGAAATATTAGTGTTCATTATTTGTGTACGAATTGTTTCGTAATCAAATGTACGAATATATTCGTATAAACAAAATATTTTTAAAAAATAAGGGTATAGTGGTGTTTAAGGCTAAACTATAGTGTTTTTTTGATTTGATCGTATTTGCTGATGTTGGCTGGATCAATATCAATAAGCAAATTGTAGGCACTCATCTTATCCTGAGGATTGGCTAAGGAGAATACCCCAACAATTTCCTCTGCTTTAGCAGCAAAGTAAACATTAGGAAATATAGACCCTAATTTTTGCTTGTCCATTTGTTGTAGTTCAGGAAGAAATGATAGAATATTTTTTGTTGCTTTAAGGCTATTGTCCTGAAGCAGATCCAGTCCATTGATGTGGTAGTTGTAAATGAAAGATCGTAGCTGTTCAAAACTGTTGTTCAATAAGTTTTCATTTAACCAATACCTGTTACGTAAGCCGTCGTAAGCTTTCCATCCGGAGTTTCCTCCGTTCTGTGCCAGGTTCATAATGTTCTGAGCTTTGATAAACATTTGGGTGCCCCCCATTTTGCTGAAGGTGTCTTTATCCAGTCCAATCATGGTATATGCATAGTAGGAGAGGAGAGAGCCCAGGTTGGAAAGAAAATTTTGGTCTGAAAAGTCCAGGGGCTGACCATCGTTATAATTGAAATCGAAATCCTTATCGCTCATGTTCAGCAGTGTGCTGCTATAGGAGGAGCCAAATACAGGTCTTCTGGATTGTATCTGTGCTTCTGCTTTATAGGCCGAACTTCCGTCCCAGCTGTTGATCGTAATTATGAAATTGCATTCTATTCTTTCCTGGGGAAGATAAGTCTCATTCGTCCATTTATTGTTGTTTAAAAAATCCCTTATGGTGGTTTGCAGGGCTTCTAAATTCTTCTTGTCTATATTTTGTACCTGTGGTGCCAGTAGCTGTACTCTGGCATTAATTTCCTGGGCCTTTAGACCTGAAATAAATATAGAAAGGAAAATAAACAGAAGGAGTTTCTTCATTCTTTTAAGAGCGTTAATATTTCGGTGCTGATGTCTTTTGCCACATCAGCTTTAGACTTTACTTCAAAAGTCTTTTTTTCAAAGTTCTTATTAAAGATAGTAATTTTATTGGTATTGGTTTGAAAGCCTGCTCCCTTATCATTGAGGGAATTTAAAATGATCAGGTCCAGGTTTTTCTTCAGTAGTTTGGCCTTGGCATTGTCTTCTTCATTTTCGGTTTCCAATGCAAATCCAACCAGAATCTGCCCAGGGCTTTTCTGCGCGCCCAGTGTAGCAAGAATATCTGTTGTTTTTTTGAGTTCAATAGAAAGATCATTGTCCTTCTTTTTTATCTTCTGGCTGGCAACGTGAAGTGGTGTATAGTCTGCCACTGCCGCACTCATGATGATGATGTCCATCTCCTCAAAGCAAGCTTGGCTGGCTTTGAGCATTTCTGCTGCACTGACCACATCAATCCTTTTCATGGGATGAATGCTGACTTCTGCAGTTGGGCCGCTAATGAGTGTGACTTCTGCGCCCAGTTCCACGAAGCGGTCTGCTATGGCAAATCCCATTTTTCCCGAAGAATGATTACCAATGAAACGTACCGGGTCTATGGCTTCAAATGTAGGGCCAGCAGTAACCAGTACTTTTTTACCTGCTAAAGGAAGTTTTTTTTTAAAGGTGCCTGCTAAAAATTCCGTGATTTCCTCCGGTTCTGCCATTCTTCCCTCTCCGTAAAGTCCACTGGCCAATTCTCCGTTATTTGGAGAAATAATGGTGTTTCCAAAGCTTTTAAGCCTTTCTATGTTGGATTGGGTACTTTTATGTTTCCACATGTCGAGATCCATTGCAGGAGCAAGGAAAACTGGACATTTGGCTGATAAATAAACTGCAGAAAGAAGGTTGTCACAGAGGCCATTCGCCATTTTTGCAAGTGTATTGGCGCTGGCAGGGGCAATGATGAGCATGTCGGCCCAAAGACCCAATTCTACGTGATTGCTCCAAACACCAGTTTCTTTTTCAAAATACTGGGTATATACTGGATTTTTAGAAAGTGTAGCGAGGGTAAGCGGTGTAATGAAATTTGCCGCATCAGAGGTTAAAATAACCTTGACGTTTGCGCCAGCTTTGATCAGTAATCTTACGAGTACTGCTGCTTTATAGGCAGCTATACTGCCACAAACGCCAAGGATGATGTTTTTATTTTTTAGCATGGTATATTAATGCAATTGAGTATGCAAGTTAATCCCTATGCAGCTATTTATTGTTGTTCTTTAGCTGGATTTCTATGGTATACTTTTCCATTCAGAAACTCATCAATAGAGATCAAAGTTGGTTTAGGCAAACGCTCATAGTGTTTACTGATCTCAATTTGCTCTCTGTTTTCAAAGATCTCTTCCAGATTGTCGTTAGATGAAGCGAATTCAGCAAGTTTGCCATGTAATTCTTCTTTCATGTTATTGGAAATCTGATTTGCCCTTTTAGCAATAATTACTAAAGACTCATATATATTTCCGGTACTTCTATCTAAATCATTTACATTTCTAGTAACCGTAGTATTCGGTACAGCTGGTTTATTAGTATTCATTATTTGTTGGGGGTTTTAATCGTGTTCGTACTATCTCTCTTTGCCTCTTTTTCCATTGTGGCTTTATATTTTGCATTTTGCTCTGCCAAGGTAGTCATATAGCTTTTTGCTCTTACGATGCCAGCTTCACTGTCGCTTTTTAAATCTTTAACTTGTTTTACCAGTTTGCTTTCCGGATGGGCTTCAAGGAACTCGTTGGCATAAGAGATGGCCTCGTTATACCTGTCTTCCTGGCGGTACTCCAAACTGTTTTTTGCATATAGATATTGTGATTTTACAATCAGCATATCCATTTCTTCTACGTATTTAATATCGGGGAAATCGATCTGTGCATTTTTTAAAGCAACTACAGCAGCTTTATAATTACTCAGGTCATAACCGCCCAGTTCATAATACATCTTTGCATTTTCAAATGCTTTTCTTTCCAGTTTGCCTCTAAGGTCGCTGATGTATTCACTTGCTTTGGCTACACGGTCACTTTTTGGATATAAGTTGATGAACAGCTGCATGGCATCAATGGCTTTATAGGTGTTTTCCTGATCAAGCGTGTATTCTGGTGAATCCAGGTAATAGCAATAGGCGCCCATGTACCTGCATTCTTCTGCGTGTTTACTTGTTGGATAGGTATCTGCGAAGTATTTAAACTGAAACCTTGCGGTTGTATAGTCCTTAAGATTAAACAGCGTAAATGCATAATGATAGTTGAGTTCTTCTGCTTCAGATCTTCCTCTGTATTTTTGAGAAAGGTCTTCAAAAAGGATCAGGGCTTTTGAATAGTCCTTTTTGTTATAGAGCCTCATTGCTTCCTGATACTTTTTAGCTACGTCATTACTGAGTCTGATTTTCTCAAAACGACTTTTACAACCAGCTATGCTTAGCGCTATAACAGTGAAACTTAATATAAATACGTGTTTAATTTTAAACATTCTGCAAAGATAAGTTAATAATACGATACCGTCAATTAAAAATAATAGCCGCTAAGCTAGATAAAGGGAGCGAACCTTTCAAGACCTTAACATTATTTAACAAATAGAGGATATGTAAAGGAATTTGTTGACGTTGTTCTGTTTGCGAATTTAAATTGTTTTTAGAGATTGTGTTCCTTATATATATGTCAAATATATATAATAGAACAATTATTTAGGTTGATTAAAAAGGATTTAATTTTATAAT
>NZ_JAVTSQ010000014.1:0-194489 GCF_032678445.1 Pedobacter nutrimenti
ACAATATCAATCGCATTGTTCCTAATATCAATGAGTTTTGTTGCTTCAAGGGGCTAGAAAAGGGGCGAATTAATTTGAAGATAATGGGTCTTCTATTCCCCGTCTATTGGCTCATTATCCGTTCTTATTAGCTCATATCAGCTCACGCAATATAGGAAAAAGGTCGAATTTATATTCATATGCATATAATTCTACTCATCTGTATGATTTTATATCTATTTACATATAATTTCACTATTTTTACATAAATAGATGTAAATGCATATAATGAAAGGATTGGCGTCGTTTGTAAAAGAAAAGAGAAAGCTTGCCGGATTAACTCAGGAGGAATTCGCTGAGCGGGCTGGCGTCGCGCTTACAGTCATTCGCAAAATTGAGCAGGGAAAGGAAACGTTGAACCTGGCCAGTGTAAATCAGGTTTTGCTGATGTTCGGAAGTATACTCGCTCCGGTTAGCACAAAGGAAATAGAAACGGAGGCATCATGAGAAAGGGCTTGGTATTATATAACAATATACTTGCAGGGGTGCTAACTGAAACGGATGAAGGGGAGTACGAATTCGAATATAATGCAGATTACATTGCAGCATACCCTGATCAGCTGATCACATTTTCTTTACCAGTAAGAAGAGAAAAATATGTAGCCAATAGGCTTTTTCCTTTCTTTGAGGGTTTAATTCCTGAAGGATGGCTATTAGATATTGCGACAAAAAACTGGAAGCTGAATGCCAATGACCGCATGGGCTTAGTACTCGCCTGTTGCGGGAATTGTATTGGAGCGGTAAGTGTTGAACCTGTTGAACAAGATCATGAATCATAAGTGTTTATATTGTTACAACGAGCTGAGGGACGAAGTCGACTACCATGAGAAATGTAGTTTGGAATTCTTTGGAACGAAAACTCCCCCAAAAATGGAGTATTCACTTGGAGATATGGATAAGCTTGCAAGAGATGTCGTAGAGCGCAGTATTGCTATCCCCGGTGTTCAGCCCAAACTTTCCTTGACGCTGGTTAGCCAAAGTTTGGATCAGGGAAATGCACCCAGACTTACTGTTGTGGGTGCAATGGGTGGGAACTATATATTCAAACCACCTTTCATACATTACCCGTATATGCCTGAAAATGAACATGTAACTATGAGGATAGCTGAAGGCTTCGGGATACCAGTTGTAATGTCATCGCTCATCAGACTTGGTTCAGGTGAGCTTGGCTATATCACCAAAAGGATCGACCGCACCAAAGAGGGTGGGAAAATCCATATGCTGGATATGTTCCAAATCTTAGAAGCCTTCGACAAATACAAGAGCTCAATGGAGAAGGTGGGTAAAGCAATCGGGGATTATTCTGTAAACACGCAATTGGACAGACTTTATTATTTTGAGCTTGCTCTTTTCTGTTTTGTATCGGGAAACAGTGATATGCACCTGAAGAATTTTTCAATGATCCTGTCATCGCAAGGCTGGATTTTATCTCCGGCATATGATTTATTAAATGTATCACTGGCCAATCCAACTGACAATGAGGAGCTAGCGCTTACGCTGGGAGCTAAAAAAAGGAAGATTGGTCGGCCACAATTTGACGAGCTTGCTGAGCGCCTGGAATTAACAACCCGGCAAAAGGATCGAGCTTATAACCGCTTGCAGAAAAATCAGAATACAGCAGTGGACTGGGTCGAAAAATCCTTTTTACCGGATGATGTAAAAGAAAGGTATCTTTCTATCATGGCCTCACGATACAAACAACTCGGCATGTAATTAATTTCAGTGAATCAACAGGGCATTTATTAATCCGGGAGATTTACAAGAGCCAATTAAACTGCGCAGGGATGACTGGATCGTGGAATCATGAGGCACAGGATGCAAAGCAATTTGCCACCTGATGGCAGCCCCCTTTTCTTTAGTGGCGATATGGCAAAATTGGATAAATTTACTATCAACGTGCTTTGCAATCCAGATATTATCATAAAGTAAACGGTCAGGCCCTGTTTCCAGAGCCTGACCGTTTACTTTATGTACTGACCGTATTTTATGTGTTTAACCTATTATAAACCTCCTCCAAAAACAGGAGCGTTTTTATCATACCAGATTCTTTGGCTGTTTAAAGTTGGTACATCTTGTGCCAATGGTGTAAAACCCTGGTCTTGTAATGCTTTTTGCCAGTTGGCCCTGTTCACTTCGCCTGGATCATTTGTCCAGAAACGGCGTGGGATAATTTCGTTAAATGCTTCTCTTGGATAATAGGTAGAATTATTTTTGGGATATCCAGTTCGACGGCAAAAAACAAATGCTTCTGTAGGGTTGCGGAACAGGTTAAGGTATTGTTGTATATAGATCTTTTCCAGGTTACCAGTTCCGTTAAACATCACCTTGGCATTAGCTAGGTAGGCATTGATTTCTGTTGTTCCATCGCCGGTGCTATATGCAGGGGTTGATACTGCTGCCACTGCGATGCTGTTCATGGTTTTAATAGAAGAGGTAATTCCCTTTTTATACCAGTCTTCGGCCGTACCGTTTGTATTTACACTGCCTGCATAGCCCTTCTGAATAAATTCTGCAACAAGTAGGCAAGATTCAGCATTGCTCACCATTACATCTGTAAATACACCGGTGGTATTTCCACCAAATCTAGGTGCAAAGAATTTTCGGTTAATACGGGAGATCAGAAAATACTTTGTTGTAGTGTTACCCACCTGAAAAGGATTTTTTATGTAGGCGGCAAATGTAGGATTAAGAGTCCAGTCGGCTGGGCCGCCTTGGTACATAATCAATGGATCATTGATATTAATAAAAGAAGGGAGGGTTGCGCCATTTTGAGTAAGAACAGTTCTAAAGTCTCCCTGCAAATCATTCTTGTCAAAATACACAGGTAATCTGGGGTCATTCGCTGCTTTCAAAAAGCTCATAATTGAAGTAGTGGCGTAACGGGGAGATCTGTAGTCAATATCGGCCGGACCGAAATAATCAACGCTTGAGTAAGACAATTGCGCATTATCAACGCTAATAGGTCCTATTGCGTTACTCATTACCTGTTGAAAAATTTCCTTTGTTTTGGCCTGGTTTTGATTTTCTAATCTCGCAGCGATGCGCAGCTTTAAGGTATTGGCCAGCATTACCCATTTTGCCCAATCGCCTTTGTAATAAATATCATTAGTACCAAAATTTTGTTGTGCCGGTAATGAATTATTTGCCAATACAGCTATGGCATCATCCAGTTCTTTAAGCCAGGTACTGAAAAGGGTTTCCTGGTTATCAAATACAGGACTGTAATTACCACCATATCTCCCTTTCAAAGCTTCAGTATAAGGAATAGAACCATTCATATCTGTTACCTTAATTCCTTGCACTACCTGTACGATATAAGTGACAGCAGCCATTTTCTGATAAGCACCCTTATCCGCTTTCATATCTATTTGCCTTCTGATTTCGAAAAGGTTGGGTAATATGGATTCATAAAAAGCATTGTATCTGCTATTCACATTATTGGATATCTCATAAGGATCGGAGGTAATGTGTTGCGTAAAACGCCAAAGCTGTTCCATGCTTTCCCATATCCATTCTGTACCCTGGTACGTAGCCAATTTGTCCTCTGAATAGCTAAATAAAAATTTTACATCTGGTACCGTAACACTATTTGGATTTGTATTGATCTCTCCAAAGTTCTTTTTACAAGATGAGACGCAAACTAGGCAGGTTATAACTGCTGCGAGTTTTATATGTATTGATAATAATCTTCTCATGATCTAAATAATTAATTTTTTAAATGAACCTTTCTCATTAATGCTTTTAGAATGATGCCCTCACTGAGAATGTTATAGTCCGTACCATTGGCAAAAATCCATTTTCACCTGAATAGGCGGTGTTATTTGAATTGTTAGATGCCGGATTGAAATTTAAAGGCAGGGTATGATAAATATACCATAAGTCACGTCCGACAACTGAAAGGGCCAAGCCATTCAGCCTCATTTTTTCATATATACTCTTAGGGAAGCTGTAGGTTACTCCAACCTGACGTAATGATATGTATGAATTTTCCTTAATCCAGTAATCTGAAACGCCGGTAGAAGATGAACCATAACGATAATAAAACTGAGGAGCATGTGTGGGCTCTACGAATCCTTTGTCATAAGCTTCCTGAAAGGTCATGCCACCTACATTAACCTGACTTCCATTTGGCTGTGTTATCATTTGTCCCGTCGGGAAAACCCCATCAGGAATCATTCCGTCGTCATACTTTACGTTGTTGTATTTACTCACCCAGGTAATGCCACCAGTTGCTGCATCCCTTCCTTCCAGCGTATTGGCCAAAGCACCGGTATGCGTACCGAAACGGTAAGATGCCATTACAAAATCACCGCCGATTTTAGCATCAAGTAAGAAGTTAATACTGAAGCTCTTATAGGTGAAAGTGTTGTCAAATCCCGCTCTGAACTTAGCATTGATATCACCTACATCCTGAAACTGATTACTTCTGGCCGGGAATGCAGCTCTGGCATCACTACGCCATGATAGGATAGGCTTTCCATTCCTTGGATCATCAATGTTGTTACCGCTTCCATCTTTCGCCTGGAATTTGGTAGAATTAATTTGACTACGCAAGGTGCCATAAGCTTTACCAACAACCGCCCAGGTACTTATTTCCGCAATATCGGCACCAAGATTAAGTTCTGTTCTTCCAGGATACAGTTCAACAATTAGATTTCTGTTTCTGGAGAAGTTTAATGCTGTATTCCAGGTAAAGTTTTTTGTTTTTACCGGTATTGCATCAATCGCCAGTTCAATACCTTTATTTTGGATATTACCTGCATTGATCAGAATAGCCCCAACGCCTGATTCAACTGGTGTTCCTATATTGATGATTTGGTTTTTAGTATTGTCTTGATAAAGACTTAAATCCAAACCTAATCTGCTTTTCAGGAAGCGCATTTCCAGACCTATTTCTTTAGCTATTTTTCTTTCAGGCTTAAGGTTAAGCTGATTTACGGTGCTGCTGTTGTAAGTAGAGATTGGCACTGTACCGCCATTTGCATTCGTAAATCCATTGATCAAAAAGCCTGAATTTAGTGTAAAAGGAGCAGTATCATTACCTAGCGCAGAAATATTGGTCCTCAGTTTTCCAAAGCTGATCCATGAAGGAAGAGTCTTGAATGTTTCAGAGAATACCCAGGATAAACTGGCTGCCGGATAATTATAAAAATTGTTTCCACTTCCATCTGAATAAGTCAGTGCTGATGACCAATCGCCACGCCATGTTGCCTGAAGGAACAACATATTCTTATATCCTAAATCTGCACTGGCATACATCGAATTATAGTTCTTTTTACTTAAAACACCACCATTAACAGTAGGTGGATTAAAGGAGTTGGAAATGAAGAATCCTCCTGGATAAAGTAGTCCGCCACTGGTTGAGCTGTTTTCAAAATCAACTCTGTTGCGCTGTGATTCCCCACCGATATAGCCATTAAGTGTAAGGTCTTTGCTGATGTCTTTGTTCATCATTAACATGGCCTTTAAAGTGTTACTTTGCTTATTACTAAAGCCAAGGCTATAAGAACCTCCGGTAAAGTTGATTCCTAAACCTAGTTCTGAAGTTTCAGTTCTGGTGTAAATATTATTAAAATTGCCCTCCAGTACTAATTTTGCCCAGTCGGTTAATACCGCGGTTACGGCAGCACGGCCCCTGAACAATTGTTCATTTTGCGTGTAATTGTTATTATAAAGCGCATACCAGAATCTAGATTCCGGAGCATCATTAGGCTCATTAGCATTATTCGGATCAGGTGCACCACCTAAAATACTAGTGTATTTATCCTTTTGTATCCAATAGTTTGTATCATAATTACGTGGTAATACCCAGGTATACATGTGCCCAAGGTTAAAAGAACCAAATGCATCCAGTCCACCCAATCTTGGTGGGTTTTTTCCATTAAAATTGGTGTAAGCAATACTTGCGTCTACACTTATCTTTTTATTGAAATTATGTGTAGCCCTCAGATCAAATGCATTTTTTGTAAGGTCATTGTTTCTGGTTACGCCTTTGGCGTCATTATGATTGTATGTTAATCTGAATGTGGAGTTTTCTGTTCCTCCCTCCAGCGCAACATTTGTATTGTTACCTACACCATTTTGAAAGGCATCCAGGTAATTATTTGGCTGTGGTAAGTACTTGGTTGGCGTTCCATCATAATTGGTTACATCCTGTCCCAACATTCTTGGCCCCCAGTTTTCCAACTCTCTCCCGATTTGTTTATCTATATAAGGCAGTCCGGTAGAAGGGTTAATGGGGAAAACTTTTGTTGTCCAGTTATCAGATTGATAGTTTGGATCTCTGTTATCTGTAAAAAAGGCACCCACAGAACCTCCTCCAAATTCATTTTGAAAGTCTGGTCCTGAATAAGGATTTGAAATGCTGGTCGCATGATTGAGGGTAATTCCAATACCTTTCCTTAATGATCCTTTTTTAGTCGTAATCAGCACTACACCATTTATAGCTCTTGAACCATATAAGGCTGCAGCGGCAGATCCCTTTAAAATGGATACCGTTTCAAAATTGTCTGTATTTAAATCTTTAAGGTCATTACCAAAATCTCTGCCTGTACCTTCGAACACATCATTGTCCATGATTACTCCATCAACTACAAATATGGGTTGGTTGTTTTTGCCAAGCGTAGAGTTTCCACGGATCACAATCTTTGCATTTCCAAACAGACCACCAGCACCCTGATCAATCTGCACCCCAGCTACTCTTCCCTGCAATGAATTAATTGGATTTATTTCATTTGACTTGGCCAGGACATCTCCTTTTATTTCTGTAACAGAATATCCTAATTGCCTTTTTTCCTTTTTAATGCCCAAGGCCGTGACGACTACCTCATTCAAGGCTTTGGCGTCTTCCAGCAGCTTCACATTGATTGTGGCATTGTTGCCAATTGCAATTTCTTGCGAAGTAAACCCCAAAAAGGAAAATTTAAGGGTAGCATTTGCATTTACACGGATGGTAAATTTACCATAGTTGTCAGTTGAAGTAGCCGTCGTACTTCCTTTTTCATTGATACTAACTCCCGGCAATGGGATGCCAGCCGCATCCCTGACAATACCAGTGATTGTCTTTTTTTCTTGTGCAAATACATTCGTGGTGCTTAAGGCATACAAGAAAATAATAAGTAATAGTTTAAGATTCATAATTGGTTAATTTAGGTTAACTAAAAGGATATGAACCACCTTGGTTTACATACAAGTTACGGAAAAAACAAGTTTAAACAAATATTTTTCTTGTCGAATGAGATGTGTTTTTTTTATAAAATCCAATACTTTTGATCGTGTCGATTTCCAATGCCGCAATGTCTCCGTAAATGGATAATATTGACTGTCATTCAGCTTGCTGAACGCGCTGCCATTGATAGGGTAACCCTTCGAAAAATTGAGCGGGTGCTTTGTTAAGCAACCATTTGTTAATATATATTTAACATGTTGTTATCCCTCTATTGGGTATTTTTGCTTGAAAAAATTGGTTAAAATGCTGTTAAAGCCGAGAAGCGAGTATGAGTTGATTTCCAGTTGGAAAAATGGAGATGAGCAGGCTTTTGACCAGTTATTCAAACTCCATTTCTACAAGCTTAACCAGTTTGCGCTTCGGCACACCAATGACCCGGAGCTGGCAGAGGAACTGGTGATGGACATTATGCTCAAAGTTTGGCAAAAAAGGGAAGAACTAGAACAGGAGCAGATTTCCCTTTCCCCCTTTCTTTTTCATATCCTGAAAGCGGCCATTTCCGACAATTACCGCAAAAAGCGAATCGCCCTTATCGACATGGAAGAGATCTGTGATGAACCTGAGTGTCCGGTAAAGGCCGACGATAGGCTTTTGTCGGCTGAATTAAGCAACATTTATCAGAATAGCCTTGATTATTTGAGCCCTCAGAAAAGACTCGTGCTGAAGATGAGGCAGGAACAAGGCATGAGCTACAAAGAGATTGCCTGCGAGTTGAACATTTCAGTCAAAACAGTGGACAGTTACTTAAGCGAATCCATTTCCTTTGTGAGGAATTACCTGAGAAAACATACCGATATTACCCTTTTTCTGATCGTTTTGTTAACTTTTTAATATTTACTCACCCATCTATCTGGCAGGACATCTTCTGGCCGGCGGTTTGATTTTTAATTTATTTTGATTGATAATCAGTAGTTTATGTTGTGGACTGTAAAAAATTGATTTTTCGCACCGGGAACTTCCCTGTTTCTTACGGTATACTATACAGAGGCGCTTATAAATGCTTTAGCTATGGAAGAATCAATAGACAGGGAATTACTGCTGAGGTATACGCAGAAGAAATGCACTGCAGAAGAAACCCGTCTGGTAAAAGAGCTTTTGCTGCAGCCACGGTGGCTGCAGGCTCTTGACGAATTGCTGGAAGAGGATTTTGAAAATTTTGAGGCGGATATACCCGATGAAGAACTGAGTAAGTATTGGAACAAGCGTTTCCATGAAAAATATATTGATCCTCCTGCCTCCCCTTTATGGCGCCGTTCCTGGCTGAGATATGCTGCCGCCTGTGTACTGATAATCAGTATAGGCTTATATTTTTTTAACGCAGAGAGAATGTCCCGAAAAAGGAAGGATACGATCTCGATGCTTGAAAAAATAAATCCCAAAGGCCAGCGGTCGAGGCTCCTATTGCCCGATAGTTCGGTTGTTTATCTTGGCGCAGAAAGCCGCCTTAGATTTCCCGAAAAGTTCGGCGCAGGAAACAGGGAAATTTCTTTGGCGGGTGAAGCTTTCTTTGAGATCACCAAAGACCCTGCGCACCCTTTCATTATTCATACCGGTTCTGTTCAGACCAAAGTATTGGGAACCTCCTTTAAGATCAGCGCTTTTGAAGGGAAGCACCTGACCGTATCAGTAGCCACCGGAAAAGTAAGTGTGGCACAGAAAATAGCAGGAAGAGATGCTGTGCAGTCACTTGCCGTGCTTACACCTGGCCAGGAGGTGAACTGGAACCCACGTACCCGGTTGACGGAAATTCATCCGGTCGATGCAGAGCAGGTAAGGGACTGGAAAGACGGAACAATGACCTTTGTTGCCACCTCACTTGGCGATATCGCAGAGAGTCTGGAACGCTGGTATAATGTGAAGATCAATTTCGCGGACAGCCGCATCCAAGATTATCATGTTTCTCTGATTGTTAAAGGCACAGACCCTTTAAACCATGCCTTGGATATCATATGTAATACCACGCACCTGAACTACAAAATAAAGGGCAAAATAATTACTGTAGCAAAAAAAGGAGGATGATGATTTAAGCCCTGTAAGAAAAAAACCGTTCCCCGCAAAGGGAACGGCTGTTAAGTTTCTCCATTAGCATATAGTTTTCGACGACCCTTTGCTAACGGCGAAAAGCTACCGACAAGGTCGGCGGCCTGATTAAAGCAATTTTTATTAAAAACAACTCTAACATTCAAAAATATGCAAAATGTAGTACAACTACGTCCCTATATACTATTTATTATGCGATGTTCATTCATCATATCAGCAATACAGTTCATCTTCGCGGGGATGTTGCTTGCAGCAAATGCAAAGGGCCAGAATCTGGATCAGATAAAAGTAAATCTATCCCTGAAAGAAGCAAGCCTACAAGAAAGCTTGCTGCTGCTTCAGCGAAAAAGCGGGATACGTATTTCTTTTTTTGATGAGGTGTTACAAAAAGAAGTAAAGAAAGTAACCTTGAACAACAATAGTATTTCTGCAGGTGATGCGCTTCGCAAAATACTTTCGGGTACAAAGCTCAACTATCGGCTGGTGCAGGATTTTGTGATCATCGATGCCAAACCGATCCCCTTAAAACCGGGGCGTATCTCTGGTAAAATTGTAGATGATAGAGGCGAATCTTTACCAGGCGCATCTGTACGTGTAATAGAAACGGGTAGCGTTACGACGACTTCTGTTGATGGCAACTATAGCTTAAAACTGCAGCCGGGCACCTATACGCTGCAGTTTAGTTTCGTTTCTTTTCAAACTCAGCGGGTTACCGGTGTTGTAGTCACTGAAGACAAAAGTACACCGCTTGATATCGTATTGAAAACAGACGCAAAGGGGTTAAAAGAAGTGGTTGTTACGTCGGGATATAAAAAGGCATCAGTAGCCGGTTTATATGCGAAGCAAAAAAACACCTCCAACCTTTCGGACGGGATTTCTGCAGAGCAGATCAGTGCAACGCCGGATAAGCACGTAGGTGAAACCCTGAAACGTATTACAGGGGTATCTACAAACGAAAATAAAAAAGTAGTCATTCGTGGCATTGCTGAGCGTTACAATGTATCCCTGCTCAACGGAAGCACTTTACCTAGTACAGATGTTCAGGAACGTGATTTTGAGTTCAACCTGATCCCGACCAACCTGGTTGAAAACATCGTAGTGGCCAAGTCCATCACCGCAGATATGCCTTATGGCTTCGCTGGAGGTTTGGTTCAAATCACCACCAAATCTGTACCTGAAAGTAACTTCCTTTCCGTGAGTGCAGGTACCTCTTTTAACAGCCGCACCACAGGGAAAGACTTTCTGGGCTATGGTCGTGGTAAATACGATTATTTAGGTTTTGATGATGGGGGAAGAAATCACTTTCCGGATGGTCTGTTGAACCTGATCGGTAAGTTTGATCCAACCAAAGCAGACAGCCAGAATGAGATCAAGGCTGCGCAGGTTGGTGAACAGAACAAACGTATTGGCGGAACGGAGCGGTTAGGCGCACGTCGTTTTGCAGCTATGCCATCACAAAATTACCAGCTGAGTTTGGGCAGGACATACTCACTTGACAGTACTAAAGTACGCAACCTTGGTTTTGTGGCCTCGCTGAGTTACCGGAATACGCAAACCAATGACTACGTTTCCAATATGCGCCGGGGCGACTGGTCACATGAACCAGCGCGCGGGGATGATCCTACAGATGTAAATACCGGGAATATATATGGCTTTAATACCACTTTAGGCTTATTGTTAAATGGTGGTTTTAAAACAGAAAAACACCAGATCAATACCTATAATTTATATACAAGGATATTTGATAACAGGTTTAACCGCTATACCGGCTGGTCTTTTGAAAGTCCGAAAAATGATGGGGATATGAAATACGCTAGCATATTGGAAGATGACAGACCTAAATTTACTGATCTGTTGCAGAATAAAGTAAGTGGTGTCCATCAATTTAATTCGATCAGGGTGGAATGGGGCTTAGCCAGGACCTCCTTAAAATCGGTAGAGCAGGATGCGGTTTCGGCCTCGATGACCGCCAGGGAAATAGCAAACAGGGTGCTGTACATCTATCAGCCAGGCAGCATAAGTGATCCGGGGTCTGGTCCATTGCACCGTGATAAATACATCTACAAAGAAAATAATCTTGATGCTGTGATCAGCGCTGCATATGATTTTAAGCTGGGCAAAACCAGTAATACCTTTAAAACTGGTGTTAATTACCTAAAAAAGCATGCGTTTTATGATTGGGAGGTGCTTCCTATAGCAATGGGACCTAACGGCACTGTTCCTATAGAGCTGCTTCCTATCCAGGAATGGGGCAATTATATGAGCATGGAGAACACTGCAAACAGTTTATTTTATTTTAAGCAAGATTACACTTCAAATAAATTTGAAGCTAAAAGCATAAATAAAGGTGCATTTGTAATGTTAGATCATAAATTGCTACCAGGCCTTAGGGTGGTTTGGGGCGCCAGGGCCGAATATTTCAAGCTGGATACGATTACCAACTCTGCCAGTAAACTGGCGGACAAAAATAGTAAGATCTTTTTTGCAGAAGACAAGGATTGGTATTTTCTGCCTTCGGCAAATATCACTTACTCTCCCTTAAAGGACTTGAACCTGCGTACATCCTATGCCAAGTCGGCCGTTCGTCCGGGACTGATGGAAAACTCAAGATTTTCGCGTTACAACCCCAACTATGGCTCGGTTGTGAGAAGCAATGGTGTTAGCAGTACCATTATTGATAATTACGACGCCAAGATAGAACTGTTTCCGGGCGCTGGCGAACTCTTGTCGGTAGCCTATTTTTATAAGTATTTTGATAAACCGGCAGAGTATTACAGGATAGACAATGAAAATAATGGCAGGGGTTACATCACCATCGCGAACTCTGACTGGGCAAAAGTAAGGGGCTGGGAATTTGAGCTTCGCAAAAGTTTAGGTTTTGTGTATGAAGGACTTCCTTTTCTACGGGACGTGTACATTAGTGGTAACCTTACCCTTCAAAAATCAGAAGTGAGGGCACGCGAGGTACAGTACGAAACTACACCTGCCGGCGTTGATACGATGTATTATAAATACTTGAAATATCCTCGTGCGTTGTATGGACAGGTTCCATTATTGTATAATGCAGGAATACAATACATCGGGAAAAAACTGGGATTAAACCTAACCTATAACCATGCCGGGTACAAAACATTTATTACCGGGGTAGAGCCTGCTTATGTTGAATATGAAAGACCGCGTTCACAAATGGATGCGCAGATCAGCTATAAATTTTTGAAAGGTAAGATAGAAACCAAGTTGAATGTAAGCAACCTGCTGGATGCCCCTTTCCGTTATTTCATCAACGATCCAACAACGTATGAACTGAAACCTGGAAACGAAGGTAAATCAAACCTGGAATGGAACGATAAATACAAGTATAAATTTGGTTTCTCGGAGAAATTTGAAGAGGGCTATGTTGATCCGGTGACGAACAGACGGGTTGGCGACCGGGAAACTTTTACCCGCTATACCGGCCGTACGTTCAGTCTCACTGTTTCCTATAATTTTTAATTTATCAATCATGATCAAAAAAATTAAAACACTCTGTCTGGCAGCTATTCTGCCTATATTACTGTTTAATGCTTGTAAGAAGGACGGGACGCATATTATGCCAACTATAAAAGCTATTCATAAAAACTTTAGCGTAAGCGGCTTTGTTCTTGGAGATACGCTTGAACAGTATTTTGACGGGGTTAAAATGCGTGAATACTACGGGCCGGTAAAAACCACAGGTTTCCAAAATCAAATGGCTTTTGTAACCGACGAGGTCAATATGGAACTGAGAAAGAAAAGCACCGGGGAAATGGTCTACCGCCAAAAATTTAACATTAACGATGAGCAAAATATTGTATCCCCTTTTTATTTCGATGGATTGAAATTTAATCAGGGGTATAGCTACCCTGACCCAATGGGAGATGAATATACAGCGAATTTCTATGTGGATCCCTCTGGCGGTTCTGATCTGGTAGACATCAATATTGATGTACTTGAGTACTATTATGATAGTACTAAGCCCGACCCCATAATCGTGGTAAATACCACAACATTCCCAATAGCTGAAAACGTTCAGCCCGGGAAATGGACACCTTACTTTAAAGTTCCAATACCTGAGGTTATACCGCAACAAAGTGGTACAGATATATACCCGATTGTAGTGATCAGGGATTCAAAAACCAAAGTGTATTATGTCAATAAAAACAGGGACCAAAGCACCATTAATATGGAATTACCTTATGCTGGTGCTTCTGCCGGCAAAGTACAGAGCATGTTTCTAAACAGGAAACCAGTCGATGGGAAAAGTTTTTTTCTGGAGTTTTATGATCTTGTACAGTTGTTTCCCCGCTAAGGATTCTTCATCAATTATGGGCAGGCTGTTGTGGCCTGCCCTTTTTAAATATTAGGGCAGGAACAAATCGTCCATGGTGACCTGGTTTTGTACCAAGCCGATAGAATAAACATTATTTTTAACACCATAGGTGGTGATCATGGAGAGAAACAATGTTTTTTTTGTCTTGCTCTCCCGGCGGAATACATCAAGTTTCTGCTGTAATTCGGCAGCATAAGTCTTATCTATTACGAATTCACTATTGGAGAACTTCATTTCACATATGCTGATGATATTATCCTGTCTGTCCAGTAACAAATCGATCTGTGCACCATTTCCGGTTCTTGGGGCGTGCCGCCAGGCTGAATTTTCAGTAAACACTCCTGAAATGCCCAGCGCCTGCTTAATGTTATCTGTATGTTTCAGGCAGATTCCTTCAAATGCATAACCGCTCCAACTCCTCCATGATGACGCAGATGATTTTTTGATCCATGTCCCTGCACCGGTGGCCCTGGAATGTTCGATAAATTTGAGGTAGAAAAGGCTGTATTCGTCACTGAGTTTGTAGATGCTCTGATTGGCATTTTTCTGGAAAGGCAGGTAGGGCATAATGAAGCCAGATTCCACAAGTTCCTCGAGTAATAGACTAGTGGTTCCTCCACTTTGTAGGTTACAGGTGGCAATGATCTCATTTCTTGTCAATCCGGATGGCTTGTCTGCAAGTGCTTTGATTACGGAAATGTGCCGGTCTGCGTTTTCGAAAAGAGAGCGGTAAAGGTTTGAGAATTCTGTTGAAAGGAGACCATCCTTAGTGAAGCAAAGCCTGTCAATTGCCTGAGTAGCACTCTCCCCTTTTTTGAGTTCTTTTAGATAGTGTGGCACACCGCCCATTGCCATAAAAATGGTCAACATCTGGTAACGGTCAATATGGATATTATTGCTTTTCAGGTACTGTTCTGTCTCGTGTAATGTGAAAGGTAGAAGGCGTATTTTCTGCGTCAATCGGTTGTGCAAGCCTCCTTTGCTGTTGACAACTTTTTTGATCATCCAACTGGCTGCAGATCCACAGATCGCAACGATCAGATTCGGCTGTTGTGATCCCCATTGGTTCCAGAAATATTCAAATGCGGAAAGAAAGCCTGATTTATGTGAACTTAACCAGGGGAATTCGTCAAAGAAGATGACGGCCTTTCTCTTCTTAATGATGGGGGATGCAAATTCCCTGAGTTGCCAGAAGGCTTCCGTCCAGTTTTTAGGAACTGCGGGAGGTATTTGGGCCCCTGATGCCGCTGCGATGGCCTTGCTGAAATTGAGCAGTTGCTCGGCAGCATTCGCATCATGCACTCCCGAAAGCTCAAAGATAAGCTGTTTCTGGAAGACTGAGCGGATTAGGAAAGTCTTTCCAACCCTTCGCCTGCCAAAGACCGCTAAAAGTTCTGATGAAGGGGAGACAAGTGTCTCCGATAGTATTTTTTTCTCAGCGATTCTTCCAATAAGCAATTCCATTTTTCTCCTTTTTAATAATGGTTAACGATGAAAATAATTTTATCCGCAGCCAAAATGTGTTTTAAATATAGAGTTTTGGCTGTGGATAAAAAAATATCCACAGCCAAAATATAGGTAAAGTACATTAATTTGGCTGTGGATAAATGTGTCAGTAATTATTTTTATGCAGCTGTAGCGAATTTCTTCTGGGGATCGTTTTAGTATAAAAATTACGCTTATGAAAGTCACTACACATTGGAAAAGTTTGTTCAGTTTTATATTATTTTTAACCATACTAACAACTGCCTGTAAAAAGGGTAAACCTGTCGCGATTCCCACTCCCGAATTAATTGGTAACTGGACAGAGGATGTACATCCTGGTGTTTCCTCGATCATGCCAAGGGGATTGTTATTGTCAAAGGACAGTATTCATTTTGTGTCCTGGGACCAGGCAGCTCAGCAAGTCACCTATGTGCAGGGTACATATAGTACGCAGGGAAATAAGCTGATCACAAATTTTAAGGAAATTGTGATAAGAAAAAATAATGACAAGATTATTTCAAGGACAGCTGTAAGCGGTAGTTATTTTGAAAATGCCACCTATCTATTGAATGGAAACAAGCTGACTTTAAACTACACAAGTTATCCAGCCGATGCACCTACGCCTGCAACAATGACTTTTAACCGCATGCTACCGGATTAAGGCGTCATTGATGAAGCTTTAATTCCACATTCAGAACGGGTTTTATAAACCAGAGACTAGGAAAATCTAACAATAAACTGTAGGTTTATCTCGTCATTAATGAATTGCAAAAAGAGAATCGGCATTTATATTTTCACCCTTGGGGTGTTTATGTTCCTGTTGCGCCCTTGTCTGGCCTATCAGTTGTCCAGCGTTTCTGGTGGTAAAGCCAATTCTGCTCAGGGCTGGAACCTGTCTCAGCGGTTGATCAAAAAAAAGGATGATTACCATACACAACATGCAGAAGTGGCTGTTGTCAAGGTCTTTACGCAAAAGACACCTGTCTATCTGGTCAAGGTCTTGTTTAATGCCCTCTATCCAATGGGGAGGATCTATTCTGTTCCATTGATTCGGTATGGACTGTATCATTGCTTTCAGCCAGGCGCACCCTGAACTCATGTCTTTGTCTGCAGCACTAAAAACGATTTTAGTGCAACTATACATTACTAATAAATAATTGACTTAGATTTAAATTTGTTCGGTATTTTATGAGAGCAATCCTCAAAACCCCATTTCTTTTATTGACCGCTTTTGGTCTGACAGCTGTACCTGCGTTTGCGCAATTGAATAAAGTGAAACATGTTGTGGTCATCTACATGGAGAACCACAGCTTTGACAACCTGTACGGGCAATTTCCTGGTGCAGACGGTTTAGCGCAGGCTAAGCAAGAAAATATTATCCAGTTGGATGCTGAAAATCAGCCTTATAGTTCACTGCCTCCTATTCCGCGCAGCAGTGCTTTTCCAACCAATCTGCCCAATACCTTTTTTAACATCGATCAATATATAGCTGCTGACCAGGTTAGTCCTGATGTTACCCACCGTTTTTACCAGGAGCAATTGCAGATTAATGGTGGGAAAATGAATAAGTTTGCTCATTATAACTTTACCAGGGGTTTCGCCATGGGGTATTATCGGACCAAGGATTTGCCACTATATGATCTTGCGAGGAAATATACGGTGTGTGACCATTTCTTCCACAGCGTTTTCGGGGGATCTTTTCTGAACCATCAGTGGCTGGTTGCTGCTGCCACACCGATGTTCCCTAATGCACCTGCAAGCATCAAGGCGCAGGTAGATGCTCAAGGCAAACTCATCAAAGATGGTACAGTAACGCCTGATGGCTATGCAGTGAACACCATCAATTCCATCAACCTGTACCCGAAAAATGGTAACCCGGCTTTTCTGGTACCGAACCAGACCGGACCCAATATAGGTGACCGTTTGTCTGACAAGGGAATTTCCTGGGCATGGTATTCAGGCGGATGGAACGATGTTATTGCAGGTAAACCAGCCCCCTCATTTACTTACCATCACCAGCCTTTTGCTTATTTCGCCCGTTATGCAGCAGGCACACCGGGCAGGAAGGAACATCTGAGGGATGAGACTGAGTTTTTGGAAGCGGCGAAAAAGGGTACACTGCCAGCCGTTTCTTTTGTGAAACCCATTGGTCTGGAGAACGAACATCCGGGTGAATCGACGGTGACCGGTGGGGAAAGTCATGCTGTGGAACTGATCAATGCGGTCTTGAATGGCCCTAATGGTAAGGACGCGGTTATTATTCTGACCTATGACGAGAACGGTGGTTTCTGGGACCACGTTGCTCCGCCTGTGATTGACAAATGGGGGCCAGGAACTCGTATACCGGCCCTGATCTTTTCTCCTTTTGCAAAGAAAGGCTATGTGGACCATAGCATTTATGAAACAGTAAGCATTCTGGCTTTTATTGAAAAAAGATGGGGTTTGAAGCCGCTCAATGACCGTGATAAAAATGCCGACCCGCTAAGCCATGCCTTCGATTTCTAGAGTTATTGCTCTGGTTTTTCTGGCAATGGCGGCTGTTACCCTGCTCTCTCTTCGACAGCCGGATAGGCCTGTAAGTCAGGTCAAACAACAATTAATCCGTCAGGCAGACAGCCTGGTGTTTGCGGTCCGGTTGCTGCAGGCTACAAAAATGGATGTTGCACATGGCCAGCTGCTGCAAAAGCGTTTTCGCGAAGTGCGTTTGGCTTATAAGCGGTTGGAGTGGGCCACGGAATACTTCGACCCACTTACTGCAAGGCAGGTGAACGGCCCGCCGGTGCCGGAAACAGAACTCAGCGGATTGGTGGTCCAGCCTGACGGGCTACAAGTTATTGAACAACAGCTCTTTCCTGAGCTTTCTTTAAACAACAAGAAGGAACTGAAAGGTTTATTGGATCGTCTGGCAATCCATGCAGCGGAATTCAGGGAATACTTTCAGCGGGCAGATCTGCAGGACTGGCAGATTCTTGATGCCTTAAAGCTGGAAGTTTTCCGGGTGGAGACACTTGGTCTTAATGATTTTGACGATCCTTTGTCTAAAAATTGCTTTGCCGAGTCGGCTGCAGCTATGCAGAGTTTGCAGGCAGTGACGGCTTATTATGATGATATACCGGAATTTGACCCGGCCATCCGTTATCTGCAAGGCCCGGTAAGCTTTGATCGTTTTGACCGGGCCGCTTTTATGATTCGTTATGCCAACCCGCTGAGCAGGGCACTGCAGCGATTAAAAACCCGGTTAAAATTACCGGATGTTCGCTATAACCGCCTGCTCAACCAGGATGCTGAAACCTTATTCGATACAAACGCCTTTAACCATAATGCTTATACTGTCGAACCCGGAGATTCCGTAACGGCCGAAAAGATTGTTTTAGGGAAGAAATTATTCTTTGATCCCGTCCTTTCAGGTAATGGCAAGCGCAGCTGTGCTTCCTGCCATAAGCCTGAACTGGCTTTTACAGATGGTCTGGTCAAAAACCTGGATATTACCGGTCAAAAAAGAATCGCCCGGAATACCCCGACATTGATCAATGCAGCTTTACAACCGGGGCAATTTTATGACATGCGTGCACCTTCGCTGGAAGATCAGGCGCGGGAAGTGGTACAAAATCCGGATGAAATGCATGGTGATGTACAGGTCTCGGCCAGTAAACTATGGCAGGACGAAGACTACCGGAAGCTGTTCAGCCTTGCCTATCCACAAAAGGGCCGCATGGCCATTGATACTTTTGAAGTCATGAATGCACTGGCCGCTTATGTGCGAAGTTTGACTGCGCTGAACAGTCGTTTTGATGCGTATATGCAGGGAGATCAACAGGCCATGAAAAAAAGCGAACTGGCAGGTTTTAATCTTTTTATGGGCAAGGCGCGCTGTGGGACCTGCCATTACCTGCCGCTGTTCAATGGTTCTTTGCCACCGCGCTACATGCAGATGGAAGCAGAAGTGATCGGCGTTCCTCAAAAGAGAAAGGCTAAGCATATTGATGCTGACCCGGGCCTCTATGGTATCCAGCCAGAAGATTTCAATAAATACGCCTTTAAGACCACGACGGTGCGCAACGCTGCCAGGACGGCGCCATATATGCATAACGGTGTATTCCGTACCATGGAAGAAGTGGTGGATTTCTATGATAAAGGTGGTGGTACAGGAGCCGGAATTAAAGTCCCTAACCAGACCCTGGATGCCGGACCATTGCACCTGAGCAAAAAAGAAAAAACCGAATTGATCGATTTTATCAGGAGTCTGGATAGCCGGTAATATTTATCACTAAATATTATTGACCTCGAACCCACCGTAGGAAACCATCTCGGCATTGTGGGATACCGTTAGATTTAGCTTCATACTTTCGATGAGTGCTTTTGCCTGACTGATGTTCCTGTGGAGGTCATTGATGCCTCTGATTTCAATTCCTTTGGCCAATAGTTTAAATTTACTAGGCTCGAACTTATGGATGAATTTTTGAAGGTCTGAACTGATCTTGATATCTGTCTTATTCATATTAAAATGATTATCCGTCTTTGTGGCAAAACAAAACAATTTGTTTTAACTCCTGTGTTGGATAATGTTATCTTTTTAATAAGAAACAGGGAGTATGTGTATAAATTAACAGCAGCTTAACAAAGGGAGTTTTCCGATAAAGCTGCTGTTAATTTATTTACTGAGGATCAGCTGTCTGATTAAAGTGTAGCCATGTCAATTACGAACCGGTAACGTACATCACCTTTCAGCATTCTTTCGTAAGCATTGGAAATGTCTTTGATGTCAATCAACTCTATGTCGGAAACAATATCGTGTTCTGCACAGAAATCAAGCATTTCCTGAGTTTCGGCAATACCTCCGATTCCTGATCCGGCTACGCTTTTACGGCCGCCTAACAGGGAGAAGGGTTGGATGGCATAAGCTTCGGAGGGAACGCCAACACAGATATGTGTTCCATTGGTCTTTAACAGGGAAAGATAAAGGTCCATATCATGTACAGCTGATACGGTATCCAGGATAAAATCAAATGAACCTTTTACGGCTTCCAGTTGTGCGGGATCTGAGGTCACGACAAAGTGATGCGCACCAAGGGCTTTGGCTGCCTCCTCTTTGGATGGGGAAGTACTGAGTACAGTAACTTCGGCACCAAATGCAACCCCAAATTTAACGCCCATATGTCCTAAACCGCCCAGGCCTAACACAGCCAGCTTATGGCCTTTCCCAACTTTCCAGTGACGCAGGGGAGAATAGGTGGTAATTCCTGCGCAAAGCAATGGTGCAGTAGCGGCCAGGGATAATTTTTCTGAAACCTGTAATACAAATTCTTCGCGAACGACGATGGAATTGGAATAACCACCATAGGTAGGTACACCAGATCTGTCTTTGTTGTTATAGGTTTGGGTGCTGCCTTCCAGACAGTATTGTTCCAGTCCGTCCTTACAGTTTTCGCAAACCTGGCAGGAATCCACCATACAGCCCACACCTGCAAGCGCACCTTCTTTGAATTTTTTAACATGATCACCTACTTTAACGATCCGGCCAACGATTTCATGGCCAGGTACCATTGGAAACAGGCCTGGAAACCAATCGTTCTTAATCTGGTGGAGATCTGAGTGGCAAACACCACAGTATAATATTTCAATCTGGACATCATGAGGTCCTACCTCCCGGCGTTCAAAATTCCAGGGTGCTAAATCTGTTTGTGCATCTTGTGCAGCATATCCTTTTGCTTGTATCATGGTTAAGATCTTTGTTATTGTACCTAACAAATGTAAAGCTTGCAAGTTAATTGGCAGTTAAAACATTCAAAGGAATACTTACAAATTTCAAACATTAATAATTAGACTATTCCCTGTCTGCGTCAAAATGAATAAACTGAATAAAGGCGGTGCCTGAGGTTTAAAATAGCCGTTTTAACCCCAAAAAACCGCTTTTATAGTTTTTTGCGCTGACTCATGTAAACCCTTGCCAGGGCTTGCTTTTTCTGTCTTTAGGCATTCTACATTATATTCGCTTAGCGTTTGGCCAACCTGGGCGTTAACCTGAAAAGCCTTTAAAAGAGTAAGGAACTTAAATTTTTAAAAATCCCTATTATGAAACCATCATGTGCAACACTGTGGAAGCCAATTGGAATAAATTGTTGGTAGCACATGATCGCTTCATGACCGTTTAAAACAAAATTAGAATCCGATGAAAAATTTAGAATTAAAAAATCTTGGTGTTCAGGAAATGAACACAGCTGAAATGACAAAAGTTAATGGTGGTGGTCTTTTAGGCGGCATCCTTGATGGTCTTTTAAGTTCTGTTGCTGGAACAGTAAATGCTGTTACTGCTGACTTATCTACATTCTTGAACAAAACATTAGTTAATGTTGCAAAATTTGTTTGGGGTTTGTAAGAAAAACCGAATGATAACCCTTGTTCCGAATCAGGAACAAGGGTTATTTTAATATACGACTATGGCGCTATCTTCACACTCTGCGGAAACAATATCCTCAACTTCCATTGTTTACCGTTCGCAGATCAGCAGGTCCAGCCAACTTATTTATCAGGTTACCGTCCTGGTTGTCCTGGGGACTTTTGCAGCATTGCCCTTTATTAAAACGCCAATCAGTGTAAAAGGCAATGGTGTATTACAATCCTCTCTGGAAAAAACAGAACTTCTGATACCTGTTAATGGCCGGCTGATCCAATACAGGCTGGCAGACAATAAAAAGCTTAACCAGGGGGATACACTCCTGGTCATTGATGCGGGTTTGCCCAAACAACAAACTGTACTGGTGCAAAACAGGGCCGGCCAACTCCATCAGTTTATACAGGATATCAATATCCTGCTGAACTACAAAAAACAAAGTAAATTCAATCCACCAAGCCTGCAGACCGGGCAATACAGTGCTTCCTGGCAACAATTTGCACAAGAGTTGGAAAATGCAGATGTGACTAAAAGACAAGCGGAGAGTACTTTTGCCCGCTACAATAAGCTTTACCAGAATAAGGTGCTCACGGTAGCTGAATATGAAAAATATAAGTTCGAAATGGAACAGGCAGAATCCGCCTATCTCATGGTCCGCACAAAATACAGAACGCAGTGGCAAACGGAAGCCAACGGATTTAGAAACGAACTTCGTCAGCTGTCTGGTCAGGAAGCGGAACTGAGCGAACAGAAAAAACAATATGTACTTCGGGCACCGGTAACCGGATCTGTGCAAAACCTGCAGGGCTTGCAAAACGGAGCCTATGTGTTTGCCAATCAAAAGATCGGAGAAGTATCTCCTGATGCCAGTGTAATGGCTTACTGTTATATCAAACCTTCGGATATAGGGCTGATTAAAAAAGGTCAGGAAGTGAGGTTCCAGATTGATGCTTACAATTATAACCAATGGGGTTCTGCGGCAGGAAGGGTCGTGGATATCTCTGATGATATTGTGATCCTTAATGGCAATCAATCGGTATTTAAAGTGAAATGTATCCTGGATCAGGATCATCTGACCTTAAAAAATGGGTATAAAGGTTTTTTAAAGAAGGGAATGAATTTTACGGCGAGGTTTACGGTAACCAGCCGTAGTCTGTACCAGTTGCTGTATGATAAGGTAGATGATTGGGTAAACCCCAATGTAAACGGAAGGAAATAAGGCTATGAGCATCAAAGTAAAACAAAGGGACATTACAGATTGCGGTGCAGCCTGCCTGGCTTCCATTGCATCCCATTATAAATTAGACCTTCCTGTGGCCAGGATCAGGCAGTTTGCCGGAACGGACAAGAAGGGAACCAATGTGCTGGGAATGGTAGAGGCGGCTCAAAAGTTAGGCTTTGAAGCGAAAGGGGTGAAAGGTTCTTTCGACAGCTTGTTTAAAATCCCAAAACCAGCAGTAGCACATCTTATCGTTAAGGAAATTCTGGAACATTATGTGGTGATCTATAAAGTCACCAATAAAGTGGTCGAAGTCATGGATCCTATCGACGGGCAGATGTACAGGAAGAGCCATGAGGAGTTTAAAAAAGAATGGACAGGGGCCCTGGTGTTGTTGCTGCCTTCGGATGACTTTGAAACCGGCAATGAAAAAGCTTCGGTATATGGGCGTTTCTGGAACTTGATCCGCCCACATAAGTCGATTTTGATTCAAGCCCTGTTTGGTGCCATTGTTTATACGGTTTTAGGGCTTTCTACCTCTGTTTTTGTACAGAAACTGGTCGATTTTGTGATGGTAGACGGGAACCGGAACTTGCTGAACCTGATGAGTATGGCTATGGTGATCATCCTGGTGATCCAGCTTTTTATTGGAACGGCAAAAACGGTGTTTACCCTTAAGACCGGGCAGATGATCGATGCTAAGCTCATCCTGGGCTATTATAAGCACCTTTTAAGGCTTCCGCAACAGTTCTTTGATACCATGCGGGTGGGGGAGATCATTTCCAGGATCAATGATGCGGTAAAGATCAGGACCTTTTTAAACGATGTAAGCATCAATTTCCTGGTGAATATATTCATTGTGTTTTTCTCCTTTGCCATGATGTTTACCTATTACTGGAAGCTGGCCCTGCTCATGCTTGCGGTGATTCCCTTGTACCTGCTCATTTACTATGTGACGGACAAACTCAACAAAAAAGCACAAAGAAAGCTAATGGAAGATTCTGCTGAACTGGAATCTCAGCTGGTGGAAAGTCTGAATGCAGTGGGAACGATAAAAAGGTTTGGCCTGGAGTCTTTTGCCAATGAGAAAACAGAAACCCATTTTGTCAAACTGCTGAAAGATGGTTTTAAATCGAATATGAATTCTGTATTCGCAGGGACATCTTCCGAACTGACCTCACGTTTGCTCACCATCATTCTGCTCTGGGTAGGCGCAGGTTATGTGATTGACAGCACCATTACTCCAGGAGAGCTATTGTCTTTTTATACCTTGATTGGTTATTTTACCGGGCCTGTTTCTTCCCTGATCGGGATGAACAAAACGGTGCAGGATGCGGTGATTGCTGCCGACCGGCTTTTTGAAATTATGGATCTGGAACTGGAAAAAGAGGAAAACCAGATTGAACTGACCCCGGATAAAATAGGCGATATACATTTTGAACATGTTTCCTTTCGTTACGGTACCAGGGTTGCTGTTTTTGAAGATCTGAATTTAAAGATCCCAAAAGGAAGGTTTACGGCCATTATAGGAGAGAGTGGCTCAGGAAAATCAACCCTGATGTCCTTACTGCAGAACATTTATCCGATACAAAGCGGAAACATACGGATCGGAAAGTATGACCTGAAATATATCAACAATTCCTCACTCCGCCGCCTCGTGTCAGTGGTGCCGCAGCAGATTGACCTGTTTGCCGGTAATGTGATAGATAATATTGCCATTGGCGATTATGAGCCGGATATGCAGAAGATCATAGACATTTCTACACAACTTGGACTGATTGGATTTATAGAATCGCTGCCCAGGGGATTTCAAACCTACCTTGGGGAAAACGGAGCTTCCTTATCCGGAGGCCAGAGACAGCGTATTGCTATTGCAAGAGCTTTATACCGGGACCCGGAAGTGCTGATCCTGGATGAAGCGACTTCTTCCCTGGACTCTGCATCAGAAAAATATGTACAGAGAATGATTGATATTTTAAAGGCGAGGCACAAAACGGTCATTGTAATTGCGCATCGTCTGAGTACGCTGAATAATGCAGATAAGATCATCGTGTTGGATAAAGGCGTGGTTATAGAACAAGGAAATCACCAGGAATTGAGGCATAAACCCAATTCTCATTATGGACATTTGTGGAAACTTCAAATGCCGGAAGAAGTGTAATTGGAGCAATAGAAGAAATAGAGATTGTTTATTACTTTTGTCGCATGAAACCATACCTATGTCTGCTTTTTCCCTTGTTGCTTTCGGCATGTGGCCAGGGTACAAGACAATCTTCTGCCCGGGCAGAACAGAAAGAGGCGAATGCAGAAACTAAAAAAGATACAACTGTCAAGCGCGTACCCGCCGATGCAAAAACCGTTTTGAGCAGGAAAGAAGTACCTGTACTGTGTTATCACCAGATCCGGGACTGGAAGGCTTCAGATTCTAAAAGGGCTCATGATGATATTATCCCTCCGGCTCATTTTAAGGAGCATATGAAAATGCTGGCGGACAGTGGTTACCATACCATTTTACCCGATCAGCTCTATGATTATTTAAATTATGGAACAGCCTTGCCGTCAAAGCCGATCATGATCAGCTTTGATGATACAGACCTGGACCAGTATACCACAGGTGCTTCGGAATTGAAAAAATATGGTTTTAAGGGGGTGTTTTTTATTATGACGGTTTCTATAGGAAGACCCCGCTACATGAGTAAAGCACAGATTAAAGAACTTTCTGATGATGGTCATGTGATTGCCAGTCATACCTGGAACCATAAGAACTTTACCCAGTTTACGGATGAAGACTGGAAGATCCAGATTGACGAGCCCACTAAAACCCTGGAAAAACTGACCGGTAAAAAGGTCGAATATTTCGCTTATCCTTATGGCCTTTTTAAAGCTTCGCTGTTGCATAAATTAAAAGAACATGGTTTTAAAGCCGCTTTTATTCTATCCACGAAACGGGATGAAACCTATCCTTTATACACCATCAGGCGAATCATAGATCCGGGAACCTATTCTGCCAGAAACCTATACAACAGCATTCAGAAAAGTTTTAACAAGAAATAAGCTTGTTTGTTAAGTTAAAGTTGTTTTGGTTTATAAAGCCAGAAATGTTAACAATTAGTTAACGTAGAACATGGAATTCAGCAATAGCGATTCGATAGTTTTGTAAAAAAATTGTGATGAAGCACGAAGTTTTATCACAAATAACAATAAAAACTATCGGATGAAAAAACTTCTATTCTTATTTCTAAGCAGCTGTATGGTATTGCTGAGTGGATCTCTGGCCTTTGCTCAGAATGAAACAACCGCTTCTTTAAACGGTACAGTCGCAGATGCAAAAGGGCCTATCCCCGGTGCAACGGTGATTGCCATTCATGAACCTTCGGGTTCAAAATACAGCACAACTACCCGTGCTGACGGACGTTATAACCTGCCAAGTATGCGGATTGGCGGGCCTTATACGGTTTCAGTTTCCTTTGTTGGGTTTAAAACCCAATCTGAAAGGGTAGAAAAGCTGGCCTTGGGGCAAAACTCTACACTGAATTTTAAAATTAATGAAGACAGCAACACGCTGAACGAAGTTTCCATTTCCGGAGTTCAGGGAAAAGTATTCAATTCCGGACGTACCGGTGCATCGCAGAACATTTCCCGTGCGGCAATTCAAAACCTGCCGACACTGAACCGCAGTTTTACAGATTTTGTAAAACTAACGCCTCAGTTTTCTGTACAGTTTGGAAGTCCGAGCTTTGCGGGCAGAAGCAATGTGGGCAATAACTTCACCATAGATGGTGCTTTGTTTAACAATGCCTTTGGCTTGCAGGGTACTATTGGTAGCCAAACGGGTTCCCAGCCTATCAATATGGACGCTTTTGAAGAGATCAGTGTAAATATTGCACCTTATGATATCCGTCAGAGCGGCTTTACCGGTGCGGCTATCAACGCTGTAACGCGTTCTGGAACCAATGAATTTCAGGGAACTTTAAACAGTTATTATAGAAATCAGGACCTGGTGAGCGAGCAAAACTATGCGGGGCTAAAAACACCGGTGAATAATTTTAGCCTGAAAGGTTATGGCTTTACTTTAGGTGGCCCGATCATCAAAAACAAGCTCTTCTTTTTCTTAAGTGGTGAGCTGGAAAGAAGATCAGATCCGGGTACCAGCTTTGTAGCTTCACGTAATGGAAGTACAGGGCCAAACGTTTCTCAGGCTAAAGCAGAAGATCTTGATAAACTGAGTACTTTTTTACAAGGTCTGGGATACGATCCGGGACCATATGAGAATTATCCGCTGAAAACCAGAAGCAATAAGCTTTCTGCAAAATTAGATTACAACATTGACGACAAGAATACCCTGAGCTTAAAATATTTCTATTTCAGGTCATTTAAGGATATTTTGCCAAGTAATAGCGGGGCGCCGAAAAGTCTGCGTCAGCCTTCTCAAACCGGATTACCTTTTCAATCTGCTGGTTACGGAATTAACAACAATATGGACAACGTGAACCTGGAATTCAGGACCCGGTTCAATAATAAAATGTCCAATCAGTTAACTGTTGGCTTTAACAACATGAATGACTTCAGGGAATCAAAAGGTAACAAACCTTTTCCTTTGGTAGACATCATGAATGCTGACGGGGGTTCTTACACGGCTTTTGGAATGGAGCCATTTACGGCTTTCAACATTTTAAAAACGAAAGTGTACCAGGTAACGGATAACTTTAATATCTATGCAGGTCGTCATGAGATTACTTTAGGGGCTAATTATGAGGGCTACAGAACGTCTAATGGTTTTGCACCGAATTATTATGGTACTTATACCTTTAACAGTCTGGCCGACTTTTATAATAGTGCAATGAATGGGGTTTCTAATGCCACAAAATATCAGATCCAGTATTCGGTAATGCCAGATGGTTCTTTTCCTTTTGGTACCATTAACTCCAATATGTATGGTTTGTATATACAGGATGCCTATGCTGTAAGTGATCAGTTTAAGTTGACAGCTGGTTTGCGTGCAGACCTGACCAATATATCTTCTGGTTCGGCGATGCGCAATGAAAATGTAGAAAAACTGACCTTTGCAGACGGAGAGAAGATTGATGTGAGCAAATATCCTAAATCTGCGGTCTTATGGTCGCCAAGATTAGGCTTTAACTGGAATGTAAATAACGAAGGTATAACCCAGGTAAGGGGTGGTACCGGATTGTTTACAGGTCGTCCGCCGCTGGTATGGATCTCTAATCAGGCCAGCAACAATGGTACGCAGTTTGGATCGGAATCTATTTCTAATCCGGTAAACCGCCCTTTTACACCAAATGTAGATGCTTACAGAAATGTAAACCATGCTACAGCAGCAAACAATACAGCATATAATTTAGCGGTTACTCAATCCAACTTCAAATTTATGCAGGTATGGCGTTCCAATCTTGCTGTTGACCAGAAACTACCTGGTGGAATCACCGGAACACTGGAGGCTTTGTATTCTAAAGACATCAATTCTGTTTACTTCCGTAACGTAAATTTGAATACATCAGATTATAAACTGCTTGCTGGTGCAGATAACAGACCAAGGTATACCGGTTCCCGGATTTATGGATCAGCTACGCCAACACCGTCCAATCCGAACATCTCTGATGCGATTGTAATGACCAATACCAATAAAGGCCATAGTTTGTCTTTAACAGGTACATTGTCCAAAGAATTTAAAGGCGGTTTCTTTGCGACCGCAGGTTATACCTATACCGATTCCCGTTCTGTAAATGATGGCGGTACTATTGCACAATCCATGTGGAGGGACCGTTCTGTTGCCGGAAATCCGAATACAGATGAAATGTCTTATTCTACCTATATGGTTAAAAACAGGTTTATTGCCTCTTTGGCTTACCGGAAAGAATACATTAACCATCTTGGAACAACGGTATCTTTGTTTTACCAGTTACAGGATGGATTGCGCTATTCTTATACCTACGGAAACGACCTGAACAATGACGGTTTGAGCGGAAATGATCTGATCTATGTACCAAAAGACAAATCACAAATTAAACTGGTGGCAGAGTCTGCAGCAGATACCCGTACAGCAGATCAATTGTGGTCGCAACTGGACAGTTATATCAATCAGGATCCTTATCTGAACAAGAGAAGAGGGCAGTATGCCGAAAGGAATGGGCTGGTTGGAACCATGGTTGGAACGCTGGACATCCGTATTGCGCAAGATTTGTTTGGAAACCTGGGCGGCAAGAAAAATTCCCTGCAATTTACCTTTGACATTTTCAACTTTGGAAATATGATCAATAAGACCTGGGGTGTACCTAAGTTTGCCAACAGAGCGAATGGATTGCTGAATTTTAAAGGTCTGGATGCAAATGGCCAGCCTACTTTCTCTTTCCCTTACCTGAATGCTGGCAGTGCAACGCCATTGGTGAATACATTCTCCAATAGTATTGACGAAACTGCAAGATGGAGAATGCAGATTGGGGTTAAATACAAATTCAATTAACAGCAAAATCTATAGCTATGAAATTCGGGGGGGGATGTTGAACAGCATCCCCCTTTTTTTATTACATTCGCTCCATGTCGTCACATCACATCGTAAAGGAAAAACAAGAGCCAGCCTTGTATATTCATCAGCTGGGAGATTTTGATACCGAGTATCTTGGACAGCTGCTGGAATGGAGCCCGACGCTGATCGTTAATGCCAGCGAATATGAGAAAATCATCAGTCTGGGCCTGAAAGTAGATCTGGTCCTGAACGGAATAGATGGTACTTTTTCACAGGAGCATACCCGGACCATTATGGGGCCTGGAGATGATTTTAATACAGCGCTGAATTACCTGATCTCTGAAAAGTATCCTGCGGTGAACATCATTGCTGCGGAGAATAAGCTTAAGGATCTGCTATACTATGTGCCGCTGATCAATATCGTTCTGTTTACCTCTACCCAAAAAGCCTATGCCATTAAGAGTGGTTTTAAGGTTTGGAAGCCGGCTGGAAGTATCTTTTTGATCGAAGTGCTGTCTTATTTTGAAACCACTAATTTAAAGCAAGATGAAGATGAAACCTTTCAGGTGCTGCACGATGGATTTGTCGAATTTATTTTCGATACCGAATATTTAATCATCAGTGAAAAATTATGATCCTTTTAAGAAAAGCTAAAGAACAGGATATTCCCCTGATCCGGGAAATTGCAGCAATTACATGGGGGCCTACCTATGTACCTATTATCGGCCAGGAACAGGTAGATTATATGCTGAAGAATATGTATAATGATGGAGTGCTGCTGGAACAGATGATGCAGGGACATGTCTTCCTGATTGCAGAGATTGGGAAAAAAGATATGGGTTTTGCAGGTTATTCTATTACAGACCACGACAATAAAGTCTATAAACTGCACAAATTGTATGTGCTTCCTGAGGCACATGGCAAAGGCGTAGGGAAATTTTTAATCAATGAAATTGTAAATGCCATCCGGGAAGCCGGTGGAAAAAAACTGCAACTGAATGTAAACCGTGAAAATAACGCAAAGGATTTTTACGAGCGGGCAGGTTTCCAAATTAAAGAAACCGTTGACCTGGATATCGGCAACGGTTTCTTCATGAATGATTATGTGATGGAAATGGATATTTCCTAAGTCTTTATGGTTGTAATTTAGGGATTCGGGTAGGGGTATCCGTTCCCTTTACAATAGATAGGGCGCTTTTTGCAATGGCCTTGATGGTCATCAGGATGTTTTCTGTATCCAGGCTTGAATACTCATCTTTTACGGTATGGTAAAGTTTATCGGTATCAATCTGGTCTGTACTAATGGTATGGGCAGGAACTCCTAAAGCCGCCAGCGTCGCATTATCGCTTCTATAGAACAGATTTTGCTGCGGATAGGGATCCGGGTGAAAGGTAAAGGGTGATCCTGCCAGGTTTTTCTGAAGGATCTTTCCAAAATCAGATTTGTCGAAACCGGTAATGAAGGCCGAGTTCTTACCAAATTTGCTTTCTTTTCCAATCATTTCAATATTGAACATGGCCACCACTTCATCGGGATTTAATTGCTGTGAAAAATAACGTGCACCAAAACCACCAATTTCTTCTGCTGTAAAAGCCACAAAGATCAGTGTGCGTTCATTGTTGTGTAGCTTTTTATAATATTTGGCGAGGGCAATCATCGCTGTAGTGCCTGAGGCATCATCATCTGCCCCATTTGCAATGCTGTCCTGATCCACCGCAGGTAAAATACCTAAGTGGTCATAGTGCCCTGAAAAGATCACCAGTTCTTTGGCTTTTGATTTTCCCGGGATCATGCCCGCAACGTTAAACAGGGGCATTTTATTGACGCTGTTTTTTAAGTTTACCTTAAAATTATTGGCTACAGTATCCTGATCGAGAACAAATACCAGGGCGGAGCTGCTTTCTTTGAGGTCTTTTTCATCCAGAACACTTCCTGATTCCAGGTAGGCTTTAATGCGTTTAAAAACATCTACAAATTTTACGTCAACCAATACCAGTTGTTTCTTTTTGTTGCGGATAATGGCACGGTATTGATCCATAAAGGGTTTTTCCGGATCCATTTTGATCCAGCCATCGCTGTTGGTGTTGTCAAACTGCAGCGCCTCGGCATGATTTCCCACAACCAATACTTTTTCTGGTTCGATGGTCTTACCATCAACAGAAACTTCGGTTAAAGAGGGTTTAAGCTGGTATTTGTAAAAGGTTTGTCTGTACCCGTTTGCTCCTGTTAGTGGCTGCAGGCCAATCTTTTTAAATTCCCCTTCAATGAAAGTAGCGGCTTTATCGATGCCTGGGGTAAAAGTACCTCTGCCCTGCATATCGTCGCTGCTGAGGGTTTTAATCAGTCCATCCACATAATTTTTGGTAATGATCTTATCTATGTTCTGAGCAGCGGCAGAGCCGGTGATACAGAAAGCGATAAAGAAATACAGTAGTCGTCTCCTCATAGTGTTTTTTATTCTTGTGTTCTTATCCGTTGTTTACGCCGCTCAATTTCGGTAGAAATTCTGGTTTCCTGTACCTGATCGGTTACTTCTGTTTCAAATTCCTTGTCTTTATCCGAACTGTGCATCTGTACTTCCTCCAGATTGGCTATAGCATGATCATAGGACCCGCGTGCGCTCATCATTTTTACAAATACCGGTAAACATTCAAAGAAAATGAAAAGTAATCCAATAAAAGTAACTGCAAGAGAGGTGTTGAGGTCCCTGGTGCCGTTGGGATTAAAGCTGAGCTGACCTAGAGCCCAGTTTCTGTCTGCAAAACCGGCGATATTGGTCAGGCTGTCCAGTTCTTTTCCCGTATACAATTTCTCAGTCATGAGGCCGTCAAACTGTTTCCGGTCATCTACAAACTGTTCCAGCTTTCGTACATCTGCACTTAGGGTATCCAGATTCTGTTCTCTTTGTTTCAATTCTGCTTCTTTACGTTTGGCATAAGGTCCATAGCCCATCACACCCGAGGTTTCCGTGGTCTTGTTTCCAAAGATCTCAAAGTTGAGTTTCTGACGGTCGGCTTTGATGCCGCTTTCCAGAGAATCCCGTTGCGCTTTGGCTTCCTTGAGCTTGCCGAGTTCAATCTTGTATTTTTTATCAAAGGAGCCGTTGAGGGTATCAATCTTGGAACGTTGGTTGTTCATATAGCTCACTTTGAGGCGCTCTTTAATTTCTTTATCAAAGATTTTCAGTTCCAGCGGACGGGAAATCACCATCCCGATCATAATGGCCAGCAGGATTCTTGGTGTGGCCTGCAGCATCTGTTTGGCAGAGGAAGCATTCTTGTCAATGGAAGAAACGATATACCGGTCCATATTAAAAATAGCCAGCCCCCAGAGCAGTCCAAAGAATAAAGCGAACAATACCGCCGCGGTATCACCTTTGAATACAAAATACATGGCATAACCACCAGAGAGTGCCGCAAACAGACCTGTAAAAAAAATAGTGGCTCCTATGCCGATATATTTGTTGTGTTCTGTAGGGTGTTTCTCCAGGGTACCAATATGCACGCCGGAGCAAAACCAGAAGAAACGGCTGATCGAATTCATGATGAGGTCAAAATTAGTAAAGACTTACTATTAAACGCTTGCCACACAGAGTTGTTACAGCGCAATTTCTAAAATATTTTGAAATTGTCACATTTTCCGGAGGGCGGATCTCATTTATTTTAAATGATTATCTTTGAGAAAAATTGAATACAATGAAGGAAGTTACTGTACAAGAACTTAAACAGAAAATAGACAATAAGGAAGATTTTCAACTGATCGATGTCAGAGAGACTTTTGAATATGAAACCTCTAACCTGAACGGAGAAAATATTCCTCTTGGCGGATTGCTGATCGAAGTAGACAGAGTGGCTACAGATAAGCCTGTAATTATCCAATGCAGAAGTGGTAAAAGAAGTGCTGCTGCGGTTATGCAACTGGAACAATTACATGGTTTTACCAATCTGTACAACCTAAAAGGCGGTATTCTGGCCTGGCAGGAAGCTTTTGATCCGAACATGCCAGTATACTAGTATGAAGAAGAAAATTGCATTAAATGTCTTCTATACTATAGGGATCATTGTGTCTGTACTGGGAATAAAATGGGGTTTTCAGAACCACAATTACCCGGCGGGCGGATTGTTCATCGCCACAACCATATTTTTTTTCTATTTGAAGATCAAACTGACCAAGGAGTTTCGTCAGGAGATCAAGAATCGAACAAATCAGTCTTAATTCCTTCCAGGCCCAGGCCTGGAAGATCATTTAACTGATATTTTCCTTCCTGTAATTCCGGGACGGTAAAGGGATTGTTCTTGGTGAGCCAGGGCCCATCCAGATCTGCCCAGTCGCATAAAGGGGCCAGTGCAGCGGCAGCAAGAGAAGCGCAGGAAGTCTCACTCATACAGCCGATCAGAATTTTCATCCCGTAACTTCTGGCTTTGAGGATCATTTGATGAGCCTCATACATTCCGGCACTTTTCATTAGTTTAATATTGATGCCATGGTAAGCTCCTCTGATTTGCTCCAGATCGGCCAGACGCTGCGCCGCTTCATCGGCCAGGATGGGTATCGGGCTTCTGCCGGTCAGCCAGGCATTGCCTTCTGTGTCGGCTTTATTCATGGGTTGTTCAATAAGTACAACACCCTGGTCATGGAGCCAGTAGATCATGTCTATGGCTTTTTTGCGGTTGTCCCAGCCCTGGTTGGCATCAACATACAAGGGCAGATTAGTGAGGCTTCTGACCGTGCTGATTAATTCTTTGTCATTGTCCCGGCCCAGTTTAACCTTAAGCACCTTAAATCCTGCAGCGTCAGCTACCTTTTCCCGGATCACTTCAGGGCTGTCAATGCCGATGGTATAAGAAGTGACCGGCATTTTCTGCGGATCTGCCCCGTAAATCTGGTAGCAGGGTTTTTGTTGTAATTTCCCGTTCAGGTCGTTCAGGGCAATGTCTATTGCGGCTTTAATGGCGGGGTGCCCTGCTGCAAGGCTGTCCAGGTAAGCAATGATCTCTGGAAAATTAAAAGGGTAAGGAAGGCAGCTCCAATCTACTTTGGCCAGGAATGCTGTTGCAGACTCGTAGCTCTCCCCCATATAAGGGACCATTGAAGCTTCACCATAACCTTCTTCCTGTTCATACCTGAGCCGGAGTAGCAGCAGCGGGGTGCTGGTCCTCGAAAATTTAGCAATGGCAAAGGGATGTTTAAGGTCAAGATGATAGGAGATATAAGAGGCCTGCATAGGTTTTTTTAGTCGTTTGGTAATATCAAGGTTAAAAAATGAGCTGTTTAACGAATGTAAAAATAATATGCCTAATATTGCGCTTTCTTATGAACAGTTCAGTATACCAGCCCTTTAAAAACTTTGATTTTAAGTATAAAAACTGCTTTTTGAGCGGTGATACTTTTAATTCGCCCATACAAGAAGTAAATATTTTGCCGGCCTGGCTTTTACAGGTCGCCAATTACACCGGAGAGGAGCAGATCAAGTTGCTTGATGAAAGTGTGCGGTCTTATAATGCCTTGAAGGTACCTTGCAATACCGAGGTACTGGAGCATTTCATACAGCCCCTGGAAGAAAAGGTAGCTGCTGCTTTTGCCAAAGGTTACCAGGGGGTATCCCAACTGGAAGAAAGGGAGCTTTTCCAGTGGATTGGCAAGTTTATGTACGGTCTGATCTATATCGAAATGAATGCGGCCATCCGTTTGCAACAACTCAGTGGTGATGGATTGAACATGTCGCAGGGCTTGATGCATAAATTTGGCAACCTGAACACCATGATCCAGAGCATTTACCTGGATGTGGTTTTTGAAGATTTTACCCCATGGTCTATCGTGGTGGTGCCACTGGAACAAACGGATCATTATTTTAGCTTTCGCGATGAGATCAATACCCTCACTTTTTCTTTGAAACTGAAGGATTTTGGTATCATTGCCTGTTTGCAGGATAATGGAACCAATAAGAAATTTCACCAGGAAATCCTGGATTCTATCGCGGGTAAAGCTTTGTCAGAGCAACAATACGAAGAGCTTTGCGCACGTTTCTTTTATTCGGCCTTTCTGTTCAACCGCTTGCCGGAATATGGGGTGATGCCAGTGGAGGGCACAATCTATATTGATGCCATGCCTTTGAAAGGCACTTTGAATAAACCACTTTTCGACGTATGGCAGCACAAGACTTATGGTCAGGTGTTGGAAAACTTCTGGAAGCCATGGAACCTGACTTTATTTGAGATCATCAAAGACCCCACCGCACCGGTAAGTTATTTCCATCCACCCTTTTTACCTGAGGTTTAACGAAAGGCCGATCCGGCGCCGGTTAAGGCTGCAATGAAATGCGGGATAATGGCTGGTTCCAGGATAATGGTTACAATAACACCCGTGATGGCACCGAACAGGTGGGCGTCATGGTTAATATTGTCTCTGGAGTTTCTGGACATATACCAGCAATAGATCAGGTAAAGGATACCGAATAAAAAAGCCCAGATCGGAATAGGCAAGGGAAAGATCATCAGGGTATCCAGAGGGTAATAAAGGATATAGCTGAACAGGACCGCGCTGATGGCACCTGAGGCCCCAAGGCTGTTGTACCAGAAATCATCTTTGTGTTTAATGACAGAAGGAAGGTCGCTGAGCACCAGGCCAAGGAAATACACCAGCGCAAATTGCCAGTGGCCAATGGTGGCTTCCAGTTTAAAGGCAAAGAAGAAAAAGGTAAACATGTTGAAAATCAGGTGCATCCAGTTGGAGTGGATCAGCCCGCTGGTGATCAAAGTATAAATCTTGCTTCTCCTGTATACACTGTAGGGATGCAGCATGAATTTACCAAAGAGAATATGATCGTTAAAAGCGTAGATGCTGGTCACCAGGGTGAACACAAAAATAATGGAGGCAACCGGTGTATGGTTTAAATATTCTATCATGTTATTTTAAGCTAATGGAAATATCGTTTTGTAGTCTTGCAATAGGGTATCGCAAATGTGTTTTTTCGTAATAATCAGAATTTTTATAGACAAATTCAAGCAGAGCATCTCCTTTTGCTGCGGGATCAGGATATTTAAGTTTTTCTTTGTCCAGTTTTGCCTTTAATTCCGGATCCTTTTCCAGGAGTTCTGCTGCGGTATCCTCAAAAACATAGGCCGAATAATGTTCTTTCTGTCCAAGTACGGAATCAAAGAAATTCCAGTTGAAGAAGGAGTCTGTAGCCTGCGGTTCCAGGGTTTCAACAATATAGCGGTTCTGGGGCTGATTGACGTAAACGATATAGTCGCCTTTGTAAAACGCCAGCTGTTGTTGCCGGGTATCCAGTTGTACATTGGAATGCAGGTAGTGGCCTTCAAAAGGATGGCCAACGGTTTTGAAATCGGCAATATAATAAGATTCAACTGGCAGAACGGCATCCTCCCGGAGTTCTTTTAGTACCACGTTGTTTAGTTTAAGGAGCTCTATCACTTTAGTCCAGGCTTTTGGAATGAGATAAGCCACAGGTTTTTGGACCCGCACATCGGGCAGGAAATGGTTCCATTCTTTGATGCTGCGGGTATAAGGTTTATTGCGGTCATAATAAAGCCTTGGTGCTCCGCTGACCTGGCTGGGTTTATAGGCGGCCTCGTATCCTTTAAAGGGGAGCTCCTCATATTTTTCTTTATCCAGCTTCCAGGTCAGGGTAAATTCTTTTTGTGTGGCAACGGCAAGGTCTGCTTTCTTCTTGTTGTTTCCAATTTGCTCCGCATCCTTTACCACTACGTTTATATACGTTTCCAGAAGTTTATAGGTCGATTCTACCCGTTTGTCGTAACTCTTGAGCATGTGCGTCTCCGGCATAAAGCCAATGGTATTGTGTAGTGTGGTATAACCTGTAGAAAAGCGGGGTGTTTCCAGAAAGCCTTCAATGCCGGCATCAGGCGTTTCTTCCACAGAATTGACATAAGGTATTAGCTCAAATCCCTTTTGCGCCATTTGCGTATACAATGCAGGGAGCATACGGCCGGTCAGGTAGGCAGAAAGTATAGGATTCAGCTTATCCTTTTGTGTTGGGATGAGGGTCATGGTGTACTGGTAGTCTGCGCCGTTGCTGGTATGTGTATCGACAAAGATTTCCGGTTGCCAGAGGTTAAATATTTGTTGAAAAGCGGCGGAGTTTTTGGAGTCGGTTTTAATGAAATCCCGGTTCAGGTCATAGTTCCTGCTGTTGCCCCGGAAACCATAGGCTACAGGTCCGTTTTGATTGGCTCTGGAAGTGCTGGTCCGGTTATAGCTTCCGTCTATATTGTATAAAGGAATTATACAGATTACTGTATTTTCTGGGATTCTGTCGTTTTTAAGCAGGTCTCTGGCCAGCATCATGCAGGCATCTACACCTTCAGGTTCCCCGGGGTGGATGCCATTATTGATTAGAAAAATCCTTTTGTTGTTCTTCCGGATCAGGGCCGGATCAAAGATTTTATCTCTGGATAAAACCAGCAAATGCAGGGGCTTTCCAAAATCCGTTGTGCCATAGGTAAACAGTTTGGCCTGGGGGTAAGTTGCGGCCAGTTTTTCATAATGTTCAATGACCTGTGGATAGGTAGCTGTTTCTTGCTTATGGCTAAGTTCGAAAGGCGTTTGCTGAGCGGAAGCTTTCATCATACTGAATAGAATAATAGATAAGATCAGGATTCTCATTTAATAGCGGCGAAAGGTTTTTTGAGACAGTCCGAGGGGGCCAAGGTTATACCGGATCCCAATGCTAAAATAAGTGTATATATCCGGCCTTCCATTGACCAGGCGGACAGTCGAGTCGTCATAACCGTCCAGGCCTTCTCCAAGAGTAATATTGGCCTGGTAGTTGAAATTTAACACATAGCGATAGGCCCCATTCTGGTCGGCCAGGTAGAAATTGATCCCCAGGTTTAAAGGAACTGTGATTTCCTTACTTTGGTTCTCGCCCGGAAATACATAAGAGTTGGCGTCGGTGGTTCCATCCTGGTAGGGTTTGATCCGGACATTGCTTACTTTATTCTGGATCAGACCCAGTCCGGCGCCGGCATATAGCCCCTTGATGGCACTTAGAAATTCGTTGTGTTCGTAGTCTGTCAGCGCGCCCAGATAGAGTTTTCCATTGGCGGTAACAGATTTATAGGTATTAATGAACTGACGGTGATTGGGATCAGTTTGTTTGTCGCCGCCATTGATCTGCCCTGCCTGCGCTTCCAGGCCCAGACTGACGAAAGGCGTAAACATATAATCTGCGGTTACATAGCCTGCCAGTCCGAAATCATGCTTTCTAAGATCGGCAAAAGACTGGGTAATTCCAGCTCCGCCCCCAACGCTAATTTTATAAAAATTGGATTGTGCAAATAGACTTAGGGAGAGCGAAAGGAATATAACTGTAAATATTGTTTTCAAGGGATGCCTTTTAAGTTAGTGTAATCTTTCTTTACCTTTGGAACCTGTTTATATCTAATAAGCTTAAACAGACTTTATTCTTTAAAATTATGCTAAAATATCAAAATAAAACAGAATCACTGGCAGAACGCTTTAAGAAGTATGTGCAAATAGATACGCAGTCTGATCCAGATTCGACCACCACGCCCTCAACGGAAAAACAGAAAAACCTGGGCCGTGTATTGGTAGAAGAGTTATTGGCGGCAGGCCTTGAAGATGCACATCTGGACGAACATGGTTATGTATATGCTACAATCCCTTCCAATACCGACAAAAAGGTGCCAGTAATCTGTTTTTGTTCACATATGGATACCTCACCGGATTGCAGTGGGTTAAATGTAAAACCGATCATCCACCGGAATTATCAGGGGCAGGATCTGGTTTTACCGGATGATGAAACCATTATTCTGAAGTTAAAGGAACACAAGGATCTGAAGAACCAGATCGGAAATGATATTATTACGGCCAGCGGTACAACACTGCTGGGTGCAGACAATAAAGCTGGTGTGGCGGAGATCATGGAAGCTGCGGCTTTCCTGGTGGCCAACCCGGATATTAAGCATGGAACCATTAAAATTTTGTTTACACCTGATGAGGAGATTGGACGTGGTGTAGATAAGGCTGATCTGAAAAAACTGGGTGCAGATTTCGCTTATACCATTGACGGAGAAACCCTGGGTTCTATAGAAGATGAGACTTTTTCTGCAGACGGAGCGGTATTAACCGTTAATGGAGTGAGCTCTCATCCGGGTTTTGCCAAAGGAAAAATGGAAAGTGCCATCAAAATCCTTTGTGCGATTATTGATGCATTACCGAAAGATCGTTTAACGCCGGAAGCCACCAGCAATAAAGAAGGCTTTATTCATCCGGGAACCATTCATGGAAATGTAGAGCAAGCTCAGGCTAGTTTTATCCTTCGTGATTTTGACGATGCCCTGCTTGCCCAGCATGGAGAAACACTGAGGTTGGTAGCAGAAGATGTGCTTAAATCTTATCCAAATTCTACTTTTGATTTAACGATCAAAGCACAATACCGCAATATGAAAAGTGTACTGGATCAGTATCCTCAGGTTATTGAATACGGTACATTGGCCATTGAAAGAGCGGGGGTTGAACCGAAGAAACAAAGCATCAGGGGAGGAACAGATGGTTCCCGTTTATCATTGATGGGCTTGCCTTGTCCAAATATTTTTGCAGGCGAGCATGCTTTTCATGGCAAGCAGGAATGGGTTTCTGTACAGGATATGGAAAAAGCAGTGCAAACGATCATTAATATTGCTGCGATCTGGGAAGAACGCGCATAAGCACCTATCTTATTAAGATATAAAGGGTGATCCTATACCAGGGTCACCCTTTTTTTATATTGCTTCACAGCTACCCGGTGATTGGCCGGAGCCGGGCAAGGTACTGGTCATACTCATCTTCCAGTACAATTTCGCAATGCCATCCCGCTTCTTTGGCCAGTTTCAACAACATCGCCTGATCCACATATAGCCAGTTGAACCAGTTGCCTTTTTGTTGTTTGTATTCGTATTGATAGGCTACTTCTCCATAATATTTGTTCTGTGGAAAGTCTATATCCTGATAGAGATAGGCAATATCTGAGCTGTCAAACAGCAATTGCCCGTCTTTTTTCAGCAGGGATTTAGACCATTGCAGGAAATCCTGTAAACCGGCAATACTTCCGGTGAGTCCAATACCATTCATGAGCAGGAGCAGGGTGTCGAATTGCTGCCCTTTCAGGGAGAAGAGGTCTTGCCGGAGTACCTGTTTCACCCCCCGTTGTTTCATAATGGCGGTTGCTTTTTCTGAGATGTCGAGTGCAGTGACTTCTATCTTTTGCTGCTGGAGCCACAGGGCATGACTGCCAGCGCCAGCGCCTGCATCGAGTACCGTGCCCCTGCACAACGCTAAGGCTTTCAGTTCGATTTCCGGCATCTCTTCAGGTCCCCGGAAAAAAATATCTACCGGCATTTCTTCCGGGGCATCATAAGAATTGTGGAGCCAGAGGGTCTCTGTTGTTCCTTTTATAAACTGATCTTGCAGTGCTTCTCCAAAAATGTCCATTGGGCAAAGATACTAATGATCTATAAATTCGGAGCGGATCAGAGTTCTATCTCCTGGTGCAGCTGCGGGATCAGGACTTGTTTGAATCCGTGGTCATTGAGCCGCTGCGCAAAGTGTTGCTGTACCGGGTATTCCCCATGTACCAGAAACAATTGTTTAACCTTGGCTGGATCCTGACCGCCCAGGAAATGAAGTAAATCCTCATAATCTCCGTGTGCACTCATGGAACGGATGGACCTGACTTCAGCGATGACCTGGTATTCTTCCCGGAAGATATAGACCACTTTGTTTCCGGCCAATAATTTCCCGCCTAAAGAGTTGGGTTCGCAGTAACCAACCATTAGAATCGTGTTTTTCTGGTTGCCGATGTTGTTGCGGATATGGTGTCTGACCCTTCCGCCTTCTGCCATTCCGGATGCGGATATGATGACACATGGACGGGGATCGTTGTTCAGGGCTTTGGACTCTTCTACGGTTTCTATAAAGCGGAGTCCTTTGAAACTGAATACGTCATGGTCTACTTTCATGACTTCTTTAACGCCATTGTTGTATACTTCGGGGTGGTCTTTCAGTACTTGTGTGGCTTTTTCAGAAAGTGGGCTGTCTACATAGTAGGCCACGTCAGGCAGTTTATGCTTGAGTTCAAGACTGTTGAGTGCATATAGCAATTCCTGTGTACGGCCTACGCTGAAGGCTGGAATGATCACCTTGCCTTTTTTTATGTTGCAGGTTTGATTGATGATCTCATAGAGCATATTTTCTATGGGCTCAAGGTCTTTGTGCAGTGAATCTCCGTAGGTGGATTCCATCACGATATAATCTGCCTGGGCAAAATTCTGTGGGCTTTTCAGTAAGAGGTCGCCATAGCGGCCCACATCTCCGCTGAAAGTGAGTTTAGTGGTTTTTCCCTCCTCCTGCAGGGTAAGGTGTACGGCGGCACTGCCAAGAATGTGGCCGGCATCTGTTAACCTCAGGCTGATTTGGGAATTGATTTCAAAGTCCGTGTCATAGTCCACCACTTTAAATTGTCCGAGGGCTTTAACGACATCGTCTTCGGTATACAAGGGTTCTTCTATGGGTTGACCTTCTTTTCTCTTGCGGTTCAGGTATTCTGCATCCTGCATCTGGATTTTTGCTGAATCCATCAACAGGATCCGGGTGAGGTCCATGGTTGCGGGGGTACAGTACACCGGGCCGGTAAAGCCTTCTGCAACGAGTCTGGGGAGTAAGCCGCAATGGTCTATGTGTGCATGGGAAAGTACCATGTAATTAACTTCTGATGGGGTAAAGCCGAAGTAACCGTTTAAGTGGTCGGTTACTTCGCCCATGCCTTGGAACATTCCGCAATCCAATAGGATTTTGGTGTTGTTACTTAAGGTAATAAGATGCTTACTACCTGTTACGACTCTCGCCGCGCCATGAAATGCGATCTTCATTGAGGAATTCTATGCGCGTACTTTAGAGATAGAATCTTTCACAGAGTCGGCTACATTGGCCAGTTTGTCTTTTGAGGAATCAATAAGGTCAGCGAACCAATCTGTTACGCTTTCTTTTAAATCGTCTCCTTTATCGGTAGAAAGGATCAATGCTACTGCGGCGCCTAGTGCAGCTCCTGCCAGCAGGCCTGCAATTATTTTAGTTTCTTTTGTCATAATTTTAAATTCTAATTCGTTCGCTTAAGGTTAAACAAGTAACGCGGTTTTTAGTTTTACAGTCTAAGATAATAATTAGGGAGGTGAATTTTTGGAAAATTCTGTACAGCTGCTTCAAGACTAACGATATCAGGCGGGCTGAAGGAGCCCGCAGATCTCTGAGGTCTTTCCGCAGCGTACGAGAATTTTCCTTAGCAAATTGCAGAGGAGGGTGGTGACCGGGTATGGTGCAGAGGAAATGGAGGTAGGCGGGATAGATATTTTGTTAGAGTATAGTTACGGTAGTTTTTTGTTTTCAAACGCCTTTATTGCATCTCCCAGTGTCTTGCCGGCATTGGTCTTCAGCCAAGCCATAAATTCTCGGTTCATTTTAAAATTAGTGCCAAAATGGGATTGGAAAAAACGCCTGACATTTTGCGTATTTTTATAATTAGCAGTAATGATGGTATTGCTGTTTAGGGGTTCAGAATGCCAATTGAAGTTATTCATGTATGAAGTTAAGAAAAATGAAACAGGAAATTGAAAAATCACAGAACAGAAATGTTCATGGTGCTTTTGTCGGGATCTAAGGATAAAATATGGAATTTGGTTTTGGATAGGTTTATAAAGCGCCAAACAGGTTATGCATCCAGGAAAAAAATGACGGTGTCTGGGAGAATGCCTTTGAGGTTTGCGAGCTTTTTCAGCTCGCCTAAGCTCAGCCAGCATTCGAGCAGATGCCATCATTTTTTTATTCTTTACCGGAGTTTCTTCGAGTTTTTTGCCTTTTAAATCTTTGCTTTTTGAATATCAACGGCCAAATGGAAAATCTGAACAAAAGATTTTGTAATTTCTTTTTATCTAAGCATTTGATAATTAAAAGATTTCTATCTATCTTTGCAGTCCCTAAATTTTAGGGGGCAATAAATAATTATTAACAAATTAAATACAAGCAAGTGAATACGTTAAGTTACAAAACTGTCTCGGCCAATGCAAAAACTGTTAACAAACAGTGGGTTGTTGTTGATGCGGAAGGCGAGATTTTGGGGCGCTTGTCATCGAAGATCGCAATGATCATCCGTGGTAAAAACAAGCCTGAGTACACCCCACACGTAGATTGCGGAGATAACGTTATCGTTATTAATGCAGACAAGGTAAAATTGACCGGAAACAAATTCAGTGAGAAAGAATACATTTCTTACACTGGTTATCCAGGTGGTCAACGTTTCATCTCTCCGAAAGAGTTAATGGCGAAACACCCTACACGTGTTATCGAGAAAGCTGTTCGTGGTATGTTACCTAAAACAAAATTGGGTGCTAAATTGTACACCAACCTTTTTGTTTATGCAGGTTCTGAGCATCCTCACCAGGCACAATCACCAAAAACCATTACACTTTAATTAAAGGAAGAAAGAAATGTCAGTTACTAATACTTCAGGAAGAAGAAAAACTGCTGTTGCACGTATCTATTTAAAAGAAGGCAACGGCACTATTACCGTAAATGGTAAAGATCACAAAGTATATTTCCCAACATTACCTTTACAATATATCGTTAACCAATCTTTAGAAGTTTCTGAAACAGTTGGTCAATATGATATTACTGTAAACGTAGCGGGTGGAGGTGTTAAAGGCCAGGCAGAGGCTGTTCGTTTAGCTATTGCTAAAGCTATTGTTGAATTAGATGCTGAGAAAAAACCAGCATTACGCGCTAAAGGGTTAATGACCCGTGATATGCGTATGGTTGAGCGTAAGAAACCAGGACGTAAGAAAGCACGTAAGAAATTCCAATTCAGTAAACGTTAATCGTAAGGAGACAACACAATGGCAAGAACAACATATCAAGACTTATTGGATGCAGGTGTACACTTTGGTCACCTTACCCGTAAATGGAACCCAAAAATGGCGCCTTACATTTTCATGGAGCGCAATGGTATCCACATTATAGATTTAAATAAAACTTTAACTAAAACTGAAGAAGCTGCTTCTGCGATTAAACAAATCGTAAAATCAGGTCGTAAGATCTTATTTGTAGCAACTAAGAAACAAGCTAAAGAAATCGTTGCTGAGCAAGCAAAAAAAGTAAACATGCCTTTCGTAACTGAGCGTTGGTTAGGTGGTATGTTAACTAACTTTGCTACCGTACGTAAGTCTATCAAAAAGATGTCTAACATCGATAAAATGACTAAAGACGGTACTTATTCGATCCTTTCTAAGAAAGAGCGTTTAATGATTCAGCGTGAGCGTATCAAATTGGAAAGCTTATTAGGTGGTATCGCGGATCTTAACCGTTTACCAGCTGCTATCTTTTTAATTGACGTTAAAAAAGAGCATATCGCTGTGAGCGAAGCGTTGAAATTAAACATTCCAACATTTGCAATGGTGGATACAAACTCTGATCCTTCGAACATCGATTTCCCTATTCCGGCGAATGATGATGCAACTAAATCTATCTCTTTAATCACGGATGTTATCATCAAAGCGATTGAAGAAGGTTTAGACGAACGCAAGCGTGAGAAAGATGATGAAGCTGAAAAAGAAGCTGTAGCTGCTAAAGCTGCTGCTGATGCTCCGGAAACTGCTGCACCTGGCGAAAGAAGAAAAAAAGTGAGTGCTGAGTCTGAAGAAGGAACCAGCGAAGCGTAGATAATATAATTTTGGGTTGTATGTTGTGCGTTGCGGGTTTTACTTACAACAATCAATATACAACCCTTATTTTTTTAAATAAAACTTAAAAAGGAAACAAAAATGTCAGTACAAATTACTGCTGCAGATGTAAACAAATTACGCCAACAAACCGGTGCCGGTATGATGGATTGCAAAAAAGCATTAACAGAAGCAAACGGCGATTTTGAAGCAGCCGTTGATTACTTACGTAAAAAAGGTGCTAAGGTAGCAGCCAGCCGTCAGGATCGTGATTCTAACGAAGGTGTTGTTATCGCTAAAGCTACAGCAGACGGTAAACGTGGTGTTGTTGTAGAATTGAACTGCGAAACTGACTTCGTAGCTAAAAATGCTGATTTCGTTGCTTTGGGTAACAAATTTGCTGATTTGGCTATTGAGAAAAACCCAGCTTCTTTAGAAGAGTTATTAGCTCTTGAAGTAGATGGTCAGAAAGTTTCAGATATCATTGTAGAAAACACTGGTAAAATTGGTGAGAAAATTGGTATCTCTAAATTCGAAACTGTTACAGGTGAAAAAGTTGTTCCTTATATCCACGGTAACTACCGTTTAGGTGTATTGGTTGCTTTAAACCAAAATGTTGATGGTGTTGAAGAAGCTGGTAAAGATGTAGCTATGCAAATTGCTGCAATGAACCCGGTTGCTTTAGATAAAGCAGACGTAGATTCAACTACTATTGAGCGCGAAACTGAAATTGCTAAAGAGCAAATCCGTGCTGAAGGTAAACCAGAAGAAATGGTTGAAAAAATTGCTGCTGGTAAATTGAACAAGTTCTACAAAGACAGTACTTTATTGAACCAGGAATTTGTTAAAGATTCTTCTAAAGATGTTCGTAAATTCTTAAACGATACTTCAAAAGATCTAACTGTTACTTCATTCAAACGTGTACAATTAGGTTCTTAATCAAAATTTTATTTGATAAAAAAATCCCTCCCTGTGAGGGATTTTTTTTTGCCTTATATTTGCCCCGGTTTCCTACTAATTCCTGACCTATGATCGCAATAACGAACGTAAAACTCTTTACTAATGGCCACTTGACCCATACTCAAAATGTTCTAATTGAAGAGGGTAAGATAAAGGCTATAACTACAGGTGGAATCCCGGATGGATATACGGTTATTGACGTAAAGGGTAATTACCTGGCACCTGCTTTTATTGAACTGCAGATTTATGGTAGCGGAGGCAATTTGTTCTCTGCTTATCCAACTGTTGATACTTTAAGACAGATGGATAACGATCTGATGAGCAAAGGTACTACGCATTTTCTGGCATGCCTTGCAACCAATACAATGGAGGTGTTTTATGAGGCGATAGATGCTGCAAAAGTGTATAGGAACGAAGCAAAAGGATTTATGGGGCTGCATTTGGAAGGCCCGTTCCTGAACCCTAAGCGCAGAGGGGCACATCTTGAAGCTTATATGCACAAGGCGACTCTGGAGACAGTAAAGAGGTTGATGGACTATGCCGATGGCACGGTTAAATTTATGACCATGGCGGCCGAACTTCAAGATGACGAAGTGATCCAATATTTGCTGGACGAAGGGGTGGTCTTATCTCTGGGACATAGTGATGCCAATTTTGAACAAGCTACGGCAGCTTATAACAAAGGATTTAAAACAACTACTCATTTGTTCAATGCCATGCCATCTATTCATCATAGGAACCCAAATCTGCCTGTTGCGGTATTCAGTCACCCAACCGCAATGGCAAGCATTATCGCCGATGGTAACCATGTGGACTTCGAGATGGTGAAAATGAGTTATCAGGTAATGAAAGAGCGACTGTTCCTGATTACAGATGCGGTAACACCGTGTGATATCGGACCGTATCAGCACCAGCTTAACGGAGATAAATATATTACTCCGGATGGTACTTTATCCGGGTCCAGTATTACCATGCTGGATGCGGTAAGAAATTGCGTGAAATTTTGCGGGATACCATTGAACCATGCGCTGGATATGGCTTCTGCATACCCGGCAAAACTCATGGGACTGGAAGGTTCTCTAGGAACAATTGCACCTGGTAAAACGGCTGATCTGTTGCTCCTGGATGATAATTTAAACCTGCAAAAGGTTTTTGTTGGAGGACATGAATATTTGATCCCCAATAATTAAAACAAATAGCTATTTTTGGACTCATGAAATATAAAAGGATCCTATTAAAATTAAGTGGCGAATCGCTGATGGGCGATAAGCAATACGGAATTGACAATGAGCGCGTTAGACAATACGCAGAGGATATCAAAGCGGTGCATGCTCAGGGGCTTGAGGTGGCCATCGTGATTGGAGGAGGGAATATCTTCAGGGGTTTGAGTGCTGAGAAATCAGGAATGGACCGTGCACAGGCAGATTATATGGGTATGCTGGCTACTGTGATCAACAGTATGGCGCTTCAGGATGCTTTGGAAAAAGTTGGTCTGAAAACCAGGTTGCTTACGGCGATCAAAATGGAACAGATTTGTGAACCATTTATCCGCAGAAGAGCTGTTAGGCACCTTGAAAAAGGACGTGTGGTTATTTTCGGTGCAGGTACAGGTAATCCTTATTTTACGACAGACTCTGCTGCTGCTTTAAGGGCAATTGAGATCAAAGCGGATGTGGTTTTAAAAGGTACCCGTGTAGATGGAATCTATACAGCGGATCCGGAAAAAGACCCTACTGCAACACGTTTCGATAAAATTTCTTTTAGAGAGGTTTATGCCAAAGGATTAAATGTAATGGATATGACTGCATTTACACTTTGTGAAGAAAATGAACTTCCAATTATCGTTTTTGATATGAATAAGCCGGGCAATTTTATGAAAATTGCTAAGGGTGAGGAGATAGGAACACTCGTAAAAGGCTGATTTTAGATTTTTTTATATTTTTGCACAAACAACACAAATTATGAATGACCTCATAAAGAAACAATTACAAGACGCCCAGGCTACAATGGACAAAGCTATTGCACATTGCGAGTCTGAGCTGACCAAAATTCGTGCTGGAAAAGCTTCTGCAGGTATGCTGGAAGGTATCATGGTAGATTACTATGGTAACCCGACACCATTGAGCCAGGTGGCCAGTATCAATACGCCGGATGCACGTACTTTACTCGTCCAGCCTTGGGAAAAAACATTGTTAACACCTATAGAGCGAGCCATTTTAGAAGCCAATATCGGAATCAACCCTCAGAATGACGGTATTATTATCCGTTTGGTTGTTCCGCCGCTTACAGAAGAGCGCAGAAAGGAACTGGTTAAAAAAGTCAAAGAAGAGGCAGAGAGAGGAAAGATTGCGATCCGCAACATCCGTAAAGATGCGAACGAAAAGATCAAAAAATTAAAAGGAGAAGCTGTTTCTGATGATGAAATTAAGACAGGTGAAGGCGAAGTTCAGAAAATTACCGATGCATACATCATTAAAGTGGATAAACACGCAGAGGTGAAAGAGAAAGACATCATGACGGTTTAAAGCCGACGAATTATAATATTGTTGTAATTAAAAGGGAATATAGTGGAAGCTATATTCCCTTTCTTTATTTTTGAAGCCCAAATAGTTATACCAATTGTGTATTTGAAAACTATTTGCAAACAAAATGAAATTATTGATTCAGTATCTAAAACGGCACCAATGGGTTGTTGTGCTTGCACTCGTCCTGGCTTCCATTAATATAGGTTTTTCTTTGCTTGATCCTTATATCACCGGAAGGATCGTAGACCGGTTTATAGAAAAAAAGGATATCCTTTCCAGAAATGAATTTGTTTGGGGAGTATTGGGTTTGGTTGGATTGAGTATTGGTGCGGCCATGGTGTCGAGGATTGCCAAGAACTTCCAGGATTATTTTACCAGTATCATTGTGCAGAAAGTAGGGGCCAGAATGTATGCAGATGGCTTGAAACATTCTCTTGAATTGCCTTACCAGGTTTTTGAAGACCAGAGAAGCGGAGAAACACTAGGCATCCTGCAAAAAGTACGTCTGGACAGCGAGAAGTTCATTACCTCTTTTATCAGTATCCTGTTTGTGAGCTTGATCGGAATGGTCTTTGTTATTGTTTACTCTGTTGCAGTAAGCTATAAAGTGACCCTGATTTATTTTTCTGCTATTCCGATCATCAGTTTTGTGAGTTGGTTTCTGAGCCGGAAAATAAAAACCATACAGAAGACCATTGTTGCAGAGACGACTGCGCTTGCCGGTTCTACAACTGAATCTTTGAGGAATATAGAACTGGTGAAAAGTTTAGGGCTGGCCAATCAGGAAATTGAAAGACTGAACAAGACAACCTATAAAATTCTGGGCCTGGAGCTCAAGAAAGTGAAGTTTGTAAGAAGTATGAGTTTTGTGCAGGGCACAACGGTTAACCTGGTGCGGAGTACCATGGTGGTGGTCTTGTTGATCCTGATCTTTGAGAACACCATTTCACCAGGACAATATTTCTCTTTCTTATTCTATTCTTTTTTCCTTTTTGGACCACTTCAGGAATTGGGTAACGTGATCCTGTCCTGGAGGGAGGCTGAAGTGTCTCTGGGTAATTTTAAAAGAATATTAAGTACGCCAATAGATGTGAAACCGGAAAATCCGGTGAAACTGGATAAGATCACCAGGCTTTCTTTCGCAAATGTTAATTTTAAACACCTGACAGGAAGAGCGAATGCCTTGAATAATATTAGTTTCAAGACCCGGAACGGAGAAACCATTGCCTTTGTCGGGCCTTCGGGTTCAGGAAAAACAACCCTGGTGAAATTGCTGGTGGGCTTATACCAGCCTATGGAAGGAGAGGTTTTTTATAATGAAATTTCCGGTAAAGATATTGATCTGGACCAGTTGAGGGAAAAGATCGGTTTTGTGACACAGGATACACAGTTGTTCTCGGGTACCATCCGCGAGAACCTGCAGTTTGTACGTCCCCTGGCTACGGATGAAGAGTGCATGCGGGTATTGCACCAGGCGGCTTGTCATAACCTGCTGGCCAGGGCCGATAAAGGTCTGGATACCGTAATTGGTGAAGGTGGGGTGAAAGTATCAGGAGGCGAAAAACAACGTCTGTCTATTGCCCGGGCCTTACTTCGCCAACCGGATATCCTGGTGTTCGACGAAGCGACTTCTTCTCTGGATTCTTTAACAGAAGAAGAAATTACCGGTACCATCAGGGAGATTTCTGAACAAACCAGTCATATGACCATCTTGATTGCGCATCGCTTGTCTACAATCCGCCATGCCGATAGGATCTTTGTGCTGGAAAAAGGCCATATTATCGAACAAGGCAAACACGAAGACCTTTTAGACGAAAAAGGGCTGTATTTTGCCATGTGGCGCCAGCAGGTAGGTGAACGTGTAGAGCACGCTTAGACCGCTGCAGGCTCTGTTTTGCTGCCACTGATGTCATCGAGAGTTAAGCCCAGCAGGCTTTTGGTCTTGGAGTAGGTAATTCCGGCCACTAGGATGGTCATACAACCTCCAAAAACCACTGCAGGGACAGTTCGCATGAGTTTTGCCGTAAGACCGGATTCGAAGGCCCCGATCTCGTTGGAAGAGCCAATGAACATACTGTTTACTGCAGAGACCCGTCCGCGCATTTCATCAGGGGTAAGTAATTGCATGATGGTAGAGCGGATCAGTACGCTGACACTGTCAAAGGATCCTTCTGCGAAGAGGAACATCAGAGTCAGGTAGAAGTTCTTGGACAGGCCGTAACAGATGATGCTGGTGCCAAAGCCAACCACAGCAATGAGCAGGTTTCTCCAGGGTTTTCTCATTGGGGAGATGCGTGTCATCACAAACATGGTGAGGACGGCTCCGGCAGAGGCAGAAGCCCGCATAAAGCCAAGGCCTTCGGAACCTACTTTTAAAATATCATTGGCGAAGACTGGAAGCAGGGCTACCGCGCCGCCAAAAAAGACAGAGAAGAGATCAAGACTCATCGCTCCAAGCATCATTTTGCTTTTAAATACAAATTGCACACCTTCGGTGAGGCTTTTCATGATGCTTTCTTTAGGGATATATCTTGGCGGGTGTTTTTTAAGAAAGGCAATACAGCCCAGGGCGATCAGAATAAAGAAAAGAATAACGCAATAGGTAACCGTTATCCCAAAGAAAGCATAGATCAATCCTCCAACCGCCGGGCCTACGATAGAAGCGGTCATATAGGCAGAGCTGTTCCAGGTACTGGAATTCGGGTAGAGTTCTTTAGGTACAACCTGGCCCATGATGGAAAAGGCTGCCGGGCTGTAGAAGCCCCTGGCGATACCAATTCCGAAGACCATGAGATACATCACCGGAACAATGTATTTGACAGGTACATAGGTGTGCATTTGCTGCAAGGTAACAATGGTCATGACCAGGGAGCATAGAAATACCCCGATAAAGATCTTCAGCAGCAAAGCTCTTTTTTCAGATTTATCGGCTATATATCCGCCGTATAGAGCAATTCCAATAGAAGGGACGGCTTCACAAAGACCAATCAGTCCCAGCGCGAGCGGATCTTTGGTGAGGTGGTAGATGTGGAAGCCGATGATGACGGCCTGCATCTGATAGGCAAACGTAAAAAAGAAACGCATGCCCATATAGGAGCGGAATTCTTTGAAGCGCAGGGCCGCGTAGGGGTCCTGCTTGTCGATGATGGCAAAGTCTTTCAAGGGGAAATATTTTGAACAAATGTAGTTCTCCTGAAATTAAAGAACTATCATTTGTTTATAAAATTTCCGCTACATGACTTTATGATAGAAGGCTTTATAGGCTTCCTGCAGATCTTCTGCCTGATTAATGGCTGCTGAAGCGGCGATACCGAAAATGCCGGTCTGCATCAGGGCATCCACATCCTCCAGCCTTACACCGCCAACGGCCAGAACAGAGAGTTCCAGGTCCAGGTTGTTGAGTACGGCAATCGCTTTTGCATAACCCTCTACACCCAGAAGTGCGGCGTTGTTGGGTTTGGTGGTGGTGATCTGGAAAGGACCAAAGCCGGCGTAATCTACGCCCTCTTTATACAGACGGATCAAACCTTCGATGGTGTTGGAGGAACCGCCTATGGTATATTCTTCGCCCAGCTGCTTGCGCAGTTCGATGAAATTAGCCTCCATGTCTTCCATATGAAAACCCTGGATATCGGCTTTGCCTTTCAGGTGGATATGATCTGTGACGATCAGGGTAGCTCCCCAGTCGTCGCAGATCGTGGCAATTTGTTCAATGTCTTCCAGCAGTTCTTCGTCCTTTTTGGTCAGGCATCTGTATTGAATCCATTTGGCACCGGCTTCACAGGCCAGTTGTGCTTGCTGTACATGGCTTAAAGCTGGGATATCATGGGTAATGAACTGTAGTTTTTCTATATATTTCTTCACGTTGTGGAATGCTGTTATTAAAACTTCAAATTTAGAGAAAGTAACAGGTTGGTACCAGCCTGCGGAAAATAAAAGTTTTCTGTAGTGGTTTCTCCCTGGTACATGGAGCTGTAGGTATAGCCATTGCTCTCATATTTTTTATCAAAGATATTATTTACCAACAAGCCGAGGTTGATATTTTTAATACCGAAAGCCTTAAAATCGTAGCCAGCACGCAGGTTGCTTACAAAATAACCCTTTAGTTTCCTGGATTCATTCTGTGTATTGTCCATATATTGTTTGCTGACGTATTTGTTTTGGAAGCCAAAGGCCAGACCTGCAACAGGTTTGTAGGTCAGTTCTGCAAAGAGAACAGCTGCCGGAGAGAAAGAGATATCTGGAGCGGCGTAATTGGTGGTCACGGTTTTGGTGATGTCTCCGTCATCATTGTATTCATACAGATAATCCAGGTAGTTTTTGATCTTGTTCTTACTGAGGGCCGCATTGGCATTCAGTATAAATTGTTTGCTCAGGATATAGGATGCGTCGAGTTCAACACCCAATCTGTAGCTTTTGGACACATTCTGGCGCAGGGCTTCTCCCACGTCATTCAGCGCGCCGGTAAGCACCAGCTGGTCTTTATAGAACATTCCATACACATTCAGCCCAGCATTGAAACGTTCGGTCTTAATGCGGTAACCTGCTTCCACATCATACAGGCGTTCTGGCTTTGGAAAGGCATCTGCCGGTGCGTTTACATAGTCATCCCGGTTGGGCTCTTTATTGGCTACACTGAAGGAAGCATAAATATTGCTCTTCGTGTCAATAAAATAGGTGGCACCAAGTTTTGGGTTAAAGAAGTTCAGCTGATCCTTAATGTTGAGCGCATTCAGGTCCTTTTCTGTGCCCAGGATCTTATAGTCCAATCTGCGGAACTGCAGGTCGGCAAACAGGCTTAGTTTTTCTACCGGGCTGTATACGGCTTTTCCATAAATGTTAAAATCAGTTTTATTGCCGGTGTTGTCGTAATAGTGGTCGCCGTATTTGCCATTGGAAGCATATTGTGCCCAGATGATTTCTCCGAAGTGCTTTCCGTCGTATTTATTATAAGCTCCGCCAAGGGTAAAGTTCAAATTGGATTGCGGACGATAGTTGAAATTATAAGTAACCCCATAGAAATTATTGTCCAGCCATCTCCTGCGGATCAGGTCTGTTTTTTTCTGCCATTTTCCATCTGCGTTAACGCTGTCCAGACCATAATTTGCAAATTTCTGGGCTGTTTTATATTCTTCATAATAGCCCTTTCCGTCGGTGTAGTGCAAAGCACCGTTAAAGGACAACTGATCGGTGATCTGTCTGGCATACAACAGCTGGTAGTGGCTCTGCCAGTAATTGTCGGTCTGGTCTTTATAAGTGAAAGAATTATAAGTCCTGCTGCCAGAATTTAAGAGGTTCTCCCGGTCGGCCGGAAGAAGAAAATTTCTATCTGCATAAGCGTTCATGCCTTCCACATCGCCGTTCAGTCTGGATTCTGGGATTCCGTTCCAGGCTTGATAGGTTTTTTCAGATCCGGAGAAAACATTTAAACGGAGCAGATCCTTTTTGCCCTGATACGCGCCAGAAAGAAAATAAGATTTTAAGGTAGAGGCCGCGCGGTCAATAAAACCGTCGGAACTGATTCTGGACAAACGGCCATCGAAGCTGAATTTATTGTCGATTAAACCCGTTCCCACCTTAACCGTGTTTTTCAGGGTATTGAAGGAGCCGTAAGTATTGTTTAATTCGGCATAAGGTTGCGCAGACGGTGCCGAAGTCTGTACATTTAAACTTCCACCGAAAGCCCCGGCTCCATTGGTAGAAGTACCTACACCACGCTGAATCTGGATGTTCTCTACCGAAGAAGCAAAATCGGGCATGTTTACCCAAAAAGTGCCCTGGCTCTCGCTGTCGTTGTACGGGATACCATTGAGGGTAACGTTGACCCTGGTGGCATCACTACCCCGGATTCTTATACCGGTATAACCTACGCCAGCACCGGCATCTGAAGTGACCACTACACCGGGTGTATTGTTCAGGATAAAGGGAAGGTCTTGTCCAAAGTTGTTTTCTTTGATGTATTCCTTGCTGATATTTTTATACGTTGTGGCCGATTTTTCATTGGCACGGGTAGCGCTTACAATCACTTCATCGGCAAGATAAGCGGATGGGCTGAGTGTAAAATCTGCGCGGAGATCTGCTGTCAGATTAACGCTGCGTTCTGTGCTGTTGTAACCAATAAAACTGACGATCAGGGTGTATTTTCCTGGTTTTAGATTCTGGATCTGATAAGCACCGTCCTGATTGGTGGTTGCGCCAAGGCTTTGACCCTTTAACCGGATACTTGCGCCCGGAAGGGCTTGTTTGCCAGATTCTGATACTCTTCCTGAAATAGAGAATTGTGCCTTTACAAATACAGGGAACAGCAGCACAGCAATAGCTGCGATCAGTAATTTTTTCAATTTTTTTTATTCCTTTTTAGTTAAACCTTCTGTGAGCAGGGGTACCCACAGTTTAGTTAAACTCCATAACTCCAATCCCTACGCCGGCATTATCCGGATCAGGTGCATACATCTCAACGTTTTTGGTTGCTTACAGATGTAATGGGTATGATCTCAGCCCGTTTTTATGTTTTTTACAAAACAAGGCACCCCCTTTTGATAAGGCAAAGGTATTGAATTTATTTTAAAAGGAAGTGATCAACTGCTTTCAATGCATTTTCGAAGCGGTCTTTCACACCACTGATGACGGTATAGTTGGCATTCAGCGCCTGAAGTTCTTTGTGCCAGATCTGCATAAAGTGCTCGCGGAGGTGCGGAAAATCTCTCAGCGGGTCTTCCTGCCAGGGCAGGTCAATGTCCATGAGCAGGTACAGATCATAAGGACGCTGCGGGAGTGCATCTAATACAATCTGCGGCGTCTCTCCCATCATTTCATCGCTCCAGATCTTAACCGTGAGAAAAGTAGTATCACAAAAAATGAAATCTTTTTCGGCAGTGGCCAGAACAGATTCTTCCAGGGCTACCTGACCATGGAACATATTGATCTCGTCCTGAAGGGTACAGGGTTCTGTTAGTGCGGCACAATAGTAGCGGGCGTATTCTGCAACCCAGGCGGTCTGATAATGCCTGGCGAGTTGTTGGGTGATGGTCGATTTTCCGGTGCTTTCCGGACCGACAACAGCGATTTTTTTAATTGATTTGCTCACGGTAGGTCTTCCTCCAGTCTAAATAGCCAATAATGGCCAGGATAATTAATACAAAATAGAGAATTGCTGTAAGAGAGAGGTGTTTATGGATGTATAAGGGTACATAGCAAATATCCACAACGATCCACAATAGCCAGTTTTGAAGGATTTTTCTGGTCATGAGTAATTGGGCAACGAAACTCATGGCCGTACAAAAGCCGTCAATGTAAGGAACATCGGTATCGGTGTATTTACTGAGGAAAAGGCCCAGCAGTACGGTCAGGACAAGAACTCCTCCTATAATATACAGCCATTGTTTTCCGCCGATGCTTGTTACGGGTTTCTCTTTCGCGGTTTTCTTCTTAAGCCAATAATACCAGCCATAAAAAGCAGTGGAAAGAAAATAAAACTGCAATACCGTATCGCCATAGAGTTTGCTTTCATAAAAAACAATACTGTAGGCCAGCACGCTGATGATGGAAACCGGCCAGTTCCAGATGTTCTCTTTTGCAGCAAGGTAAATGCAGATAAATCCGCTGATGGTCCCTACCCATTCCAGCAGGCTGGTTTGCTGAAACTGACTGATCAGAGATTGAAGAAAGGGAATGTCTAAAAGAAGCATGGGCCAAATGTAGCTAACCCGGACCGTAAAAAAAATCCGGCAGGGAATCCTTCCCGGCCGGATAATAAACCAAACAAACTATTTATGAAGAATACCCTCTTTGCAATATATTGCTGAGGATGTTTTTGTGCTGTTTTTGCAAACAACTACAAGGAAAACGGCAATTGTTCCGGTCTAGTACCCAGATTTTACAGTCGGGTTATTTCGTGACGCTTTGATGACTTCTTGTTCCTGGACTAAAACAATTTTTGTTTTTATTTGCTATATGGAGTGTAATGTTCATCTTTAGCTTAAATACTTGCGCCATGAAGTCTATGAAATTTGTAACACCTGTAGCTTTGATCCTGCTGAGCCTGTTGTTTTCTTTTACACTGATCAGAAAAGGCGGTGTGCAGGGAAAGATCAGCCCGGCAGAAGGGATACAACAGGTGCTCCTTATTCTGGGAACAGATACCTTAAAGATCCAGCCACAGGCCGGAAATTTTAAGGTTGACAATATAAAGGCCGGCACGTATAAGTTGCTCGTCAAAACACAGATGCCTTATAAAGATTTCACGATTGCCGAGGTACCTGTGATAGACAGCGCTACAACTGATGTAGGGCAGATTCAGCTGCTGCGATATTAACCTGCAGGGGGCCTGTTTTGCCTCACAGCTTTTTTTGAAAAAACCTATACGTTATAGTACCTAAAAGTGTATCTTTGCATCCCGACAGAACAGTCGGGATCTTTCTTGTAGCACAGAAAATCTCGAGCGCAAAATTTTAAAGCCAATATGCCAAGAGACACCTCCATACGTTCAGTATTGATTATCGGATCCGGACCAATTATTATTGGCCAAGCCTGTGAATTTGACTATTCAGGATCCCAAGCAGCCCTTTCATTAAAAGAAGAAGGAATTGAAGTTTCTATTATAAACTCCAATCCGGCTACGATTATGACCGATAAGGTTATTGCAGACCATGTTTACCTGCGTCCTTTAACAGTAGATTCTATAGAAGAGATTCTGATAGAACAAAAGATTGATGCTGTATTGCCAACCATGGGAGGGCAAACTGCACTGAACCTTTGTAAAGAAGCTGAAGAACGCGGCGTTTGGGAAAAACACGGTGTTAAAGTTATAGGGGTTGATGTGGCCGCTATAGAAAAAACAGAAAACAGAGAAGCCTTCAGACAGCTTATGGTTGATATAGGCGTTGGCGTTGCTCCCTCAAAAATTGCCAATTCCTTTCTGGAAGGTAAAGAAGCCGCACAAGAGATCGGTTATCCATTGGTTATTCGTCCGTCCTATACTTTAGGTGGATCGGGTGGTGGTTTCGTACATAAAAAAGAAGAATTCGACGCTGCATTGAAACGTGGTTTAGAAGCTTCGCCAACACATGAAGTACTGGTTGAACAGGCTGTTCTGGGTTGGAAAGAGTATGAGTTGGAACTGCTTAGGGATAGTAATGACAATGTGATCATCATTTGCTCGATTGAAAATTTCGATCCAATGGGGATCCATACCGGAGATTCTATTACTGTTGCGCCGGCTATGACTTTGTCTGACCGTTGTTATCAGGATATGCGTAATCAGGCCATCAAAATGATGCGCGCCATCGGTAATTTTGCCGGAGGCTGTAATGTTCAGTTCTCGGTAAACCCCGATAATGATCAGATCATTGCTATCGAGATCAACCCAAGGGTATCCCGTTCATCTGCACTGGCTAGTAAGGCGACCGGTTATCCGATTGCAAAAATAGCCTCTAAACTGGCCATCGGTTATAACCTGGATGAAATTGAGAACCAGATTACTAAAACCACTTCGGCTTATTTTGAGCCTACTTTAGACTATGTGATCGTAAAGATCCCACGCTGGAACTTTGATAAATTCAAAGGAGCCAATATGGAGCTTGGATTGCAAATGAAATCTGTAGGAGAGGTAATGGGCATCGGCCGCAGTTTTATCGAGGCCTTGCAAAAAGCTTGTCAGAGTTTAGAGATTGGCAGAGCAGGACTGGGTGCAGATGGTAAACACAACCGTAGTATTGACGAGATCATGTACGGATTGGAACATGCGAGCTGGAACAGGTTGTTCCTGATTAAGGATGCGATGAGTATGGGTGTGCCTTTGGAATCTATCCGCAAAGTAACCCGTATTGATAAATGGTTCCTTGCGCAGATCCAGGATCTGGTACATCTGGAAACAGAACTGAAAAGATATTCTCTGAATAATATACCAAAAGACTTTTTCTTCACCCTGAAACAAAAAGGTTTCTCTGATATTCAGATTGCTTATTTGCTGGGCAATGTAACGGAAGATGAAGTGTATGACCGCAGAACATCGCTGGGCATAAGAAGGGTTTATAAAATGGTAGATACCTGCGCTGCTGAGTTTGCTGCACAGACGCCATATTACTACTCTACCTTTGAAGAAGAGAACGAATCGGTCTCTTCTGACAAGAAAAAAATCATTGTTCTCGGATCAGGCCCGAACCGTATCGGTCAGGGTATTGAATTCGATTACTCTTGTGTACACGGACTATTGGCGGCTAAAGAAAGCGGCTTTGAAGCCATCATGGTAAACTGTAATCCTGAAACGGTTTCTACAGATTTCAACATGGCAGATAAGCTTTACTTTGAACCTGTATTCTGGGAGCACGTACGTGAAATTATTGAACTGGAAAAACCAGAAGGTGTTATTGTACAGCTTGGTGGTCAGACGGCCCTTAAAATGGCGGAAAAACTGCATGAGAAAGGTATTAAGATCATCGGAACTTCTTATAATGACATGGACGTTGCAGAAGATCGCGGACGTTTCTCTGATCTTTTAAAAGAGCTGGAGATTCCTTATCCTAAATATGGGGTAGCGGAAAATGCAGAAGAAGCGATTGTGGTGGCCAATGAAGTAGGTTATCCTGTTCTAGTCCGTCCAAGTTATGTGCTTGGTGGCCAGGGGATGAGCATTGTGATCAATGATGAAGACCTGGAGAAAGCAGTAGTTAAACTTTTAGGTGATCTGCCTGGCAACAGGGTATTGATCGACCACTTCCTGGACAGGGCAGAAGAAACGGAATCTGATTCTATCTCTGATGGAGAGGATGTACATATCGTTGGTTTAATGGAACATATTGAGCCTGCAGGGATTCACTCCGGTGATTCAAGTGCGGTACTGCCACCCTTCAGTTTGTCTGATCAGGTGATCGCGGATATGGAAACCTATTCCAAAAAGATTGCAAGAGCTTTAAATGTAATTGGTTTGCTGAATATCCAGTTCGCGGTTAAGGATGATAAAGTGTATGTGATTGAAGCGAATCCAAGAGCTTCACGTACTGTACCTTTCATTGCGAAAGCTTATGATGTACCTTACATTAACATCGCTGCCAAGATCATGCTGGGTGTAAATAAACTTAAAGACTTTAATATAGAGCGTAAACTGCAAGGTTACGCGATAAAGGAACCTGTATTCTCTTATGATAAATTCCCTGAAGTTCCAAAAGAACTGGGGCCGGAAATGAAATCAACAGGTGAGTCTATCCGCTTTATCAAAGATCTTGAAGATCCATATTTCAGAAAGCTGTACAAGGACAAGTCGATGTACCTGAGCAAGTAAGAACAATCCTTCTATAAAGTCCCGAAAGGGACTTTTTTTTATGCCTTGGATTTCCGGGGCCTTAAACAAAAAATCCTCGCTATCTTACGATAACGAGGATAATCATCCCTATTGTTACGTTAAAACCCATTGCTGGATCAGAACTGTTTTATCTAAGACAAAGGCTGTACCAGAATCCGTGTATCGCTTATTTTCCCTTTTATACAGCTCCTGAGGGTGTTTTTGAATCAAAATGGTATTTTGATTGTATTTTTTAGCCGTGTAGCTTATTCCCCAATCGGGGAATTTTAAAGTAAAATTTCAGCGCCACAGTTTTCCGGCTATCCAAACAGTGCGGAAAAAACGTCTTCTATTTTACCTACGCCCATGATCTCTATTTTATACTTTTCCTGCGAAAGACCTTTCAGGTTATATTTAGAAACAAAGATTCGGTCAAAGCCCAGTTTATCTGCTTCTGAAATGCGTTGTTCGATTCTGTTCACCGCTCTGATCTCACCAGAGAGCCCAACTTCTGCGGCAAAGCAAGTTTTGGAAGAAATGGGAATATCCTCATGCGAAGAAATGATAGCCGCCAATATGGCCAGGTCTATGGCCGGGTCTTCTACTTTAATCCCACCTGCAAGATTTAAGAAAACATCACGTGTACTGAGGCGGAATCCACATCTTTTTTCCAGCACAGCCAATAGCATGTTCATTCTTCTGGTGTCAAAGCCTGTTGCAGAGCGCTGGGGCGTTCCATAGGCCGCCACGCTCACCAAGGCCTGCGTTTCGATCAGCATCGGTCTGGCGCCTTCTAAAGTGGCTGAAATAGCAATGCCGCTTAATTCTTCATCGCGTTGCGACAATAAAATTTCGGAAGGATTGGTTACTTCTCTCAGGCCGCTGCTGTTCATGGCATAAATGCCCATCTCTGCCGCCGCGCCAAATCTGTTCTTGATGGAACGCAGTATCCTGTAAATATGATGCCTGTCGCCTTCAAACTGTAAAACCGTATCCACCATATGTTCCAGGATCTTTGGCCCAGCAATAGCGCCGTCCTTGGTAATGTGCCCAATCAGGAAAACCGGGGTGTCGGTTTCTTTGGCAAAACGAAGAAGCTCTGCGGTACATTCCCTCACTTGTGATACACTTCCGGGAGTAGATTCAATATGGGCAGAGTGTAGCGTCTGTATAGAATCCACAATCACAATATGGGGCTCCAGTTGTTCTATTTGTTTGAAAATATTCTGGGTAGAGGTTTCTGTGAGGATATAACAATCTGCTTTAGGCGTTAAAGTGATGCGCTCTGCACGCATTTTGATTTGTTGTTCACTTTCTTCGCCCGAGATGTATAAAATGCGCTTGTTCTGAATGTTTAAAGCCAGTTGCAGCATGAGGGTAGATTTACCAATGCCTGGCTCACCCCCAATAAGGGTTACCGATCCGGTAACCAATCCACCGCCAAGCACACGGTCCAGTTCCTGGTCTCCGGTTAAGATTCTTTTTTCTGTGGAAGATTCTATGTGTTCTACCTTGCTGGGCTTATTGGAACGCTGACTTCCTGAAGAGGTTTTCCAGGCAGGAACATTGGGGGCACTTTTTTCCACCACTTCCTCTACAAAGGTATTCCATTGACTGCAGGAAGGGCATTTACCCAGCCATTTTGCAGATTCATATCCGCAGTTCTGGCAAAAATATGCTGATTTTGTTTTGGCCAATTTTAATGAATTTTAGAGGACTAATTTACCTTTAATTGTTTAGCAATGGCTATTAAAATGCAAATTGACAGAAGGGAAGGGGTTTAAATAAATAAGCCTGAGATCTTAAAGAAATCAGGCTTATTCAATGCTTTCAATCAGGATTACAATTTTATTTCCTCGTCTTTTGAGGACAGAAAATGAAACTCTGTCAGGTTGTACGATGGTACAGCCTTAATTTTTATGCGCTGGCCAAATTTGAAGAACCATTTCCATTGCAGGGAGATGAATCCTTTTTTAATAAAGGCCTCAATGTAAGGGTGGACACAAAGGGTAACATTCTTTTCATTCTGCTCCTGCAAAATGTAAGTCAGGTTGTTTTCAATATCGTCCATCAGAACGATACTTGCTTTGATCTCGCCGGTACCATCACAGGTAGGGCATTTTTCACTCGTTACAATATTCATTTCCGGTCTTACACGCTGGCGCGTGATCTGTACCAGTCCAAATTTACTTGGAGGCAGAATGGTGTGCTTGGCACGGTCCAGCTGCATGAGTTCGCGTAAATAATCGAACAATATCTTACGGTTGGCAGGCTTGTGCATATCGATAAAATCGATTACCACGATACCACCCATATCACGCAGCCTGAGCTGGCGTGCAATTTCTTTTGCTGCCTCTTTGTTTACCTGAAGCGCATTTTCTTCCTGGTTTTCCTTGCTGGCGGTTCTGTTGCCGCTGTTTACGTCAATAACATGAAGTGCTTCTGTATGTTCTACCACCAGGTAAGCACCACCTGCCAGGTTTACCGTTTTACCAAAACCATTCTTAATCTGTTTGTCCAGACCAAAATGTTCAAATATCGGTTCCTTCTGCTTATAATGCTTTACAATCTTCTCCATTTCGGGAGAGATTTCATGAACGTAAGAACGAATGTCCTCAAACACACCATGATCATTTACATAAACATTGGTGAAGTCTGTACTGAGGATATCACGGATCAGCGTAGACGTGCGGTCCATTTCTCCCCAAACACGTTTAGAGGGTTCTGCATCAGGTAACTTCTTAATGAAGTTCTCCCATTTAGCTACAGAATCCAGGAGATCTTTTTGTAGTTCTGCAACACCTTTTCCTTCAGAAACGGTTCTGATGATTACTCCAAAGTTTTTCGGCTTAATACTTTCAATAATCTTCTTCAGACGATTACGTTCGGTATTGCTTTTGATCTTTTTGGAAATGGAAATAACATTGGAAAAGGGGACCAATACGATATAGCGACCCGCTATAGAGAGGTCAGAACTTAAGCGCGGACCTTTGGTCGAAATAGGCTCTTTAGCTATTTGAACAGGTACAACCATGTTTTTGGAAACCACTTCAGATATCTTTCCAGCCTTATTAATATCGGCCTCCAGTTTAAAGTTATCTAATAACGTTCCATTAACAGAGCCATTACGCTTAATTTTTGTAAGCTTTATTAAAGATTGTACTTGCGGACCCAGATCAAAATAATGCAGGAACGCATCTTTTTCATAACCCACATCAACGAACGCAGCATTAAGGCCCGGCATAATTTTCTTTATACGGCCTAAATAGATGTCGCCAACAGCATAGTTGTTGTTGATGTGTTCTTTATGAAGTTCTACAAGTTGTTTGTCTTCAATTAAAGCTATGGTTACTCCCGTAGGAGATGAATCGATAATTAATTCTTTTACCAAAAGCTATAGATTTTAAGGCACAATAGTACCTTATTAACACATGGACTCAAATAAAAAACACCATAAACAAGGAAATATACGTTGAATATTCAACGTATATTTCCTTGTTTACAGTTACATTAAGAAAACTATTTTTTCTTATGTCTGTTTTTTCTTAAACGTTTTTTACGTTTGTGCGTCGCCATTTTATGTCTCTTTCTTTTTTTACCACTCGGCATAATGTTGAAATTTTAATATTTTTATAAATCTGTTTATTAATTCTTATTTACTAAGCTCAGCCACTCTTTTGTCAATGAATTTAGATAAAGTTGGATTTGCTGCTAGTTTTTTACTTTTCAAATAAGCCTCAACAGCTTCTTTGTTTTTGCCTAAATTCTCATAGGCCGTAGCCAGATAGAAATAAGCATCCGGAGAGGGCTTTTGAGCTATAATATCAGTAAAGCGAACAATAGCTTTGTCAAACTGACCGGATTTGATGGCAAATGTACCTAAGCTCATTTGCGCTTTTAAATTTTTTGGATCTTTTTTAACCACATCCAGCAGCATGGCTATTCCTTTCATAGGCATCCCCATTCCGTTAACAATGGTAATTCCTAATCCGGTTTTTGCTTCAGCGCTGTTAGAATCAATGGCCATTGCATTGGTGTAAGCTGTATTTGCTTTTTGTAACAACGCAGGTTGCATAATGCTGTCCTGGGTGGTGTCAAAAGCTTTCATCAGTCTTCCGCCTGCACTGAGCCAGTTGTTCAGGCTTTTTTCTTTGCTGGCCACAATCTCCAGGTACAGTGCACTTGGAACAGTTTGTTCAACATCGTCCCATTTCTGGGCAAGAAGTTGTGCTGCTTTGATCTGGTCCGCACCGGAGGTACTCTTGTAAGTATTCTCCAGTGTGGTGATCTCTGCAGCTAAACTGGCATTAATTACATTCTTACCTGCTGCAGATACTTCCTGTAAATTAATGTTTTGAGCAGCTGTATTAGCGGTCAGTTGACCGGCAGCCGGAGTACCTGAGGTCTCCTGTTTTGGCTTAACCAGACCTTTAATATCCCTCGTAAACAAAAAGGCAACCAGCAGGGCTACTGCCCCAACGATTAATAATTGTTTAGTGCGGATATTGCTTGTCATACGATTAGGCCTCTACGCTGATTTTTTTAGAGTTGTTTTTCACTTTGTCCACAAACACTTTTGCTGGTTTAAAGCTAGGTACAAAATGCTCAGGAATGATGATTGCCGTATTTTTAGATATGTTTCTTGCAGTTTTTTGTGCTCTCTTTTTTACAACAAAACTTCCAAAACCTCTTACATATACATTCTCTCCGCCAATCATGCTGTTTTTGATCACTTTGAAAAATGCTTCTACGGTTTCTTGCACATCTACCTTTTCAATTCCTGTCTTTGTTGATATCTCTGAAATAATATCTGCCTTAGTCATATTTTCTATTATTAAATTATTGTGTGTTAAATATTATAAGTGTTTTGGGGTTGCAAAAGTATTGCTTTTTAATGAGATAGGAAAATAAAAGATAATTTATTTGCTTCTTGTTTGATCAGAGAATTGCAAGTTTTGTAAAAACGCGGGAAGATTATCGTTTAAATGCAGTCCTGAATAAAGTTTTGCCAGCCTTCGGGCAGGATAAAAAAAGATCTGCAGGGACGCAAATCGGAGTTAAACCGATGAAATAAAAGTACTAAAACGAGAATATTCTCATAAAAAGACCGGAGAGACAATGTATTTTTGACCCTTATGCACTTTCAGAAAGAAATAACCGACTGGTATCATATTCATAAAAGGGACCTTCCCTGGCGAAATACCAGGGATGCTTATGTGATCTGGCTGTCTGAGATCATTTTGCAACAGACAAGAGTAGAACAAGGATTACCCTACTTTAACAGGTTCCTTCAGGAGTACCCAACAGTAAGCCATTTTGCCGGGGCTACGGAAACCCAGGTGCTTAAATTATGGCAGGGGCTGGGTTATTACTCCCGGGGGAGAAATATGTTGCACACAGCGCAGCAAATTGAGGAATTGTACCATGGTGTTTTTCCGGTCAGTTACGATGAGCTGATCCGTCTAAAGGGGATTGGCGAGTATACTGCTGCGGCCATCTCTTCTTTTTCTTCAGGAGAAGCTAAGGCTGTGCTGGATGGCAATGTTTTTAGAGTACTGGCCAGGTATTTCGGGATCAGTACGCCGATCAACAGCACCGAGGGGAAAAAACAGTTTTCTGAACTTGCTCAGTCCATGATGAGTGGTCAGGATCCTATGGTGTACAACCAGGCCATTATGGAATTTGGTGCCTTGCAGTGCAAGCCTAAATCCCCCGATTGTTCGGTTTGCCCATTGCAGCTGGATTGTTATGCCTATCGGCAAAAAGAGGTGGGGTCACTTCCTGTAAAACTTAAAAAACTGGTGAAACGCAACCGCTATTTTAATTATATGATCCTGCAAGATGGAGCAGATATCCTGATCAGAAGAAGAAATCCAGGGGATATATGGCAACATTTATATGATTTTCCGCTGATCGAGACAGAAGAAGAAGCGGGTATATTTAATCTGGAGCTTTATGAACACATTCGTGAAGAATACGGAAAGGAGGTAATTATACATCCAGTCATGCAAATGAAGCACGTCTTAACACACCAAATTATATATGTTCAATTTTTTGCTTTAGATAATTATATCATTAACTTTAAAGGTAATACGAATATAAAGTGGGTGGGAAGAGCGGAATTGGACGATTTGCCCCAGCCCAAAGTAATCAGCAGTTTTATAAATGCCCATTTAACCAAATAATATAAGCACATGTCAGGTATCAATAAAGTAATTTTAGTTGGACATTTAGGTAAAGATCCTGAAGTCCGGCATTTAGAAGGAGGTGTAACTGTTGCAAGCTTTCCGCTGGCTACCTCAGAAACCTATAATAAAGACGGCAAACGAGTTGAGCAGACTGAATGGCATAATATTGTTTTATGGAGAGGATTAGCAGAAGTAGCTTCGAAGTATTTACAAAAAGGAAAACTGGTCTATATTGAAGGCAAACTTCGCACACGTTCCTTTGAAGACCGGGAAAAGATTAAGAAGTATGTAACTGAAGTAGTGGCAGAAAACTTTACCATATTAGGAAGAAAGAGTGATTTTGAAGCGGCTCCTGTTAGCCCTGTGCAGAATATTTCGGCGCCAAAGCATGAGGATGATTTCCTGGATGTGGATGGTGTTTCCGGTGATTTGCCTTTCTAAGAATCGAATATCATAAAAAAGGCCCTGCTTGATCAAGCAGGGCCTTTTTTATGATATCTTAAATCATTAATTGATCTTGGTATAGTAAATATTCAACTTCACCCTGTTGGTTGTGTTTTGAAATGAACCAATAATAGATCTGTTGGCAATACTAACAGAAGAGCCAATGCTGTATTCCGGCGCAGTCGGCGCAATATAGGTTCCGTAATCCATGGTTTTCCCGTCCAGAATATCCTGCAGATAGGCCGTAAGAATAAATTTATACTGCTTCTTGGTGGTATCGTAGCTGAAGAACTGAGCAGCAGCCCTTGGGTCTGCTCCTGTACTTAAACCAGCGGTATTGTCTGGAAGGTAGCTTCTCTGTCCGGCAATGTCTAACCGGTACAATGTCAGATTCTGAAGTGCCGGGAAAATGGCGTCTGTACCATTACTTACATCAACAAGTAATTCTGCTTTATTGATAACGATCCTTCCGCCAATGGTCTTCAACAGATTTTTAAGCGATGGAAAGCTGACCTTCGTCCTTAAACCGGCAAGCGGCTGCAGATAAGTCGTTGCGAATTGCTGCTTTGGCGCATCAAGTTGTGCCTGCACGCCTGTGCTCCAGGTATGGTCAACTTTAGTTGCAACAGGTCCGGATGTTGTACCTACAGCAAATTCTGCATATACTGTATCAATTGCTGTCGTTGTTGTAGCGTTCTGTCTTTTGTAATAGACTTCAAGTTTTGAATTTGAGGCAAAGTTCATGAACATAATACCCCCTGTTCCAGTGGTGGAAGCAGTTAAATAAAGTCCTTTGAACACATCCGTAAAACTTGGTCTGTTTAACAATTGGGACGTGCTCAGGTTGGCTATATTTTGCTGAATAAATGAATTGCTCAGTTTGATCCTCATTTGAGGTACAACAGATTTTAAAGTATCAGCAGCTCCAGCTACAATGCTGGTGATTTTAAACGGCGTAGTTGGTTTTATTTTTGCAGAATACGTTCCGTAAACAGCAGGATCATATTTCCACTCCCTGTTGCTCACAAATGAAGTCTCATTGTCCATATTGCTTTTCAGCTGATGTACATTTACCGTATACACAGAACTTGTGGTATCTCCATAGAACTGGGTAGAATATGGCAATACCAAAACTGCCGAATCTATAACCGGATTTGTTCCGAAGGTATAGGCGGTATTTCCCGGGGTACTTACACTCAATGCCAGGCTGGCCTGTGAAGTTCCAAAATCAGGATCTTTCAGAAAGCCCAGAGGATAACGGGTCGGGTTACTTCCGCTGGTACCCAGATAAGTGGTTAGCGGATCATCGGTAACGGTCCTGGTGGAAATGGTTAAAGTATCTACAAGGTTGCCCTGTATTGCGTTGTTTGGATCAAGGTCCAGGCCCAAAGTATTGGACTTATTACAGGAGCTAAAAATAAAAAGACTTATCAACAGGGTCAATAAGTCTAGTTTTGAAAATTTCATATTTAAATTGATAATACCGTGTTTATGCTATTGAAACCATTTCTTCATTCGAAATCTCCTCATAAAGTGAATAGAAGTTGTCGAAATTTTCGGTTAAATTATAAGCTAAAGTTGGTTTATTAGAATCTTTAACAAATTTTAACACATCTGCTTCAAGATTTTCATCGGCCAGTACAACTGCATCTGAATAAGAAACAGCGCCTTTGTGCAGGGCATTACAATCTGCCTTTTCAAAAACTTTAGTGTCTTCTTCAGTCATTGAATTCATTACGGCCTTTTTGTAAAGGTCAGCGTTTAATGTTTCTTTGAAACAGTTCTCATATATGGAATACACAACCTTAGCATTTTTGAATGTAGGGTCGTTTTTGTAAGTCGTTTTAATATATGCCGGTACCAAAGCGGTCATCCAGCCGTGGCAGTGTACAATATCCGGTGCCCAGCCTAATTTCTTTACGGTTTCCAGTGCGCCTTTGCAAAAGAAGATTGTTCTTTCATCATTGTCTGCATAGAATTTGTTCTCTTTGTCCCTGAAAACATATTTTCGCTGAAAATAATCTTCATTATCAAGGAAATACACCTGCATGCGCGCAGCAGGGATAGAGGCAACCTTAATAATCAGTGGATTGTCATTATCGTCAATAATGATGTTCATACCTGATAAACGAATCACCTCATGTAATCTGTTTCTTCTTTCATTAATGTTCCCAAACCTTGGCATCAGAATCCGGATCTCAAATCCTTTTTCCTGCATTGCCTGAGGTAATTGACGGGTGATTTCTGAAATTTTAGTGAGTTCGAGGAAAGGCGACATCTCGTGTGTAACAATCAGTAGCTTCGTTTTTGCCATCTCCATATTCGTGAATGAAATTTATGTTAAAGAAAAGATAATCAAGGGGCAAAGGTAATCAAAATAATAATATTTATCAAGTTGTTACGCAAGATGTTTTGTTAAGAATAGATAAATAACCAACTTTGGCGCCTGAAACTCTAAAGATAGGTTTGAAACTCATAAATACCATTGCGGCGTTAAAAACGCTGCTCGAGCCGCTAAAGACTGCTCAGAAAAGAATAGCCCTGGTTCCGACCATGGGCGCCCTTCATAAGGGGCATGTTTCCCTTATTGATCTGGCTAAGCAGCAGGCCGACATTGTGGTTTGCAGCATTTTTGTAAACCCGACACAGTTTACCGATCCGAAAGATCTGGAAAAATATCCACGACCACTGGAGCATGACATCAAGATGCTGGAAGATGCAGGATGTAATATTGTCTTCATGCCCTCCGTTAAGGAAATGTATCCCGTTAAGGAAAACTGGCATATTGATCTTGGAAATGCAGAATTTCTGCTGGAGGGAGAATTCAGAAAGGGGCATTACCAGGGGGTTACCCAAATTGTAAAGAAGTTGTTTGACGCGGTAAACCCTGATCTCGCTTTTTTTGGACAGAAAGATTTTCAGCAGGTGCTGATGATCGAAAACATGGTGCGTTATTTTAAGCTTCCGGTACAGATCATCACTTGTCCGATCATCAGGGAAGGGGACGGACTGGCCATGAGCTCCAGGAACATCCATCTTTCGGCAGAAGACAGGCAGCATGCGTTGGTTTTAAGCAAAGCACTTTATTATGTTAAGGAACATTTTGCCGCGGAACCTGTGGCGGAATTGCTGGCTGTTGCAAAGAAGATGATCGACAGTACACCCGGCGTCGTGCTGGACTATTTTACCATTGCAAATGGCGAAACCCTTCTTCCTGAGTCAGATAAGCAGGTAAAAAACCTGGTTGCACTTGTGGCTGCCAAGGTTGGTGAGACACGTTTGATTGATAATGTGTTACTCAGCTAACAAAACAAGTTGTAGAATTCCCTTTAAGTTTAACTAACTTTGTACCATGATTATCGAGATCTTAAAATCGAAAATACACCGTGTTAAAGTAACACAGGCAGAATTGAATTATGTTGGCAGCATCACCATTGATGAAGATCTGATGGATGCGGCACAAATTATTGCCAATGAGAAAGTTCAGATTGTGAACAACAACAATGGCGAGCGCTTTGAAACCTATGTGATCAAAGGAGAGCGGGGTACCGGAACGGTTTGCCTGAACGGTGCAACGGCAAGAAAGGTTCAGGTTGGCGATATCCTGATCATTATGTCCTATGGTTCACTTCCTGTAGAAGAGGCGAAAAAATATCATCCTATACTCGTATTCCCTGACGACAACAACCATCTTCTTAAGTAAACAGCAGGATTTTTGTGAATTTAATAAAATGCTATGCTGCCATAGTATATTGGTTTGGAAATAACTAAATTTGGCAAAATGTGTTTTTCTAAATATAAAAATTATGCTATTTCAATTAAGTGAAGAACAATTAATGATCCAGCAGGCCGCGCGCGACTTTGCGCAGACTGAATTAAGGCCTGGGGTTATTGAGCGTGACGAACATCAGAAGTTTCCGGCAGAACAGGTCAAAAAGCTAGGTGAGCTGGGATTTTTGGGTATGATGGTGTCCGAAAAATATGAAGGAAGTGGATTGGATGCCTTGTCTTATGTTCTTGTAATGGAGGAACTTTCCAAAATTGATGCTTCTGCATCGGTGGTGGTTTCTGTAAACAACTCTTTGGTGTGTTACGGGCTGGAATCCTATGGTTCGGAATATCAGAAGGAAAAATATTTAAAGCCATTGGCATCAGGAAGAGAGATCGGTGCTTTCTGTTTATCGGAACCGGAAGCGGGTTCTGATGCAACATCGCAGCAAACAACTGCTGAGGACAAAGGAGATCATTATTTGCTGAACGGCACAAAGAACTGGATCACCAATGGTGGCACGGCCTCTACTTATTTGGTGATTGCACAAACACATCGTGAATTAAAACATAAAGGGATCAATGCTTTCATTGTTGAAAAAGGAATGGAAGGCTTTACGGTTGGTCCAAAGGAAAATAAACTGGGTATCCGTGGGTCCGATACGCATTCATTGATGTTCAATGATGTAAAAGTACCTAAGGAAAACAGGATTGGTGAAGATGGCTTTGGGTTTAAATTTGCAATGAAAACCCTGGAAGGCGGCCGTATCGGTATTGCTGCCCAGGCACTGGGTATAGCCGCGGGTGCTTATGAGCTTGCCCTGGCTTATTCAAAAGAACGTAAAGCTTTTGGAAAACCAATTGCAGATCATCAGGCGATTGCCTTTAAACTGGCAGATATGGCTACACAAATTGAGGCTGCAAGGTTATTGGTGTATAAAGCGGCCTGGTTAAAAGACCAGGGGCAATCTTATACACTGGCTGGTTCTATGGCTAAACTCTATGCATCAAAAGTGGCGATGGATGTGACCGTAGAAGCGGTGCAGATTCATGGAGGATATGGTTTTGTAAAAGAATACCATGTGGAAAGACTGATGAGAGATGCAAAGATTACCCAGATCTATGAGGGAACTTCTGAGATCCAGAAAGTAGTTATTTCCAGAGATATACTTAAATAGATCTTTATCAATAAAACAAAAAACGCAGCGACCATAATCGCTGCGTTTTTTTGTTTTAATCCTCGGAAAAACTGCCGAAAATTCCTTTGATAATGGCTAGTACGATGGCCAGGATTGCCGATGCAAAAAAGCCTGAGGTGTGGAAGCTGCTCATAAAGTGAGAAACCAGCATGATCATCAATACGCTGATGATGAAAGAAACCAGGCCAAGGGTAAGGAAATTCAGGGGGAATGTCATCACCCTTAAAATAAGCCCAACCGTTGCATTGGCCAGTGCGATCAGAACAGCCGCAATAATAGCGCTTCCGAAGCCGTCTACATGGACTCCCGGTACAATGTAAGCCCCGATGAGTACAGCGAGCCCCATCAATAAGATTTCGATAATAAGCCTCATAATGTTTAATTTAGTAATATGTTTATACGTATAATCCAATTAGCAGGAATGGTCTGCTTTTTTTGTTTGTTTATTGGATGTTCGACTGCAAATAATAAGCCAGTTTTGATCTCTTTTTCCTCAGACAGTAATGCGGTGGTGATTTCAGGGATAAGTGCCGCAGGCTTAGCGCAATTAAAAAACAGTCCGGCCCAGGATTCTCTTGTATATAGCCTGCTTTCTGTTTTGCAAACGCCTTCTGAGCAAGACACCAGTGTTGTAGAGCAGCCTGTAAAAGGCTTGATTTTTGTTCAGGACAGTGTAGTCGTTTTTAAACCGGAAAGATCTTTTGTTAAAGGAAGAGACTATTTAGTGCTTACTTATTTAAACAGCCAGTTTGCCAATACTGGAGCCATGCTCAAGGGCCAGATGACTTATAAGTTAAAGCCAGTGCAAAAAGTGCTGAGCCGCTAGGTAATGGATTGGTCTTCGTTGCCGGTAAATACGCTGTGACTGTATTGTACGTGCGCCATGAGTGCGCCTTTTTACGGAAAAAAGGCGCACTCATGGCGCACTCATTGCGCACTCAAGGCGCAGTCATTCAAAACAAAGTACAAGCTTGATTGCTGAAGTGTGACTGTTTAGGTGTAAATGAACAGGCATTTGGAAGTAGAGCGGTGTGGTGGCAAAAAATAATTCAGGCTTTCGGGGGCATTAATACCAATAAAAATTCAATATAAGATCAATTATTGTATAATGATAAAAAAAATATTCTTATCTTTGCGCTGATATAAAGGGTAAGAGGGGGCAGGAGTCCCCTCTTTTCTATTTTAGCAAATTGGTTATGCAGGTTGAAAAGAGAGTAAAAGAACTGGTTGAAGAAAAGATTGCGGACAGGCCGGAATTGTTTTTGGTGGAGGTGAAAATGCTTCCAAACAATAAGCTTATTATTCATGTTGACGGTGATGAAGGCATTAGTATCCAGGATTGCGCTGCAATCAGCAGACATGTTGGTTTTCATCTGGAAGAAGAAAATGCGATTGAACAGGCATATAACCTGGAGGTATCTTCTCCCGGCGTTGGCGAAGCATTGAAACTGGCAAGGCAGTATCATAAAAATATTGGCCGTGACTTGAGTGTAAAACTGGCAGGAGGAGATAAGAAAGAAGGTAAATTGCTTTCGGTTGGAGAGAACAGTCTTACGATTGAAGAAAAGGTAAAAGAAAAAGGAAAAAAAGTTCAACTGGTGGAAAACACTATAGGACTGGAGAATATAACAGAAGTAAAGGTTTTAATTTCATTTAAATAAAAATGAGCAATATTAATTTAATCGATTCATTCCAGGAGTTTAAAGACTTCAAGAACATCGACCGCCCAACAGTGATTAGTGTGCTGGAAGAGGTGTTTCGTAGTATGTTGCGGAAAAAATATGGTACGGATGAGAATTGTGATGTGATTGTTAACCCTGATAACGGGGATTTAGAGATCTGGCGCACCAGAAAGGTCATGGAAGATGGCTTTTCTGAGGACGACGATCTGGAAATTGAACTGGCAGAGGTTAAACAAATCGATCCGGATATGGAAGTTGGAGACGACTACATTGAGCAGATCACTTTAGAAAGCTTTGGAAGAAGAGCCATTTTAGCTGCACGTCAAACCCTGGTTTCTAAAGTTCTGGAACTGGAGAAAGACGAAATATTTAAAAAATATAAAGACCGCGTTGGTGAAATCGTAACCGGAGAGGTTTACCAGGTTTGGAAAAAGGAAACTTTGGTGCTTGATGATGAAGGCAATGAATTATTGATGCCTAAAACAGAGCAAATCCCTGCGGATTATTTCAAAAAAGGAGATACTGTTCGTGCGGTGATCTCTAAAGTGGATATGATCAACAGTACACCAAAGATCATCATTTCCAGGATCGCTCCTGAATTTTTACAACGTTTGTTTGAAATTGAGGTTCCTGAGATCTTTGATGGTTTGATCACCATTAAGAAAATTGTTCGTGAACCGGGAGAGCGTGCCAAGGTAGCGGTTGAATCTTATGATGACAGAATTGATCCGGTTGGTGCTTGTGTGGGTATGAAAGGTTCACGTATTCACGGTATCGTGAGAGAACTGAAAAATGAAAATATTGACGTGATCAACTTCACCAATAATATTTCATTATACATTACCAGAGCATTAAGCCCGGCAAAAATCACTTCCATTAAATTGGATGATGTGACCAAACATGCTTCGGTGTACTTGAAACCAGATCAGGTTTCCCTGGCTATCGGACGTGGTGGACACAACATTAAACTTGCAGGTAAACTGACAGGTTATGAAATTGATGTTTACCGTGAGGCTGGTGAAGAAGATGAAGATGTGGATATCGAAGAATTCTCAGATGAGATCGATAGCTGGATCATCGATGAATTAAAAGCCATCGGTTGTGACACGGCGAAGAGTGTATTGTCACTTTCGATAGATGAATTAGTAAAACGTACTGATTTAGAAGAAGAAACAATTAAAGAAGTTGTTAGTATTTTAAAATCAGAATTTGAATAAACGTAACTTGCAGTGCGCTTAAGGAGCACTGAGGTTCATGTGGGAAATTAAAAACAAATCACATACACATGAAATAAAACAAGAATAAACGTTACTTTTGTATAAGAATTAAGAAAAAAGAGGAGATCAATGTCAGACGACAAACCAATAATTTTATTTAAGGCAGTTAAGGAACTTAACGTAGGGATAGCTACGGCCGTTGAGTTCCTGGAGAAAAAAGGCTTTTCTGTCGAGAATAAACCCACAACAAAACTTTCAAGGGATATGTATGATGCATTATTGAAAGAATTTCAGGGAGATAAGATCGTAAAAGAAGAAGCCAATCAGATTGTTATTGGTAAAATTCGTCGGGATGAACCTGAAGTTGTGGAGAGAGCTGCAGAAGCCCCGCAGAAAAATGTTGAATTCGAAAATGAAGGTGTTCTGATCAAGAACCTTCATTCGTATACCCCTCCGGTTGAGAAACCGAAAGAAGAACGCCCGGTGGCTAAAGAAGAAACTCCTGTAAAAGCGGTAGAAGAAAAAGCTGCTGAGAAGACAGAAGAGAGCTCTTTGCCTGGGGTTAAGATCATCGGGAAAATTAACCTGGATGATTTGAATTCAAAAACGCGTCCGGTTAAGAGAGAGGAAACTCCTGTTAGCCCTGCGCCGGTAACTCCTGCTCCGGCACCTGTTGCTGAGGTAAAAAAGGAAACACCTGCACCTGAAGCACCGAAAGAAGAGCCAAAGGTTGCAGAAGTTATAAAAGAAGAAAAACCTGCAGAGGTTAAAGCAGAACCGGTTCAGCCCATTGCCCAAGTGAAGGCAGAGGAGCAGCCAAAACCTGCCGAGCAGCCTGCTGCAATTAAACCGGAACCGGTAAAAGAAGCAGTGGAACCAAAAATTGAAAAGCCTGAAGAGGTAGAGGTTATTAAAGCCAGGTCAGTAAAACTTTCCGGGCCAAATATTATTGGCAAGATTGTGTTGCCAACAACACCAGATCGTAAGTCTCAGCCAATTGCGTCGTCTAACGACAGTGAGAGTGCGAAGAGAAAGCGTAAACGTAAAAAAACTCCGGGAGGACATCCGGGTCAGGGGCAAGGACAAAATCCGAACCAGGGACAACACCAGGGGGCGCAAGGCCAGGGAAACAATCCGCCGGCCGGCCAGCAGAACCCACCAAGGCCTGCAGGTGCACCTACGTTTACCAACAGACCCGATTTTAGAAATAACACAAATAATGCAGCCAGCAGGCCTAATTTTAGGAACAACAAACCGGGAGCACATCCTGGCGGATCTAAAGAAGAGCCTACGGAAAAAGAGATACAAGATCAGATCAAGGCAACACTTGCCCGTTTAAGCGGAGCAGGTAAGTCTGGTAAATTTGCGCAGCGTGCAAAACTTCGTCGCCAGAAAAGGGATGATGTGGCCATGTCTGCAGATGAGGCGGCTTTAGAGCAGGAATTGCAATCCAAAGTATTAAAGGTTACAGAATTTGTTACGGCAAATGAACTGGCCAATATGATGGATGTGCCGGTAACTAAGATTATCGGTACTTGTATGAGCCTTGGAATGTTCGTATCGATCAACCAGCGCTTGGATGCAGAAACTTTGACGATTGTTGCTGATGAATTTGGTTACGAGATACAATTCGTTAAACCGGATGATGAAGGTGATATTTTAATTGAAGAAGAGGATTCAGAAGAAGATTTGGAACCAAGAGCTCCGGTAGTGACCATTATGGGTCACGTGGATCATGGTAAGACTTCCTTACTGGATTATATCCGTAAAGCAAATGTGGTTGCCGGTGAGGCAGGGGGTATTACCCAGCACATTGGTGCCTATATGGTAACTACACCAACTGGCAAGAAAGTAACGTTCCTGGATACACCGGGTCACGAAGCCTTTACGGCGATGCGTGCACGTGGTGCGAAGGTTGCGGATATTGCGATCATTGTAGTTGCTGCTGACGATGCGGTGATGCCTCAAACAAAAGAGGCGATCAATCATGCGCAGGCTGCAGGTGTTCCATTGGTATTTGCCTTTACAAAGATTGATAAACCGGGTGCAAACTCGGATAAGATCCGCGAACAATTGTCTATAATGAATATCCTGGTAGAGGATTGGGGTGGTAAATTCCAGTCGCAGGAGATTTCTGGTAAGAGCGGATTGAACGTTGATCTGTTATTGGAAAAAGTATTGCTTGAAGCCGAGTTATTAGAGCTGAAAGCAAATCCTAATAAACGTGCTACTGGTAGCGTAATTGAGGCTACTTTAGATAAAGGCCGTGGTATCGTAACAACAGTTCTGGTACAGGCGGGTACTTTAAAAATTGGAGATCCGATTTTAGCGGGTAGTTATAGCGGACGTGTTAAAGCTTTGTTTAACGAGCGTGGACAGAAAGTGGACAATGCAGGTCCTTCAGTACCGGTACAGGTATTGGGTATGCAGGGTGCGCCTACTGCCGGTGACAGGTTCAATGCACTGGAGAGTGAAGTGGAAGCAAGAGAGATTGCAAACAAACGTTTACAATTGATGCGTGAGCAGGGCTTGCGTACGCAGAAACACATTACCCTGGATGAGATTGGCCGTCGTTTGGCAATTGGTAACTTTAAAGAGCTGAACCTGATCATTAAAGGTGACGTGGATGGTTCTATAGAGGCCTTGTCAGATTCATTATTGAAACTGTCTACTGAGGAGATCCAGGTGAACATCATTAGTAAAGCGGTAGGTCAGATTTCTGAGTCTGATGTATTACTGGCTTCTGCTTCTGATGCGATCATTATCGGTTTCCAGGTACGTCCTTCATCTGGTGCACGTAAGTTGGCTGAGGCCGAGCAAATCGATATTCGCTTGTATTCTATCATCTACGATGCGATCAATGAGATCAAAGCGGCGATGGAAGGTATGCTTGCTCCGGAATTCGAAGAGAAGATCACTGCGAACGTGGAGATCAGAGAGACTTTCAAAATTACGAAAGTGGGTACCATTGCAGGATGTATGGTGTTGGATGGTACAATTACCAGGAACAGCAAGATCCGTATTGTTAGGGATGGTGTCGTGATTTACACAGGTGAGCTGGCTTCACTGAAACGTTATAAAGATGATGTGAAAGAGGTGAGCAGAGGTTACGAGTGCGGTCTGAATATTCACAACTTCAATAACATTGAGGTTGGGGATATTGTAGAAGCCTACGAACAGGTTGAAGTGAAAAGGAAGTTGTAATAGACTTTTGATATATGGAAAAGCCGCTTAAGAGATTAAGCGGCTTTTTTTATAGCAAATTTGCAAACCAAGTCAAAAATCCCATTTATAATCTTACCCCTTAAGGGATTGTTTAATACTTTTCCTAAAGACGACTAAGATGGTGTTTAACTGAAAGCCGGAAATTCTCAAATATTTGCGGGGGATTTCATTATTGTGGAATAATATACAATATAATTAATTATTGAGATTATTTTTCTAACTATTAGAAATGATTAACTTTTTCTGGGTTTAATTTGTTGGTATATTTGCCGGTAAATTAAAGATTAAAAACATGAAACTGCGGACATTCAAAAAAATAAAAAAAAGGATAATAGCGAAAAACGAAGTACATCTTAGAGCCATAGCTAGTGTTGGACTTATCCCTGAAGAAATAATGGGAGAATTGGCTCAACACTATTGTGAAATGTCAAAAGACAAATTTCAAAAACTATTTAAAGAAGAATCAAGTAAAAAAATGGTAAGACGATCTGTTAATTTCTGATCCATATAATTCGGTATAGATAGTTTAATAGTTTTTTATTGAGGAGCAATGTGCTACTTAAAGCACATTGCTGTTAACTTGATTCAAAAATAGCAGATAATTAAATCCATCTTGCTTCATCTGAAAGTTCGTATTGGTCATTTGTGTAAACTTGACCACTCTACTATCAAACGGCTTGTCTAATTATCTTTTAATTGGTCAGTTTTACCTGGTTGTTGGATAGATAAGATGTGATGTAATCTTTTACTTCCGCTTGTTTACTTGGATCGGAAATGAACTCGTATAGAGGAATTAGACCATTTTTTTGATCGATTTCAACGAACATGGTTTGTTTTTCTGTGAAGTTTGAAGCCCAGTCCTGAATGTCAATTGTTGGGATTTTGGTCGTTTTGTCTATTTTTATCCTTTTGGGATCACCACCCCTGACTTCACAGAAAACTTTGGACGCTTTGAGATTTTCCAGATTTGATAGATTGATAGGGTCCAGGCTACCGGAAAATAGATGAAATACCTTTGTAAGGGTAAAAATAAAGCCTGTTTGCGCGGCTTTAGTACGATTGTTATCATTTTTCATCTCTCCCTGATAAAGAATATTGAATCTATTACCGGTATAGATCCCAGAGAGTATATGTGTTCCATATTTTTTAACTAAATCTGAAGCACTTAGTACTTGAATATCCTGTTTAAATGCTGGAGTTGAGTACTGACCTAGCCTATCAGCTCCCTCAAATGTTCTTATCATTTTCTGCCTTGCAATTATGGAATAATACGTATATACATATTTTTTTGAGAGGGCATCCTGATCTGGAAAGGCAGAGGTAATGGTTGCCTTAAAGAAATTGAAACCGCTTGTGGCTTCCAGACTTGAAGATAATTGATGCGACAATTCCACTGCATTATTTGCACTAATAACATCAAAGCTGGATTGAACGGCTTGAAAAGACATTATTCTTTGGGGGTTATCTACTGCAAAAGTAGCAATATCAATCACTGAATTTCGCACAGCGCTGGTATCGGCATATTTTCCTGTTACATCATAGCCATAACCAAGCAGATTATAGTTTACGTCACCTTGAATGCCAGTGTGATTTGATAGGAGATTTGGACCCGACACTAAAATCTCATGTTCCGTGGAAATGGTTTCCGGTGTTTTGACAATAGGAGGATCTTCATTTGATTTTTTACAGGATTGGCACAGCAGGAATGCAGCCAGTAGGGGCAGATACTTTTTCATAGAGCCTTAATTTGTTTTATTTGTGTGTTTTCAAATATAAAAAATAAATTAAAGAAAGTGAGTGAAGGCTGTTGAAAGAATCTCTGTATTTAGCATCTCAATTATCTTGTACAATAGCCCATTTTGTTGATTTTATAACTTTTGTTGTTATTTTGTTTTCAGGATTATTCATGAAATTTTAATGTGTTTATTAATAAATTATTAGTCTTCGATACAACTCTGGGTTATATGAAACTTGGTATCCCATGCTTTTTTAGTTCATTTAAAATGTAGTTTTGCAAAAAAAAATATATTTTATGAAAAAATTATTAACGTTTTCTTTTATTTTTGGAGTTTTTGTCTTCTCATGTAAGAAGCAAGACATACAACAGGCTAAAGAGCTTGGTTTATCGATAACCAATGAAGGTAATCAGTTTAAGGATCTTAAGGTACCAGGATCGGCTAATTTTTCGCTTACTACATCCGGGTCAAAGAAATTAGCTGCTGTCAAAGCTGCAGCATCTGACAATTCCGGCTGTGTCTCGGTATTACACACCCAATCTCAAAATTTTGATAAATTGAATGTGATCGATCCAACATCTGATATTTTGTATGTCGGATCTTTGTTGGATGGCAACAGTATCCAGACAGGCGCCTATAGTCCGTTAATACTTTCAAGTGATTATGTACGTAAGCCAATTACATTTTCTGTATCCATCGATGGATCATCGGGGCCAATTTCTAAAACTATAATTCCTGAACTTAGCTCATACAGAAATGCAATGCAGGAGATTATAAATGGTCCTGTAGTTGGTCAACAGCCAGCAGCATTTACATTTGAAGTGCGTAAAGTTCGATCAAGAAAAGAAATTACCATGATAGCCAGTGCAAATATGGGAATAGGTAAATTTTTCAGTTCAACAGTGAATTATGATGAAAATAACATCAATAATAAAAATTATTACTTGCTTAAGATTTATCAAAAGTTCTTTACAGCTGATATAGATATTCCTCAGGATGGAAACCTATTTAATAAACCAATAGACTACAGTAGTGACGTTGCTCCGGTTTATGTATCAAGTATTGACTATGGTAGAAGTGCCTATCTTTTAATAGAAAGCTCGTACGACTCTACACGTGTTAGAAAGGCATTGACGGTGACATTTGATTTCTGGAAAGTTAAAGGCGGCGGGGGTATTTCCCAGGAAACGAAAGATGTGACAGATGAAATGACGATTAGCGGAACTGCTATTGGTGGATCTTCTTCCTTGGCAGCTGAAACGATTAATGGGTTAGAGTCTTTTCATGATTATGTAACAAAAAGTGGAAACCTGACGCCAGATTCTAGGGGAGCAATAATTGCATATAGGTTGCGTAATGCTAAGAATCATGGGATTTATAATACTTTAATTAATGGAGATTATTATACCAGAGACTGTTCGGGAGCTAAAAGATTACTGTATGACTTTTATTCTAAGCAATTCGGTCATAGATATACTATAAACAGTAACTATGCAAATGAACATGCGGGTTGGATTCGTATAGTTAATGATCCAATATATGTTTATGGCTCACAAGTTGCAGGATCTGTTCCCGTATATATTATGCAAGATCGTGTAAGGGCTATATATTGTTTAACTACAGATAATACTGTAAACTTGGATATATGGGCGACAACGGGTCAGCCAGATTTTTATGCATATAAAACTCAATTTACCGGAACTGTCCCTATTCATCAGTTTTATAACCCTTCATATTATTCACATGGGTTGTTCTATGATATCACTTATAACCCTCTTGCTAATGGGTGGGTTGAGAATGGTATTAAGTTTTATGCTTTTAATTCTCCAAACTAAGGAAATTGAAGTACTAAAAATCTTTAAATTAAAAGAGCAGGGAGCCAAATATAGGTCGCCTGCTCTTTTTAATTTGAATCAGTTCACGAAATATCATTACAACCAGTTAAAAGAATCTTTACTTTTTCGAGATCTTATTGATCAGGCTGGTAGAAGAATGCCCATCCACAAAGTCAACCACCATGACTTCTCCGCCGTTCTCCTGGACTTCTTTGCCTCCCACGATGTCTTCGATCTTATAGTCAGCACCTTTGACCAATACATCCGGAAGAACGTCTTTAATCAGGTTTAAAGGAGTGTCTTCGTCAAAAACAACGATCGCATCTGTAAAGAACATCGAAGCGAGAAGGATCGCTCTGCTGTTTTCTGTATTGATGGGCCGCTGATCACCTTTAAGCCGTTTTACAGAGCTATCTGCGTTCAACCCGATGATCAGCTTATTTCCAAAAGATGCGGCCTTTAGAAGGTAGCTGATATGGCCAATGTGTAATAGATCAAAAACTCCGTTTGTAAACACAATCTTTTGCCCTTCGGCTTTCCACTTTTCAATTTGCTGCCGGATGTTCTGCCGGCTGAAGATTTTTTCTTCGGCGAGTTGTTCTAGATTGTTGATCATATCGACTTAATGAGCAGCATCAACTGCGGTACATATAATATGGCCGATCAGGATGTGCATTTCCTGGATCCTTGCTGTTACATCAGAAGGAACAACAATATTCAGGTCACAGCAATCGTTCATTTTTCCTCCGTCACGTCCTGTCAGGCCAATGGTTTTGCAACCCGTTTGGTTTCCTCTTTCCAATGCCTTGATTACATTGGCGCTATTTCCACTGGTGGAGATTCCAATGAGTACATCTCCCGGGTTGGAGAGTCCTTCTACTTGTCTTTCAAAAATGCGCTCAAAACCATAATCGTTGCCAATGGCGGTTAGTGCAGAGGTATCTGTAGTCAGGGCAATTGCGGGTAGTGACCTGCGCTCTTTAACAAACCGGCCTGTAAATTCTGCTGCAATGTGCTGCGCATCTGAAGCGCTCCCCCCGTTGCCAAAAAGCAGGACTTTATTGCCCTGTGCAAGACATTCTGTAATGATGCTGCAGGCCCTCACAATAGAGGCGCTGTTGGCCGCAGCCGATTGATTGGCTACTTCTATATGTTCGGCAAAAAGGTCTTTGATATGGTCTTTCATACAATGGACTCTAAATTAGATTTTGGGAAACCTTTGATCTATCTCTTCAAAACTGGCTACGGCGCTGCCTACTTTACTTACGACGATAGCAGCGGCATGATTGGCAAATTCACAGGCTTCCTGCAAGGACTTCTTTGAAGCCAGGGAGACCCCTAATGCAGCAAGTACAGTATCTCCTGCTCCGGTTACATCGATCACCCCAAGCGCTTTTGTTGGGATTAAACTGAGTTTGTTTTCAGTATAATAAGCAATGCCTTCTTCCGAAAGGGTGATGATGACCTGATCGCAGCCCGTCAATTCTTTTAAAATGGCACAGGCCTCCTGCAGGCTTTCCTGGTCTTTGATGGCAACTCCGGTGGCTAATGCTGCTTCTTTTTTATTCGGTTTGATGACATTGACACCTTTGTATTTGCTGAAATCTGTGCCTTTTGGATCTACGAGGGTCTTTATTCCTTTTTCCCTGCAGATACGGAAGATTTCTTTTAGAAAAGCGGATGTTAATAAACCTTTGTTATAGTCAGAAACCAGAACAATATCAAATTGGTCGATTTCATCCTGAAGGGTCTTAAGGAGTTCTTTTTCCAGGTCAGCGGTGATGTTTGACAGGTTTTCTCTGTCTAGTCTGATCAGGTGGTGATTGGAAGCCAAAACCCTCGATTTAACTGTGGTACAGCGGCTGGGATCTTGCAGGATTCCAGTCGTAGAAACACCGCAACTGTTCAGTTGTTCCAGTACCATTTGTCCGTGCTCATCTGTTCCGGTTATCGAGATCACAGAGACTTTACAATCGAAAGCAATTAGGTTTTTCAGTACATTTCCGGCACCGCCCAGTGTGTATTCTTCTTTTTGTACTTCGACAACTTGCACGGGTGCCTCTGGGGAGATCCTGTTGCAATTGCCATAGATATAATGATCAATCATCATATCACCTATGACCAGTACATTTATTTTTTGATTAAGGTTATTCAATGAATATTGGGTTTAATTCCTGCTTTAAAGCAAAAATACGGTTTATAATCCAAACCCTCCAATTATTGTCCTACTGTCCATTTCCAGTTTTTTGACTTTCCGATCAGGTAAGCTGTTAGATAGCTGGTTGGATAAATAATGATAAAAGTGATAAACTGGAATGCAGCCAGATATAATACTGGTTTGTCTGTAAATCCAATGTGAAGCGGTTTGTAAATTAAGGGTATACCCACAATAATCAGGATGTGATGGATAAGATGAATTCCAAAGGTCGTTGCCCTGGGGTTCAGGTCTTCAATCCAGTCGAAATTGCAGAATTTGAATAAGAAAACAAAACAGGCCAAAGAAAAGATAATATTCGTTAATCGGAGTGTATTGAAGGCATCCATAGAGCCTAATTTGATGAGATGTAAGCTTTCCATGCAGGCAAGGGCAAAGGTTATTAAAACCGCCGCAGCTGAAAGTCCAAAAGATTGTTTTTCTGCCCAACTGCAAAATGATTGGAAATATTTATGCAGCATTACACCGAGCCACAGATAAAAAATAAATCCAAAAAGGGCTATGGTGTGCGTGGTTGGAATCCATTCAAAATAAAGATTTACAGAATAAAACAAGGAGAGCAAAGCGAGGATAATACCGTAAGTAATGGTATACAGATACTTTCTGAATAGCAATAGGAAAGTGATGCAGAACATGAAGTTTATGATAAACCAAAAACTTGTCTGAGTAACGATGAAATCAAGTTTCTCCAATAAAAATAGTACAGGATGATCGATCATCTCCCGATTGCCGAATTTGAAGAAGCGAACAAATTGATCAATGCAAAGCAGAGAGAGAAATATGATGAGCCAGAACAACCATGGCTTGAATGTGGTTTTTAATCTTCTGGAAAGATAGGTTTTGGTGCTGTAAACCATAAACTTATCGCCAATCAGGAAGCCTGCAAGAATAAAAAATATGATTGTTCCTGACTTCTCAAATTGTAAAGCCAGCGTTTGAACCATTTGGTCTTTGAAATTTGGGAAGCGAAGCCCTAGTAATGGAGAACTATGTTCCATTACAATACACATCATGGAAATAAAACGTATGGAGTCAATGAATTTATAATTATTAGTTGTTGGTTTATTGGGGCTTCCGGCACTCATTAAGCTTTGGGTCAGTTCGAAAATGAAAAAGCCAAATTTAATTATCCAAACCTGGGTTACTTCATATTTAAAGTAACAATTAAAATAGATATACCTTTGTTACACCGATTGGAGCATAAGGAACCCCTTTATGTCATTGAGTTGATCAAGATATCAATTTTGGGAATGTATATTTGTTGAATTAAATAAACGGTAATGTCGGAAAGCAGCTTTGATTATTCTATTGTTATTTGTGCGTATAATTCTGATCCCCGCCTCCTGGGCAGATGCCTTGATGCCATTTACAATATAAATACGGTTGGTCTTAAGGTAGAGATGATCCTTGTGGATAATAATAGTCCTGTCCCTTTGAACACGGTTCCCTATATTCAGGATTACCTGAATAAGATAGATGGGATGAAAATAATCCTGGTTAAAGAGCAGGGCCATACCTTTGCTCGTATTGGAGGGGTAAATGAAGCTCAAGGTAAACATATAGTTTTTTTTGATGACGATAATGAGCCGGATGTTGATTATTTAATAGAGCTGGACAAGCTTTGTAAAAAATATAGTCATGTGACCGCATGGGGTCCTGGAAATATCTGGGTTGATTTTATTGACGGAATTGATCCTGCTCTGGAAGAATATGGGCGATCGGTATTTCAAGAACGGCATGAACCGTATATGGCTTATTCCAATATCAGAACCTGGCAGTCCTGTTATCCATTTGGAACCGGGATGGCTGTACAAGCTTCTTTTTTGAAAGCTTATGTTAAGCTGCAGGAAGAAGGTTTTTTTACATTGCCGGGGCGTAGAGGCAATCTGTTAAGCTGTGGTGAAGATGTGCAAATTGTTTTGTATTGTCTTAGAGAAGGCGGCTCTGCGGGTGTGGCGCCGGAATTGAAACTTAAACATATTATTCCAGCAAAAAGAGCGAATGTTGATTACATCAACAGACTGCTGTATGGTGCTTATGTTTGTGGAAGTAAGAGTATTCTGGAGGTGTTCCCTGAACATAGGGAAGTTCTGGAAAGGTCCTTTCTAAGTGCATCTAAGCTGGAGAGAAGGGCCTTTAAAAAATATTTTAAGCTATTTTTTAAAGGCGATATCTATAAAACTTTTGATTTTGTAAGTTATTTGGGCAACCATTGTGGAATTTATGATGCTTTAAAGCGGCCTGTTCCAAAAAGAATTAACTGGTTGATCAAAAAATTGAAGTTAGCCTAATGTGAGGTTTTAAACTTTTTCTTTAACCAGCGTTTAAATTGTCTTCTTAGTAAATTGTGTCTTTTCCAGCGTTCTTCAAGGTTAAAGTCGCGATTAAACATGGCGTAATCAGCCATTTTTTCGGGAAGAACATACTTCGGATAAGTAATTTCTGAAATTTCTTCTAATGGAATATTCGCATAAGGATTATCTGAATTTATCGTGTGGGTTGCATCTTCCCGGAAACCTATATTGCTGATCATGTTTACATTAGGGTTTACGGAAAGGCTGTTGTTAAAGTAGTTGGTAAAGGCCAGCTGATAATCCCAGGTGTCAATTTTACCTGCTTTAACGTCTTTAAAGATGTGTGTCCAGCTGTCTACCACAAACGGATCAGAGAAGATTTTGGCTAATTGCAGGGGAACCTCGTTTTCTTCATACTTTTTAAGATCTTTATCATAATCTTTCCAGACTCTTCTCCAGCTTGCCCAACCCCAAATATGGGTTTGGTTGGCATAGTAAACGGAAGCCTCGCCCCATTTTTTGCCGAGCTGGAGGTTGCTGCCGGCAATATGTCTTATGCGTGTATCGAAGCGATATTTTTCGAGGAGGGTGTCACAGTAATGAAAGAAACTATTGGCAGGCAAACAGTCATCTTCTAGAATAATTCCCTCTTCTTCCTGATCGAAAAACCATTGAATACCCGAGGATATAGCTTCTTTGCAACCAAGATTTTCTTTCCTGAATAAGGTCTTTACTTCACATTCCCAGTTGATCTTGCTTATAATTTCTATGGTTTCTTTGCAAAGGCGCTCGTCATCAATACGACCTGATCTTGGGCCATCAGCAGCGATATATAGTTTTGGAGGTTTAGCCTTACTGATTTCATTAAAGACCCTTAGGGTTGTGTCTGGTCTGTTGAATACCAGAAAGAGTACCGGCGATTTTACTTGGTAAGTAGACATAGCTTATTTTTTTTGACCAAAGGTTCTGTAAATGTTGAGTGTCTTGTCTATGCAGGACTCCATAGGGAATTTTTGAAGCTGCTGCCTTCCGCGGTTCACAAGTGTTAATGCTTTTTGCTTGTTTTCAACCACTTCTTCAAGTGCATTTAGAATGGAACTCTCCTCATAAGGATTAAAATATTGAATCGCATCTTCACCAATTTCTTTAAAGCAATCTGTTTGACTTGCAATGATCGGACAATCATTTTGAAAAGCTTCCAGGATCGGTAAACCAAAGCCTTCATATAAGGAAGGAAACAAAAAAGCCATTGCGTTTTTATACAAGCGGCTTAATGTTTCATCAGAAGCACTGATCTGCTGAACACGGTCTGAGATACCCAGACGAATAAACAATTCAAGCTCTGCGCTTTGAAACGCACCACCCCCTGCGCAAACAAGCTTGATCTCCGGGTTTCTTTTCAGGAAAGGGGTTAAGGCTGTTGCTAGTCTGGGAAAGTTCTTATAACCCTTTCTGTCTCCAACAAACAATAAATAATCCTGCTTTTTTTCTGAATCTGTAAGATCAGAAGTGACAGACATCTGCGGTCTAAAACCATGATGTACTACGGAAATACGATTTTCATCTACACCCAGGATGTTGATGATATCATTTTTGGTCGACTGCGATATGGCAATAATGTGCGCAGCGTTTTCTATGCAGCGCCTTTTGTAATTTACAAAAACATCTCCCGGCTCAAACATCTCCGGGAATAATTCATGAATCATATCATGAACGGTAATCACAAAGGGTTTTTTTATACTTTTAAGGAAATAGGGATTATAGTATGTGGGATGAAAAACATCATAGTTATCCTTTTTGATGAGGTATTCCGAATATTTCCTGTTCCATTTTTGTATGGATCTGTCTTTCTTTAAAAAAACTTTGGAAAGGTAGGACGGAAGGTAGGTGTTGTCCTTAATGTAGTAATTCTTGCTGTAAAGAACACCATTGTTAAAATGAATATCTGGCTGTTTTTCCAGTCCGGATTGAATACTGGCGAAGTATCTTGAGATACCGCCATAATGCTGCATAGTGAAAATCTGATGATCGTATAGTATGTTAAGCATTCTCTTTCTTAAATTTTGGTAAGAATAAAAGAACAATGTTCATAAATCCTTTCAGGGCCAGCCATGCAGGCTTGAACTTTTTAATAAAAAGGAATTGCTGAACTCGTTTAAGTTTTATAGCGTCAATATTGCGATAATCTTGTACAAACAGGGGGAAATATTTTTGAAGTGTTTTATTTTTATCCTGGTTCATTGCTTCCCGGTTATTCGCATTGGAAGAAATTCCCGTTGTATCATATATAGCAATCAGCATATCGATGTGTTTATAAGGGATGTTTCTCTTGCAAATGGCATAAATTAAGAATTCCCAGTCAGAAACAATTTTATACTCTTCATTGTAAAAGAAGAGTTCGTCAAAGAGGCTCCTCTTTATGAAACATGCCTGGTGATTTATGTTTTCTGTTAGAAAAAAAGAGAAGGAGAGCTGCTCTGGAAATATCCAGGGAACTTGGATGTCTTTTTCCTGATAGATCAAATCTCCATAATAAATACCACAGGTTTGATCTAAATAGGGTTCTATTTTTTGGATGATGGTTTGATCGTATAGCAGGTCTCCGCTGTTTAAAAAATATAAATAATCTCCTTTGGCAACCCGTATAGCCTTATTCATCGCATTGTAAATACCTTTGTCAGGTTCGCTAACCCAATACGTCAACCGATCGCCATGGGTTTCTATCAGTTCCTTGCTGCCGTCTGTACTACCGCCATCAATAATTATAAATTCAAAGTCATTAAGGCTGTTTTGGCTTAGAACACTATTGATTGTTTGTTCTAAACCCGTTTGATTATTATAATTAACAGTAATAATTGATAATTTTTTATTCATTATAAATGAAAGGGCTGTTTAAGGTAAATTAATCTAAAATTTGCTTATTCAAAGCTAGATTATTTAAAAGAGTATTCAGTTTCTTTGTCACATTTTCTGGTGTATATTCTTCCAGCGCATGGATGGAATTCTGCTGTATGCTATGCCACAATTCCGGGGATTCGTAGAGTTCAATGATTTTTGAGGCAAACTCAGCAGTTGTTTCTCCAACCAGCACATCTTTTCTGTCAGTGAGCCCCATACCTTCAATGCCAATATGTGTTGAAACAATAGGAAGGCCATATTCAAGACTTTGACCTATTTTTCCTTTCATTCCTGCGCCGTATCTCAATGGGGCAACAAATACCCTGGAATTGGTGAAATAGGGTTCTACATCATGGATAAAACCCGGAACGTCAATCCGGTCGCATTTTAAGGCAAGAACTTCGGGGCTGGGTTTACTGCCAAGTAAAATGAGCTTGATATCAGGATTGGTATTCCATACCAGGGGCATAATTTCATTTGCCAGCCATAATGCGGCGTCAATATTAGGCTCGTGTGCATAACTCCCGATAAAAATCAGGTCTTTTCGCTCGTTAAAACCTGGATTATTAGGATGATTTATATGTATTTCGTGTACGTTAGGTATAACCGCTACATTTTTTATACCGTTGGCAAGCAGGATTTGTTTTTCCACTTCAGTAACGGTGATGGTACAGCTGGCTTGTTTTGCCAGGTTTAGCTCCAGTTCTCTGATGGGTTTTATTTTTTCTTCGATCTTAACCGGATCTGTCCTGGAAAGTTCAAAGGCTCTTTGTAAACGGATAAAGTGTAGATCTACAGTATCGTAAAGCCATGGCATAGGCTTTAGGGCATGTATGGTTGGACCATAGATTTTATTAATATCCGGTCTAGATATCCAGGTCATGTCAATTGAACTTAATAGATCGGGGAGTATTTTTGTTAACTTTTCCTTAGGATACCGCGGACAGATTACCTTGATTCCCATATTGACCAGGGTACTGTAATAGGGATCGACCCTGGTTTCCTGATGTGCCATGAAGTAAACATCCAGACGTAAAGCCTTGAATATCTTAAGGATTTCGAACAATCTTTTTGAACCCGAATCCTGATCTGGTTTCAATAAGGTCGCATCAATAACTAGAATTGAGGCCGGTCTTTTAGTGGTGGTTGTGGATTCAAGAAATTGCTTGAGCTCGTTGCTCCATTTTGTTGTAAATAGTTGCTGTTCAGATTTGTTATCCGAGGGCTTTTGTTCGATTGCTCCAGAACTAAATCCTTCAAAATGGATGATCTTACTAAGAGGCTGATAGTATATACTTCTATTTGCTTTTGTCTTAACAGAAAAGCAAAAGCTGGCATCTGTATAGTCCCGGGTGCTAAAAAGGGTATCGAATTTTCCCGCTTCTTCAAATACATCTTTTCTAACAAGCAGGCAGGCAGAAGAACAGTAGCCCGTTTCACTAAGGTAATTGTATTTAAACTCTTCGGCATCTTTGTATTGGCCAAGGTAAATGCGTTCACCTGCCGGGTCTATAAAGCTGCCGGCTGCTTTAAGTAAACCATAGGGATAGACTAGTTTTGGACCTGCTACACCAGCTTTTGGATCATACTTGAATACATTTAAGAGGTTTTCCAGCCACTTTTCTCCAACTAAAATGTTGTTGTCAAGAAAACACAGAAACGCTCCCCTTGCCATTCCTGCAGCATGATTTTTTAAACATGTAAATCCTTTTTTCTCCTTGTCTTGAAGATGAACTATAGGTGTTGAGGTAAAAAAGTCGTCATTTTGCTTGGTGGAATCATCAGAAAGAAGGATAATTTCATAGGAAATACCTGTCGTGTTTTTCAGGATGGTACGAAGAATATTATAGGTATATATAAAATCATTGGATGATGAAATAATGATGGAAACCAGGGGATTTGAAAAATTCGGAAATGTCAGAGGCCTATACTCCTTTTGTAAGTCAGAACGGGCATCGCCCAAAGCATCAAAACCCAATAATCTAAGTAAAAGCGCTTTTATGGAAGGAGAGGTCAGGTTCCTGAAAGTTGTTTTATTCCATCTGAATAGACGGAGAAAAATCAAGAAAAACCGCTTCAGGTAGAGCGAAAGCAAATCAGGTGAAAATAGATGTACAGACTGGCCTTCCTCTTTTTTTGAATAATATTTTTGGACGATCTCAAATCCTGTGCTCCTGTTTTGCATGTCCATCCATCTGCCGATCTTTTTTAAACTCATAAGCCGGTTATTTTATTTTTTCTTCTTTAGAAATTTAGAGAGAAATGGCTTCTTCTGCTCATAGGCCCATTTTGTTCCTGAATACAGCTTCACTCCGGATGCAATCATTTTTTCCTGGTATAAGTCGTAAAGCGGCTTTACGTCGGGATTGCTTGTAAATGTATACCGGTAGTTTCCGGAAATTTCATGTTGGTTGTATTTATAAGAGCTAAAGTGGTAGAATTTTAAGGATACACTGTCGTTTACAAAGAATTTATTGTCTTTATGACTTAAGGAGCGTTCATGTAAGTTCCACGGGCCCATGTTGCAACCTTGATCAAACAGGATTTTAGTCGATCCGGGGAAAAATAACGGGACATAATTGATCCATAACTGGTCAACAAAGAGCCCGTGCCGGGTTCTGTTGTACCCCATATTCAAGGTTCTGTTTTCCCACCAGTCCAGAAGCTTCATGTAGTCACCTTTATTTGTAAGTCCAAGATAACCCAGGTTGTACAAACCGTGGTTCAAAAATAAATTCTCGTTTGGTGAGCCTTCCTGCCATGGGATAGGCGTTATGATATGAGGAGTTAAGAGAATAGAGGCTTGTTCAAAATGAACATCAAGGTTGGTGATTTCGTCAAACAATTCAATGTCCGGATCAAAATAGTGTACGATTTCTGCTCCTTTTTCATTAAACAGGTGCTTAAAGGCGGAGGCTTTGACGCAAGTATTCAGCTCAACAATATCGTATTTTTTGATCAGGCCGGAGAATTCTATAGGGAGTGTTTTGGCCAGAATAAATTCAATGCCAGGAAAATCTTTATAGTCGATTTCCGGATGCAGTTCATCTACCAGGAACAAATAGCATTTATAGTCTTTTGCAAATTTCTGTATAGAGGAGAAGAGAATCCGGGCTTGTGCAAGATAGTTGTTTGTACAAATCGTAAAGGCTGCTTTCATGGGATTGATCGTTATGGTGAGGATTCTTATCTGAACATTTTTTGTATACTGCGAAAGATATTTCTTGCCGTATAGAATATATAAACATCTGGTGGGAAAATCTCTTTGGTAATCTGTACCCGGTCTTCTTCGAAGGCTGTATCTACAGGGCTTGCTCCTGAGGTGCCTAAGTCATTAAACTTTGAGACAACCAGGTCGATATAGGTGAAATTATAATTACTTTTAAAGTACAACTGGATATTTACAAAATAATCTGCCCATATTTTATATTTGGTCTGATACGTATATTTTTCAAATACGCTGGATGGATAGAAAACGGTTTGATGATTGAAATTATGTTTACTTAAGCTGTATCTGTTCATTTTACCAAACCGGACGGTTTTTTTGTGAAGATAATAGGCATCGCCATACAGGATCTCATTTTCCTTCGGCCTATGGCTAAAAACCTTCGATAAGACATGATGATCCATGAGCTCGTCATCCGCACCCAGAAAATAAATCCACTCACCGGAACAGTTTTTTATGGATTTATTCATCGCGTCGTAAATCCCATTGTCTTTTTCTGAGGAGAAAAAGGCAATTTCAGGCATATATTTTTCAATGATCCCGGTGGTGCCATCTGTGGAAAGCCCATCCAAAATAATCAACTCAAAGTTACTGTATTCTTGTTCCAGGACACTTTTAATTGCTTTTTCGATTGTATTTACTGCATTTCTGACAACGATTACAATACTGACTTTGGGAAGTGAGGGCAGAGAAGTCATGTCTAGTCTGTAAATGTTTGCATATCTATCAGCCGTCTGTAAAGTCCGTTTGCAGCCATGAGTTCTGAGTGGTTTCCGGTCTCTACGATTACTCCTTTGTCAATAACCACAATGGTGTCTGCATGCTGTATGGTACTCAGTCGGTGAGCAATTACAATGGATGTGCGGTTTTTCATGAGGTTATTTAAAGCATCTTGTACCAGTTTTTCTGATTCCGTATCCAAAGCTGAGGTGGCTTCATCTAAAAGCATGATCGGTGGATTGGCCAGTACAGCTCTTGCAATACAGACACGCTGTCTTTGTCCGCCGGATAAGCGGTTTCCACGGTCTCCAACAAAAGTTTGATAGCCCTGTTCGGTATGCAGAATAAATTCATGGGCATTGGCAATTTTGGCTGCTGCTATAACTTCTTCCTCTGTGGCCTCTGGTTTGGCGAATGCGATGTTGTTGAAGATGGTGTCGTTAAACAGGAAGGATTCCTGGTTCACAATACCCATTTGCTCCCGGATACTTTCTACGGTAAGGTCTTCATAGGCTCTTCCGTCAATTTTAATCACGCCCGATTTAGGGTCATGAAAGCGTGGAATGAGATCCATGAGTGTACTCTTTCCTCCACCAGATGGACCTATTAGCGCTACGGTATTACCTTTAGGTATGATGAGGTTAATGTCTTTTAACACTTCTTTTGTTCCATAGTTAAAGGAAACGTGTTCCAGGCTTAATGCGTGGTGAAAACCTTCCAGTTTGGATGCTTTGGGTTTATTAACTAATTCTGGTTTTGTATCTATAAGTTCTAAAACCCTTTCTCCCGCCGCAATCCCGGAATGTATTCCTGCAAATGAATCGGTCAGTGCTTTAGCGGGTCTCATGACCTGGGAGAAGATGGCGATATAGGCAATAAACTGGTTGGTGGAAAGTGCTCCCGGTTCGTGGCTCATGATCAATGTACCTCCATACCAAACAATGAAAGAAACCATAACCACGCCTAAAAACTCAGAGACTGGAGAGCCTAGCTGCTGCCTTCTGATCATCTTTCTGTTCAAATTAGAATAGAACACGTTTTCTGCATGAAACTTGTCTTTTATCCTTTCGCTTGCATTGAAAGCTTTGATGATTTTTATGCCACCCAGTGCTTCATCCAGGAACCCGATCATTTTTGCAAAAGATTCGTGCGCGGCTTTAGCTTGCTGTTTTATCCTTTTGACAATTTTACTAATGATAAATCCGGAGATCGGGATAACCATCAAAGAGAATAAAGTAAGTTTTACCGAAATGGACAACAGCACAATAATGTAAAAAATAAGTGTAAGTGGTTCTTTGAAAACCACCTGCAAAGTATTGGTTACTGTAAATTGCACCACTTGAACATCGGAAGCGACTTTTGAAATAATGTCTCCTTTGCGTTCGTTGTTGAAAAAACCAACATGCATGTTCATTACATTATTGAACACGGTTTTACGGAGGTTCAATAGCGTATGGACCCGGAGATCTTCCATAATCCGCTGGGAAAAATACCTGAAAATATTAGACAATAAGACGGAGACAACAATAATGACGCAGACATAAGTCAGGGTGGGTATGGGGCCGTGCGTATTAATGGAATTGTTTACAAAGTCTCCGAACTTGCCTGTAATATCGAATGCAGAGGTGGAGGTTTTGCTAACTTTATGTACCGTTTTTGAATCAACCGAAATGAGGGTCTGGAAAAGCGGTGAAAGAAGGGTCAGGTTTAATACGCCAAATATAACCGAGAGCAGGGTTGCAATGATGTAGGGTATCGCAAATTTCTCTATGGGTTTTGCAAAGGATAATAAACGAAAATATGTTTTCATCAAAAAAAATTAGGGAGCAAAGTTACGTTTTCTATTTTTAATAAAGACAAATGCTGCTTAGAGGTATTGAACAGACTTCTCTGCTACAGATTTGTTAATGAAGTTAATAACATCCTGAACTTCAAGGGAGGATTGGTATTGTTCTTTTAAAGCAACCAATCTTTTTTTGGATGCCCGTATTTGAGGAAGGTGCTGAAGATATTCTTTATAGCTTGCGTACATCCAGCTTTTGCCAAGAATGAGTTTTGGTAAAACTTCCAATAGGACTAAGTAAGTTGGCCAGATCAGCGCTCTGAACCCTTCAAGATGGATGCTGTGAAAAATAAATCTGTTCCGGAAATAGATTTTCTTCATGAACGTGGACTTGAGTTGGGTGCTGGTGCTGCCGCTCACCTGGTGAAAACACACCGACCGGTGTTCATAATAACATTTCCAGCCCAATAGCCATGCCCTTAAAGAAAGATCTGAGTCTTCAGAAGAAAAGGGGGAATAAATTTCATCGAAACCATTTAATGCTTTGAGTTTCCTGGTGTCTACAAGGGCATTGGCTCCAGACAGATAAGCGGTAAATACTTGTTGATCTTGCGGATCCTTGCTGTAATAAAAGCGGTTTGCTTTAAGCCTGCAACCTTTGCGGAACAATATACGTGCTGCATCTTCAATCTTGCTGCCATCTGCTTTCATAATACAGCCCATTACCCCAAAAGTATCCTCTTGCTGAAAATAGGACCATTGCTTTTCGAAATAATCTGCACTTAGCCTGACATCGGAATTTAACAGGAAGGTGAGTTCATGGACTGCGGCTTTTATGCCTTGATTGCAAGTATAGGAGAAGCCTCTGTTTTGATCGTTAATGAGAAGTTTAATTCCGGGGTAAGTGTTTTTTAGGAAAGATATGCTGTCGTCTTTTGATCCATCGTCTATAACAATAATTTCGTAAGGCACATCTGCTTGTTTTGCTGCTGTAATCACAGAGGGCAGGTAGGCTTCCATTAGATGTTTACCATTATAATTTGGAATAACGATGGATAGGCTTTTCTTCATTATTTAACGATTTTATAGTTTCGGTATTCGAATAACCGAATGCCTGTCAGATCTTCTATTTTCTGGAGGGTCCTTCTCCGAAAGTTCATTTTAGGGGTCATTTTGGTAATGTCCTGGTCGAAGGACCAGTTCGTTGCCTTAATCCTGTCCTGAATAACTGCGGGGTGTGTTTCTTTAAATTTAACCAATCGATCTGCATTGCGCATATCAAAGGTGTTTTGAACGGGAAGATTTTCTTCTATCCAGGACTCTGTCTGGTAGAACTGATTGAAATTTCTTACTTTTCCCTGCAGTGCTTTTGGGGTTTTAACCCAGCCATAGTGGTAAACATAGGCGTCGATCAGTTTAACATGGAGCTTCCTGTCATTGATGCGAAATCCCTGTGCATCTCTGTAGGAATGGATGCCGGGTATATTTTTGAGTATGCGTACCTCTCGCCGGTACCAGCGTCTGGATTCGGCAAGATAGTCGTAGGAGGCATAGAAATGACGGTATTTTAAAAGCAGTGCTTCGACGTTTTTGTCGTTCAGATTTTCTTCCATCTCTCTGCGGATCAGGGGAAGGTATTTTTCGTGAATACACTCATCTCCCTGGATATAAATCATCCAGTCCGTGTCGGGAGAAATAGCCGCTATTGCTTTGTCTGTTTCTAAGGCAAATACTTGTCCGCCTTCTCTGAGGCTGTCGTCCCAGACGGTATCAATAATTCGTATTTTATCGGGGGCAATACTTTTGACCAGTGCTGCGGTTTCATCTGAAGAGTTGCCCAAGGCAACAACAAATTCGTCACATAGGGGCAGCACAGAACGGATCGCTTCACTTACAGGATAGTCATTTACAATTGCATTTCTGATAAAGGTGAAGCCGGTAACTTTCATTGCTGCTGTTTTTCTGTTAATTTACAAAGATAGGGTTTCCGTTTGTGCAGGCTCGTCGCTGTTCAGGAAATTTTTGCAAAGAAGCTGATAACTGAGATAGAACCAGATGAGCGCACAGGGAAGAGCTTTAAGCGAATAGCGCATAATATAGTTGTCGCGGATATATCTTGGAATAAAGTCTGTGAGTGCCAGTGTGGTGAAGATAATCGAGAAAATAAACAAGGCAATTACCTCAGGTTTGACCGGTCTGTCCTGGATCATAAACCAGATGGCTACTCCAGTGAAGGCAATGATATAAGTCTGGGATTCGGAGGAATTGCTGAAAACAACAGTGAAAATCAAGGTTGAAGCCAGGTACATAAGTCGGAAAGACTCTGATTTATATTGCTTGATTCTTAAATAAGGGAGGCAGAATAAAATTGCCCCTCCAAGTAAAAAAGGCCAGTTCGGAATAGATGGGTCATGCAGCGTTCGCCTAAAAATGCCCATGATAGATACATCCTGCCAGGAAACAAGGGTTGCATTTTCCAGTTGTTTTGCCGCCAGAGAAACGGACCAGTCTTTATAACACTGAAGAATGTATTCCGGAGTAAAGAAAAACATAGGGAGGATCAGGAAAACCACAGCCCAAAAAATACAATAGGCAATAAATTTCGGTTTCTCTTTGACAAAGAAAAAGAAAGCCAGCCCGACGATGCCATATAGCTTTATATATGTTCCTAAGAAGATCAGAAATGCTGCGAAAAAATTGTTCTTCTTATTGATCATGGTATACGAAAGTATAATGATGGCCGTGATAGAGGGATTGATTTGAAAGGAGAACAAGGAAGAAAGCAATTCATTACTGATGATCCAGTAAACCGCGGTCACTTTTGGGTTTTTTAAGGGAAGCGTAGACACTGCATAGAATAAGGCAGAGATGTTTACAATTTGCCAGAGGAACATTCCGACAAATTTAGGGAGCAGGGTAAAAGGGGCAATGATTAAGGCGAACAATGGGCCGTAATGGTTCATGTCGCCATATTCTGCAGGATACCTCAGGTACAGGTTGAGGCGGTCTAGCGCATGGTAAAATGTATGGGTAAAAATAAGGTAGTTGTTGTGCTCAGCTCCTGATCTTAATTGCTTTAAGGTAGCCACGATGGCCAATATAACCCATACAGAAAAAATGAATTTCCTGTTGTTGAATAACTTTTCTAAAAAGAGTTGCGTTTTTATTTGGTTCATTGCCTTTTTATAATTTTTGGCCTGGACGATGATGATAAGAAACCTATTTCGTGCGAAGAACAGGTTGTGTTTGCTGTAATTTTTTCCAGTGCTCTCCTTTTTTATAGAGGGAGAGTTTGCTTAGGGGGTACTTAAATTTAAGGTGCCCATTGTAGTCTACGCCCAATAAACGGTAAGGGGTATCGGGATGTTCTGCCAGACATTGATTAATTGCATTGGTATAAGCGGTCGGGCCTGTCATTTTATGGACGTCATGCGGGTATCTGTTGTGTTTGATGTTGTCACAAACCAGCTCCATGGTGTATTGCAGAAAGGGGTGGTTGGCCGCATAGACCAAAGCCCATTGTACATAAAGGCCCGGGTTTCCTTCTTCGGAAATGATGGCGGTATCGTCTGGTCTTATAAAATTATTAAGGCTTCCTTTTATACTGCTGTCAATATCCAGATAGACTCCGCCTTTTTTTAATAAGACAGCATACCTGAAAAAATCAGCTTTGGCTGCGCCGATGTTTAATCTCCGGTAGAGTTCAAGGGTCTCCACATTATATTCCTGTTCAAGAAACCGCTCTATCCTTGCATCATCGTAGAACTCATAACCGTAGTCAGGGTTCTTTTTTCTAAATCTTGAAATATGCCATCGGGTAAGGAAGGGCAATTTTTCTGACTTAAAAGTTTGATGTATGATTTTTGGTATGGACATGGTCGAAATAATGTGCTAAGCTACCACTTCATTATAAACTCTGCAAATAATCAGGAAATTCCATTTCTTTGCATAGAGGATTTTAAAATGAATACCAGTGATGCCCTCCTGGAGGGAATAAAACAAGGAAACTTTATTGCACTGGCCAGGGCCTTAACCCTGGTGGAGAATGATATTGCTCCTGCCGGACAGTTGCTCCGGCAGCTCCCTGCCAGGGACAATGTGCCGGTTATTGGAATTACCGGCCCCCCGGGAGCAGGAAAGAGTACACTGGTCAATGCGATTACTTCTCATTTGGTACTGAAAAACAAAAGAATTGCCATTTTGGCGGTTGATCCTACTTCTCCATTCAATTTCGGTTCTTTGCTTGGTGACCGGATACGGATGGCACAGCAATTCAATAATCCAAACGTTTATATCCGGTCTGTGGCTACAAGGGGCGCTTTGGGGGGGATTTCAGCGAAGACTATTGAGATGGTGGATGTGATGAGGGCTGCGGATTTTGACCTGATTTTAGTGGAGACGGTTGGTGTGGGGCAATCAGAGCTGGAAATTGCTGGTCTGGCAGATCGTACAGTTGTGGTGCTGGTTCCCGAATCGGGAGATGAGATCCAGAACATCAAGTCGGGATTGATGGAAATTGCGCAGGCCTTTGTGGTCAACAAAGCAGATCGGGAAGGTGCGGATACATTTGCGAATAACCTCAGAAAAATGCTGCGTCAGCAGGAGCCCATTGTACCTGTTTTTAAGACGGTTGCGGATAAAAATGAAGGTGTTGCAGAATTTTGTTCCTGGTTGATGAAACCCTTAAAATTCGGTAACGACAGAAAGCCTTATCTGATGGCTGAAAAAGCTTTTAAGATTTTGCAGCATTATAGAATGTCTGATATCGACCGGGTAAAATTGAGGAAAGACCTGCGAACGGCCATGTTAGAGCCGGGGTTTAATATTTATAGGTTTGTAGACCAGTGGGATCATAAGTCTGTATAAAAAAGTGGACTCTTGTATAGTATAAGGGTGTTTAATTCAAGGATCACCCTCAATAATTTATTCAGGAATAACAATCGCCGGAAATGAATTTTTTATGACAAAATCAGTTCAGCTTTTTTTTTACTCATGTCAGTTGTGGTCTAAATGGTTGTTCTGTAGTAGTTTATGGTCACTATGTGAAGTTTATTTATTTAATGTATGTGTATATGTTACACTGGTTATGAATGAATTATGGTTTTTATAAGCCTATTTTGTCTTTGTTTTCAAGTTTGGAACAGTGTTTGTATAAGTGTTTGAGAATTTAAAAATTTGTTTAATTTTGCTACACAAAAAAATTATACAATTAAAATTTGTTTAACCTTAAAAAAAAGAAAATCATGAATTATTCTACTTTAAAAAAGGGTCTGGCAGTTTCTTTTGTCGCTTTAATGGGAGCTACGACTCTTGTTAACGCACAGGATGCTCCTGCTGCTTCCCCGTCTTCGGCCAAGGTATTTGGTGGAAGGGGCCAGTACAGAACCTGGTCAATCGGTGTAAACGCGGGAGTTTTATCTCCGTTCGTTGCTATCGGTGGTTCTAACGATTTCAAAAATGCTGAAGTTAACTTAGGTTACGGATTGTCTTTGAAAAAACAATTAGGTCATGCATTTGGTCTGGAAGGTAACATTTTCCGCGGAAAAATCTCTGGTACTAACAAAGACATGCCAGGTGGTGTTGCAAATGGTGTAAAATCATTTGAAACTGATTTGGCTTATGCTGCTGACTTAAGAGGTGTTGTTAACGTTGCAACTGTTGACTTTTTACGTCGCGAAAATTCAGTTAACTTCTTCGTATCTCTTGGTTACGGTTTAGCTGCTTATGCTCCTAAAGTTACTGCTGCAAACGGAACAGTTACTGACTGGAAAGATAAAGCTGGTGATAACCACGACAAAACTTACGTTAAAGAATCTTACATCCCAGTTGGTGCTGGTGTGAAATTTAAAGTTTCTGACCGTGTTGCTTTCAACTTAGGTTATACTATGCACTTTGTTGACGGTGATAACTTAGACGGAGTTTATGCAAAAGGAACTACTAAAGACAAATTCTCTTACGGATATGCTGGTCTTGAGTTCTCTCTGGGTTCTAAATCTAAACCAGATTTGGAATGGGTGAATCCATTGGCTTTGATGTATGATGAATTGAAAGATCCTTCATTGCGTCAAGAAGTTGAAGCACTTAAAACTCGTGTTTCTAACGTAGAAAAATCAGTTGAAGATTTGAAAAAAGATTCAGATGGTGACGGTGTAGCTGATCAGTTTGACAAATGCCCTGGAACTCCAGCTGGTACTGCTGTTGACGGATCTGGATGTCCACTTCCAAAAGCAGAAGTTGTAGCGCCTGTTTCTAGCAATGTAACTGGTTTCGAGCCAATCCAATTTGAATTCAACAGTTCAGTTTTAAAAACTGAGTCTTATCCAACCTTAGATAAATTATCTTCAGGATTACGTGAAAACGGTGGTAAAGTAACTTTAAAAGGTTATGCTTCAAGCGAAGGTACTGCTGCATATAACTTGAAATTATCTAAAGACAGAGCTAACTCTGTTAAAACTTACTTAGTAAACTCTGGTGTTAATTCTAGCGCTGTAGTAACTAAAGGTTATGGTGAAGCTAACCCAGTTGCTTCTAACGATACTGAAGAAGGTCGTATCCAAAACCGTCGTGTTGAATCTTCAAGAAACTAATCTTTCTTAAGAACATACAAAAAAAAGAGGGCTTCGATTTCGGAGCCCTCTTTTTTTATTTATACATTTGTGTATGTACTTCTTCAGAAAGAAAGACGATAGCCGGCCAACTAATATTAATATTAAGATCATGCATTTTATCAATGCACTGGCTATACTTATCTTTCTTGCAGGTATCATATGGAAATTGATCCAATCTTTGTTGTAATTGAAACGGGGATGGTTTTTATTCGCCGATAAATTCCTTCTGATATAAAAAATATAAATAAGCAGATGAAACAGATTATACAAACAAACGATGCACCGGCTCCAATCGGGCCTTATAGCCAGGCGGTTTTAGCCAATGGTTTTCTTTATGTTTCAGGACAGATTGCCATTAATCCGGCTACCGGTGAATTGAACCAGAGTTCTCTGGCAGAAGAAACACAGCAAGTGATGCGCAACCTTCACGCAGTACTGTTGGAGGCTGGATTTGGATTTGAGCACATTCTTAAAACAACCATCTTCCTTTCAGACATGAGCCTGTTTAATGAAGTGAATGAGATCTACGGCTCTTATTTTCTAAAAGACTTTCCTGCAAGGGAAACGGTTGCTGTAAAGGGTTTGCCTAAAGGTGTCAATGTCGAGATCTCTGTAGTTGCTTTTAAAGCATAGCTTAACACTTTGAAACCGGAGTTGTTTTGCTGACAGAAGTATTAGAGTCGCCTATTGAATACCTGAAAGGTGTTGGACCTAAACGTGCCGAACTCTTGAAAAAAGAGTTGGGCATTTTTTCTTATGTCCAGCTGTTAAATTATTACCCGTTTCGTTACATAGATCGTACCCGCTTTTATAAGATTAATGAACTTCAGCCAGATCAGCCGCTGGTTCAGATCATAGGAAGGATTACAGACCGGCAGATCATTGGCGATAAGCACAAAAGAAGAATTGTTGCCAGGCTTACAGATGAAACAGGAAGTATGGAGCTGGTCTGGTTCCAGAGCCTGAAATGGGTCGAGGAAAATGTGATGCGGGGTAAGGTATACATCGTTTTCGGCAAACCGAATATGTTTAACGGGACTTTCAGTATATCACATCCGGAACTTGAAAATTATCCCAGGCCTGCAGGCATCACAGGAAACCTGACGCTGCAGCCTATTTATAATTCGACCGAAAAATTAAAGAAACATTTTCTGGATAGTAAGGGGATTCAGAAACTTCAAAGTTTATTGATTGAGCAGCACATCCGTGAGGTTAAGGAGACTTTGCCGGGCTATATTACAGATAAGTATAAACTCGTTCGTAAGAGAGAGGCTTTACAAAACATCCACTTTCCTGCAAATGCCCAGTCATTGCAGGATGCGGAACGACGGCTTAAGTTTGAGGAGCTTTTTTTCATACAGCTTCAGTTGCTGAACAGTAAACAACAGCGGACCCTGAAATTTAAAGGTGCAGTCTTTGATAAAGTGGGCGATAAGATCAATACTTTTTACAAAGAAATCCTTCCTTTTGAATTGACCAATGCCCAAAAAAGGGTGATCAAAGAGATTCGCCTGGACACACAAAGAGGGGCACAAATGAACAGGCTTGTGCAGGGGGATGTAGGAAGCGGAAAAACAATTGTGGCTTTAATGAGTATGCTGCTGGCCAACGATAACGGTTATCAGGCCTGTATGATGGCGCCTACAGAGATCCTTGCCCGTCAGCATTACCAATCATTGGTTTCTCTGGTTAAAGAGGATTTTGTAAAGGTGGCTGTGTTAACCGGGAGCACCACCAAGAAGCAGCGCAATCTGCTGCATCAGCAGCTGGAAAACGGAGAGATAGATATTCTTGTAGGTACTCATGCATTGATTGAGGATAAGGTTCAATTTAAAAACCTGGGTTTAGTGGTGATTGATGAACAGCATCGCTTTGGTGTAGAACAGAGGGCTAAACTCTGGAGAAAGAATAGTGTGCCTCCACATATCCTGGTGATGACGGCTACACCTATTCCGAGAACACTGGCGATGACTTTATATGGCGATCTGGATGTTTCAATTATTGATGAGCTTCCTGCCGGCAGAAAGCCTATAGAGACCAGGCATCTTTTTGAAGGGCAGCGTTTACGGATGTTTGGCTTTATGAAAGAAGAAATCAGAAAGGGGCGCCAGGTTTATGTGGTATATCCGCTGATTAAAGAAAGTGAAAAGCTGGATTTGTTGTATCTGGAAGCAGGTATAGAGCAAATGCGCTATCAGTTCCCCTTGCCCGATTTTCAAATCAGTATTGTTCACGGTAAGATGTCCAATGCCGATAAGCAGTTTGAAATGCAGCTTTTCGTAGAAGGTAAAACGCAGATCATGGTGGCTACGACTGTAATTGAAGTTGGAGTAAATGTTCCTAATGCGTCGGTCATGGTGATTGAGCATGCCGAGCGTTTTGGTTTGTCACAACTGCACCAGCTTAGAGGGCGCGTTGGAAGAGGGGCTGAACAATCTTTTTGCATCCTGATGTCTGGAAATAAGCTGACCAAGGAGGGGAAACTTCGGCTGGAAACGATGGTCCGGACGAATAACGGGTTTGAGATTTCGGAAACCGATTTACAATTGAGAGGGCCGGGAGATTTATCTGGTACCCAGCAAAGTGGTGTACTGGATCTCAAGCTTGCAGATCTGGCTAAAGATCAGGTGATCCTTCAGGAGGCCAGGAATACAATTATTGAAGTGTTTGAGGAAGATCCAACACTTTCACTTCCTCAAAATCATCTGTTACGTTCTTACCTGGAGAAAAAGAACCAGGGGATATCTTTCGATAAGATCTCCTGATTAGTCTTCATCACTGCCAGGCAGTGACCCATTTCCGGAATAAGCACCTTTGCGGATCACAGGCATTTTCAGGTATTTATACAGGTCATCTAAGTGCAGTAAACTTCCGTTGGTCAGGTTGCCCAGGAAGATCACTACGATGTTCTTGTCGAGGTCACGAACATAAATATGTCTGAATCCATGCCACCAGCCGGTGTGGTAAACAACTTTTCTGCCGTTTTCGCCGTCAAACATTCTCCAGCCGTAGCCGTAGTTAAAATGTCCGTTGATGGCTTTATTGTGGCCGGTATAAGCAGAGTCCAGGCTCGGCTTGGTCAACAATCTGCCTGTGCGTAAGGCATTGTCATATAAAACAAGGTCGTGTACTGTACTGTAAATTCCTTTGTCACCTACTGGCCCGTCCAGGAAATTCTGAACAACAGAGTATCTCCAGGTGCGGTCATGGCCAACAACATCAACAGGGATTTTAGGATATACCGTGGTAGAGTAAACATGGGTATGCTTCATGCCTGCTGGTTTAAATACATTTTCCATCATATAATCGGCATATTTCTTTCCGGTTACTTTTTCTATAATCGCACCAAGGACCATGAAATTGGAATTGTTGTAATGGAAGCGGGTATCGGGAGCAGCATAACGTGCAGGCTTATATTCGGCAATCAGGTTCATAACATCCATATTGCTCATCGGCTTTTTCTTATCTTTCCAGATCCCGTCTGTGAAATAGACATAATTCATCATTCCGCTGCGGTGAGAAAGGAGCAGTTTAATATTGATCCCGTCATAGGGGAAATTTGGGAAGAACTTCTTCACGTCATCTTTTAAAGAAAGTTTTCCTTTTTCAATGAGCTGCATAATGGCTACGCTGGTAAAAGTTTTGGTTACGGAAGCCAGTTCAAATTCTGAATTGATTTTCAGGCTGTCCCTGTGCAGATAGTCTGCCCATCCTATTGCCTTTTCATAAATGATCTTGCCGTCTTTGGCCACCAGCATATTGCCGTTAAATCCATATTTCTTATGTAAATTCTGTACGAAATCTGCTATGAATTTATTCCCCTTTGCAGGATTGTAAACGAGTAAAAGACTGTCGGCTTTATCGTCATTTTTAGTTCTTACGTGAGGATCAGCAGCGGCTTTTTTATTGGAAGAAGAGCAATTTGTAAATAGAAAAGTGGCCATAACAGCCACGGCCAGAATATTACGGTAGGTCATGAATTGATAAGTTCTTTTTAAAAGCTGGAAAAATAAGAAATAATACTCCTTTTAACGTAAAAGAGTTTTAAACATTATCATCTTCATTACATTTCCATATGAAGATAAACCTTAAATTTGCAGCAAAACTTATAAAATTATGAATTTTAGAACGGAACATGATACCATGGGTGAAGTGCAGGTGCCTTCCGATAAATATTGGGGAGCGCAAACTGAACGGTCACGTAATAATTTTAAAATTGGTCCGGAAGCATCTATGCCTAAGGAAATAATACATGCTTTTGGTTATTTAAAAAAGGCTGCAGCATTAGCAAACCAGGAACTGGGTGTTCTGGCGGCTGATAAAAAAGACCTGATTGTTAAAGCTTGTGATGAAGTTATTGCAGGTAAACTGGATGATCAGTTTCCCCTGGTGATCTGGCAGACCGGTTCAGGTACCCAAAGTAATATGAATGCCAATGAGGTGATTGCTTACCGCGGACACGTGATCAATGGGGGTGAACTGGGCGATGCAAAGAAAGTCCTTCACCCGAATGATGATGTGAATAAATCACAATCTTCTAATGATACTTACCCTACGGCAATGCATATTGCCGCCTATAAACAAGCCTCAGAAGTTACGCTTCCGGGCTTGGAAAAACTGCAGGCAACTTTAAGTGCCAAGGCTGTTGAATTTGCATCGATTGTGAAAACAGGGCGTACGCATTTTATGGATGCAACACCTTTAACTTTGGGCCAGGAATTTTCTGGTTATGCCCAGCAGATTACGAATGGCATAAGAGCGATTAAAAATGCCCTTGTCATGATCAGCGAACTTGCTCTTGGCGGTACTGCTGTAGGTACAGGTTTAAATACACCAAAAGGGTATGATGTTTTAGTAGCGAAAAAAATTGCTGAACTGACCGGCTTACCTTTTGTAACAGCTCCAAATAAATTTGAGGCACTTGCTGCACATGATGCAATGGTGGAGCTTTCTGGCGCTTATAAAAGAGTGGCAGTTTCTTTAATGAAAATAGCCAATGATGTAAGGATGTTAAGTTCTGGTCCGCGTTCTGGTATTGGAGAAATTATTATCCCTGATAATGAGCCAGGATCATCCATTATGCCAGGTAAAGTGAATCCAACACAACCGGAGGCTTTGACCATGGTTTGTGCGCAGGTGATCGGAAATGATGTGGCTGTAAGTGTGGGTGGAAGTACAGGTCATTTTGAACTGAATGTATTCAAACCGGTTATTGCAGCTAATGTGCTACAGTCGGGCCGTTTAATCGGTGACGCTTGTGTCTCTTTCAATGATCATTGTGCTGCTGGTATTTTACCAAACCTTCCGGAAATTAAGAAACACCTTGAAAATTCCCTGATGCTGGTTACGGCATTAAACCCTCATATTGGCTATGAAAATGCGGCAAAGATTGCCAAAAAAGCGCATAAAGAGAATAAAACACTCCGTGAGGCGGCTGTAGAACTGGGCTTATTGACCAGTGAACAGTTTGATGAGTGGGTAAGACCGGAAGACATGGTGGGTAGTTTAAAATAATTGGGAAGTTTGATGATGAGAAACCTCTTCTTTTTCCTTTTATTGACTGGCGTGATGGTTTCCTGTAGAAGATTGCCTAATGTACAGGGTAAAGGAGAGGCCTTCCTTCAGGGGGTATGGAACCAGGACAGTATTGCCAATTCGGCCCATCTGCTCAACTATACGCAGCACAAATTTAAATTTACATGCGATTCTTTCTATGTAGATATGGTGACGCACTCCAAAGTGAATTATTATTCAGATTCCTGTTTTAATGGTGGGGTTTGGAAAGAATATGCCAAAGGAGTTTATGCAGTACGGGCAGATAGTCTGTTTCTGGAAGGGACCTTTACCAAGGCCAATTATAAACAAAAGGTTTCCGGTTGTTATCAGACAGGAAGGTTTTCCAAGAGTTTTCTGATTAAATCTGCAAAGCCTGAAAGTATACAGCTGGAAAGCATCAGTGATCAGAGAGACCTGGACCTGAACCTTAAAGAACGCATTATTTGCGAGCAAAAAGAATTATAGAGATGAAGATATATTCAATAAAGAACAAAATAAAAGCGGGTTTGATGATTGCAGCCATGGCGTACTTTCCGGTAAAGGCTTCTGCCTGGGGAATGACGGGGCACCGTGTAGTTGGACAAGTCGCAGATTATTACCTGACCGCTAAGGCACGGAAAGGCGTGCAAAAAGTGCTGGGTTCAGAGTCTATGGCTATGGCAGCCAACTGGCCTGATTTTATAAAATCTGACACGACCTTTAACTACCTGAATGCATGGCACTATGTGAACTTACCTGGTGGTCTGGACCAGCAAGGTGTCTATCAATTCCTGAATACGGAGAAAGGGCCCAATGTGTTTAATAAGATTCCGGAAATGGTATCCATTTTAAAAAATCCGCAGAGCAACGCAGATCAGAAAAGAATGGCCATGAGAATTCTAATCCACCTGGTTGGTGACCTTCATCAGCCTATGCATACCGCAAGAAAAGAAGACCTTGGTGGCAATAAAATTAGTGTAACCTGGTTTGGGCAGAAATCTAATCTGCATAAAGTTTGGGACGAAGGATTGGTTGACTATCAGCAATTGAGCTATACAGAATATGCAGCTGCCATCAACCATCCAACACCAGAGCAGTTCAAAACCTGGTCTGCAACTTCTTTACAGGATTGCGTTTTTGAGTCTTATATGATCTGCAATAAGATTTATGATCATATTAAGCCAGAGGATAAATTGAGCTACCGTTATAATTTTGATTATGTCGATACCATTAATGAGCAATTGTTGAAAGGCGGGGTACGTCTGGCAAAAATCATCAATGATATCTATGCGAAATCTTAAAATTCCAATGATGGAACCTTATAAATTATTTATGATCATGTTGGGTTGCAAGCCTGCGGGGAGACATACCGAACAGCATGATATTTTCTTTACAGTAAGCAAAAACCTTAAGGAGACCGTTCCTGGCATTCTGGATTTCTGGCCTGAGGCAAAAGAAAAGATTCACATAGATGCCTGGCGTGAAGTGACTGAGGTGAATGGTTACCGGATAGAAATTGTTGAAAAGAGTCGTGCTGAAGAACAGTTGCAAAAATTGTTCTTTATCAATTTAGGCGGGTATAAACAAGGAGAATTTGACGAGCCTCATTACAAGATGGTTGTTGTCGCTCCAAATCTGGCTGATGCCACGCGGCAGGCAAAGGAGAGTGCTTTTTATCGCCATACCGGGTTTTCCGGTGCGACCTCCCATATCGATGACAAGTATGGAGTAGATGTAGATGATATCTTTGAGATTATGGATATTTTGCCGAAAGACATTAAAGAGGTCTATCGTCTCCGGATAACAAAGGCTCCCGAACTTCCTGCTGATGAGATTCATTTGGGGTATTTTCCCCTTGGAAAGATCAAAGCTTAAATAAGATCATTATAAATTTATAAAGGCACAGCGATTACCGCTGTGCCTTTATGTTTTAAACCCCGAATTCTTTATCCAGGTATTCTGTTACCTTATGTATGGCATTGTCAATCGTGTCACTCAGAATGGTGATAAACGATCCGGATTTGGCTGTAGCGATAATGTATCTGAGACAATCTTCTCCGTTGTTGTTGATGGTTACTTCCATGTCTGGTTTGATCTCATGTATGCCGGCCAGCAGTAAGTCGATCAGTTCCTGTTGATTTCTGCCTCTCAGGTATTTTTCCTGGCAGATGATAATTTTGTCGAACATCTGAGCTGCGATTCGGGCCGTTTCTTTGATGTCTTCATCTCTGCGGTCTCCGGTACCTGAAATGACACCTACATGTTCCGTTGCTTCAATCGTTTTTAAATAATCCTTGATGCCGTTAAACCCATCTGGATTGTGGGCGAAATCAACCAGGATCTGGAACTCTTTGAATTTAAAGATGTTCATGCGGCCTGGCGTTTGAGCGGCAGAAGGAATGAATGTTTCCAGAGACATTCGGATGTCTTCTATTTTATAACCGCAAAGAAAAGCAGCCAGTGTAGCGGCCAGAACATTCTGGATCATGAAATCAACACTTCCTCCAAAGGTGATGGGAACGTGTGTTACCTTGTCTACACGTATTTTCCAGTCTCCTTTTTTAATGGTGATATAACCGTTTTCATAAATTGCAGCTGTTCCGCCTTTTTTGCAATGCTCAACGATGGCCGGATTTTTTTCGTCCATACTAAAGTAAGCGATTTTACAATCTGCATCGTTGGCTATTTTAATACAATATTTATTATCGGCGTTTAACACTGCCCAGCCATCTCTTTTCACGGCACCGATCACTACGGCTTTCACACGGGTCAGGTCATCGAGGTTATGGATGTCGGAAATGCCTAAATGGTCCTCCTGGATATTGGTTACTACTCCGATGTCGCACTTATTGAAACCCAGTCCTGCACGGAGTATACCTCCTCTGGCTGTTTCCAGTACGGCAAACTCTACGGTTGGATCGCGAAGAATAAATTCAGAACTGATAGGTCCTGTGGTATCTCCTTTCATTAACATGGTGTTTTGAACGTAGATCCCGTCGGAAGTTGTATAACCTACCCTCGTGCCATTGCTTTTGACCATGTGGGCAATTAACCGGGTGGTGGTGGTTTTTCCATTCGTACCTGTTACGGCAATAATTGGGATTCTTGCAGATTTACCAGGTGGGTAAAGCATGTCAATAACTGGGGCGGCAACATTTCTTGGAAGACCTTCGCTTGGAGCAAGGTGCATTCTGAAACCGGGTGCAGCATTGACTTCCAGGATCACTCCTCCGTTTTCTGTTAGGGGCTGTGTGAGGTTTTGGGCCATCACATCTATACCGCAAATGTCTAATCCGATGATCCGTGAAATGCGTTCACTGATAAATATATTCTGCGGGTGGACCAGGTCGGTAACGTCGATGGATGTTCCACCTGTACTTAAGTTAGCGGTAGATTTCAGGTAAACGATTTCTCCATTCGGAACGATAGTTTCCAGGGTATATTCTTTTTTGGCAAGCAGATCCAGGGTATCCCGGTCTACAATGATTTCGGTGAGCACATTTTCATGGCCATAACCTCTTCTTGGATCTTCATTTTCCTTATCGATCAGTTGCTGCACGGTTAATTGTCCGTTACCGGTTACATGGGCGGGTACACGGAGGGCTGCGGCAACCATTTGGTGATCAATAACCAGGATCCTGAAGTCATAGCCTGTAATAAAGCGCTCAATAATGACCTTACGGGAATAGTTTTTGGCGTATTCGAAGGCCTCTTTTGCAGCGGCTTCTGTCTTTACATTGATGGTCGCACCCTTGCCATGGTTACCATCCAGAGGTTTAAAAACAAGGGGGAAGCCTACTTTCTTAATGGCATCCTCCAGGTCCTCCGGATTAGAAATGGTCACACCTTTGGCAACAGGAATGGCAGAATCCTGTAAAAGTCTTTTGGTTTCATCCTTATTACAGGCAATATCTACCGCGATACTATTGGTTTTCTCTGTCATGGTTGCCCGGAAGCGGACCTGGTTCTTTCCATAGCCCAGTTGTACCAGAGAGCTTTTATTCAGTCTGATCCAGGGGATATCTCTGGAAATGGCTTCATCGACTATAGAACCTGTACTGGGTCCTAGTCTTTCCAGCTCTCTAAGCTCCCTTAATTTTTGGATATGAGCTTCCAGATCGCATTCATGGTTGTTGATCAGGGCTTCGGCAATCTGTACGGAAGCTTCAGCAGCATAAATACCTGCTTTTTCTTCCAGGTAACTGAAAACGACATTATAAATGCCTTCTATTTTGGTTTGTCTGGTTCTGCCATAACCGGTATCCATCCCGGCGAGTGTCTGGATTTCTAATGCGATATGTTCTATCACGTGGCCCATCCAGGTTCCTTCTTTAACGCGCTCGAAAAAGCCACCCTCACGTCCTTTAGAGCAGCGATGGCTGAACATGCTGGGGATGAGTTTTACAATGCGCTCTTCGAATCCCTCGATAAGATTTGTTGGCCTTTGTTCCAGATCTTCCAGGTCCAGGCGCATTTGAATGAGTTTCTTTCTGTTAATTGACCAGATATTTGGTCCTCTCAGCACTTGAATGCCTAGTATTTTCATCTATTTGTAGTTTTCTGTTTAATGGTGATGAAGCTGTCAGGAGTAATTGCGTTTTGTTTTTTGAGTGTTTGCTCCTGACGGTTTCATCTATTTGTAGTTTTCTGTTTAATGGTGATGAAGCTGTCAGGAGTAATTGCGTTTTTTTGAGTGTTTGCCCCTGACGGTTTCATCTATTTTATAATTTTCTGTTTAACTGTGATGAGGCTGTCAGGAGCAATTAATTCTTGTTTTGAATGTTTTGCTGATGAGGTTTCATCTGTACGTAAGTTTAATTTTTCTATTCAGTAGATTTGATTAAAGGATATATCTGTTCTACATCTTATGTGTGCGGGATGGATAAGGCTTTAAAACGAGCAACCGTTATCGTCTATAAAATTAATAAAATATTCGAATTTCTTTTAGCTGTTGAAAAGGAAATAATGGAAGCTTTTTGATAAAAAAAACTTAATTATTTCCCGAATGGGTATATATTTGGAACAATAGGGACTTAAAAGGAAAAAATGGCTCCAAAAGGGAAATTAATAATTATTGGTGGCGCAATAAATACGGGCAGTTTTACAGAAACAGAATTTGGCCTGCCTCAGAATATGAATTTTTTTGAGCGGGGTATATTAAAGCGAATTACGATAGAGTCTTTAAAAAACACAGAATCGAGATTTGAAATCATAACTACGGCGTCTTTGATCCCCGAGAAAGTTGGAGAGGAATATATAAAAGCCTTCGCCCAATTGGATGTTCACAATGTTGGGGTACTCAACATCAGTAACCGGGAACAGGCCAATGACGCAGGAAACTGCGCGCGGATTAAGGCTGCTGACGCAGTGATTTTTACAGGCGGGGATCAGTTGCGTTTGTCTTCTATTTTTGGAGGAACAAGTTTTCATGATATTTTGCTGGATAAATACCAGAACGAAGCAGTGGTCATTTCGGGAACATCTGCCGGAGCGGCTGCAAGTTCAAAGAATATGATTTATCAGGGCAGCAGTAAAGACGCTCTTTTAAAGGGAGAAGTGAAGATCACCGGAGGTCTTGGATTTATTGATGGGGTCATTGTAGATACGCATTTTGTACAAAGAGGGAGGATTGGCAGGCTGTTGTATGCTGCAGCCAGTAACCCGGGTATTCTTGGTATTGGTCTCGGCGAAGATACCGGACTTTACATCTCTGAAGGGCATACCATGGAAGCCATTGGTTCGGGTATGGTGATCCTGGTTGATGGAAGACATATGACCGACACCAATCTGACAGATGTGGAAATGGGACAACCTGTGTCTATTAATAATATGGTGGTACATGTGATGTGTGATGGGGACGTTTATGACCTGACCACTCATGCACTGACGATCCATCATCCTAAAACTGTTGCAACTCAGTAATGAAGATTATTATACATGGCGGATTTTTTAGTGAATCGGCTACAAACCAGGAGACGAAAAAGGCCAAGCAGGAGGCATTGTCTGCAATTGTGACAAAATCTTATACCTTTTTGCAGGAACACACGGCGCTGGAAACGGTGGTCTTTGCGGTGAGTCTGTTGGAAAGTGATCCTCTTTTTAACGCAGGTCTTGGGTCTCAGATCCAAAGTGATGGCAAAGTCAGATTGAGCGCTTCTGTTATGGACGGAAGGACACAACGTTTTAGTGGTGTGATTAATATAGAAGACGTGGAGCATCCGGTTCGGGTCTCCGCAAAATTATTGAATGAGGATGATCGGGTATTGAGTGGTGAGGGAGCTCTTGATTTTGCCAGGAAAAATGGGTTCGGCTATTTTGATCCGGTTACAGAACAACGCAGAGCTGAATATGAAGCAAAGCGAAGTGAACAGGGTAGAAAAGGAACGGTTGGCTGTGTCGCGTTGGATCGACATGGAAACCTGGCAGCGGCAACCTCTACAGGCGGAAAAGGTTTTGAAATTCCATGCCGGGTTAGTGATTCGGCAACGGTTGCGGGCAATTTTGCCAATCCGCATGCCGGAATCTCGTGTACCGGAGTAGGCGAGGATATAGTAAGTACGGCATTAGCGTGTAAAATTGTAACCCGGGTAACCGATGGATTTTCTTTACAATCGGCTGCGGAAAAGTCTTTTTCAGAACTGAAAGAGTTTGATGGTTTTGCTGGAATTATTGGTATTACTTCTACAGGAGAGGTTTATCATCAGGATTCTCATTCTTATATGGTTTGGGCGTCTTTTGATGTTAATTTACAGGTGTTTAACTAAAAAATGATATCTTTGCAAAATGTATAGATATGTCCTGTCCTTATTCTTTTTGCTTACAGCTTCCGGTGCGATAGCACAAACCAGTACGCTGCTGGCACCAGATCAGGTTCCGGGCGGAGGTGCAATTAATATCGCGGTTTCCAAATCAGATGAGGAAGATGGAGATAATTATTTTGCCGAGGCGGAGAAAAACGAGAAAAAAGGCGAGTTTAATGAAGCCATGACTTTATTTGGTAAAGCCGCTTTTGAATACAACAATGCCCGGGAATTTGTAGCTTATGGATCAGCTTTGCTGAGATTGAGTAATATCCACCTCATCATGGAACATTATACGGAAGCAGAACAGGTTGTTCTTAATGTTGCACTAAAAAATTACAGTAGGATTGGAAATAGAAAAGGGCAAATGGATTCTTATAATCAGCTTGGAAAAATCTACTTCGCTGCGAATAAACTGACACAATCTTTATGGTTCTATACCCAGCAGGGGATGCTGGCAAGACAGCTGAACAATAATCCTTCTTATATCGATTCAATGCTTGGAATTGCCCTTGTAAAGGTTAAAAAGAAGGAATATAAACTCGCATCGAAGGATATAGTCAAGGCAGAATTATTTGCACGTTCTGTAAAGGTTAACCAGTTTAATGCACAAATTAAAAGCACCAAGAATTTAATCTCTGAAAAGGTTAATTCTAAGGAAATAAGGAGAATTAAATAAGTTTTTTTAAGTTTACAAAAAAGAGACAGTATTATTACTGTCTCTTTTTTGTTTATTTCAGAAATTGGTATCATATTGGTTGTTGATTTACAAAATGGATTTTAAATTATTTAAAGAGATGTTGAAAAGAATATTAATGGTGACCTTCACTGCTGCTGTGCTGGCCTGTCAGGCGGCACCGAGACAACAGCCGCGGGTGGATGGAACGCCTAACATCACGCCAGCTGAACAGCAGGGGCTGGTTTGCAAGGAAGTGGTGGCGCTGATTGAAAACTATAACTACAAAAAAATTAAGCTGAACGATTCTATTTCATCTCTCATCCTGGATAAATACATAAAGGCTTTGGATGGCTCGAGGAACTATTTTCTGGCTTCAGATATTAAAAACTTTGAGCAGTACAGAAATACGCTGGATGATGATTTCAGAAACGGGGACCTGAGTGCTCCTTTTTATATCTTTAATGTATACCTGAAACGGTATAACGAGTGGATCAACTATTCACTTGCCCAGGTAAAAGGGAAGTATGATTTTAACGAGAACGATACTTATGTATATGACCGGGAGAAAATGCCTTGGCCTGCGTCTGCAACCGTGCTGAATGATATCTGGAAAAAGAGAGTTAAATATGAATTGGTGAATTTGCAGATTGCCGGTACAACTGAGGCAAAAAATGCAGAGACCCTAACCAAAAGATATCAGAATTTAAAATCCCAGATCTCAAAAATTAACAACCAGGATGTGTTCCAAACCATCATGGATGCTTTTACGGAGACTATTGATCCACATACTAATTATTTTAATCCTTCTAATGCACAAGCCTTTAATGAAGAAATGGCACGCTCGTTTGAAGGTATCGGAGCGCGGCTGAAGCTGGAAAATGAGGTGCTTAAAATTGATGAGATTATTCCCGGTGGACCTGCTTTTAAAAGCAAATTGCTCAGTGCGGGAGATAAAATCATTGGTGTGGCTCAGGCGGGTGGTGAGTTTGAAGACATCATCGGATGGAGAATTGAGAACTCGGTTTCTAAAATAAAGGGACCTAAAGGGACCAAGGTAAGACTAAAAATCATTCCTTCCGGACATGAGTTGTCTTCTAAACCTGTGATCATTGAACTGGTTAGAGAGAAAATTATTCTGGAAGACCAGTCTGCTAAAAAACAGGTTAAAACCATTGAATCCAATGGTAAGACTTATAAAATTGGAATTATCAAAGTACCGGCATTTTATGCTGACTTTAAAGCCGCGAACGCCGGAGACCCGAATTATAAGAGTACGACACGTGACGTGAAGTTGCTGATTGATACTTTAAAAAATAAAGACAAGGTTGATGCGATTGTAATGGACCTGAGAGCAAATGGTGGTGGTTCCTTACTGGAGGCCATTGACCTGACTGGCTTGTTCATTGGAAAGGGGCCTGTAGTGCAGGTTAAAGACTTAAGGGGTAAAGTTGATGTCAACGAATCGACCAATCCGGCTGTGGCCTGGGATGGTCCGTTTGGGGTAATGGTGGATAGATTGAGTGCTTCTGCATCGGAAATCTTTTCTGGAGCAATCCAGGATTATGGCCGTGGTATCATCATGGGTACACAGACCTATGGTAAGGGTACGGTACAATCTTCTATTGACCTGAATAAATTGGTCAATCCATCTATTTTGCAAAGGTTAGCTGCACTGATTAGTAAGGAGGGTTCTGTTGGTGCTGCGGGTACGGGCTCTACGCCCCCTCAGTTAGGACAGATCAACTTAACCATGGCCAAGTTTTACCGGGTTACAGGAAGCAGCACACAACATAAAGGTGTAATGCCAGACATTATTTTCCCTTCTGTATATCCAATGGACAAGATTGGAGAGGATACAGAGCCTTCTGCTTTGCCATGGGATGTGGTTAACCGCTCTAACTTCACGGCTGTTCAGGATCTTTCGGCGGTAAGACCGGTGTTGGTTAAACAGCATGAGCAGCGTATGGCAAATTCACTGTACTATAAGGTTCTTCAGCAGGATATTGCGGATATGAAGAAAAGAGACAATGAGGTTTCTGTAACCCTTAATGAAAACAAATTAAAAGTAGAACGCGATAGTCTTGAAGCAAAGGCATTGGCTAAAACCAATGAACTAAGGGCATCGAGAGGCTTGCCTCCGATTAAGAAGGGAGATAAAATTACCAAGGAAGACAGCTTTGATTTTGTAGAGAATGAAAGCCTTAAAGTAATGGCAGATCTGATGCAGATGAATAAATAGTATTCTAAAATAAAAAAAGAAAGGGGCTCTTAAAATTTTAAGAGCCCCTTTCTTTTGTAAAAATGCTTTGTTATTTTTTGTCAGAAAGTTTCTGCATCTGAACCGACATCAGTTCTTTCATCGTTTTGTTCATCGCATCTGTAGATCCATCAAGAAAGATGGTATTTCCCTGGCTGTTCTCTGCAAAATGTTTAATGGACTCTGTCCACATTGTAAACAGGATAACGGAGATATCCAGATTGGCCTGCTCCATTTCCTGAGCGGCTTTAGTCATACCGTGTGCAACCTCAGCCCTGAACAAAGCAATACCTTGTCCGCGAAGCTGAGCGGCTTCTCTTTCTGCTGCTGCTGCGATCTTTATCGCGTTACCATCAGCTTCTGCGCCTTTTGTCTTGGTAATTAAAAGTGCTTGCCCTTCGTTTTCTGCTGCTGCCTTCAGGTTGTTGGAGGCCACAACCCTGCTCATTGACCTCATGATTTCCTCGTCGAAAGTAATGTCATTGAGTTGCAGATCTTGCAGGTGATACCCCCAGGACTCTAAAACTTTGTCGATCTGTTGTTTTACATGCTCTACGATCTCATTCCGCTGCGCCAAAACATTTGCTTGCTTTTGTGTAGCCACATAAGCACGGATGGAACCTTCAATTGTACGGATCAGCGCTTGCATTAAATTCGTCGCATCCACAAATTTAAAGGCGACATTTTTGATGGTTTCTTCTTCGTGGTCCAGGACAGAATAAAGCAGCATGGCTTTAAAATAAACGTTGGCCTGATCTTGGGTAACGGCCTGGAAAGAGAGTTCTACTGAGCGGTTCTGTATAGAGATCCTGGAGTGAATGATTTCGATCAGGGGCCATTTAAAATTCAGGCCTGGACGGAGCTGGCGTCTGTATTTTCCAAATACAGTAACAACGGCAATGGTCCCCTGTCTAACGGTTACGAAAGAACTTAGGGCCACAATGAGAGCAATAATCAGAATGGTATAAAGAAAGTAATCCATAGTTTTTTTTCTTGAAGTTAGGAAATTAACTGTTTAACTGGGATAAATATTCTGATTTGTGTACCTGTTTTCTTAGTTTTATTCTGAAATTAGACCAAACAGGTTTCTGAGTTCTTTGCAGCAGAAGGTTGGATGAGCACCTTTTGAATGCAATAATGCTTTAAATTAACTAAGATTATAAATATGAAAACAAAATTAAGTTTATCATTAGCGGGACTCGCCCTCCTTGCCGCATGTCAGAACAAAGACAAAGGCAGCGCGGCAGGCAAGGAGGTCCGGACAGAATTCTTTGATAAATCAGGAATGGACACTACGGTTAATCCTGGTGACAATTTCTTCCTGTATGCAAACGGACAGTGGATGAAAAAGACACAGATTCCGAAAACAGAGACTGGCTGGGGCTCATTTTATACCTTGTACAATGACAACATTAAAAGCCTGGACGAGATTCTGATCAATGCCTCTAAGGAAGAGCACCCTAAGGGTAGTCTGGAGCAAAAGGTTGGCGATTTCTACGCCAGCGGTATGGATACCCTTGCTATTGAAAAATTAAGCTATACTCCATTAAAACCCTTGCTGGCTAAAATCGATGCCCTTAAGGATTATAAAGACGTTCTCAATTTTGTAGCGGAAGGTTACAAAGACGGAAATGGCGATCTGTTTGGGTTTTATGTTGGGCCAGATGATAAGATCAGCACAAAAAATGCGGTGAACTTTTCTCAGTCTGGTACTACTTTGCCAGAGCGGAGTTATTATTTTAATAATGATGCACAGACCAAAAAGATCAGGGCAGAGTTTTTAAAATACATGACACAGTTGTTCGTCCTTACCGGATCGGCTAAGGAAGAGGCGGCGAAATATGCAGATAACGTACTTAAGCTGGAAACCAGCATTGCCAATTCCCATTCTACCCCGGTAGAACTGCGCGATCCTCAGAAAAACTACAATAAATATTATGTTGCGGATTTTCAGAAGCTCACTCCGGATATGGACTGGAAAACTTTATTGGGTAAAATGGAACTCAAAACAGATACCATCCTGGTTGGGCAGCCTAAATATTACCAGGCACTGAATAATTTATTGAAATCCCAGCCAATAGAGGTATGGAAAGAGAAATTGAAATTTGACGCCATCAACAGCGCAACACCTGCCTTAAGTAAGGATTTTCGTACGGCAAGGTTTGAATTCTTTGGAAAGACCATACAGGGCTTAAAGGAACCAAAAGAACGCTGGAAAGCTATTGTAAGCAGCACAGATGGAAATATTGGTGAATTGTTGGGCCAGCTTTATGTAAAGGAGCATTTTACGCCTGAAGCGAAAAAAAGAATGCTGGAACTGGTTGACAATTTGCAAAAGGTTTATAAATCCAGAATCGAAAAGCTGGATTGGATGAGCCCGGCAACAAAACAGAAAGCAGTTGATAAGCTGCAGGCTTTTATCAAAAAGATCGGATATCCGGATAAATGGAAGAAATATGATGATGTGAATATCACCAAAGACAATTATTATGCGAACCTGCAGTCTGCCGATAAACATGCTTATAATGAAATGATAAATAAGCTGGGCAAGCCAGTGGATAAAACAGAATGGGGAATGACGCCGCCAACGGTGAATGCCTATTACAATCCTTCGATCAATGAGATCGTTTTCCCGGCTGGAATTCTTCAATTTCCTTTCTTTGATTTTGGAGCGGATGATGCCATTAACTACGGTGCCATTGGTGCGGTAATCGGGCATGAAATGACACATGGTTTTGATGATCAGGGAAGACAATATGATAAGGACGGAAATCTGAAAGATTGGTGGACGGCTGGTGATGCCACTAAATTTAAGGACAAGGCGAAAAAGGTTACAGACTTGTATAACGGCTTTACTTTGCTAGACAAACAGCATGTTAATGGTGAATTGACCCTGGGTGAAAACCTGGCCGATATTGGTGGTTTGGCTATTGCTTATGAGGCTTTCAAATTAACGTCGCAGGGCAAAAGTGATAAGAAGGTTGATGGTTTTACGCCGGATCAGCGTTTCTTCTTAAGCTTTGCTCAGGTATGGCGGATTAAGAGCAGGGATGAGTCTATGCGTGTCCGTTTAAAAACAGATCCGCATTCTCCTGAAATGTTCAGGGTTAATGGACCTGTGTATAGCATGGAGCCATTCTATAAAGCATTTAATATTCCTGCAACAGCGAAAATGTACGTTGCGCCTGCAAATCGTGTAGGTGTTTGGTAGGATTTTGTTGTTTTTGAAAAGCCCGGCTGTTTTGAATAGCCGGGCTTTTTTTTGGCCTTCCTGGTGTGAAAAAAAGAAGGGTAAACTCGAAGGCTGCTTAAGCTTAGGCGGGCAGAAAAAGCCCGCAAACCTTAAAAGGCCTTCTCCCTTACACCTTCTTTTTTTCAGTATGGCGCCTAACCGGATTTCGTGGTAAATAGGCAGCCTTCAAATAAACAAAAAGAGATTTTTGAGCTTTTCCTATACTCGGGATAGACTCAGCTCCCAGAAAAATTTTACCTGCTCGGAGAGCGCCTGACGTGTTCGAGCCCTTCAGCGAGAATATGTAGCGCGAAAAGAGCAGGTGAAATTTTTACTCCACAGGAACCTTATCCAAATCCGATTTCAAAAGAATTTGTCCGTTTTCAAAACGCAAGCCATGACCAGGGAAATCAGCATCTGTTAGCGCAGCCATTTTTTTAAAGGCTGTAGCGTTCTCATCCCTGGTGAGACGGTTGATCCGGTCTTGCTTCACGGAAATGACGTCTGCGCAAAGGAAATCACCTTTTGCGTTGATCTTTAGCTGCAATAAGGGAGCAAAGCCATTCGGACCTTTTAAACTGAACATACCATAGGTACAGAAATTTCCAAGACTGTAGGCAATGAATTTGTTCTTGTACACCTCGACCGCGCGGGTTACATGAGGCCCCTGACCTAAAACAACATCAGCACCAGCATCAATCACGGCATGGGCAAAAGCATACACATTTCCCCGGTTTTCCTTATAAAAGATTTCGTTTCTCCGTGGTACATGCTCAAACTTAGCGCCCTCGCCACCGCCATGAAAGGAAACAATAACAATGTCTGCCTGTGATTTTAACCTGGCGACCAGTGCTTTGGCGCTGTCTATTTTATTAATGGAGACAGTGTTCTCATTAGGTGCAAATGCGCAGAATGCATATTTTACACTGTCCTTTTCAAAAAGGGCAAATGGATGAGAGGTGAGCCCGGCATAGTTAATCTGAAGAGAATCCAGGATCGCAGCTGTTTTTTTTCTGCCTGCGGCACCAAAATCGCCGACATGGTTGTTGGCTACACTCAGGAGATTAAAACCGGCAGCTTTGTAGATACCTGCATACCTTTCAGGCATTCTAAAAGCAAAACAGCTGTTTCCACTGGTGTCACTACATTTGGTAGATTTCCCCTGATTTAGAAAACAGCCCTCCAGGTTTCCAAAAATAACATCTCCATGCAGATCCTCCTTTACTTGCTGGAAGCTGTTAACGGCATCATCGGGTGGCAGACCCAGTTTATTGGGATAGGCAGAGCCCAGCATAATATCGCCAACTGCAGTAATGGATATGGTATCTTTAATAGTCTTTTTTGGCAGGGTATCCTGAACAACTGAAGAATGCTCCGCGGCAACATTATTACCAAGGCAACTCATCAGGGCAGGAAAGATCAATAGGCTTAGCAAAGCGTACTGGGATGTTTTCATAGGGGTAGTTCATAAAAAAATCCCCCTAAGTGCTCAGGAGGATTCTGTATTCGTTTAATTCTTGTTATTCTTCTATTAGATCCTTTTTAACAGAATCCAGTATCCTGCCACCCTTGTAAAAATAACGGGAATAATAAGGTTCATTCAGGTTACTGATCACCACACCTCTTGAAGAAGATGCATGAGCAAAACGGTTATCGCCCAGATATATTCCGATATGGGTAATGCTGTTGCTCTTTATTTTAAAGAAAACCAGATCGCCTTCCCGAAGTTCATCCTTTGGAAGAGGATTGACCATACTGAATATATCTCTGGAGTTTCTTAAGATCGTAGTGTTGAAAACTTTATCGTAAATGGCTTTGGTAAAAGCGGAACAATCAATGCCTTTCTTTGTATTCCCGCCAAACCGGTAAGGAGTTCCGATCCATTCGTAGATAAATTTATAGAGTTTGATATTGGAGGTTGCGTCCACAGCGACACCCATAACCTGGGAGAAATATTGTGAAGCTAAATTGTCAGGATCCTCGAGTTTGTTAGTTTCTTTTGTCTTTGATTGTGCGGATACGAATGTGATACTGCACAAAACAATTAGAGATGAAAGTAAAAACTTTTTTATCATGTTATACTGTTAAGTTTGGGTAAAAGGCACTTACACTTAAACGTACACCACCAGGGCTTATTGTTAGGTTGTCAAAACTATGCTTTTTACAAATGTTATCCAAATGTCATCGAAACAAATTTAAAAGTTATCCACATTTTTTGTGCAAAAAGTTTTTTTTAGTGTGGAAAGCTAAGCTGACTTAAAAAAAATTAGATCTATTTGTTGGAAAATATATAGAGGTTGTGTAACCTTAGTGTTGAAATTACATTCGATTTCTTCGATATATTGCAATAAAAAAGTAGATTTGCTCTCGTAAAAAAATCAACACCCAAAATGAGTGCAGTAGAAATTAATAAAGATACCTATTTGAAGTGGTTTGAGTCGATGTTGCTAATGCGCAAGTTCGAAGAAAAAACTGGTCAACTTTACGGACAACAAAAAATCCGTGGTTTTTGTCATTTATATATCGGTCAGGAAGCTGTTGTAGCAGGAGCTATTTCTGCTATGAAACAAGGTGATTCAATGATTACGACTTATCGCGATCATGCTCATGCACTTGCATTGGGCGTAAGTGCAGATAGTATCATGGCAGAAATGTATGGTAAAGCTACTGGTTGTTCAAAAGGAAAAGGTGGCTCTATGCACATTTTTAGTAAAGAACACCATTTTTACGGTGGTCATGGTATTGTTGGTGGTCAGATCCCTTTGGGCGCAGGTATTGCTTTTGCAGAAAAATATAAAGGCACAAATAATGTAAATATTTGCTACATGGGTGACGGCGCAGTTCGTCAGGGTGCTTTGAACGAAGCATTCAACATGGCAATGCTTTGGAAACTTCCTGTGGTATTTGTTTGCGAGAACAATTTTTACGCTATGGGTACTTCAGTTGAGCGTACTACAAATATGACTGACATTTACAAAATTGGTTTAGGATTTGATATGCCATGTGCTCCGGTTGACGGGATGGATCCGATTGCTGTTCACAATGCAATGGACGAGGCTATTCAGCGTGCAAGATCTGGTGAAGGACCAACCTTCCTGGAAATGAGAACTTACAGATACAGAGGCCACTCCATGTCTGATCCAGCTAAATATCGCACTAAAGATGAATTAGAAGAATATAAAGCTAAAGATCCTATCGAATCGGTTAAAGACGCTATTCTTAAAGAAAAGTATGCTGACCAGGCCTGGATTGAGGAAATAGAGCAGAAGGTAAAACAAATTGTAGATAACTCTGTGAAATTTGCAGAAGAGTCTCCATGGCCAGAAGCATCAGAATTGTATTCTGATATTTATGTTCAAAAGGACTATCCATACGTACTAGATTAATTTTTAACGGATTTCATTGATATTATAGAATGGCTGAAATAGTTAGAATGCCCAAAATGAGTGATACCATGACCGAAGGGGTAATGGCAAAGTGGCATAAAAAAGTTGGAGATAAAGTTAAGAGCGGCGATGTAATGGCCGAAGTGGAAACCGATAAGGCGACCATGGATTTAGAATCCTACTGGGATGGAACTGTTCTGTACATTGGTGTAGAAGAGGGTAAAGCCGTTCCTGTAGACGCAGTTATCGCTGTGGTTGGTAAAGAAGGCGAAGACTATAAAGCTGCCCTGGAAGCAGAGGGTGCAGGTTCTCCTGCAGCGGCTCCAGCTGCAGAAGCTAAAACAGAGGAAACTCCTGCGGCACCTGCAGAAAATAAAGCTTCTTCAGGATTATCTGAAGCAGAGCTTGCCAAACAAGGTGTAACGGTTGTTCGTATGCCTTTACTGAGTGATACCATGACAGAAGGTGTTATCGCAGAATGGCATAAAAAAGTAGGTGATAAAGTAAAAGAAGATGATATTCTGGCTGATGTAGAAACCGATAAGGCGACTATGGAGGTGATGGGTTATGCTGAAGGTACGCTATTGCATATTGGTGTTGAAAAAGGCCAGGCCGCTAAAGTAAATGGTATTATCGCTATTGTTGGTCCTGAAGGAACGGACATCAGTGGTATTTTAAGTCAGGGTACTGCTCCGGCTGTAGCTGCAGATCAAAAATCTGATGCACCGGTAGCTGAAAAAGCGAATACAGCAGAGGCGTCGGCTGCTCCTGAAGCCGTAACAGCTGATGGAGGAAGAGTAAAAGCTTCTCCTTTAGCTAAAAGGATCGCTAAAGAAAAGGGTATTGACCTGTCACAAGTTGCAGGTAGTGCTGACGGCGGAAGGATCATTAAAAAAGATATTGAAAACTTTAAACCGGCTGCAGCATCAGCAAGTACAGCACCTTCTTCAGCTCCGGCTGCAGAGAAAGCTGCTCCTGTTATTCCTGCTTATGTTGGTGAAGTGAAATTCACGGAGAAACCGGTGTCGCAAATGCGTAAAGTAATTGCAAAACGTTTGGCAGAAAGCTTATTTACCGCTCCACATTTCTATTTGAATATTAGTATTGATATGGACAATGCAATAGCTGCACGTACCGCTATCAATACCGTTGCTCCAGTGAAGGTTTCTTTTAATGATATCATCATTAAAGCTGTTGCTGTTGCGTTAAAACAACATCCAGCAGTTAACTCTTCTTGGCTTGGAGATAAAATCCGCTTCAACGAGCATACCAATATTGGTGTAGCAATGGCTGTGGAAGATGGTTTACTGGTTCCTGTAGTTCGCTTTGCTGATGGTAAATCATTATCTCATATCTCTGCAGAAGTTAAGGAATACGGACAGAAAGCGAAAGCTAAAAAATTACAACCGGCAGATTGGGAAGGTTCTACTTTCACGGTTTCTAACCTGGGTATGTTTGGTATTGATGAATTTACATCAATCATCAACTCACCTGACGGTGCAATTTTATCTGTAGGGGCTATCCAACAAATTCCGGTTGTTAAAAACGGAGCCGTTGTACCGGGTAACGTAATGAAACTGAGCTTAGGTTGCGATCACCGTGTGGTTGATGGTGCAACAGGCGCTGCTTTCTTACAAACCCTTAAAGGATTATTGGAAGAGCCAATCAGGTTATTGGTTTAAACCGTAAATAAAATAGGAAGGTTGTCTGCCCATAAAGCAGACAACCTTTTTTTATGCCTGTTACTTTTTGTACTTTTGCGCCCATGTCAAACATCAAACCATCTTTAGCTAAAGGAACCCGGGACTTTTCTCCACTGGAAATGATTAAACGCAATCACATCTTCGATACGATTAAAAAAGTATTTAGGAAATACGGATATGCAGAGATCCAGACACCTTCTATGGAAAATCTGTCGACCCTGACAGGGAAATATGGAGATGAAGGAGATAAACTCATTTTTAAGATTTTAAACAGCGGTGATTTTCTTTCGAAGGTAAATCCTGATCTTTTGGCGGTAAAGAATTCGAATGCGGTGACTTCCTCTTTAAGTGAGAAAGCGCTGCGTTATGATCTTACTGTTCCTTTCGCACGCTATGTGGTGATGCACCAGAATGAAATTGCTTTACCTTTTAAACGTTTTCAAGTGCAACCGGTTTGGCGTGCAGACCGTCCGCAGAAGGGACGTTACAGGGAATTTTATCAATGTGATGTGGACGTGGTGGGATCAGAAAGCTTGCTTAATGAAGCGGAGTTTGTACTGATTTACCAGGAAGCCTTAAGCGATCTGGGATTGAAAGATTTTACCATTAAGATCAACAACCGTAAGATTCTCTCCGGTATTGCAGAGATTATCGGAAAGCCTGAATTGATTATTGATATGACAGTTGCCATCGATAAACTGGACAAGATTGGTTTCGAAGGGGTAACGAAAGAACTCATGGAGAGAGGCTTTACTACAGCGGATATTGATCAGCTGAAACCAGTCATTCTTCTGGAAGGTTCCAATAGCTCTAAACTTCAGACCTTGAAAACCGTTCTCGCGACTTCTGAGACAGGGTTAAAAGGAATAGAAGAGATAGAGGTAGTATTCGATTATGTGAAGGCACTTATCGGTAAATCTGGAAAACAACCGGATCTGGAACTGGATATTACCCTTGCGCGTGGATTAAACTATTATACAGGCTGTATTTTTGAAGTGAAAACCAACGAGGTGGCTATGGGAAGTATAGGCGGAGGCGGAAGATACGATGACTTAACCGGGATGTTTGGACTTAAAGGGCTTACTGGTGCAGGAATATCCTTTGGTGCAGATCGTATTTATGACGTGCTTGCTGAACTCAACCTTTTTCCAGACTCTGTAGTAACAGGGACTAAAGTATTGATCAGTAATTTTGATCAGGAAGCAGAAAGATATGCCTTGCCGGTTTTGCAAACTTTACGTGAAGCAGGGATTGCTGCAGAGCTGTACCCTTCCTCAGCAAAACTGAAAAAACAAATGAGTTATGCTGATGCAAAGAATATCCCCTTTGTGATTTTGATCGGAAGCGATGAAATGCAAAGCGGAGCACTGACTTTAAAAGATATGCACAGTGGTGAGCAGCAGAAACACACCGTGGAGGATATTATAAGCCGGCTGAAGGACTAAAAGCTATTTGGTCAATACTTCGTGAAGGAAATCCATGAAGTGTTGCCAGGAGCGTTTATCTGCAAGCTCGTTATAGGCCGCACCCTTCGCATTGTCATTTCCTGCACTTTTGTCTGTGAAGGCATGTACGGCATTGGAATAAAAGATCATTTGCCAATCGGCTTTTGCATCTCTCATTTCCTGCTGAAAGGCTTGTACCTGGGCTTGTGGCATAGAAGGGTCGTCTGCCCCATGACAGATCAATACTTTTGGTTTGATGGGGACAATTTCTCTTGAAGCATCTCTGGCTAGTCCACCATGAAAAGACACCACGCCTTTTACCGGTAGATTTGTTCTTGCTGCCTCCAGGGCTCCTGTTCCTCCGAAACAATAACCTATTACAACGATCTTGGCCGGGTCTGCACCGGTTTTCAACAATTCCTGCCAGGCCAGGCTGATCCTTTGACGGTATTCACCATAATTCTTTTTATAATAGGAAGATCTTTCTCCGGCTTCCTTACTGTCTTTGGGATAATTACCCTCTCCATAGATGTCTGCAATGAATGCATAATACCCGAGATTGGACAGTCGCTCGGCAACATTCTTTGAACTTTCGTCAATGCCTTTCCAGGCGGGTAGAATCAATACCCCACCTTTATTTTCTTTAACAGGTTTAATGGCCAGACCATGGAGCACTTGTTTGCCATCATTGTAGGTAACTGGTTTTAACTGGGCGAAGCTTGCTGTATTCATGAACAGGAAGATTAAAACGGGAGTGAGTTTCATATCCAGGCGTTTATCGTTCTACTAATTTAGGGATAAGATTTGATAAATTACCTGTTTCTGCCTGTAAAACAATTCTATAGCACTGTTGTTACCTAAAGGTTTAATGTGCAAATTATGAGAGCAATTTGGAAAGGATCCATTGGATTTGGCTTAGTTAATATTCCCGTGAGGCTTTTTTCTGCTGTACAGAACAGTCATCTCGATCTGGATATGCTGGACAGTAAAGATCATGCCCACATCAAATTTCAGCGAATCAATGAACGTACGCGTAAAGAGGTGCCTTACGATAAGATTGTGAAAGGATACCTGCTGAAAGATCAGTATGTGATTCTGGATGAACAGGATTTTGAAGATGCCAGCCCGGAGAAGACCAAAATGATTGAACTGGAGAATTTTGTCGATATAGAGGAAATCAATCCGATCTATTATGAAACATCCTATTATGCAGAGCCGGAAGCACAGGGGAAAAAGGCCTATGCATTGTTGTTGAAAGCACTGATCCAGTCAAAAAAGGCAGGAATAGCCAGATTTGTTTTAAGAAGTACTGAAAATTTATGCGTTATCCATCCACTCGATGAAATCATTGTGGTTACAAAGATCCGGTTCCAGGAAGAAATCCGAACTGCAGAGGAAATGAAGATCCCGCCTATCAATACGATTAATAAAAAAGAACTTGATGTTGGTCTGGCTTTAATTAAACAATATACCTCTGCTTTTGATATTAAGAATTTTAAAGATGAATACACCCAGGAGCTACTAAAAATCATTAAAGCAAAAGCTAAGGGGAAACGTGCCACAGTTAAAAAGCTGGAGCCTAAAGCCGCTACAAGCGATGATCTTTATGAACAGCTGATGCAGAGCCTGAATAAAAAGGGAGCTTAATTGTAGATTTTCCCTGCAAGAATTCCTTCAATCCTGTCCAGCAGATCGTCGATGTCGAATGGTTTGGCTAAAAAGCCATTAGGCTTATGTGTGCCATGCTGGATATTTTCTTCTGTATATCTCGCAGAAATCATTAACACAGGAATGTCCTTTGTCTTGTCGTCAGATCTTAATTCCTGAAGTAAAACCCGGCCGTCACCATCAGGAAGCATAATGTCCAGGATGATCAAATCTGGTTTAAATCCTTCGATATGTACAAGCATATCCGCACTTTTGTTTAGCCCTGTAACTTTATAGGCCTCACTTTGCAAAATAAGTGTAATCACATCCAAAATGGCATGATTATCTTCTATTACCAGAATATTTTTGTACAATTTAGATTCTTTTGCCAAGTTGTTTGCTCATTAGGGACATACAAATATACAATTGAAAATTAATGTTTAGGGGTTTTTGTAAATTAATAGACAAAAATTCAAGAATAGGAGCGTATTTATGACATAGGCGATATTTCTGCTGGAAAAACTATAAAAAATGTTTCAGCAGATTCTCTAAACATGAGGCTTATAGGTGTCTGTTTTAACGATTGCCTTTAATTCATGCAAAATGGTGTAGAGGCCAAAATTTGTCCGGTTGATATAAATAAAATGTTTGACCCCTCTGGCTTGTTTAAACTCCGGCATTTTTGAAATCTTTTCTCCATAGTGGTACAACTGTTCAAAAAAATCCGGTTGGCTGAAATCAAATGTTTTACTGCGGTAAGGCCTGGCGAAAAGCTCGATCATTTCCTTATAGGCCGTATAATAAAATTCGACCTGAGCATCAGAATCCTTATCGTGTATCATGTCCAATTCTCTGAAGGCTTTTATTGTCCTGGTTTTGTCTGTGGTCACGTCATCAGAGATCAGGGAGAAAAAGGGCTTGTAAAAATCGTCTGGAATTTCCTTGATACAGCCAAAGTCTATTACACCTAGTTTTTCGTCGGGCGTAATTAAAAAATTACCTGGATGAGGATCTGCATGAACGGCACGAAGTTCATGTTGCTGGAAATTATAGAAATCCCAGAGGGCTTGTCCAATTTTGTTTCTAAGTTCAGCACTTGGGTTTGTCTTTAGAAATTCACGAAGGTGCAGACCTTCAATCCAATCCATAGTGATGATTCTTTTTCCCGATAATTCAGGATAGTAATCTGGGAAAACAATATTCTTGAGGTCTTTACAGGCCCTGGAAAACTGAAGAGAACGTTTGATCTCGAGTTCATAATCCGTTTCTTCCAGTAAACGTTCTTCTACTTCTTTTATATAGATGTTGAGGTCTTTCTCGTCCATGCCCAGGAGGCGAAAGGCAAATGGTTTCACCAGTTTAAGATCAGAAGAAATGCTGTCGCCAACACCGGGATACTGGATCTTGACCGCAAGTTTTTTTCCATTTAATGCGGCTTCATGCACCTGTCCTATAGAGGCGGCATTACTGGAAACAAGGTTGAACCGGTCATAGATCTGTTCTGGCGTTTTGCCGAAATTCTTCGAAAAAGTCCTCACAATGAGCGGGCCCGAAAGTGGGGGTGCATTGTATTGAGACTGCGTGAATTTATCTATATAGGATTTTGGCAGCATGTTTTTGTCCATGCTGAGCATCTGTGCAATTTTTAAAGCACTTCCTTTAAGTTCACTTAAGGAATTATAGATGTCTGTTGCATTGTCTTCATTAAGCTCCTCCCGGCTAAGACCAGGGTTGAACAGTTTTTTGGAGTAATGTTTAATATAATTACCGCCAATCTGGATGCCTGTTTTCACAAACTTCGCCGATCGTTCTGTTTTGGAGGTTGGAATGGTTTTCTGTTCCCGCATGCTTAGAACCTCATCTTTTCTTTGAAATTTCCGTTCCGGGATAAAAATTTTCCGTATTCAAACAGGTTGTCGAGAGGGGAACGTTGAAAGAGATCAAATGTTACGTTAATTCCTTTCTCAATAGCCTCGTCGGTCTTTTCAAAACCGGCGGAATCATCATTTACCCAGAAATTTACAATAAAGGCAAACTGAATCCAAAGCGCATCTTTATAACGTTTGCTCAGGAATTTTCTATCGGCCAGTTCTCCGGAATCTAAGCCTTCATTGATGATATTCTCTGCGAAATTTTCAAAAATTGGTTTGGTGCCAGAGAGTACTTCAGGTGTTGAAAATCTATTTCCAGACTGTTTCAAACTATAAATAATGAAACTCCTGTGCTTTTTCAGTACCTCAATATAACTATAGAAAAAAGAAAGCAATTTATCCCGGGAAGAGTATTGTGACCAGATTTCCTGTTGCTCTATGGTATCAATGGTTTCCACAGTTAATTCTACCCAGGCTGTTTTTTCTATGCTTTCAAATGAAGCATAGAATTCATAAAATTCAGACTCACTGATTTTAAGTTTCTTCACAAAACTGTATACCGATTTGGGCTTCTCATCGTGCGTAAGCACATAATCCATATAGGCGTTTTTAATTTGCTGAGCTGTTGCCATGTTGATTCTTTTACTTGATATAACGTAAAATTGCGTATTATGGTTTGTTTATCTATGGATTACAGGGGTTTATGCATCATCCTATTGTAATAAAAACGACTTCTGCAAGTTAGGATTGATCTTTATCGTCGTCATATCAAGGCAATGTTACTTTGAGGAATAGATTTAATCATAAGGATTGATTACTTTTGTTTCAGGAAATTGAGAAAGCAGCGTCAACATATCAACAGAATTCTATCAGTCCTGATGCTGATGGTGTTTTCTATTGCCCTGACACCCTGGAGTGCTTTGCATGATCATGAAGATGAAGTCCATCTTACCCAGGAAAAGAATTGTACCCATAAGCTGCACATCAGCAGTCATTCTGAAACCTGCTTAATTTGTGCTGCACATTTTGAAAAGGACTTTGTGGCTACCACCAGTCATTTTCAGGTGTTTTTGACCTTAAAGTCTTTATCAAAAACAGACCCCTTAATCAGTAGTTCTTATACTGAACTTATAGATTCTTCCCTTCGCGGACCTCCTGTAGCTTAAATTTTTCATGTTATGAATGGAAATTATGTATTCACATGTTTCCTGTATTTATGGCTTGAAAGGAGCTTGTTATTTCCATGTTCGATGGGAACAAACCTGCATAAACTAAATTTAGAACACACAATAGGAGCCTTCATATTTTATGTCTGCTTTGTGGTTAGGAAATTATCTGATGGAACATCATGTGCTGCACTACGTCAAATCTAACGACGCAGGATCAGGGAACATATGATCGCTTCATCACCATTAAAATTAAATTATATACTGATGAAACCATCATAAGCATACCGCTTACAAACAGCAATGAATATGCTTATGATAGCTTCATAACAATTAAAAATTAAATTATATACTGATGAAAAAGATACAACTCTTGTTAGCTGTACTATTATATACACTGTTTACTACGGCGGCTTTTGCCGTGGAACTTACACAATTCCAGGGAAAAGTAATCGACGCAGATACCAAACAGCCACTTCCCGGAGCAATGATTACGATTCCTGATCTGCGCGTCTCTGCAGTGACCAATGAATCGGGAGCCTTTATTCTTAAAAATATCCCTGCACACGGTCATTTTCTGATCCAGATCCGTTATGTCGGATATCAAACCATTACGCAAACCATAGACTTTGGAAATGCAGGTGCCACCGAGTTTCGGTTGAAACCCAGCGTGATCGAAGGAAAGGAAGTGGTCATTACCGGATCAGCCAACAGCTCTGACAATAAAAAGAACAGTACAACTATCTCTTCTGTAAGTAAGGCAGATCTTTTATATCATCCTTCTACTAACCTGATTGATGCCATTTCCAGGACACCAGGTGTATCTCAGATCACCACCGGGCCAGGTATATCCAAACCCGTTATCCGCGGGTTAAGTTATAACCGTGTCGTTACCTTGAGCGATGGTGTAAAACAACAGGGACAACAATGGGGGGATGAGCATGGAATAGAGATTGATCAGTATAGCGCAGATCGGGTAGAGGTGCTAAAAGGACCGGCGAGTTTAATGTACGGCTCTGATGCTTTAGGTGGTGTGATCAATATCCTGGATGCCCTTCCTGCGCCGGAGGGAACATTAAAAGGAGAATTTCTATCTAATTATGCGACAAACAACGGACTTACTGGTAGCTCTTTAATGCTTCAGGGTAACGAGAATGGGTTTGTGTACAGGGCAAGAGGCTCTTATAAAAATGCTTATTCTTATAAAACGCCAACGGAATATGTACCCAATTCAGGTTACAACGAAACCAACTTTGAAGGGCAGATCGGCCTGAATAAAAAATGGGGATATGCCCATCTGGATGCTTCCAGCTTCCGGACCAATATTGGTTTCTATGATCCGGTAAGAAATGATGCAGGACAATTGGTCGATGAAGACGGGAATCCTTTTACAGATGCCCAGAATAAAGACAGAGCGCTGGCTTACCCTAAGCAGGATGTGCGTCATTATAAAATAGCGCTGAACAGTAATCTTCTTTTAGGCGACGGGAGCTTAAAAGCTACCTTAGGTTATCAGCATAACCTGCGCAGAGAGCTTGGTGCGCCAAACGAGGGTCCTTCTTTATTTCTGAACAGTTATACCTACAGCTACGACCTGAAATACTCCTTTAAAGAATTTAATGGCTGGGCACCTGTTGCCGGTATTTCGGGAGAGTTTATGCACAGCATAAATACGACTGGACTGGAACAACTGGTTCCTGATTTTGACAGCCAGGCTTTTGGAGGTTTTGTCTTCATCAAAAAAACCTGGGACAATGATACCTTTAATGCGGGAGCAAGATTTGACTACAGGAAGATGACAGGCAAGGAGTTTCACAGCGATGAAACAGACTTTAATGCCTTTACCAATAAATTCTCACATGTGACCGGAGCATTGGGCTATACCCATGAATTTAATGATGCTTTTAGTTTTAAAGCGAATGCAGGAAGTGCTTTTAGGGCCCCTAATATAGCTGAACTTTCTTCCAATGGTGTTCACGAAGGGGTATTCCGATATGAGGTTGGAAATCCGAATCTGAAGCCAGAGCAAAGTTTCCAGTTTGATGCTTCATTCGATTATGAGAACCAGTACTTAAATGCAAGCCTGGGTGGTTTTGCGAATTATATCAACAATTATATTTATTACAATACCAACGGGCAGACAAAAACAGTAGAGGGCAGAGAATATCCAGTATATGATTTTGTACAGGATAATGCTTTTCTTAGAGGTATAGAAGCTTCTTTAACACTGCATCCGGTGCATTATATCCATTTTGACAACAGTTTTTCTTACACCCGTGCCACCAACCGTACGACAAAAGGATCTTTGCCTTTTATTCCGGCGGCTACTTTGCGTAATGAACTCCGGTTTGAGCCCAATATTGCAGGAACTTCTCATTCGTATATTTCTGTTGGAATAGATAATTTCTTCAAACAAACTAAAATAGACAGCTTTGAAACCCCGACATCTGGTTATACTTTGTTGAATGCCTCTGTGGGAACCACTTTAAAGTTGAGCAAAAACCAGGAGATTACCTTGTATGTGGCAGGTAAGAACTTGTTGGATAAAGCTTATTATGACCACCTGAGCCGTTTTAAGCCGGGTAGATTGAGTGACGAAGATCCAACACTTGGTATTTATAACCAGGGGCGCAACATTACCTTTGGGGTAAATATCCCTTTTACATTGAAAAAGTAAATCTTAAAAAGGCCGTTTCGAAAGAGGCGGCCTTTTTGATTATGTCTTATTTTTGTGGGACTGGAATGCAAATTCTAAAAAAATTCTATATTTAGAACTTTCGCTATCTGCGATTTGTTTTCAGTAAAAACCACTACCATGCCGAAAAAAATATACCTTTTTATCCTGATCATTTTTGCTTCTTATACCGGCGTATCTGCCCAGAAAACCGATACACTCTCCATTACCCTTGAAAATGTTAAATATGCCTACCCGGTAAAATACTTTGGCGTCCAAACAGAAGGACAGGATTTGAGAATGGCCTATATGGATATTGTTCCACAGCAGAGGGCGAACGGCAGGACTGTTGTGCTTTTTCACGGCAAGAACTTCGGCGGCTATTATTGGACAAATGTCATCAAGGCACTAACAGATCGGGGCTTCCGGGTGATTGTTCCGGATCAGATTGGCTTTGGGAAGTCTTCAAAACCTTTTATTCACTATAGTTTTCACCAGATGGCACGATGGAATAAAATGCTTTTAGATAGCCTGGGTATTCAGAAAGCAAGTATTCTGGGCCATTCTATGGGCGGGATGCTGGCCACCAGGTACGCCTTGCTTTATCCCCAGAACGTAGAAAAGCTTCTGTTGGAAAATCCGATTGGCCTGGAGGATTACAGGGAATTCATTCCTTATGTAAATACAGAAGAGCAGTATAAAACAGAACTAAAAGCTACAGCAGAATCTGTCCGGAAATATTACCAGACATCCTATTTTACCCTTTGGAAACCGGAGTATGAAGAACTGGTGCGGATAGCCGCAGGGGTGGGTTATAGTACTGATTTTCCCCGCTGGGCTAAGGTTGCCGCAATGACTTTTACCATGATCTATGAACAGCCGGTTGTCTATGAGTTCCCTTATCTAAAAGTTCCTACAGTATTGTTTATCGGGAAAGAAGATAAAACCATCGTAGGCAAAGGCCTGCTTAGCCCGGAACAGCAAGTCCTTCATGGACAATACAAGGTATTGGGTAAGCAAACTGCAGCTAAGATCCCGGGGGCAAAACTGATAGAATTTGAAGCCTGTGGGCACATTCCTCACCTGGAAGTACCTACAGAATTCCTGATTGCCCTGTTGGGCAGCTTATAAGTCCTTTTCAATTGCAGGTTGCTGGGAGAACATTTCAGAAAGAATCTGATAGAGCTCAGGGTGCCTGCTTTTAAATTTATCTGGCTTCTCAAAGAAATACTCTGATACAACAGCTAAAAATTCAGCCTCATTGGTGATTGCATAAGGATTGATGTCGGATTTTCCAGCTTCAATTCTGTGCATTTCCTGATGGACCATCTTTAACCATGGAATGGTATATTCATGTTTCAGCAGATTTTCAGGTACGCCATCTGTTGCCCCATCAGACTTATCCAGCAGGTGGACAAATTCGTGAATCCCTGTATTTTCATCTCCGGCATCGGCCGAGAAACCAGCACGTAAAGCCGATCTGGATAAAACCATCTGGCCATTCATGTAGCCCGTACCCACCATGCCGAGTATATTTCTTGCCCCGCCTTCAAACTCGAAGTCTTTGTTAAAGGTATCCGGGTACAGAACCACATTGGTCAGGTTCCGGTATTGCCATCCGTCAAATCCAAAGATTGGGATGACTGCACTTGATGCAATAAGGAGGCGATCCAGAGCCGTAATATCAACGCCAATCCCTTCCACTTTAATCCGGTTTAGAAAGTCTCCGATTTTGGTTTCAAATTTGAGCTTGTGCTTGGCATCCAGATGCTGGTAAAATGCTACGTGTTCCTGTAAAATTGTTTTCTCTTCCGGGCTTAAGGAAGCGGGTGCTTTGGCTGGTTTTTTTCTTAAGATCAGGTATATAACCAAGCCCGCTATGGGGATTAATATCCAAATTGAACTCATCTTAAGACTCTAGTATAGTGATTTGGGTAAGAATTTGACTTTCTTCAACAGGATAAGGCTTTCCTTTGGTGAGCGCATCATAAACCGCTTCAAACAAAGGGAGATAATTGCCCTTTTCCGATGGAATATAAACTTGTTCTTTTTGTCCTTCTGCATTCAGGACGGTCAATAGAGCTTCTTTACCTTTTTCTTCAGCACCATAAGTTTCTTCTGTAGGTTTAATTCCTTTCAGTAGTTGTTCTTCCTGCACATCAGCCCGGTATTTGATTAAACTGCCTTTTGTGCCATGTATCACAAAGGCTGGCTGAATATCTGTAACGAGCATATTGGCATGTACAAAAACGTTTACACTGTCCGGATAGCTCAGGTGTATACTGAAAAAATCATCTACCTGTGTGTTTACACGGTTTTTTCCCAGAACTTTATGAAAATGGAGTGGTTTTCCAAAGATACTGATCACCTGATCGAGCAGATGCGGACCAAGATCATATTGCAGCCCGCTTGCCGCAATAGGTTCCTCTTTAAATGTTTTTGGTCCAATGGAAGCACGGTAACGATCAAAACGGAAATGAACTTCGCTTAATTTCCCTAAAGTACCTTCCTCCAGAACTTTTTTTATGGCGATGAAATCACTATCCCATCTTCTGTTCTGGTAAACAAAAACCTTTTTATCCACTGATCTGGCGAGGTCAAATAACTCCTGGGCTTCAGCTGCAGTGGCCGCAAAGGGCTTCTCCACTAAAATATGTTTTCCTTTTTGCAGGGCTTTCTTTGCAAAATCAAAATGGGTAAAGTTAGGGGTATTGATCACAACAAGCTCTATCTGTTGGTCATCAAGAAGATCATCAATCGTAGTATAACTGATCACTCCAGGATAATCGGTTGTTGCTTGTTTCTGATGTCTTTCGGTAACTGCATACAGCTTAAATCCAGGATGTGCATCTATAAACGGAGCATGAAATACTTTTCCCGACATTCCATAGGCCAGCAGGCCGGTTGTAATTACTCTTTCCATTTTATAAAAGTAATAAATCCACACACCATTGCTTCAATATTAATGTCATAAACAAAGCCGATAACTGTATCTTTGCCTTTATGAAGCCAGCAGAAATACATGCAAAGTGGAAAGTCCTTCAGCAGAAAATAGCGAAGGAGTTTGATTCCGATACTCCGGATCTTAAAGTTATTTTATTCCTGATTGGCGTGCAGGAACTTGGAAAAGGACCTGGTAAATACAGTAAAAGGCAAAAAGAAGAATTAATGCACATCGCAACCTGTCGTTTGTTGAGCGAAATGGGGTTTTATGAACTGGAGGGATTAGACCAGGATGGCTGGCCACACTGGAAACTGATCAAGCCTATTCCTTCTTATGCTATGATGGAGCAGGAATTACTGCTTAAATCACTGGCCATTTTTTACTTTGAGGATATCTATAACGAAGAGGTGTAAAACCGGAAATTTAGTTAAATAAAAAACCCGAAGTACATGGTACGACGGGTTTTTTGATTTTACATAGGTAGATGTAAATTCTTTATTTTCCTTGTGCTTTTGCTTCTTGTTTAAGCTGATCATTTGCAACAATAACAATCTCTACACGACGGTTAGCTGCTCTTCCTGCATCTGTTGAATTGTCAGCAATCGGCTCAGAAAAACCTTTTCCTACAGTGATCAATCTGGAAGAAGGTACACCCTGTGCAACTGCATAAGCTTTAACTGCTGCAGCTCTTCTCTCAGATAGGCTCATATTATAAGCTTCTGTTCCTTTATTATCTGTATGACCAATTACTTTAATGTCGGTTCCGGGATACTGGTTTAAAGAAGCCGCCAGCGTTTTGATGTTTTCTTTAGCCGGATCTTTTAAATTGGAACTGTCAAAATCAAATAAGATTCCACTGTCAAATTTTACAATGATACCTTCTCCTTCGCGGATAACTTCAGCACTAGGGATCGCATTTTGGATCTCTGCCGCTTGCTTATCCATCCTCTTCCCAATAAAACCACCTGCAGTACCACCTACAGCGGCACCAATTAGCGCACCTACAGCTGTGTTACCTGCTTTTTTACCAATGATGGCACCAAGCACACCACCGGCTGCAGCACCAATACCTGCACCTTTTTGTGTTTTTGTTAAGCTGTCACAACCTTGAAAAGCCATTGCGCTCATGGCTAGGGCGATGCTGAATGTTGCTACTTTGAATTTTGAAGTCGTCATCATTTGATTTTAATTTACTGACTGTGCTGAATCAAACGGAGTGCCAATAATCCCAATTGAAATAATTAACGTAATTTTCTTGTTATTTTTCCGGTTCTTAGTGGGATGATGCGCTTTTGCCTAGCTGGGGTGACCAAAATTCAGTACAGAGCTATTCAGAAAAATAGGCTTCTAATTCGTTTAGTGTGTTTTCATCAGTACGGAGATCTTTAATAATAAGGCCTTTTTCCATTAAAATGATCCTGTCACAAACATCAGTAACATGATTTAAATCATGGCTGGAAATTAAGGTCGTTACGTTGTGGCCTTTCTGTAGGTTTCTGATCAACATTTTCAACCGGATCTGTGTGGTTGGATCCAGATTGGCAAAAGGTTCATCGAGTATCAGGAGTTCAGGATCCTGCATGATTGCTGCGGCAATGCCGATTTTGTTTTGATTCCCTTTAGAAAAATCCCGGATGTATTTCCCGCTGGCTAAAATTTCTCCGTTAAAAAATTCTTCATACCGCTTCAGGTAGTCATGTACATGAGCAGCGGTTTTATGGTGCAGGCTTCCAATGAAGACGAAATATTCCTCAGGTGTTAAATAATCAATCAGGAAACCTTCGTCAAGATAGGACGCCGTATAGTTTTTCCATTGATCTAGTTTGGAAACATCGGCTTCCTTAGATAGAATTTCTCCGAAATCTGGTTTAATCAGATCAAGTAGCATTCTAAACAGGGTTGTTTTTCCTGCACCATTATTTCCAACCAAACCAATTGTTTCTCCCGAACCAAACTCCAGGCTTTCTATGTTAACGACAGTACGTCCGGCGTAAACCTTCTTTAAGTTTTTTATTTCTATCATGAGCGTTCTCTAAAGCCCTCGGCTATTTGATATTTTCTTTTGTTAAATTCTTTGACTAAGAAATCTACCCAAAAAGTCCGGGAAAATAAACCCGCCAATCCAAAAATAGCCACACCTGAGAGTCCGAGGTACGGATTGAAGAAATAGGATAGGGGAATATAGATCACAAAAGGAAGCAGAAAAACCGGGAGGCTCATCAGCATAGAAGAAGCTCCAACACCTTGCCAGTTGAAACTGGATCCTTTACTTAGGTCAATATATTTGTAGTTCCTGGTCGCAAAATACAGCACCAGCACAGACGCGATGCCGATGCTATAAAAATAAGCTGTAAACTGTACCAATAGTATTTTCCAGCTGATGAGTCCATATAGACTGATGATCAGTGTGAGTACCGTAGAAGAAATGCTGAACAACAGGAATTTTGATTTTATAAAATTCTTAATGCTGGTTTTACTGGCCATTAGTCCGTCAAATTCCGCGCTTTGCCAGCCAAACATAAATTGACCGTAAAGCAGGATCATATTACCTGTCATGAAAGTCGCTGCAAACAATATCATTCCAAATTCATCTTTATTGATCAGCTCCTTTTTATAAAAAAGAAAGCCATAAAGAATAAAAAGAAGGCCTTTCGATGCGGTTGATTTAGAGCGTTTATTTCTTAAGATCAGTTTGATCTCCAATGCGGCCAGAGTGCCGGCTTCACCAAATTTATTGAGAAATGGGTAATCTGTTGCTGATTTCTTTTTCTCACCCCTGGATAGTCCTTCTATATAGAGGTTGTTTTTTAAGTAAGAGGCATTGATCCGAAACATTACGAAGGCAAGTATGGGAAAGATAGTTCCAATTGCAGGATGTGTGGCAAGCTGTGCAAATACCCGGTTGGACAAGTCCGATATGGAGAACACTTTTAGATATTCCAGCGTGCCAAAGCTGAGCAAAAGGAACAAGCCCGAAAAAACAAATATCGTGCTTGCAGTGGATAGCCTTTTGACATATAATGCCAGATAATTGTTAAAGATCGTTAAAGAAAAGATGGAGAGCATAAATAACAGTTCCGTAAGCACACCATTGGTATCATGGATATAGGTTGCGCAAAAGGGGAAAAAGAGAAATACCGGAAGGATATTAAAGGCAGAAAAAAGGGCCCGGACATTTAAAAATGTGACCAGTTTATTCTTTGGTATATTCAGATGCAGGTAAGGAACGATAGATAAGGTGGGAAGTTCCTGCAATTGCAGACGCATTAAGAATTCAATGGCAAAATAGTAAAGGATAGCCCCATTGAATACAGATGCAATATCTTTTCCTGGGAAGAACTTTCTAATCAGTTCTTCAAAAGCCAGTCCTGCGATTAGCGCGCAGGCTAAAATGTAGAGGATCAGGATCCCCATGACAATTTGAAGGGCAATACTGCCACCTTTGCCCCTGGATCTCCAGAAACCTAACCATTGATGATTTAAAAATGTGAAGAGCATTTAGCTACAAATTAATAATTATACTTGTTTTTCCAGTTCTGTTTTAATTTTTCCCGGAGTTTATCTTCTGCCGGGTTTTTGCCTGGATCATAGAGTTTGGTGCCACTGATTTGTTCAGGCAAATACTCCTGTTCAGAAAAATTCCCTTCATAGCCATGGGAATATTTATAATCTTTACCATAGCCGATATTTTTCATGAGCTTGGTTGGTGCATTTCTGATGTGGAGGGGAACAGGTAAATTACCGGTTTGTTTCACCAGCATTTGCGCTTTGTTGATGGCCTCATAAGATGCATTGCTCTTTGCAGAAGAAGCCATATAGGTTACTGCCTGTGAAAGAATAATCCTGGCTTCCGGATAGCCAATCACATTTACCGCCTGGAAACAATTGTTGGCCAGGAGTAGGGCATTTGGATTGGCATTGCCTATATCTTCCGAAGCTAAAATAAGCAGTCTTCTGGCAATGAATAAAGGATCTTCGCCTCCCTCAATCATTCTGGCCAGCCAGTAAACCGCGGCGTTAGGGTCGCTGCCTCGTATAGATTTGATAAAAGCAGAAATAATATCATAATGCTGTTCACCCGCTTTATCGTACAAAGCCAGATTTTGCTGGGCATGTGCCAGTACATTTTCATTGGTGAGCACAATTTTATTTCCGCCAATTCCATTGATGGCAATCTCCAGTACATTGAGCAATTTTCTGGCATCGCCGCCGGAAAGCCGGATCAGTGCTTCATGATCCTTTATGGTGATTTTTTTGTCTTTTAATACAACGTCTTGTTTGATCGCGGTATGCAGCAAACCGGAAAGTTCAGATTCGTCCAAAGATTTCAGGATATAGACCTGGCATCTGGAAAGTAAGGCGGAGATGACTTCAAATGATGGATTTTCAGTGGTCGCACCAATTAAGGTGACTAGTCCTCTTTCTACTGCACCAAGCAGACTGTCCTGCTGGGATTTGCTGAACCGGTGGATCTCATCAATAAACAGAATGGGTAAGCCCATGAGGCTGTCTTTTAATAAGGCTGCGCGGTCAATCACATCGCGGATATCTTTGACACCGGAATTGATGGCGCTCAGGTTGAAAAAAGGACGGTCCAGGGTCTGCGAAATGATATAGGCCAGCGTGGTTTTCCCAACACCCGGCGGCCCCCAGAAGATCATGGAAGGAAGTTGTCCGCTTTGAATGGCTTTACGCAAGACAGCGTCGGGACCTACCAGATGCTTCTGCCCTACGTATTCGTCCAGATTTTGAGGACGCATACGTTCAGCTAAAGGAGGAAGATTTTGCATATAGGTAAAGATAAGAAAATGGATGAAAAAGAAGGATTACGCTTTCTTCTTATGCCAAACCTTCTTTTTCCTGGAATTGTTTGTATTGTTTTTTCTTGGTGCTTCAGGTTTATGAACAGCTTCTATTGCTGCAATATCTTCTGGAAGTGGTATCACGTCAATTTTGCGTTCAATCAGCTTTTCAATACTGTCTAATTTGCGTTTATCTTTTGCGTTGACCAGCGTTATAGCTGTTCCCTTGGTTGCAGCTCTGGCTGTACGTCCAATGCGGTGTACATAGTCTTCTGCGTCGTGAGGGACATCAAAATTAACAACGAGGTCAATACCTTCCACATCAATTCCCCTGCTCAATACATCTGTTCCGATCAGGATGGGAAGCTGTTTGTTTTTAAAGGTAAGTAAAATACTTTCACGTTCTTTCTGTCCCAGATCGGAGTGAAAAGCTTCTGCTTTTAAACCTAAACCGCGAAACACTTTACCTAAATTCTTTACTTTTTCTTTGGTAGAAGCGAAAACAATAATGCTTTTGTAATCATCTGTTTTCAATATTCCGGTGAGTAATGGAACTTTTTGCGCATCGTGTACGTGGTAGATCTGCTGCGAAATTCCTTCAGCAGGTTTTGAGATAGCCAGGCTGATCTGTTCAGGCTGGTCCAGTAATGTTGCAGCCAGTTTTCTGATCTTGGGAGGCATTGTGGCGGAGAAGAGTACAGTTTGTCTCTTCGTTGGTAAATAGCTCACAATTTTCATGATGTCATCATAAAAACCCATATCCAGCATGCGGTCTGCTTCATCCAGGACCAGATGTTGCAACTGGTCCAGTTTTAGCACTCCTGAAGAAAGATGCGAGATCAGTCTTCCTGGGGTAGCAATAATGATGTCTACGCCTTCCCGCATAGAGCGTTTTTGCTGCTCGTAGGCTATACCGTCACCGCCGCCATATACGGTCAGTGAGCTGATATTGGTAAAGTAAGAGAGCGCTTCTACCTGAAGGTCTATTTGTTGTGCCAGCTCCCGGGTTGGCGCTAAAATCAAGGTGTTATTGTGACGATTTTCCGTTGCACTGATCATGTTCATAATCGGCAAAAGATAAGCCCCGGTTTTACCGGTTCCGGTCTGTGCGCAGGCAATTAAATCTTTTTTAGCCGAAATAAGAGGAATAGCCTGTTGTTGAACAGGTGTGGCATTGCGAAACCCCATTGCCAGTAACCCTTCTAATAATTCGGGGTTAAAATTAAAGTCTTTAAAATCCAATCTACTTTATATTGTTACTAATGTATTCTATAAAAGTAGGTTAAAAAAACAGAAAAGAGTAAGCTTTGGTGAAAATGGGGTGAATTGTTCGGAAAATTCTGTACAGCTGCTTCAAGACTAACGATATCAGGCGGGCTGAAGGAGCCCGCAGATCTCTGAGGTCTTTCCGCAGCGTACGAGAATTTTCCTTAGCAAATTGCAGAGGAGGGTGGTGACCGGGTATGGCGCATAGACTAGGTATGGCGCATAAACTAGGTATGGTGCAGAGCGGGTTATGGATGAGGGCTGGATTATACCTGGCTTTGTATTCGTTGTTCGATGATCCGGCCTTTTAGCGCAGATTGTCCGGTAAAAGTACCTGTTTGCCTAAGTTACGGCGCAGAAGCGGCGGAGAAGTGACGAATCAAGACGAAGCCAGGACCTGTCTAGCTCTAAAAAAGCCAGGTATAAGGAATAAACATTAGGTCTTTTCAAGACTAAACGATTTCCATAACATTGTCTGCACCCTCCCCGGACTCGCCCCCCAGCTAAGCGCCCAGAAAAATCAATGTTACTCAGAGAACACCTCAGAGGGCCTTGCCACCAGAGCGCAGCGCGGCAAGGACTTCAGTGTTCGAAGAGTACATTTATTTTTATAAAGCTTACTTATTTATTTTTATCTGCATAACCAAACACCTTCTGCAACAGAGAAGTTGATCTGGATGCCGTATTGCCACGAATCTTTAACTCTTCCTGAGCCACCTGGATAAACATCCCATCGATTGCCTTTTGGGTTGCATAATCAGATAAATCTGCATTCACCGGTTTAACCAATGGAAGTTTATTGTATTGTCCTGCGGCATCTGTCCAGTATTTTGTGGCACCAACTTTATTTAAGCTGGCGGAGATCACCGGCTTGAATTTCTCCATGAGCTGAGCAGTAGTTGCCTTTTTGAAATACTGAGTTGCGGCATCGCTGCTGCCCAGCAGAATATTGGTTGCATCGGCTACCGTCATTTGTTTAATCGCGGCCAGGAAGATGGGTTTTGCTTCTTTGGCGGCATCCTCTGCAGCACGGTTTAGACTTAAAACCACATTGTCGGCAAGGGAACCTAAACCAATAGTCCTTAAAGTTTTTTCTACTTTCTGGGCCTCTGGTGGAAACAGGATCTTAACCGCCATATTACCAAAGAAACCATCTTTAGCCGAAAGCTTATCTGCTCCGGCGGCAATGCCTATTTCCAGGGCTTGTTTTATGCCCTGGCCAATTTCAAGTGTAGAAGGGGTTCCAGTTGAAGCACTTGAACTGCTTGTTTTGGTAGTTGTCGACTTCGTTTGTTTTGACGAAATACTCTTTAGAATACTGCCAAGTTTAGATTGTGCCTCAACCTGTAAAGAACTTAATAGAACTAAACCCGTAGCGGCCATATAAATGCTGATCTTTTTCATGTTTATTTTTTTTGAAGATAGCAAATCTTCGGCCATCGTTAAAAAGAGTTTGATCTGATTTTATGCCGTCTGTAGGATAGGGTCTTATGGACATCTTGTAAGGTTTTAAATGGAAAAGGTGTAGAGGAAATGCCCGATTGCGGGGGTAATACTGGATAAGTCGGAAAATATTTTTATACTTGATTAGATTTTTCCGCAGCAGATCATTGAAATTTATAAAGAACCAGCATAAGATAAACGAGAAGAACGACACCGAACTGATTTTGCAATACAAATCAAGCGGTGATCTGGAGGTATTGGGCGCATTGTATAATCGTTACATGCATCTGGTTTTTGGGGTGTGCCTTAATTATCTGAAAGATGAAGAACAGAGCAAAGATGCTGTGATGCAAATCTTCGAAGAACTGGTGGTGAAACTCCGGATCCATGAAGTCCAGAATTTTAAAAGCTGGTTGCATGTGCTGGCCAGAAACTATTGTCTGATGGCGATTCGGAAATCATCCAAAAACAATACGGTCTCTCTGGAAGAAACATTTGTGGAAAACAGTGAGTTTGTGCATCTTGATATCGACGATACAAAAGAACAGCAACTTACCGTAATGGAAAAGTGCATGGAGACCCTTCCCGACGAGCAACGAATTAGTGTGGATTTGTTTTATCTGCAGGAAAAGTGCTATAAAGAAGTGGCCGAAATAACCGGATATGAAATGCTTAAAGTGAAAAGCTATATTCAGAACGGTAAACGGAATTTGAAAATTTGTATGGAGAAGAACAGCAGTGAATAAGGATTGGTTAGATATAGATGTTTTAGAAGATTACCTGGATGGTAAACTTGATGCCAGGTCAATGCACATGGTGGAAAAACATGCCCTGGAAGATCCTTTTGTGGCGGAGGCTTTGGCTGGTTTAAGTGCATCACCCAAACGGTCACTTCAATCCATTTCTTTGCTTCAGAAGCAATTACAGGATAGGGTGTCTGCTCAGGCCACCCATAAAAAGAAATCTGTAGTCACCTGGCAGCGCTTAAGTATTGCTGCAACTGCAGCTGTAATGTTTATTTCTGTGAGCATTGTGTTCTGGATGAAAAATAATGCGGCCAGGGAACAGATGGCGAAGCAACAGCCGAAAAAGGTGGATGTGGTGATTGCACCAAAAGAAAGTCAGGTAGCGGCAGCACCTACTGCTGCGGCATCTGTTAAAGCAGATAAAGAGATGGATAAAGCCATTGCAGCAGCGAAAACAAATGCATATGCAGCTGTTGCAGATACAAAGAAAGAGAAAAGAGAGGAAATGGCTCCGATGGCGAGAAAGATGGTTGCGCCTGTACCAGCAGCTGCTATGGTCGCAAGAAGTAAGATGGCCGAGGCGGCTCCTCAGCCAAAGGAGGGATATGAAAGCTACAGGACTTATCTGGAAAAGAATAAAAGATTAATCCGTAACGAGGAAAATCCTTTTGTACTTCTGACTTTTACAGTGGACCAGAACGGTAAAACGAGTGCATTCAAAATATTAAGTCATTCTGCACAAAATTATGTGGAGGAGGCCATCAGGCTTGTTAAAGAAGGACCAGACTGGGTATTGCCGGATCGGGGCACTAATGAGGTGACCCTTCAAATAGAATTCTAACAAAAAAGCAACCCAATGGGTTGCTTTTTTTATGATCGATAAAGCCATAAGGCCTCAAACAGATTAAAACAAAAGATGTATTACGGCATACACCAGACCGGCAAGAACTGCTGAAACGGGAATGGTTAGTATCCATGCCCAAAGCAAACGAACCGTAACCCCCCAGCGTACTGCTGAAACCCTTTTTAATAAACCCACCCCAACAATTGAACCTGTAATGGTATGTGTAGTAGATACAGGAATACCGAAGTGCTCGGTAATTCCGAGAGTTACTGCACCGGCAGCCTCTGCGGCAACACCTTCAAAAGCGGTTACTTTCGTAATCTTGGAACCCATGGTCTTTACGATTTTCCATCCGCCGCTCATGGTGCCCAATGCAATAGCTGCATAACATGAAATCGGGATCCACTCTGGCATGACATCTCCTGTGTGCAGTACGTTCGCGGCCACCATCGCTACGTAGATAATACCCATTACTTTCTGGGCATCATTACCACCATGTGTAAAACTTAATGCTGCAGAAGAGATCAGCTGAAGTCTTTTGAACCACTTTTCTGCAACAGACGGCCGGGCATGTTTGGAAATGTGCAGGATAATGATGGAAATGATCACAGAGATCATCATACCAATAACCGGTGCCAGAACGATGAAGGCAATCACTTTAAAGATCGGTGCAAAGTTAATTGCAGCCAGGGCATCGTGCCCCAGAGTCATTGCTTTCGCCATACCTGCTCCTGCAAAACCTCCAATTAAAGTATGGGAAGAACTGGAAGGTATACCAAACCACCAGGTAAACAGGTTCCATACAATGGCGGCTACCAGTCCTGCAAAGATCACTTCCAGGGTAATATAATTTTCTACAACCGTTTTGGCGATTGTATTGGCTACTTTATGGTCTGTAAAATAAAAGTAGGCTGCGAAATTGAATAAAGCCGCCCAAAGCACAGCCTGAAAAGGAGAAAGTACTTTGGTGGATACAATTGTCGCAATAGAATTCGCTGCATCATGAAAGCCATTGATATAATCGAATCCAATAGCCAAAATAATTACAACGACCAGTAAGGTTGTTACCATTTTTTGAAGTTTTAAGCGTTCTTTACCAAAATAGATTCCAACACATTCGCTGCATCTTCACATTTATCAGTTGCAAGTTCTAAAGTTTGCAGAACTTCTTTTTGTTTAATTAATTCAATAGCGTTAGTTTCAAATTCAAATAGACGGGCAATAGCCAGATTGCAAACATAATCTGCCTGGTTTTCACCACTATTGATCCTTACACAAGCATCAGCAATTACACGGATGTTTTTGAAGCTTCTCAATTCTTTGATTGCTTTTTCAAGATCGGTGCACATTTCCACCAGCAATTCTGCAAGTTTGATCATAGAATCACCAATTTTGGTAATGTTATACAATTCAATGTTTGTTGCTGAAGCATGGATGTAATCTGCAATATCGTCTACTGCACTTGCCAGAGAGTGGATGTCTTCCCTGTCAAATGGGGTAATGAAGTTCTTGCTCAATTCCAGGAATATAGAATGGGTAATGTCATCCCCAACATGCTCCAGACGCTCAACTTCTTTAATATGCTCTTTTCTTTTTTCCAGATCAGTGGTGCTTAAAGCAAGTAATAAGGCTTCAGAGATCTTTAAAACGTTGCTTCCTGCTTGTTCAAATAGGGGCTGAAATTTTTTGTCTTTAGGCGTAAAGAACTTAAAAATATTATTCATCTGTATGTTTTAGTTTCTTTTATTCGTCAAATGGAGGTGCAGGCCTTTAATATCTTTAAGCATACGCCCTGTCTATTTTAACTACAAAATATTTTACAAAAGTAGGATTGCAATGTTAAGTTAGTGTTAAGTATTGGGTTTACACTAATTTGTTATTAAAATTTTAACCAATCTTTTCCAGGGTAAAGGCAAAGGTTGTTCCGATTTGCAAGGTGCTTCGCACAGAAACAATCTGCTGGTGTGCTTCCAGGATATGTTTAACAATAGCCAAACCAAGTCCTGTTCCCCCAACTTCCCTTGCCCGGTGGGTATCAATCCGGTAAAAACGCTCAAACAATCTTGGCAGATGTTTTTCATCTATCCCGATACCGTCATCTGTAACCTCAATCAGATACTGGTCATGGAGTTCGAAAATTTTAATGGCCGTAGAACCGTGGTCCTTTCCATATTTCAGGGAATTCTGGATCAGATTGATCAGTACCTGGCGGATTTTTTCGCGGTCTGCCCTAACCATGGCCGGATGGGTATACTTCTCTTTGAAAAACAGCTGTATATCTTTAGTCCGGGCCTTATCCTCCATGGTTTCCATGACTTCTTTGGCCAGCAGGACAAAATCGAATTTTTCATAATTGATCGGGATCTCACCGCTTTCCAGTTTAGAGATCGAGTCCAGGTCATTAATCAGGTAGCTTAGGCGCTCCACATTTTTTTCTGCCTTCTTTAGAAATTTTACAGCCAGTTCCGGGTCGTCCGTAATGCAATCCTGCAAGGTTTCTATATAGCCCTGTATGGCGAAGAGCGGTGTTTTAAATTCATGGGAAACATTAGACAGAAATTCTCTTCTGAATTGTTCCTGTTTTTTCAAAACCTCAATTTCCTTCTTTTTAGCACCGGCCCATTCCTTTACTTCCTGCTCTACATCATTAATAGGGTCAGTACTTACATATTCACCCAGGGCATCTTTCAAATCTTTGCCCAGTTTGAGGTTATGGATCAGCTTATAGATCAGTTTGACCTTAGAGTAAATGTATTTTTCCAAAAGGTAGTAAAAGACAATGAAACTGGTGATAAAGGAAACGCCAAAAGAAACGAGCATGTAATACCAGCTGTTTTGGAAGTGAAAATTGACCAGACTGATGGATATGCCCACCGCCAGTGCAGTGATAAAAACAAGGACACTTAATTTCATCTATTTTATTGTTTTTAATTGTCAGATGGAGCCTTTGATGTTTAACCAGATGATACACATGGCGCTATCATCTGGTTAAGCATGTCGGTTTAGAGGGCAAGTTACAAGATTAATTCTAATCCCCTATTAAATTTAGATTAAGCCATGGCCCCCATGAGCGGATCGGTAATCGATTCTTCTTCTGTTTCTACATGGCCGGCGTATTTTCTAAGGTAGCCAGGGCTTTCTTTGCTTTCCAGAATGACATCGTACCAGCCATAACTCTTTTTAAGAACAACAGTCAGTTCGGTTTTTCCTTTGGCAGGTATACGTACTACATCTGGTAGTGCATGATTGTACGAGGCACTTTTTACGTTTAAGCTGTGTTCACGGTTAGCGGTATTTTCAATGATCAGCTTGATATTCCCATTCAGTTTTTTATTGAGCCTGCTGGTGGATTCATAGGTACAGCTGATTCGTAGTTCCGGATCCTGTTTGCTCCCGCTAAACTGCCTGAAAAAACCGTTGGGCCCATGTACTGCAATATCGTACCGGTCCTCTGAAAATTCCTGCAAGCCTATTTCATCTGTAAGCTGGGCTCCAGGACTTACCGCATAGGCTCTGGGTTTTACTTCATTGTTGGTATTATAGATACTGATGTTAAATGCAGCTCCGGTATTCTCTGCTTTGGCACCGAAAAGGGCCTTACCGGCTTCCATGATCAATTCAATTCCAGTCTTTGAAGCGTTTAAAGTGCCGTCAGCGTATAAACGATAAGGCAGTGCACAGGCGGGTTTCATTCCTTTTTCTTGTTTTGGCATAAAAGGAGAACTCATTGGGGAAAAGGCAGGATGGGTGTTGATGTTCTCTATGTCCGCCTTACTCAGTGGACTTGGTTTAACCTGAGGTGGCTTATTCTTCGCATTTTGAATGGTGTCAATAACAGCCTCTCTTTTCAGCGCTGCGGGAGGGGATAGTTTTTCGCCTTTGTAAGGTCTGAATACAGAAGTCAGATCTCCGCAAACGGCCCGTCTCCAGCTGCTGATGTTGTTGCTTTTTATGTTTTTATTCGTTTTCTTGCTTAGAAACTTTTCCAGGAACATTAATGACGAAGTGTGGTCGAATACCTGGGAGTTTACATAGCCACCCTTACTCCATGGAGAGGCGACCACAAACGGGATTCGGTAACCCAAACCTAAAGGACTTCCCGCGATGCGTTCAAACTCTACGTCGGCATCAATGCCAGATGAAACCTTACCTGTTGAAGCATCTTTTGGATTAGGCGCAACAAATGGTGGTAAATGATCGAAATAACCATCATTTTCATCATAAGTTAATATAAATATGGTTTTCTTCCATACCTCCGGATTTTTAGTGAGGATATCAAGTGCTTCCGATACATACCATGTGCCATAGAGAGGAGAACTGGTATGGTCTGAAAAACGCTGCGGGGCAACCAGCCAGGATACTGTGGGTAGTTTGCCCTGGTCTACATCTTTTCTAAATTCATGAAAAATATCATTTTTAGGAATATTGATGGTTTGCTGAACACCCTGATCATCGGTGAAGGTATAGGGGGCCAGGGCCAGATAGTCTTCTGGTGATTGCATATTGGTAGTGAATGCTTTATTGATAAGATTCCTCTCCTTTTCCGAGAGTTTATCGTATTTCTCTTTAACTTCTTCCGCAGTTAATTTTGGAGCGCTGGTAGAGTCTCCATTTTTTCTGAAATAAGCAGAAAGCTTTACATGGTGTCTTTTGATATATTCCAGGGGATTGTCGCCGTAGTTTCCCAGCCAGTCATCTGTTTCTTCGGGTAGTTTGGCTGTCCATACTTCGTTCTGGTAAACTCTCCAGTCAATACCATTGTTTTCCAGTACTTCTGGGAAGCTTTCCCAGTCTACAAAGACGTTGTCTTGTGATTCTGCCTGAGAATTGTTCACTACCGCTATGGATTCGCCATTCTGTTCCGGCCTGATGGTACCTGTCCAGAAGAACAGGCGGTTTGGTGTTGTTCCTGTTAGGGAAGAGCAAAAGCTGTGGTCGCATACGGTAAAAGCATCGGCTAGTGCGTAATAAAAAGGAATATCTTCCCTTTTGTAATAACCCAGACACATGGAGGATTTTGCAGGTACCCAATGATTGTGTTTTCCCTGATTTCTTGCGGCAACCTGATCTGGCCAGGAATGGGCAAGACCGCCCTGCCAGGTAATTTTCGTCTTATTAATGTCTACATGGAACGGGGCATATGTATTTCCTTTCTGATCTTCCTGAAGCCAGACCTTATTGCTGTTGGGAAGTCGGACTGCTCTTGGGTCATTAAATCCTCTAACCCCTTTTAAAGTTCCAAAAAAATGATCAAATGAACGATTTTCCTGCATCAGGAAAACGACATGCTCTGCATCATAAAATGTAGTGCCCGGATCGGCATTAATGGCCATCGCTTTTTGTATCGACATTGGGATAACACTAGCCATTCCTGTTGCACCGCTGAGCAGGGCCGCTTTTTTAAGAAAATCTCTTCTTGAATCCATGTAATAAAGGTATGAGGTTTTGTGGTTTTTTACTTATTGTGAAGTAACGGCAACCAGGTTAATTAAAGTGAGAAAAACTGTAATGTTTTTGTTACCAATTTACAGTTCTGTTAACAAATACTAAACGAAAATACTGGTATTTGTTAACTCAGAATTTTTATCCTGCTAACACCCAGACCTTAATATTGCGTCCAAAACCAATTAAAGATTCCAGACTTACATGAAAATTCTTTACAAACCAAAAATGAGCATAGTAACCTTGCTGTTTCTATGTCTCTTGCCCTATTTAACCTGGGCACAAACTAAAATCACAGGAGTCGTTAGAGATGACTCACAACAGGCCGTTCCCGGCGTAAGTGTACTTGTTAAGGGAACAAAAAGAGCAGTGTCCACAGATCAGTCCGGTCGTTTTAGCCTGGAGGCAGGCACTCAGGATATTCTTGTTTTCAGCTCTGTAGGTTTTCTAAGGCAGGAGATACAGCTTAGCGGCAGTACAACTCTGAATGTGATCCTTAAAGCAGATTCGAGGAATTTAAATGAAGTAGTGGTTACGGCACTGGGCATCCGGAAGGAGAAGAGAAACCTCGGCTATGCCATCCAGGAAGTGAAAGGTGCAGATCTGGTTAAAGCCAGAGAGGCGAATCCGGTAAACGGACTGGTGGGAAAGGTAGCTGGTTTGACCGTTGGTGTTTCTTCAGAACTCCTGGGCAGGTCATCTGTGTATCTGCGTGGAAACAGCGTGAACCTGGTAGTCGTTGATGGAGTGCCGATCAATTCCGATACCTGGAACATCAATCCAGATGATATTGAAAGTTATACGATATTAAAAGGACCGGCTGCGGCAGCATTGTATGGCTACCAGGCTTACAACGGAGCCTTGCTGATTACCTCTAAAAAGGGAAAGATTAACGATAAAGGATTCACGGTTGAATTGAATTCAAGTACCCAGTTTAATAAAGGTTTTATTGCCTTGCCCAAAAGCCAGGACGAATATGGTGCGGGAGAACATAGTGCTTATGCTTTTGGCGATGGTAAAGGAAACGGTTTAAATGATGCAGATTATGACATCTGGGGCCCCAAATTTGAAGGTCAGCTGATCCCGCAATATGACAGCCCGGTGGATAAGAACGGTGTACGTCAGGGTACACCATGGGTGGCCCGTGGAAAAGACAATTTAAAGAGGTTTATCCAGACGGGTATTCTGTCGGCCAATAATATTGCCCTGTCTACTGCAAATGATAAATATAATTTAAGGGTATCTATTTCGAATAATTACCAGAAGGGGATTATACCAAATACCGATCTGAACATCAATAGCTTTAATGTAAGCGGAGGATATAATCTGAGTGCTAAACTGAAAGCAGAAGCTTATATTAACTACAGCAGACAATACTCCAAAAATATACCGGATGTAAACTATGGTCCAAACAGTGTCATTTACAATATGACGCTTTGGGGCGGAGCAGATTGGAATATCGATGACATGAAGAATTACTGGCAGCCAGGAAAGGAAGGCATACAGTCTGTCTTTGCAGAATATACGCGTTATCACAATCCTTATTTCATGTCTTATGAATGGTTGAGGGGACATCAAAAGAATGATGTAAATGGTTATGCTTCCTTAAACTACAATTTCATTAAAGGTTTAGACCTGATGCTGAAAACACAAGTGTCTACCTACGATCAGTTAAGAACAGAAAAAATGCCTTTTTCTGCGCATCCATACGGAAGAGAGCAAGCCCTGGGTGATTATCGGGAGGACCGGAGAAGTATGTTTGAAAACAATACGCAGCTGATCCTGAAGTTCAACAAGAACATAGACCAAACTTTTGACATCAGTGCTTTTGGTGGAGGAAACATCCGTAATTTTAATTACAATTCCAGTTTCACCACAACAGATTATCTGAATGTTCCTAATGTTTATAATTTCTCCAATTCCAAGAACCCGGTAAAAGCATTTAATTTTAATTCCAGCATGCTGGTGATGAGCGCATTCTACTCTGTAGATTTAAGCTTTAAAAAATATTTAAATTTAAATACAACAGGCCGGGTAGATAAAAACTCAGCTTTGCCTCCGGGACATAATACCGCTTTTTACCCATCGGCTTCTTTAAGCTCTGTTTTCTCAGATTATACCACCTTGCCATCATTTATCTCTTTTGCTAAGCTGAGGGCTTCTTATGCGAACGTGAAGGATCCTGGTCTGGGTACCTTGGATTACATAGGTGCTACACCACTGCAGACCTATCCTCTGGGCTATGGTGCAGAGTATACGTCATCTTATGGCGGGCCGGGTTATGGATTGTCGTCACCTTACAGCATCAGGCCTTCTTATAATAATCAGCCGGCAGCTTATTACACCGACAACCTGATTGACATCAATTCAATTAAGGCGCAAAGCAGGACCAATTATGAGTTGGGAGCGGATTTGAAATTCCTCAACAACCGTCTGGGCCTGGAAGGTACCTGGTTCCGGTATGTTGACGGACCAAAGATCATTAAACAAGCCATTACCTCCGCCACGGGTTTCACTACAAATACCATCAACGGAAGAAAAACACAGAATCGTGGAGTGGAATTGAGTTTGTCGGGTGCGCCGGTAAGTAATGAGCGTTTTGGCTGGGATGTATTGGTGAATTGGTCTACCTATAAGCAAACCTACAAGGAACTTGCCCCGGGAGAAACTTATGTAGATCAGTTTTTCAAAACAGGCGACAGGATTGATAATGTATATGGTTCAGTTCTCGCTAAAACACCAGACGGAAAAGTGATCCATACCTCTAGTGGTACTCCAATTGCTTTGCCTGTGAACCAATTGTTAGGTCATGCTGATCCAAACTGGGTTTGGAGCATCAGCAACAAATTTCGATATAAAAACTTCAGCTTCAGTTTCCAGCTGGATGGAAAAGTTGGTGGTGTCATGCAGGATTATGTGCGCCTCAAATCTTTCCAGGGTGGACGTCAGATCGAGACCGTTCAAGGAAAAATGGGAGAAGCCCGTTACCAGGATTTTCTTCATGTAAATGATAAGAATTATAAAGGAACCTGGGTAGGTGATGGTGTTGTGGTTGCCAATAACGGAAAGATCAAATTTGATCCGGTTACAGGTGTGATCACCAATTACAATGAGCTCACTTTTGCGCCCAATACTACACCACAGTTGTTACAGGATTATATAGGGGTTTTCTATAATGCAAAAGAAAATACCATGATGAGCCGGACGTATGCAAAACTCAGGGAGGTGACCATAGGTTACCAATTGCCTAAAAAATTATTGTCTAAGACATTTATCCGTACGGCTGGTATTTCGGTGGTTGGCAGGAACCTGCTTTATTTCATCAACTCTACCTATAATGATGTTGATGTTGATCAGTACTCGGGACGTGAGGCAACTTCTGGCTTACAGACACCAACGACAAGAAGCATCGGCTTTAATGTAAATGTTACTTTCTAATCTATAAATAAGAAGATCATGAAGAAAATATATAGTATTGTTTTTCTTTTCATCACCCTGGTTATGGCCAGCGGTTGTAAAAAAGAATTTGAAGATAAATTCAAAAATCCAAACCAGGCAGAGCATGTGCCGCCTGACCTGATCTTTACAGGGATCATTAATGAAATGTATGAAGCGCCATTTGGAGGCTCTGAAAGATGGGGACAGTATACTGCGGCGAATTATTTCTATTATAACACCAACAACTATGACTGGACCGGAGCAAGCCTGGATTATCCAACAGTAAAAAACATTGTAAAAATGGAAGAGGAGGCGAACAGACTGGGCGGAGTAGTAGCAAAACCTTATCTGGCCCTGGCTAAATTCTTTAAGGCTTATTTCTTTGTGAGAATGAGTTTGAAAGTGGGAGATCTTCCTATGACAGAGGCACTGAAAGGATCGGCCAATCTTACGCCAAAATATGACCTTCAAAAAGATATCTTTAAGCAATCGCTCGGCTGGCTGGAAGAATCTAATAATGATTTGAACGGATTGATCACTGCTGGAAATACGGAACTCAGAGGAGATTTTTATTTAAAGAACAGCCTACCTGCCTGGCAGAAAGTGGTCAATAGCTTCCATTTGAGAACACTTTTGCAGTTAAGCAAGAAGGTGGATGATGCCGATTTGCAATTGAAGCAGCAGTTCGCCGCCATACTGTCCAATCCTGCAAAGTATCCACTTATGGAAAGTATGTCAGATAACCTGCAGTATGTATATAACGAAAGCGCGAATAAATATCCAAATAATAAAGACAACCTGGGTAATGATGCTTTGCGGTATAACATGGCGGCCACCTATTTAAATACACTGTCAACGCTTCATGATCCCAGAGCTTATATGGTCGCGGAACCAGCCTGGGGCATTGCCAAAGAACATAATTATGTATTGACGGATTTCAGGAATTTTGTTGGAGCGAGTTCTGGTGAAGATCAGGGTGTCATGCTGGATAAGGTCCAAAAGGGGATGTATTCGTTGATTGGCCGTTATCGGTATTACAGCGGTTATACAGCCGAAAACACATTCATTATCAGTTATCCTGAGCTTTGCTTTAATATAGCGGAAGGGATCAACCGGGGCTGGGCCACTGGGGATGCCGCGTCCTGGTATAAAAAGGGAATCCAGGCATCTATGGGGTTTTATGGTATAAAAGAAGGGGCTAATTCCGTATACTTCGCAAAGAAGGATGGGAAAGCGGGCGATTATGATAGTTTCACCATCAGTTTCTCTTTCGAAAATGATTATTATACGCAGTCGGCAGTTAAATATGCAGGTAACAATACAGATGGGTTAAATCAAATCCTGACGCAGAAATACCTGGCTTTTTTCCGGAATTCTGGATTTGAGGCCTATAATCAGTATCGCCGTACTGGTGTTCCGAACTTTCTGACAGGACCTGGAACAGGTAACAGCGGTAGAATCCCATTAAGATTTCAATACCCTACCGTCGACAGGACAACGAACGGAGACCAACTGAATATTGCAGTCACAAGGCAGTATGGAGGAGTTGATGACATCAACCTTGCGCCATGGATCGTTAAGTAACCTATATCAACCACGCTCTGTAAGCCGGCAGTATTCTTACTGTCGGCTTATTCTTTTTCTGTCAGGTATTTCCAATACCGTCTTGGAACATGGCGCACATGCAATTTTGTGTTTTTACGGGCTTTTATATTGGTGCTTTTAAAATAATCTTTCCAGAGTGCGGCATATAAAGGCTCTTGTTCTGAAGCAATCTTGTTTCTTTGTAGCTTTAGATTCTTCTCCTCTTCCTGATTTAAATTGATTTCTTCTACTTTATCCAGATTATAATAAATGCCATAGTGCCGTTTATAATCATAGATAACCCAGGTCTGATCGGCATAACGATCTTTAAAATGTTTAATGATGAGCGGTATAACATTAAAATCAGGGTCTATTCCACAATAGAACAATCCATCCGAACTCTGCTGAAAACGGATAAACGCTTCCATCCGGTGCTTTTCTCTTTCTACTTTCTTAGCGTAGCCGGCAACCGCCAGCACATGAGGGTTGCCATAATTTTGTGCTGCATCGGAAGGGTTGCTGAAAATGTACCGGCAAAATTCAAAAAGATCTCTAAAAGCTTCAGGTATTTCTGATAAATAGGCACAGTAAAATCTGCGGAGCCATTTGGCTGGAAGTTTTCTGTGCAAAGCTTTCCATACACGATCTGCTTTCACGGGATCGTTGTCGATCCTGTATGCCGCGGTAAAGACATCAGGCTGGTAGCATTCGGTTGTGGTTAAGATAAGGTTAGAAGGCCGCCGCTCATGGTATTCGAACACTGCGGTCAGTAATCCCTCCAAAGAACCGTCAAAAACGTAGATCATTGCTCTGGAAATTAAAATAGATTCAATTGCTGAATGTCGTTTTTCAAATATTTGCTTTGGCTTTCTGCCAGGATAAAAGATTTGATTTGCGTAGCCTGATAGTCTCTGAACATAGGGGGACTGTCTGTGCAGGTGATGAAATACTTTGCCCTGTTATAGGATACACCAATTTTTTTTAATTGATCTATCCGCAGTCTTCCAAACTTTCTTGCCTGTACAATTTTTCTTGCAGAACTTACTCCAATCCCTGGAATGCGAAGGATCATTTGGTAAGAAGCAATATTGATATCTACCGGGAAGAACTGGAGGTTACGTAATGCCCAACTGAGTTTAGGGTCTATATCTACATCGAGGTGTGGATTGGCGTCATTTAAAAGTTCATTGACATGAAAACCATAGAACCGCATCAGCCAGTCGGTTTGGTAAAGACGGTTTTCCCGGATCAGCGGTGGTTGTGTTCCCAATAAGGGAAGTCTGTTGTCTGTACTGATGGGAATGTAGCCTGAATAATAGACCCTTCTCAGGGAGAAGTTCTTATAGAATTCGGCTGCGGTATGCATAATGTCTTTGTCTGTTTCCGGGGTTGCCCCGATCACCATTTGTGTGCTCTGTCCTGCAGGAACAAACTGCGGAACGCTTTTAATGACTTTCTTTTCTTCTTTAAATTGAATAATTTGTCTTTGCACATCACCGAGCGGCTTGATCACTTCTTGATGACTTTTGTCGGGGGCCAGTAATTTAAGACCCGCCTCGGTAGGCATTTCCAGGTTAATGCTCATTCTGTCAACATACATTCCTGCTTCCCTAACCAATTCTTCACTTGCTCCGGGAATGGTCTTTAGGTGAATATACCCGTTATACCTTTCTTCGAGCCGAAGCTTTTTGACGACTTTTAATAGCCGTTCCATAGTGAAGTCTGCATTTTTAAAGATTCCTGAACTTAAAAATAAGCCCTCGATATAATTCCTGCGGTAGAAATTCATCGTCAATTGGACCACTTCATCGACGGTAAACGCTGCCCTTTCAATATCGTTGCTTTTGCGGGAGACACAATAGGCACAATCAAAAATGCAATGATTGGTGAGTAGAATCTTTAGAAGAGAAACACAGCGCCCGTCTTCAGTATAGGTGTGACAGATGCCTGAGTTGTGGCCATTGCCAAGGCCCTTGTTGTCATTTTTTCTTTTGCTTCCGCTGGATGAGCAGGAAACATCATATTTAGCAGCATCGGCAAGGATGCTTAACTTCTCTCTAATTCGTTCAGACATACACCAGGCTTTGTTAAACAAAGATAGTGTTTTTACTAAAAAAAATAGTATTATTATTTAATACCTTCCCACTCGGCGTAGAACTGATCCAGGTAACTGAGCATAAATTGATGCCTGTTTTCTGCCATTTGTTTCCCGGTTGGGGTTTTCATCAGGTCTTTAAGCAACAGCAATTTCTCATAAAAATGGTTGATGGTGGGGGCTGTGGTGTTTTTATATTGCTCTTTGCTCATATGCAGATTGACCTCAATTTCAGGGTCATATAAAACCCTGTTCTTAAAGCCCCCATAAGTAAAAGCACGTGCGATACCTATGGCTCCAATGGCATCCAGACGATCTGCATCCTGTACAATGTCCAGTTCTTTGGATTGAAAGGTCAGTTTTCCAAAGCTGGCTTTAAAGCTGAGATTTTTGATGATTTGCCGTACCTGTTCAATAACTATAGCGTCAAGTTCCAGGCCTTTCAGAAAGTTGCCGGCCATTTCTGGTCCGATTTCTTCATCTCCACCATTAAATTTGCTATCCGCTATGTCATGGAGAAGTGCGGCTAAGGCAACGATCAGCTCATCACCCTGTTCCTGTTTATTGATGTGCTGAGCCGTTTTGTAGACCCTTTCAATATGGAACCAGTCGTGCCCGGCTTCTGCACCGGCCAGGGTTTCTTTTACAAAATCGATGGTTTTGTTAATGATCTCTATGTTGCTCATCAGATGGATCAGGGTCTAATTTTTTACTGGTCTTTCATGCTCCGGTCTTCTGCTTCCGTCATACAATTCATATTCCAGCATCCGGCAGTCCAGTTTTCCATTATAGAATTCGATTTTACGTGAGGCTTTCAGCCCGATCCTCTTTGCCAGGTCCGGATTTCCGGTGAAGATATAGCCAGAATAGCCTTTGCAGTGCTGTTTCATAAAGTCGCCCATTCGCTTATAGGTGGCTTCCAGTTTAGAATGTTCTCCTAGGCGCTCTCCGTATTCCGGATTAAAGACTACAATGCCCCTGCCGCCTTCAGGTACCTGGGTATCTGCAAAGTCGCAAACTTCAAAGGTAATTAAGGTATCTACACCAGCAGTTTTTGCATTTCTGCGGCTTACGTCTACGGCATCCTCAGAAATATCAGTAGCGATAATGTTAAGGTCAATATTCTTGATCACCTGGTCTTTAAGTATTCTTCTTTCGGCAAAGAAGACTTCTTCGTCGTAACCGAGGATGTGCATAAAGCCATAATTCATTCTGAACAGGCCCGGACGTCTGTTGGTTGCGATCAGGGCTGCTTCAATGGCCAGGGTACCGGAACCGCACATTGGGTTTACAAAAGGTGATTTTCTGTCCCATTTTGTACTCAATATGGTACTTGCAGCCAGGGCTTCCAGCATGGGTGCTTTTCCTGGTATTTTGCGGTAACCGTGTTTGGCCAGGGTTTCTCCGGAGGTATCCAGAAAAATGTCGGCCTCGCTGTCTTTCCAGTATAAATGAACTACGGTTTTATTGGCATCGGAACCAGAATTTGGCCGGATGTTTTTCTTTGCCCGGAAGCGATCGACAATCGCATCTTTTACTTTCAGGTTGGCAAATAATGGGGTTGTAATGGTTGGGTTATCCACATTAGAGGTTACCGAGAAATAACCGGAAAAATCAATGAGTTCTTCCCATGGCATTTCGACCAGCTGTTGGTATAGTTCTTCTGGATTATTGGCCTTGAAGCTGTTTAAACAGTATAAAATCTGGCTGGCGCAACGCAGGTTGAGGTTGAGTTTTATACACTCTGTTAAGGTGATATTTAGCTCTACACCGGTAGGGAATTCCCTGATAATGGTGTATCCCAGGTCTTTAACTTCTTCCGCCAGATAGGAAGACAGTCTTTTGTTGCAGGTTACGATAACCTTATTCTTTGTGTGGAAAACTTGCATAATTTATTGTGCGAAGTTATCAATAAAAATATAGAGATTTGAACTTGAAAGTAGAATATAAGAGTATTTGTTATGGAATTAAAAGGAAAAGTGCACGAAATCGGTGCATTACAGCAAGTGAGTGAGACTTTTAAAAAACGTGATCTGATCATAGAGTACGCTGAAAACCCTACTTATCCGGAATATATCAGATTTGAGGCTTTGCAAGATAAAACTGCATTATTTGATAGTTTGAAAGTTGGTGACAATGTAGAGGTTGCCTTCAATTTACGCGGTCGCCCGTGGACGGATAAAACCGGTAAAGTTTCTTATTTTAACAGTTTAGTAGTATGGCGTATCAATGCATTGAACAATGCTGCTGCCGCTACTCCAGAATATGCTCCGCCTGTAGATTTAAACAGTGCACCTGGTGAGGAAGATGACCTGCCATTTTAAAGATCTTTTTTAAGGAAACAATTTTGAACTAGGAGCGCCGGGATTTATCCCGGTGCTTTTTTTTATGGCTTTTTTTAAGGGGTTTTAGGAGGGTGAATTGGTCGGAAAATTCTGTACAGCTGCTTCAAGACTAACGATATCAGGCGGGCTGAAGGAGCCCGCAGATCTCTGAGGTCTTTCCGCAGTGTACGAGAATTTTCCGTAGCAAATTGCAGAGGGAGGGGGGTGACTGGGCAGGATGCAGAGCAAATTGAAGAAAGAAAATAGGTTTATAGGTCTAGCGGATTTATAAAGAATAAGCCCAAACCTGGACTTTTAGGAGTTTTGTGCAGTTCATCCGGCTAGGCGTGGGATCCAGAAACAAATTTGGCTGCTGTTGAAAGGCCTTGGCTGATTTGCCCCTTTTTCAGGGGCCTAATCAGGCGCAGCCTTGAGACAGTTGCCAGATTTGTTTCAATCCTAACCAACTTAACAGGAAAATTGTTCATTTGAAAAAAATCCGGGTCAGGCTGTTTTGAAACTTCTTATCGCCAGAAAAGCGCTCAGCAACATCAGTGCCGCACCAACAAAATAAGGTGCGCCTGGTAAATAGATCGGAGCGTTGGCGTTGGTAAAGTAATAAAAGATATAGGTCATAAACCAGGGGCCGAAAATAGAGCTCAGGCTCATTAAGCTGGTTAAGCCCCCTTGAAGTTCTCCCTGTTCGTTTGCGGGAACCTGATTGGTCATAATACCTTGCAGCGCCGGACCGGCAATACCACCTAAAGCATAGGGTACCATATAGGCAAACATCATCCAGCTCTTGTTGGCAAGGCCAAAAAGGACCATGCCTATGGCATAGAGTGTGAGGCCAATCCAGATGCTGCGTTCTTGCCCAAGTTTGGGGATCGCAATCCGGATCAGGCCGCCCTGTACAATAGCGATCATAAGTCCGATGAAGCCCAAAGAATAGCCCACCAGATCCTCACTCCATTTGAATTTTTGCATGGTGTAAAAGGTCCATACACTTTGCACGGCATGCCCGGCAAAATACACAACGAACAGACATACCGATAAGTTGATCACGGACGGGTATTTCCTGAGTTGTATCAAAGTACCCAAAGGATTACATCGTTTCCAGTCCAGTGGGCGGCGGTGTTCTTTAGATAAAGACTCCGGAAGGATGAAGAAGCCATATAGCGCATTGATAAAAGCGAGGGCTGCTGCGGCATAAAAGGGATAATGGGTATCTATTTTTCCCAGAATACCCCCGATCACAGGGCCAAGGATAAAACCAAGACCAAAAGCCACGCCGATCATTCCAAAGTTTTGGGCACGTTTTTCAGGTGTACTGACATCTGCAATATAAGCTGAAGCTGTAGTAAAACTGGCACCGGTGATCCCCGCAATGATCCGGCCTACAAACAGCCAGCCAATCGTGGGCGCAAAAGCAAGGAACAGGTAATCGATCCCGAATCCGAGTAAAGAAAAAAGGAGTACAGGCCTGCGGCCATATTTATCACTTAAGTTTCCAACCAGGGGTGCACAAAGAAACTGCATGACAGCATAGGCCACCAGCAGCAGGCCGGAAATCCTGGATGCATCGCTAACATTTCCGTGAATGAGGCCTTCAATGAGCTTAGGGAAAACAGGTATAATAATGGCTAGACCTATTACATCAATCAAAAGAGTAATGAAAATAAAGCTTAATCCTGCCGGACGCATTTCTTGTTGAATCTGGTTCATAACCTCAAATGTAATTAAATCACTAAACAAGATGTGGCCAGCAGATGTTATAATTTAAAAATAAGGAATGATGTATAAGCTGAAAATTATATCTGCTACTGTACGGCCTGGGAGGAAAGGTCCGGTAATCGCTAAATGGATAGCGGATATTGCCCGCCGAAATGAGGAGTTTGAAGTGGAACTGCTGGATCTTGGGGAGGTAAAACTTCCGATGATGGATGAGCCCAATCATCCCTCGCTTCAGAAATATCAGCATCAGCATACCAAAGACTGGAGTGCTAAAATTAACAGTGCGGATGCCTTTATTTTTGTGACCGGGGAATATAATTTCGGGTATCCGGCTCCATTGAGAAACGCGTTGGAATATCTTCAAAAGGAATGGGCATATAAAGCGGCTGGTATAGTTAGTTATGGAGGTATCTCCGCTGGTACGCGGGCGGCAAACAGTTTAAAGGGAGATCTTGCCACCTTAAAGATCGTTCCTCTGGCAGATGCCGTGTTTATTCCATTTTTTGCGAAACTGATTAACGAGCAGAATGAATTTGTGCCGGGCGAGATCTCCTTAATTGCTGCAGATAATATGCTGAAGGAGTTGCTTCGCTGGACAAGAGCCTTGAAAACAATGCGTGAATAAGGTCTGGAAAGGCTAAGCCTTTAAGTTAAAAAGTGTTAAAAACACAGCTTTCTGTTCATGCTTCGTTAATTTTGAATAGATCATGAAGAAAAGGAGCTTTTGGCTGATTACCGCGCTGATGACTATTGCGCTGGTAGGTGTGGTTGTAATGCAGTTATATTACATCAGGCAGGCCTATGAACTAAATTCTGAGGTGTTTAAACAGAATGTTAACCAGGCTTTAACTGCTGTGGTGAACAAGGTACAGCGGAGGAACGCGGCCACGCTGATTACACGGAAGGATTTTGACTGGAGATTGAAGAGAGAAAAAGAGCAGCGTGATAAGGAAAAGACGATTGCTAGTCTGGAGGAACGTTATAAGGAGGGGGAACGCAAGCGTAAGTTTGAACAACAGCGCATGATCATTGATGACCTGAATCTTCAGGACAGCATCATCAGGGCGGTATATTTAAATCCGACCATTATTTCAGAGGCCGATTATATTGCTTTGAGCAGTCAGTCGACCACACCTTTAAATGTCGATGTAAGTGTCGCTTTTGATTCAGATTTGAATGTTGTTGGTGGCAATGTTAGAAAGACATTTATGCTTTCCAGGGCAAGAACATTTAGCATGCGCCCTTATAAGCTTCCGGATAGTATTCGCTACCTGGTTTATAATAAGCTGGATGGAAAACCCCTAAAAGTGTCTGTCGCTACGGTTGATGGTGACGTTGCCTTGCGGTTTAACAGGGATGATACACTGGCAAAAAGGCGTTATGAGCGGGAAATGAAGCAATTGAAAGCAGATACCATTCCATTGTTCAGTTCCAGTAATTTTAATTTGGTAGAGGAAACAGCAAAGGAAATGGAAAGGGGAGATGTTCCGATTACCCAAAGAATTTCAAAAGATGTTCTGGATACCCTTATTAAAAGAGAACTGGTTAATAATAATATTGACCTTCCTTACGATTTTTGGGTGAAACTGGTCAATAGGGATTCCTTGCTGTATAAGAAAGTCTCCAATGCAGCAGCAGAGGTTTTACCGTCCAATACCTATCAGACAACTTTATTTAGCAATGATATTTTAAGAGATCCCGGAATGCTGTATGTTAGTTTTCCGAATAAAAGTGAGGCCATTTTTAGCAATATGGGGGTTACCCTTGCCTCCTCGGGTGGATTGTTGCTGGTCCTGATTTTTATTTTTTCTTATACGCTTTACGCCATATTAAGGCAAAAGAAAATCTCAGAGATGAAAACGGATTTCATCAACAACATGACGCATGAGTTTAAAACTCCGGTGGCAACAATTATGATTGCCAGTGAGGCGCTTAAAGATCCGGAGATTGTAGAAGACAAAAGCCGTATTAAACGGCTTGCGGGAATTATTTATGATGAAAATGTCCGTTTAGGCAACCATATCGAGCGGGTGCTGAGTATCGCTAGGCTGGAAAAAAATGAGCTCCACTTTGAAAAAACAGAGGTCAATATGAATGATCTGATTGCTGCGGTGGCGGATAGTATGAGCCTGCAGCTGCAGAAAAGAAATGCAACACTGATCCTCAATCTGGATGCGGCGCATCCGGTAGTTGAGGGAGATGAATTACACCTTTCCAATGTGATCTATAACCTGATCGACAACGCAAATAAGTACAGTATGGAAAGTCCTGTAATTGAAATTATAACGAAGAATACTCCGCGAAATCTCTTGATTCAAATTACCGATCATGGGATTGGGATGACGAAAGATCAGACCAAGCGGATTTTTGATCAGTTTTACCGGGTTCCAACCGGAAACCTGCATGATGTAAAAGGCTTTGGTCTGGGTTTGAATTATGTGCAGGATATAGTTACCCAGCTGGGTGGAAATATTAAAGTGCAAAGTGAAAAAGACAAAGGCACCGTTTTTGAAATAACTTTACCATTAATTTAAATATCTTTATATATGCTCAAAAAAATTCTACTTGTGGAAGATGATCCGAACCTGGGCTTGCTCTTACAGGATTATCTGCAGTTAAAAGGTAAGTTTGATGTTGTGTTGTGTGTTGACGGGGACGAAGGTTTGCGTGCATTTCATAAGCAGAGCTTTGATCTTTGTATCCTCGATGTAATGATGCCTAAAAAAGATGGTTTTACGTTAGGTAAGGAGATCAGAAAGATCAATCAGCATGTGCCTATTATTTTTGCAACTGCCAAAGCTATGATGGAAGATAAAGCCTCTGCTTACGACCTGGGAGGAGATGATTACATTACCAAGCCATTTAGAATAGAAGAATTGCTGCTTCGCATCAATGCTTTATTGAAACGGGTATCAACTGCAAGGGAATCTGATGAGAAGGAACCTCAGCAAACCCAGTTTGAAATTGGGAATTATGTGTTTGATTATACTACACAGCTCATCTGGTTTAACGGACAGCAACAGAAACTGTCGACCAAGGAGGCGGAACTCCTGCAATTGCTTTGTTTAAAGAAGAATTCTGTACTGACCCGTGAAGAAGCTTTACTGAGCATCTGGCACGATGATAATTATTTTAACGGACGGAGTATGGATGTGTTTTTAAGTAAACTGCGTAAATACCTGCGGGAAGATCCAAAGGTGGAGATTTTGAATGTTCATGGTAAAGGATATAAGCTGTTGGTTAATTAATTTTTTAATAGATTAATCAAAATCTTGCTATCTTTGTTTCATGGCTGAAACGAATCCTGCTGAGCTTGCTGCTAAATTTATCAATTATACTTCCAGACACATTTTTCTTACCGGAAAGGCTGGTACTGGTAAAACTACTTTTCTGAGGAATTTAATTGAGCTGACCCATAAAAGGGCGGTTATTGTAGCGCCAACAGGAATTGCGGCGATTAACGCAGCAGGGGTAACCATACACTCCCTTTTCCAGCTTCCCTTTGGGGCTTACCTGCCCAAGCAGCCAGTGGCAGGAGAAGTGGAGGGAAATCAACATTACAACACGCCTAAATCGATTGTCCGCCATCTGCAAATGAATAGTACCAAACGCCGGATCTTTACGGATCTGGAATTGCTGATCATTGATGAGGTCAGTATGTTGCGGGCAGATCTTCTGGATGCCATAGATATGGTGCTTCGTTATATACGAAGAGATAATTCAAGTTTTGGAGGCGTACAGGTACTTTTTATTGGTGATTTGCATCAGTTGCCTCCGGTGGTGAAATCCAACGAATGGCCATTGCTAAGTACCTTTTATCAAAGTCCTTATTTTTTTGATGCCCATGCATTGCTGCACCATCCGCCTATTTATATAGAATTGGAAAAGGTATACAGGCAAGCAGATGAGGTTTTTATCAACCTCTTGAATAATCTGAGGAATAATGCGACTACTGCTGCAGATGTGGCCCTGCTACAACAGCATTATAAAGAGAATTTCAATCCCCCTGTTACAGAAAAATACATTACCCTGACTACGCACAATCAAAGGGCGGATGCTTTGAACAGGCAGAGCCTGGATGCGTTGAAATCTCCGTCTTATTTCTATAAATCAGCCATTGAAGATGAATTCAGTGAGTCCTCCTATCCGGCAGAGCAGAGTCTCGAATTGAAAGTAGGTGCACAAATCATGTTTATCAAGAATGATCCTTCGCCGGAAAAAAGATTCTTTAATGGGAAAATTGCTACAGTGGTGTCGTTGGCTGCCGACGCTGTTGAAGTAGAAACCGAAGGAGAGAGAGAGCGGATCAAACTAGAAAAATATACCTGGAAGAACATCAGATATACCACTGATAAAGTAACTCACGAAATTAAGGAAGAGGTGATCGGAAAGTTTATACAGTATCCGATCAAGCTGGCTTGGGCAATTACCGTGCATAAGAGCCAGGGTTTGACCTTTGATAAGGCAATTGTCGATATTGGTAATGCTTTTGCTCCAGGTCAGATATATGTGGCCTTGTCCAGGCTCCGGTCTCTGGATGGCTTGGTACTTACCTCTCCACTTCCTTCAACGGGTATCCGCCAGGATCCAAATGTTTCTCTTTTTTCTAAAAATAAGGCCGACGGGGCAGTGCTTGGCGATCAGATTAAATCGGAGAGTGAAGTGTTTTTGCAGCGCTATCTTCTAAAGTGTTTTGATTTAACGAGCCTTGATAATTATGTTTATGAACATGTTCATTCCTATACCAAAGACCTGAATAAGTCGGCGAAACAAAAGCATTTTAAATGGGCCCAGCAATTGTTGAAGGAACTCAGTGAGCAAAAAGTGAATGCCAGCAAGTTTTTGGTGCAGATACAGCGGCTTTGCGCGGATAAGACTGAAGCTGGTTTGAATTTGCTGCTGGACCGTACAATTGCTGCAGAGAATTACTTTAATCCTTTGCTTCAGCGGATGTCAAAGAATATTTTTGACCGCATGGAGCTGGTTAAACAGGATAAGCAGGTGGTTGCTTTTCTAACAGAACTACTGGAGATGGAGTCTCTGTTCTATGAACAATATAAAAACATCAGGAAGGCTACTGCGCTTCTAAAAGCGACGATCAGGGGAGAGGAATTTACCAAAAAGGATGTCAATGAACTGCTGGATGAGGCCAATCGCGAATTTGAAATGAAAAAGGTATTCGCAATGCCTAATACATTGGATTTTACGGCCAAAAAAAGCAAGACATCGAAAACAAAGAAAACGGAAGCTAAAGAAAAAGTTCCAAAAGTAGATACAAAGGAACTGTCTCTCCAGTTGTTGAAAGAAGGCAAAACGGTACAGGAAATAGCTTCAGAAAGAAAAATGGCGCTTGGCACCATAGAAGGTCATCTGGCCCACTATATTGCGAGGCAGGAAATCTCCGCAAAAGAGATTATAGGAGCTAAAAAACTTCAAAAGATTCTGGAAGCTATCCGCGACCTTAAGACCTTACAAATGAACCCTATCAGGGATCGTCTTGGCAGAGAATACAGTTTTGGCGAGATCAAAATTGGCATCGCTGCGCATCTTGCCGAGGGAGATTAAAGCTTGATTGTTCCAGCAAAGACCTGCTCTGCTGGTCCGCAAAGAAAAATATCGGTGAAGGCATCTCCGTCATAATCAAATTCAATCCGGAGCTTTCCGCCCAATACTTTGACTGGTGTGCTGATGTGGCCACTCTGGCCTTTATGTTTCGCCATAGATAAAGCAACAGCGGTAACACCTGTTCCGCAAGCATAAGTTTCATCTTCAACCCCTCTTTCGAAGGTTCTTACGAAGAGATGGTCGCCTTTGTCTTCTATGAAATTCACATTGATGCCCTGTTCTTTGTAGGTTTCATTGTTCCGGATGGATTTTCCTTCCAGATATACATCCAGCCTTTCCAGGTCAGTAACCTGCTCTACATAGTGAGGGGAACCTGTGTTCAATACATAGGCTTCACCATCCTGGCTGATGTGGTTCACATCGATCATCTGCAGATCTACCCAATTGCCTTCGGCTGTAATTTTGGCGTGATGCGGGCCGTCTACAGCCAAAAAGTCAGTTTTTGTGTCGATAATGCCCAGAAATTTGGCAAAAGCAACAATGCAACGCCCACCGTTACCGCACATGCTTCCCGGCCTGCCATCAGCATTAAAATAGAGCATCTCAAAATCATAGCCAGAATGTTCCTGCAGCAACATTAATCCATCACCGCCAACTCCAAATCGTCGATCACATATTTTTTCTATATCTTTATAATTCAGTTGGTTGTATTCTTTTTTTCTGTTGTCGATCAGAATGAAGTCGTTGCCGGCGCCCTGGTATTTATAGAATGGAATGTTCATTTATTTTATTTGCTCCCTATTTAACATTTTTTAACTAAATAATGATGCTGAGCAGATACAAATATCGTGCATATGGTATTAAATTTGAACATAGGAATATAAAAATAATTATTTCACTCATTTACAGCCATTAAAACCGGATTAGTGATGTTGTAAAACAGATATAATAATTGATATACACCATAAACATACAGAACAAATGAAAAAGATAGGATTAATAGTTTTAGCGGCATTGGTAGGTGGTGCTGCGGCAATTGGCGCCTATAGATTTTTAGAGCGCGGTCAGGATGGAATGTCTATTGAAGAAAAACAAAAGGTGCTTTTTGCAAGTAACCCAATTAAGATTTCTTCAGCAGGGGCAGTAGATTTTGTGCAGGCAGCAGCGGCAGTTTCGCCGGCGGTAGTGCACATCAGAACAACATTTAACAGTTCAAATAATAGCGGGGGTTCTTCTCCAATGGATATGATGGAGCAGTTTTTTGGTGGCGGGGGTAGATCCCGTGCTCCAAGGGCAGCATCTGGATCTGGGGTAATCTTAACACCTGATGGATATATTGTAACCAATAATCACGTGGTAGAAAATGCAGAGAAAGTTGAAGTGGTTCTGTCGAACAGGAAAAAAGTAATCGCCAAGGTAATTGGTGCTGATCCAAATACAGATCTGGCTTTGATTAAAGTTGAGGCTACAGATTTGCCAGTGGTAAAGATGGGGAATTCAGATAATGTACAGGTTGGGGAATGGGTATTGGCCGTAGGTTTCCCATTGGATCTGCAAACCACAGTAACCGCAGGTATTGTAAGTGCTAAATCGAGATCTATTGGAATTCTGGCCAGAAATCAGCAGCCAACTGAAGAAGAATATGAACAATATCAAAAGACTGGTAAAAGACCAGCCAACAGCAGCATTGAATCTTATATTCAGACCGATGCAGCCATTAATCCAGGAAACAGCGGTGGTGCTTTGGTCAATGCAAATGGTGAATTGATCGGTATTAATGCTGCTATTGCTTCTCAAACAGGAACAAATGAAGGTTATGGTTTTGCGATTCCGGTAAACCTGGCTAAAAAAATCCTGGAGGATTTTAAAAAGTATGGTGCGGTAAAACGCGGTTATATCGGCGTTACTTTTACGCCACTTGATGCTGATCAGGCCGAACGTTTGAAAGTTAAAGATATTGATGGCTTATATGTGAGCGATGTGATGCCTGATGGCGGTGGTGCGGCTGCGGGAATTAAACCGGGTGACATCATTAAAAAAGTAGAAGGTAATGTGATCTACGATTCTCCTGATCTTCAGGAAAAAATAGGACGTCTGAGTCCTGGTGATAAAGTTAATCTGACGATTTTAAGAGATGGTCAGCTGAGAGATATGAGTGTTACTTTAAGAGGTGATAAGAGTGTAGGTGTTGTGGCTAAAGCCAATGGCACCAAATCTACCGGAGCAAGCATTTCTAAATTGGGCGCTTCCTTTTCACCAGCACCTGCAGGATTAAAAGCAAAATATGGTGTAAGAAGCGGTGTGATGGTCACTAATGTAGAAGAAGGAAAAGCATTCGATTCTTTTGATATTGCAAGAGGTACGCTGATCACTTCTATCAATGGTAAACCAGTGAATAGTGCAAAAGAAGTAGAAGAGGCCCTGCCTACTTCCAGAAATGGAAGAACCACCATCTCAGGCATTGGAGACAATGGTAAATTTACGATTGCGTTCTAAGCCTTAAAATTTTTTAAGCAAAAGGGGAGCTTTATCTGAGCTCCCCTTTTTTATTTATCATCCTTATGTCATCTTAGAACGTTTCTAAATAGTCGATTTGTGCTTGGAATTACCAATTTAATTCATTTATTAAATACTTTTGCAGGAATAGAATTATAAAAAAACAAATCAAATGGCTAGTTTCGGAAACGCTTTTTCCTCCTCTATCGGAAAAAAATTAATAATGGGCATTACCGGCCTGTTCTTGGTTTTATTTTTAATAGTGCATTGCTTTATCAATGCACTGATCTTTATTAATGACGGTGGACTTACCTTTAATATTGGGGCACATTTTATGGCCACCAACTGGCTGATCAGGGCTGGAGAGATTGTCCTGTTTGTAGGGCTTATTGCACACATTGTTCAGGGTGCACGTTTAACTTTCCAGAACCAGGCTGCGCGTCCGGTAAAATATGCAGTAAGTAACGGTAATGCAAACAGTAAATGGTATTCCCGCTCTATGGGCTTACTGGGCACCTTGTTGCTGATCTTTTTAATTGTGCATTTGTCTAATTTTTGGGTCGTATCCCGGTTTACCGGTATTCCTACAACAGATGCGAATGGGCATGAAGATCTGTTTGCTGTGATGAAGGAAACTTTTAAAAATATCTGGATCGTTGTATTGTATGTGCTGGCAATGTTTTCCCTTGCTTATCACTTATTACACGGTTTTTCCTCTGCATTTCAAACTTTGGGATGGAACCATAAGAAATATACGCCGCTTATTAAAGGCGTGGGTGTATGGTATTCTATCATCATTGCATTGCTTTTCGCTTTAATGCCAATTGCAATCTATGCAGGTTTTATTAATTAATTTTTGAACGTATAAGCTTAAAATAACATGGCAGAATTAAATGCTCATATACCAGAAGGTGAATTAACCGAAAAATGGACTAAGTTACGTTCTTCTATGCCTTTGGTAAATCCAGCCAATAAAAGGAGTATAGAGATCATCGTGGTAGGATCAGGGCTGGCAGGCGCTTCGGCTGCGGCTACCCTGGCTGAAATGGGATATAAGGTAAAATGCTTTTGTTTCCAGGATTCGCCCCGCAGAGCGCACTCTATTGCGGCTCAGGGTGGTATCAATGCAGCAAAAAACTATCAGAATGATGGAGATAGTACTTACCGTTTATTCTATGATACCATTAAAGGTGGTGATTACCGCGCCCGCGAAGCAAACGTACACCGTTTAGCGGAAGTAAGTGCGAACATTATAGACCAGTGCGTGGCACAAGGTGTGCCATTGGCCAGAGAGTACGGTGGCTTATTAGACAACCGTTCCTTTGGAGGTACACAGGTACAAAGAACTTTTTACGCTGCGGGTCAAACTGGTCAGCAATTGCTTTTAGGTGCTTATAGTGCCTTAGAGCGCCAGATTGGAATGGGTAAAGTAGAAATGTTTACCCGTCACGAAATGCTGGAAGTGGTGGTGGTTGACGGTAAAGCACGAGGTATTATTGCCCGTGATTTAATTAGCGGAGAATTGCAACGCCATTCAGGTCATGCGGTATTACTTTGTAGTGGTGGTTACGGTAACGTATTTTATCTTTCTACCAATGCAATGGGTAGTAACGTTACAGCAGCCTGGAAAGCGCATAAAAAAGGTGCTTTCTTTGGTAATCCTTGTTATACGCAGATTCACCCTACTTGTATCCCGGTTTCCGGAGATCACCAGTCTAAACTGACGCTGATGTCTGAGTCGTTACGTAATGATGGACGAATCTGGGTACCTAAGAAAAAAGACGATCCCCGCAAAGCTTCGGAGATCCCAGAAGATGAAAGAGATTATTATTTAGAGCGCAGGTATCCTGCTTTTGGTAACCTGGTGCCGCGTGATGTGGCTTCCCGTGCGGCCAAAGAAAGATGTGATGCTGGTTATGGTGTGGGTGCTTCTAAATTAGCGGTTTATCTTGACTTTAAGGCGAATACAGAACGTTATGGAAAGATAGAAGCCAATAAGCATAATATTCATAATCCAGATAAAGAAACCTGTATGAGACTGGGAAGGGAAGTGATCAAGGAGAAATATGGTAACTTGTTTGATATGTACAAGCAGATTACCGGAGAGGATCCATACGAGCTTCCAATGCGTATTTATCCTGCAGTTCACTATACCATGGGTGGTTTATGGGTAGATTATAACCTGATGACCACTGTACCGGGCTTATATGCTTTGGGTGAGGCCAATTTCTCTGATCATGGTGCAAATCGTTTAGGTGCTTCGGCTCTGATGCAAGGTTTGGCTGATGGTTATTTTGTGATTCCTTACACCATTGGTGCTTACTTATCAAAAGAACTTGCTACAAAACCAATTCCACAAGATCACCCGGCTTTTGTTGAGGCTGAGGCGAGTGCAAAAGGTATTATTGATAAATTCTTTGCCATAAAAGGAACTAAATCTGTAGACCATTTCCACAAGAAATTAGGTAAGATCATGTGGGAAAGATGTGGGATGGCCCGCAATGCGGAAGGTTTGAAAAAAGGTATCGAGGAAATCCAGCAATTGCGCAAAGAATTCTGGTCTGATCTGCGTGTTCCTGGTGATGCCAATGAGCTGAATCCGGAACTGGAGAAAGCAGGCCGGGTAGCCGATTTTATTGAACTGGGTGAGCTGATGTGTATGGATGCATTGAACAGAAATGAGTCTTGCGGCGGTCACTTCAGAGAAGAATACCAGACAGAAGAAGGCGAAGCTTTAAGAGATGATGTGAACTATGCTTATGTTTCTGCATGGGAATACAAAGGTGATGTAACTTTTGAACTTCATAAAGAAGAGCTGAAGTTCGAAAATATTAAGGTTGCACAAAGAAGTTATAAATAGGTAAAAAATCCCAATACCATGAGTACAGGAAATATGAATTTAACGCTGAAAGTATGGCGTCAAAAAAATAACATTGCCAAAGGTAGTTTGGTAGATTATAAATTATCTAATATTTCACCTGATATGTCATTCCTTGAAATGTTTGACGTATTGAACGAAGGTCTTGTTGACAAGGGAGAAGAACCAGTTGTTTTTGACCATGATTGCCGTGAAGGTATTTGTGGGGCTTGCTCTATGTTTATCAATGGCCAGCCTCACGGACCGCTTCAAGGGGTAACCACTTGTCAGCTGCATATGCGTTCCTTTAAAGATGGCGATACCATCGTTGTGGAACCATGGAGAGCAAAGGCTTTCCCGGTGATCAAAGATTTAATGGTAGATCGTACAGCATTCGACCGTGTGATTGCAGCAGGAGGTTTTATCTCTGTGAATACTGGAAATGCACAGGATGCAAATAACCTCCCAATTCCTAAAGTAAAAGCAGATTCGGCTTTCGAGGCTGCTGCTTGCATCGGATGCGGCGCTTGTGTGGCTACCTGCAAAAATGCTTCAGCAATGCTGTTTGTTTCGGCGAAAATCTCGCAACTGGCGCAATTGCCTCAGGGACAGCCAGAACGTTACCGTCGTGTTCAAAGCATGGTTTCGCAAATGGATGTGGAAGGTTTTGGTAACTGTACCAATACCGGAGCCTGCGAAGCAGAATGCCCTAAAGGAATATCATTAGAAAATATAGCCAGGATGAACAGAGATTTTTATTCGGCAAAATTTGTTTCTGAGGAAGAAGTTTAATAAATTTATATCTCGAGACAAGGATATTAAACGAAGCCCCTGCCGTATTGGTTGGGGCTTCGTCCTTTTTAAAGAAGCTGATTTCTATTTGCTTAAAGAAAAGGAGATTGGGATATTGTACTTTACCCGTACCGGTTTTCCTTTGACTATTCCAGGTTCCCATTTGGGACTTTCTTTTAATACTCTTACGGCTTCTTCATCTGTTCCGGAGCCTAATTTTCTATCGACATGGATGTTGGTGAGCTCGCCGTCTTTTTCTACAATAAAGGATAGAAATACTTTGCCTTGAATATTATTCTTTACTGCACCTTCGGGATATTTCATTGAACTGTGTAGGTATTCGTAGAATTTCTTCATACCACCCTTAAACTCGGGTTGCTTTTCGGTACTGACAAAATCGTAAACTTTATCCTGTTTGGGTTGTCCATTCTGATCAAGTAAGCCATCCGACATAAAAAATGAAGTGGTTAACGGAATACCTTCTGTAAGCCTGGCGACTTTGTCATTGGTTCTAAGTGTTGCAGACGACAGGGTTAGTGTCAATCCGAATAAGGGTAGGAAAAGGCCATATTTCAGTACGGCTCTTTTCTTTGATTTTTCTTTGTAAAGCATAGTGATTCTTTTTTTAAGTTGAGATTGAGTGAAAAAATGATTGTTCAGAGAAGTTCTTGGAACCTGGAAAGAGCTGCTCAGCAGGAGCATGGCGTATTCTTCCTTATCCCCCTGGAAGTTTGCCGCCTGCTCATCTGCCAGATATTCATGAAGGTTTCGAATACTGCGTTTATAAAAATAAAGGATGGGATTGAACCAGTTGAGTATAGTCAATACTTCAAAAAATAGAACATCTGCGGTATGCCATTGCTTAATATGGATATCCTCATGCTGATGAATGATGTCTACATTAGGTAAGTCTGGGTCTATGGATTTCCTGTTGAGGAAAGAAAATGCTGTTCCTTTTTTTGTTGTCTTTAGGGATATAGATACGTTAAAGAGTTGCGCAATCAGTCTGGATGTGAAGAACAACACACCTGCCAGATAAATCATGACAATCAAGCTCCCGATCCAAACCGCATAGGAATCAGGGGGCGCCTGGTTAAATTCGCTGATATAGGAATTGAGCTGATAGGCACTGATATAGATAGGGTGGCTGACCGTTTGACTGGCAAACCATTCAAATCTTAAGAATGGAATAGATATCGAAAGCAGACCTGCAGACAGCAGATACATGCGGTTAAGCATGAAATAGGTCTCTTTGTCTAATAGCAGTTTATAGAAGCCATAGAATACCACGAGGTAAAGATTGACTTGCAGGATATAATGAGCCCAGTTCATTTCGGTTTGTTTTTAATGTTGTTGATCATTTTTAATATCTCATCTACGTCATTGAGGTCAATTTTTTCCTCTTTAACAAAAAAGGAAAACATGCTTTCCACGGAATTTTCGAAATAGCTGCCCATCAGTTTTTCTGTGGCATGGCGTTTATAATCTTCCTTACTGATCAAAGCATAGTATTGATGTGATTTTCCAAAGGCATGGTGGCCTATAAAACCTTTGGTCTCCAGAATGCGGATGATGGTCGAGACTGTGTTGTAAGCTGGTTTGGGAATGGAGAGCAGGTCAATGACGTCCTTTACGTAGCCTTTTTCAATTTGCCAAATGATCTGCATGATCTGTTCCTCGGCTTTAGTTAAATCTTTAATTTCCATATGTTCTTATGAATCAGGGTATTTTTAGTTTTTGTAACGCGTGATATAAAGCTATAACTAATTATTTAGTTATACAAATTTTTATTACTAAATCTTTAGTTTAAAAAATTCCCTTGAATAATTTGTACCTTTCTGATACGATTAAACCCCATTCTTATGAAATTAGCCTATTGTGTTTTATTCCTGTTGATCATCCATACTGCGTCTGCACAGCGTGTCATTGTCCGTGATCCGGTAATTTCAGGAATGCTGGAACAGGTTTCTGCAACTCATCTGGAGCAAACGATAAGAAAACTGGTTTCTTTTCAAACCAGGCATACACTGAGTGATACCTTGAGTAAAACGACAGGGATAGGTGCTGCACGTACCTGGATCAAATCAGAATTTGAACGGTATAATCAAGATAATGGGGGAAAGCTAAAGGTCAGTTATGATCAGTTTGTTCAGCCGGCAGATGGAAAACGGGTGCCCGAACCCACCACCTTAAAAAATGTAATGGCCATTTTACCGGGCACGGATCTAGCCGATAAGCGTATGCTGATGGTATGCGGACACTATGATTCCCGGGTAACGGATGTGATGAACAAAAAAGATATTGCTCCGGGTGCTAACGACGATGCATCTGGTGTAGCCGGTGTACTTGAGCTGGCCAGGGTGATGAGCAAAAACAGTTTCCGTGCGACCATCGTATTTGTAGCCATGGTGGGTGAAGAACAAGGGCTGTACGGTGCCGCGCATTTGGCAAAGAGGGTAAAAGAGGAAGGATGGAAGGTCCACCTGTTGCTTAATAATGATATGATCGGTAATAGCTATGGTATGGAAACCGATTTGAAAGACAACAGCAGTGTTCGGGTTTTCAGTGAAGGAATCCCCGCTGCAGAGACCAAAGAACAGGCTTTGGCCAGACAATCTGCAGGAACAGAAAATGACGGTGCTGCCAGACAAGCGGCCAGATATATTAAAGAGACAGGAGAAAAATATGTAGACCAGCTGCAGGTAAAATTGATCTATAGGAGAGATCGTTTTTTAAGAGGGGGAGATCATACGCCCTTTTCTTTACAGGGTTTTACAGCAGTTCGGATAACGGAAATGAATGAAAATTTTAACCGCCAGCATCAGGACATCAAAAAAGGGCAGGAATTTCAAATTGGAGATTTGCCGGAATATGTAGATTATACCTATTTGCAGAAGATCACACGATTGAATCTTGCCGTACTTGCAAATCTGGGATTGGCACCTCAGGAGCCTGGTGAAGTTCTTTTATTAACGACAGAACTGACAAATAAGACGGCTTTAAAGTGGAAGGCACCCGCAGGCGTACAGCCTTCTGGTTATTATGTGTTGATCAGGGAAACCAGCAGCCCTGTGTGGGAGAAGAAGTTCTTTTTTACAGAGACTTCCGCTATCCTTCCGTATTCGAAGGATAATTATTTCTTTGGTTTGCAGTCTGTGGACGCATTGGGGCATGAAAGCCTGATGGTGACACCAATACCAGGGAAATAACTATTTGGAGAATAAGGCATCAACCTTAACCACTGGACCGCGGGTATTTATTGTGCGTTTTACAGAAGCTTCATCGTTTTGACGGGGGCTGTTAATGCTGGTTGTAAAGGTTAACAACAGGACTACAAAAACTGGAACCAGTAAAAGTATAAATGGCGAGATGTTAGATAACGTTTTCATAATATTCGTTTTTTCAAGTTTTTATGCTCAGGAGCATTACTAATGCTCGGTTTGATGAAACAAATAGAATCATAAAAAATATCCTGCTAAAATGTTTTAGACCAAGCGCAGGTTATTCTAGATAAACGGTTAATTTGAAGGGTTTCGAAGAAAATCGTCTTTTTTGGGGGTTCGTAGAAGAAAAAAGCCAGTTCGTCGAAACGGACGCCGTACAGAGGATTAGTTTTTTTATTTTGGAAGCCTATAGTGGAATGATTATTATAGCAGATGATAGCTCCATTACAGATGAAAAAACAATAATATACGAATGAAAAACAGAGGCTCTTTTTTGATCCATTTTATATTCTGGTTGATCGTGATCATAATATGTGGCCTGGCTATCGCTAGCAATGAACGCAGATTGTCGCCACACGAGATCATGGTGCATTTCGGATACTATGGCCTGATTAATATATCTATTTTTTATATCAACTATACTTTACTTATTCCGCAACTGGTTCAGGACAGGAAAAGATACGGTATGTATGTGTTTTCTATGCTTCTGCTTATTGTTTTCATGTGTATTTTGAAAACGATGATCGCGGTGTTAAACAGTGATGTGATTTTGGCTTATCTGAGCAAAAACGGGGATAAGAAGTATACAGAGATTCCCGAGTATATTGTCAGGTCTGTTTTTACCTCTGGTTTCTTTATCGTGATCAGTGCATTAATTAAACTGGCCATAGACTGGTTTGGTAATGAACGGATACAGCGTAAACTGGAGAGTGAAAAAAAAGATATGGAACTGCAGTTTCTCAAATCACAGTTAAATCCACATTTCTTATTCAATTCCTTGAATAATATCTATTCTCTTGCCTATCAAAAATCGGATAAGACAGCAGATGCGGTTTTAAAACTTTCGGAGATTATGCGTTATATGATCTACGAAAGTAACGACAGCTGGGTGTCGCTAAGCAAAGAGATTGAATATGTGAAAAGTTTTATAGAGCTTCAGAAACTTAGGTTTAAGGATGGAGCCGCAGTTGAGCTGACGCTGAACGGGGAGATCGATGACCAGCAGATCGTACCACTGATCCTGATCTCGTTTGTAGAAAATGCATTCAAACATGGAGTGGCTAATGATCCAAAGGATCCGATTAAAATCAATATCATTGCCAATCAAAAGATCCTCCACTTTAGTATTACCAATAAAAAAAGTAAACAAAACAAAGACGAAATGGGTGGGGTAGGACTCAACAATGTAGAGCGCAGATTACAGTTATTATATCCTGAAAGGTATAAATTAAATATTGTAAATTCGGCTACCCATTACACCAGTGAACTAATGCTTGATATATGATGAAACTTAAATGTATTGCTGTTGATGATGAGCCTCTGGCTCTGGATATTATAGAAGACTATATTTCTAAAGTTCCGTTCCTGGAGCTTGTTAAACGCACGGAAAATGCAATTGAGGCTTTGCAATTGGTTCAGGCCGGAGGTATAGATCTTGTTTTCCTGGATATCCAGATGCCCGACCTGACCGGGATCCAGTTTCTGAAAATTGCGACAGGAAAATCGAATTATATACTGACCACTGCTTATTCCCAGTATGCACTGGAAAGCTATGACCTGAATGTTTCAGACTATTTACTTAAACCCATCGCCTTTGACCGCTTTTATAAAGCAGTAGAAAAAGTACACAGCCAGGTGAAAAATACAGAAGCCGCCGTAGCGCCTGCACCTGCCCCTGTTGCCACACCCGCCCCTGTCGTTATCCATCCGGTACAGGATTTTATCTTTGTTAAAACAGAGCACAAAATACAGAAGATTGAACTGGCCGATATACTCTATATTGAAGGCTTAAAAGATTATATTTCGATTTATACAAAAACGGAAAGGGTGATTACACTTCAGAATATGAAGAAAATGGAAGAGACCTTGCCGTCATCTCAGTTCATCCGGGTGCACAAATCCTATATTATTTCGCTGGATAAGATTGAAAGCATAGAAAGAAGCCGCATCAGCATCTGCGGAAAAGTGATTCCGATAGGAGATACTTACCGGGATGAGTTCTTTAAACGTATCGAGAATAAAAATCTTTAAGCAGGCAGTTCCTGGTTTAGCTTTTTGCGAATGGCCAGTTCTGCTTCAAGGGTAATCTCTTCGAGCGATTTACCTTCGGTGGAAATGGGGAGCAGTACGGTCCACTTTAACCGTTCGAAAGTGCTTAAAGGATAGAAGCCATAGCGTACAATTTTCCAGGAGTTTTCGATAGCGATGGGAACGACAAGCGCATCAGGATTGATTTTTAACAGCGTAGCAATTCCACCGATATGGAATTTTTTCATCTGGCCATCCTTTGCGCGTGTACCTTCTGCAAAAATCATAGCCGACCAATTGTTTTCTTTCATCCTTCTGCCCAGTTTTATGATTTCTCCGATAGATTGCTTGCTGTCTTTCCGGTCGATATTTGCTCCTCCACCATATTTTAGGTTAAAAGAGATGGAAGGAATACCCTTGGTAAGTTCGATCTTGGAAATGAACTTGACATGTTGCCTGCGTAAAAACCAGATAATGGAAGGAATGTCATACATGCTCTGGTGGTTGGCAATAAAAATGACTGAACGGTTATCCGGCAGGTGCTGGTCATTTATAAACTGAATAGAATTGCCGAGGAAAATCTGGCAATACGTCAGGAAAAAGTTTAAAGCATCTACCGACCATTTATGTGCCTTATAGCCGAAGCACTTGTAACAAACCCACTGTATGGGCTGGAAAACCACCAGGGTTAAAGCAAAGAAAATATAAAATACAGGGCTTAATATATAACCTAAAAGCTTCTTCATCGATATTATGTTTTTAAAGGGTGTTAAGGGCACCCTCGTCCAATAAAATTTTAGTTTTTAAAATGGCAGCTACACTCATGCTGTCGGTAATCTCTCCATGGAGGACCATTTGATAAGCCTCCTCAAAAGGCAATTTGCGAATGCGGAGCTGTTCGGTCTCTTCCGGTTCAGACTCGCCTTCGGTTAAGCCGGTGGCAATATATATAACGGCCAGTTCATCAGAAACGGAATTAGAGAGGTGCATTTGCTGGATCTGTTGCCAGTGGCTTGCTGTTAAACCTGTTTCTTCGAGCAGCTCGCGTTTGGCGCTGTCGAGTGCCGGTAGATGGAGCGGGCCACCACCCTCGGGAATTTCCCAGCTGTAGGCATTTAATGGATATCGGTACTGACCAACCAGCCAGGTGTTCCTTTCCTCGTCCAGGGGTAAAATACCAATGGCCAGGTTTTTAAAATGAACCTGGCCATAAATACCTTTGCCTCCTGAAGGGTTGATCACATCGTGTTCAGTGAGACCTATCCAGTTGTTTTCATAAATCTTGCGGCTTTCCAGGGTTGTCCAGGGATTCTTTTCATCCATGCCGCAAGATACAAATTTCTCTTAAAATGAGCCTTCATCAGGACGTTGATCCTGCTGTTCCTGTTTTTTTGTTTTTTTAGAAATGAAGTCCGTTCTTCCAAAACGATAAGAGAAGGTCAGACTGCCCATCGGACCGGTCATATACCGTTTAAAATCTATTGCAGTTCCCGGCGTGTTGGTGGTCATACTCCAGCTTCTGCTGTTCAGTACGTTCCTTACATTCAGGCTTAGAGAAGCTTTTTTGTTTTTGAAATCATATTTTGCGCCTGCATCCAAACCGTACATCGCATTTCTTTTTCCCTGGGCAATGACTTGTGATGAGCTGTAGTCTCCTTTGAGCTGCAGGCTGATGTTGTAGGGAAGGATAAAATTATTGGTCAGATTTGCATCCCAGCTGAATCCTGAATTGTCTGTTGTGCCATATTCAGGAGAACCGGTGAGTTTACTGTGGTACAAATTGGCATTGGCCGTAAAGTTCCAGGCTTTCATGATATCCACTTTTCCAATCAGCTCTAAACCTGTAGCCAATTGTTTGGCCAGGTTTTCCGGGGTCGTGGTGGTAATGCCCTGATCATTAGGAAGTGATCTGATCCGTTCAATGACATCATTGGTTTGACGAACATACACGGTAGAAATAAACGTTACCTTCTTCCAGAATTTATTGTAACTGAATTCATAGGCATGGACATCTTCTGGTTTCAGGTTTGGATTACCCTGACGGTAATTTAAAGGATCAGAAGTATCCAGGAACGGATTGGTGTCCCAGGCCCTTGGTCTGTTTACCCTTCTGCTGTAACTCAATTGTATCTGCTGATCTCCTTTCAGTTTTTCTGTTAAAAATACACTAGGGTACAAGCGGGTATAATCTACCTTTCCAGGGGTATAAATAATGCTGTTGTCGCTATGGTAAGCTCCGGATGTCGTGTTTAACAAGGCGTCCTCTGCCCTTAAGCCAACCTGATAGCCAAAATTACCAACCTGGTTCTGGAAGTTGGCATAAATAGCATGAACCTGGTCCTTACTATGGAAATTATTAGTCAGGGAGTAATCTGTATCGTAATTTCCGGTAGTGTTGTTTAAAATAGAAGACAAGGTATTGTTGTCTGCATAGCGGATCTGACTGCGGTAACCGGTCTCAAACTTGCCTGTTTTTCCAACCGGAAGGCTGTAATCTGCCTGGATGTTATAACTCTTGTTAGAACCTGTACCGATATTGGTGTTTATGCTATCCGGATAAACACCTGCCTGACCGCCCCTGTTGTAAAATTCGGTTGTGTAGATCTGATTGTTGTCATTGGTGCCTTTGGAATAGCCAAGATTAAAGGTCAGTTCCTCTTTAGGCTTTTTAAATTTCTGGCTGAAATCCATGTTCAGGTCATAGCTGTTGCCATTCCCATCTGTTTTGTTTTGGCGGTTGCTCAGTTCAAATGGGCTTCGGTCTGCATGTAAACGGTTTACTTTAAGCAGATCCGTTCTGTCATTGTCACGGGTGTTAAAGTTTCCTGAAAAACTCAGGGTACTTTTGTCGGTAACATTGTAATCAATTCCAGCTTTTACATTATGACCTTTATCCAGGTTTTTGGAATCTGTATTCTGATCTGCATAACCTGAAGGGACTTTATTGACCATATCTATATAGGTAATGTTATTGTAGCCACCACCTAAACGGTTTCCATATCTGTAACTGTAATTTCCGTACAGGTTTACCCTTTTGTTTTGGAAACTGAGGCTGGTATTGGCGTTGTAATTGTCCCGGTTTCCGGCGGTGAGCGCCAGGGAACCGTTAAAGCCTAATTTTTTGTTCTTTTTCAATACGATGTTAATGATCCCTGATTGCCCTTCTGCATCGTATTTTGCAGAGGGATTGTTGATGACCTCTACGCTTTCAATAGAACTGGCCGGAATGGATTGAAGGATGGTCGCTACGTCGCCGCCAGCAATTAACGAAGGCTTTCCGTCTACCAGGATTTTGACCCCTGTCGAGCCCCTCAGGCTAACATTGCCGTCCATGTCGGTTTGTACCGTGGGTACGTTCTGAAGAAGATCCGCTGCTGAACCACCTTCACTGATTAAGCTCTGATCTACAGAGAATACTTTTTTATCAATGCCAAGCTGCATGGTGCTTTTCTGACCTGTGATCTTGACTTCATTGAGTACGGTACCTTTGGCTGGTTTCATTTTTATGGTGCCGAAATTCAGATCTTTTTGGCTTCCGTTAATATTTACCGAGTCTCTGACCAGGGTTTGATAGCCTATATAACTTATTTTAAAAGTGAATACACCATTGGGCAGCCCCATGATTTTTAAATTTCCGTTAACGTCTGTTTGTGCTACTTTTACAACAGCTTTCGTTTTTCTGTTGAGAACACTTGCGGTGGCAAAAGGAACGGTTTCATTGGTCTGGGCGTCTATGACTTTTGCGCTGATTGATGTTGGGTTGGTCGATTGAGCATTAAGTTTTACAGTTATTATACAAATTCCAATGGCTAATAACAGAACTTTGCCTACATATGTTCTCATCTGGTGTTTTATCCTTTTTGTGTGTTTATTTAAGAAGGGCAAAGTAACAGCGAGGAAATTTAATATTAGGGGGCGTAACCATTTTATTACAGCGATATCATGATAAATTACAGTAATATTTTTGATAGGGAGGGTTTAAGCTATACGGCTTACCGCCAATTGATCGATGAAAAGTTAAAACAAGGAAAAACTACCGGTCCGGATGATTCGGAAGCGATGCTTCATTACACAAAAATGAACATACAGCGGATGAGCCGGGTGGAGAAGACAGTGGCGCTAAATGAGGATTTACTTCTGGCGTTGAAATCTGTTCAAAAGCCGCACAGATTGCTGGTGATTTCAGAAGGCTGGTGTGGGGATGCCGCACAGATTGTTCCTCTGTTTGCTAAAATTGAAGCGAGCGATCCGGAGAAATTCAGTCTGAGATTTGTACTGCGGGATGAGCATTTACCTTTGATCGATGCACACCTGACCAATGGAGGACGGGCTATTCCTGTGCTGCTTGTTCTGGATGAACAGGGAGACGTGAAAATGCAATGGGGACCAAGACCACAAGTTCTTCAAAGCCTTTTAAAAGAATGGAAAGCGGAAGAAACGGATATGATGAAAATTGCCGAAAAGCTACACGGCTGGTATGCAAAGGATAAAACGCAGACCACCCAGAATGAACTGACGGCCGTATTTAAAAACCTGTCCTAATCTACAGATACGGTTAAGCCCTCCTGTTGAAGGATTTTACGGTAAATTTCCATTTCGGTAAAAGAACCTTCCAGGATGGCACATTTTCCTTTGTTATGGACCTCCCATGCAATTTTTTCTGCCTGGCTTTCTGTATAGTCCAGGTATTTCATCATACAATGAATAACATGATCAAAAGTGTTTACATCATCGTTCCATAAAATTAAACGATGCGAGGTTTTTAAAGAGGAAAGGATCTCCTCGAGCGTAAAGGTTTCTTCTTTTGTTTCTGTGGACATGCTACAAAAATAAGCTTATTTCAAAATAATGTTGCAGTTAAAGTTATTTTTGATTAAAATTTGCAGTTAAACCAAATAAGATGAACAGTTCTAAAATTGCAGGCATAGGTTATTATGTTCCAAAAAATGTCTATACCAACGACGATCTCTCTAAGTTTATGGATACAAATGATGCCTGGATACAAGAACGTACGGGGATCAAAGAGCGTCGTTTTGCAGACAGACTGGAAGAAACGACCACCACAATGGGGATCGAAGCGGCTAAAATAGCGATAGAAAGAGCCGGAACTACAGCTCAGGATATAGATTTTATCATTTTTGCGACCCTAAGCCCTGATTATTATTTTCCGGGTTGTGGGGTATTGCTTCAAAGGGAAATGAAGATGAAAGAGATTGGGGCACTGGACATCCGGAACCAGTGTTCGGGTTTTGTATATGCACTTTCTGTTGCAGACCAGTTCATTAAAACCGGCATGTATAAAAATATCCTGGTGGTGGGCAGTGAAAAACATTCTTTCGCAATGGATTTTAATACACGCAGCAGAAATGTTTCCGTCATCTTTGGTGACGGTGCAGGTGCGGTCGTGTTACAGCCTGCAGAGCGGGAAGGACAAGGGATTTTGAGTACGCATTTACATAGTGATGGGGCAGATGCTGAAATCCTGGCGATGTATTACCCTGGTGCTGCTGCCAATAAGTGGTTAAAAGACAAACCTGGTTATCCGGATCAGGAACTGGGCGGTTTGTTTATGACAACCGAACAGCTGGAAAGCGGAGCAGCCTTGCCTTATATGGATGGACCTGCTGTATTTAAAAAGGCGGTAGTGAAATTTCCCGAAGTGATCAAAGAGGCTCTGAAGGCCAATCATCTGAAGCCTGAAGATATAGATTTGTTGGTTCCTCATCAGGCCAATCTGAGGATCAGTCAGTATGTGCAGCAATTGCTTGGGCTGAGTGATGACAAGGTATTCAATAACATCCAAAAGTATGGAAATACAACAGCGGCCTCCGTCCCGATTGCCTTATGTGAGGCCTGGGAGTCTGGTAAAATAAAAGAAGGCGACCTGGTTTGCCTGGCCGCCTTTGGTTCGGGGTTTACCTGGGCAAGTGCATTGATCAGGTGGTAAAAGGAGCTTAACTTCCTTTTGCTGCTCTTGTCATTTGCTCAAATGCATCCCACATTTCATTTGGAATGGCTTCCAGCCCGTTGAATTGTCCGGCACCCTGGAGCCATTCACCGCCGTCAATCGTAATCACTTCACCATTGATATAGCCTGCAAAATCACTGATTAAAAAAGCAGCAAGGTTGGCCAGCTCCTGATGTTCTCCTACTCTCTTTAAAGGGACTCTGTTTTTGAAATCAAATTTTTCAGCCAGATCTCCCGGTAATAAACGTTCCCAGGCACCCTTGGTTGGAAAAGGGCCGGGCGCAATGGCATTGGTTCTGATACCGTATTTACCCCATTCCACAGCTAATGATCTGGTCATCGCCAATACGCCACCTTTGGCGCAGGCAGAAGGAACGACATAAGCCGATCCGGTAAAGGCATAAGTGGTGACGATATTTAGTATACTGGCAGCTTGTTTTTCCTTGATCCAGTGTTTTCCAAAGGCTAATGTGCAGTTCACAGATCCTTTCAATACAATGTCAATTACGGAAGAGAATGCATTGGCAGAAAGACGTTCTGTAGGAGAAATGAAATTGCCTGCGGCATTGTTCAGCAAGCCATCTACCCGGCCAAAAGTTTTGAGGCTTTCTGCCAGCACATGCTCTACCTGTTCATATTCCCTTACATCGCAGGCCACAGCAAGAACTTTTCCCCCGGTTTCTTTCTCCAGTTCTTCTGCTGTTTTTTGGATGACTTCCAGTTTTCGGCTGGTGATCACCAGGTTGGCCCCCAGTTTCAGAAAATAGGTACCCATGGCTTTACCCAATCCGGTACCACCTCCTGTAATTACAATGGTTTTGCCTTTTAAGGCGTCATCTCTTAGCATGGGTTGGTTATACATCGCTTATTTTTTTTGAAGGTTATCAATAATTGTTTTCAGGATGCTCCTGGTGGAGGGCGACCACCATTGCTCCAGCATCAAGGCAAGTGTTGCACTTTGATCCTCTGCTGTGGCGGCAATCAGTTCCTGTCTGATATTTAATTTGCTTTGTTGCCAGGTATTCGGTTCAAAAGCCATATACTTCCTGATCCTCCGCTCTGCTGCGGTCAGAATGCTCTCCGCTTTAACCACTTCGTCTATCAGACCTGCCTGCAAGGCTTCTTCCGGACTAAACAATTTACCTTCGAGCAAGCTTCTGGCTGCATTTGCCTTACCGATCCAGAAAGCATACAGCTTAAAAATGCTGTTGGGTACAATAATGCCCACCGGAACTTCATTCAGTCCTATAATATATTTGCCCTCGGCCATAACCCGCGCATCACAGGCTAATGCCATGACACAGCCCCCCGCAGGGCTATGTCCGTTTATCGCTGCAACCAGCGGCTTTTTGAAACGGGTAAGGGTAGAGGCAAAATCCAGGAACAGTTCCCAGAAGGATCTGACTTCTTTCTCATCATACTGGTAGAGTTCAATCAGGTCAAGCCCGGCCGAAAAAAAGTTTTCCTGTCCGGTAAGGATCACTCCTCCAATATTGGCATCTGTAGAAATATTACGGAACATATCATTCAGTTCCGTGATCATCTCTCTGTTCATGGCATTAGACTTAGCCCTGTTGAGGGTTATTATGGCCAGACGGTCTTTTATGCTAACTTTAATTGTCTTCATTTTTATTTATTTTACTTCATAAGTATATACAGTTCTTGCCAGTTGGCCACTGGCATTCATTCCTTCTGCAACCACCCGGTAGATTCCTGGCTGGTCGGTATTAAAGTATTCAACCTGGGCTACGCCTTCTTTGCTAGTGATCACCTGAGGATTCCAATAAACGGTTGACCTAAGGTCAGGTTGAATTTCAGATATAGAGGTGTATTTGGGAGAATAAAAAGTTCTTGGTGAATAATAACCTTTTGGTATGTAAGTGATAATGCCCGGGGTATAGATTAAACCAGGTTCAGGCTTCTTTTTATTTCCACGTTTAGTGGTGATCAGCAAAATGCCCCCATCTCCCATTCCACCATAGATAGCGGTATAGGATGGGCTTTTTAATACTTCAATGCTTTCTATTTCTTCAATACTCATAAAATTATCAATGGTTTCACCAGTGGTTAATTCTCTATACACTCCATCAACCAGTATATGCATCTGTTTTCTGCTGGCGTACCTGGCTAAAGCAGGTTGTCCGCCAGGGAAGGTTATGCCAGGAAGGAGAGCGGTCAAATTACTAGATAGCGCAGGGCCATATTTTAACTCTTCTGCAGTAATAGTCTTATTTGCATGCCCGGCACCATTTAAATTAGTTGAGTATTGGGCAACAGGTTTTTTTTGGTTAATATTTACTTCTTTTAGCGAAATGTTTCTGTGCAGCTGACCACGTTTGGTCAGCTGATCAAAATAGGGTTCACTTTTAAAGATATAGGATGAAATGGCTTCATTTACATTTATTTCAATATCTCCAGTATTTTTATTGTGGGTAACGATTTGTTGGGGAACCCGATCCAGTTTTAATTCTACATTCGTCTTATTATTTGTATTTCTTCCCTGAATGACGAATTTGGTGCTGTCGCCGAAGTCCAGATGATCAAAGTTGAAATGTCCACCGACATCTGTCAAAGTATCAATCATGAATATTCCACCTGATTTTGAGAACAAAGAAACTTTGCCCTTTTCAATTGGTTTTCCACCAGGAGTGGTTAAGATACCACTAATGGACATAGATTTTTCAAGTGCATAAGGCACTGTTTCGGGTTGATGTTCGAGAAAATTTTTCCATGAAAAACGTCTCCAGCCCTGAGTTAGTAGTAGGTTGTCAAGGTCGGTTTGAGTGGTCTGATCCTGTTTAAGGAAATAGTAATCAGGCTTTTCAATGTAGCCTGCTAAATCGGAGGTCAGAAGAAATGTGGCCAGGATATGGCTTTCATTTTCTTCGTCGGGCTGAACAATTGCAGTGTTGGTTACTGAAAGTGAAAAATTACCTTCCATGGGTTTGTTACCAGCACCCGAGGTTAAAGAGAGCTTTACCAGTTCTCTTTTTTGATATTGTTGCTTATTACTCTGAAGTCGAAGATTGGCCATATCTTTCGAGTTGTTCACAAATGTTAAACGTTCACAAACTGGAATATCGTCAGGTCCAAATAGGGTGAGCTGTGCAATTCCAATAGGGAGATCTTTTTTGGGAATATTAACCACAACCAGCTGTTTATCTGTTTGAGCGGTATACACTGCATATACATTGCTGTTGTTTTGTGCAAGTAATTTTAACCTTCCTTTTCCGAGAACATTTTTACTCAGATAAATCTTTATGTTGATTTTTGAACTGTCCTGATTATTAACGGATAATACATAGCCAGAAGTAAGTGCAGGAGGAAGTTTGATTTTTTGCGTGGTCTCATCTTCAAATTTAACAATCGCAGTATAACTCTTTCCTGGCTGCGGATCAAGGATCAGATTTCCCATGCCAAGGTGCGTTGTATGGAAACTTCTCACCTCATTGCCTTCGTTATCCACAATAGTGCCCGATATATCCTTTCCTCGGCCATTAGGATCTATTGCTTTTATTCCTATCCTGGAAGGAATGTTCTCGACAAGATTTCCTCCTTCCGGGAAAAATTGTACATCCATCTGTGTGGAAGTGGTGGTAAAAGGGATCAACTTAGTGACACGGTCTTTACTAGAAACATCAATTGTCGCTGTAATTTTGCCAGAAGATTTCAGCTCCGATTGTGCAGCAAAAAAACTAAAGTTGATCTTTCCGCTGCTGCTGGTCAATGCTTTTCCACTAAATATGTTTTTTGAATTCATCTGCACCACATAAGTAACATCTTTATTGATATAAGGTTTCCCCGTTTTATCATTGAAGGTTAATTCTGCGTTTGTTTTTTGTTCGTCTTTGCCTGCAGAAATGGTATATTTTGTATGTACAAAGACTTGGTTTGCCCATGAATTTCCAATTTTAATGGTTTTATCAAAAAAGAATGCCGGACCTGCATTTCGCATCCATTGCGTATAAGCCCGGATCCTGTAATTTCCTTCCGTTAAAGAATCTGTTAGTTTAAAATCTCCCCATGTAAAGCCATCAATAATAGGCAGTTTAATTTGTTTCTTTATAGAATCATCTTCATTGATCAGTTCTACGTATAAAATATTGCTGATGTTTGTAGGGGAGGAGTTTAAAGTATTAATCACATAGGCTTTGAACCAAATATCGTCACCAATAGCGTAGAAAGGCTTATCCAAATGAAGATGTACCTTTTCCTGGGGATGTTTTTGATGGTAATCCTCCAATTTTTTCAGAAGTATCGAAAATGAATCATCATCGTTCTTAAAGCCAGCAAAGCAACAACAGCCCATTAGAACCAATATATGAAAAATCAATTTTTTTCTCATAAATATGAAGGGTTAAACAGATTAATTTACCTCATAAGTATATACAGTTCTTGCCAGTTGGCCTACACGGTTCATGCCTTCTGTAACCACCCGGTAGGTCCCGCTCTGATCGGTGTTGAAATAGCCAACCTTGGCTGTTCCTGAAGTACTGGTGATAATTTGTGGATTCCAGTATACCGTTGTTCTCAGGTCAGGCTGGCTGCTGGATTCCGGAGTATATCGTGGAGAATAAAATTGTCTTGGTGTATAATATCCCTTTTGCGTGTAAACCATAATGCCAGGAGTATAAACAGAACCGTAATTTCCCCCGCCACGCTTAGTCGTGATTACGAGGATACCTCCACCACCGTTCATTCCGTAGATCGCTGTATTTCCTATGCTTTTGAGTACTTCGATGGTTTCTACTTCCTGAGGCACAATATTATCCAGGAAATCTGCATCCATATTCATTCCGTCAAGAACGATCCGCATAGGGGTATTTCCGTTTCTCATCAGATAGGCTTTTCCATCCCGTATCATCAGACCGGCTACCCGACCCTGTAAACATTGGGACAGGGTTGTGCAAGTCCCTAGTTGATCTGCGGTGATGATGGCATCTGCATGACCGGCTCCATTCAAATTGGCGGAGTTTGGCGCTTTGTTCTTTTTCTCTATGATATTGACTTCGTTCAACATGATGGTTCGTTGTAACAGGCCACGCTTGGTCAGTTCATCAAAATAGTTCTCACTTTTAGTGATATAAGAGGAAATGGCCTCGTTGATGTTGACTTCTATATCACCTGTATTTTTGTTTTTGGTGACTACTTGTTTTGGCACAAGGTCTAGTTTGATCTCTACATTCTTTTTGTTTTTTGCATTTCTGCCCTGAACAACAAATTTTGTGCTGTCACTGAACAGGAGTTTGTCAAAGTTGAAGCGGCCATTCGCATCTGTTAAAGTATCGATCATAAATAGCCCCCCCGAAGAAGAGAACAAAGAAACCTTTCCCTTTTCTATGGGTTTACCACCGAGGGTAGTCAATGTGCCGCTAATGGCAAGGGATTTTTCGGCTTTATAAGTTGCCGGCGGATTGGCATTACCGGTGAAGGTTTTCCACGAAAATCTCCGCCATCCTTGAGTGAGCAGTAAATTGTCCAGATCGCTTTGTGCAGCAGGATCTTTATGGAGGAAGTAATAATTTGGTTTCTCTACATAGCCCGCCAGATCGGAGGTTAGCAGAAAGGTAGTGAAAATATTGCTTTCATTATCCTCGTCTGGCTGAACAACGGATGTATTGGTCACAGACATCGAAAAAATACCTTGTACAGGTTTGTTGTCTGTGGTAGAAGTCAGGGTAAGCTGTACAGAATCTCTTTTATTATAGGTTTTCCGGTCGCTCTGCACCTGAAGGTTAGTCAGGTCGGTTTGGTTCTGTACAAATGTTAACCTTTCGCAAACAGGTTTGTTGTCCGGGCCAAATAATGTAAGCTGAAGAATTCCCATAGGAAGATCTTTTTTAGGAATGTTGATGATCACCAGTTGTTTTTCTGTTTTTGTGGTAAAAACAGAAAACACATTGCCATTGTTCTGTGCGAGTAATTTTAGTTCACCTTTACCCAGCACATTACTGCTCAGATAGATTTTGACAGTGATTTTAGACGTATCCAGATGGTTTACCGACAATACATAACCCTCGGGTAGGGCTTGAGGTAGTTTGATCTTCTGATCAGAGCCGTCTTCGAACTTAACGATCGCGTTGTAGGTCTTTCCTGGCTGTGGATTGAGGATGACATTACCCATGCCCAGGTGCGTGGTGTTAAATTTGGTAATTTCTGTACCTTCATTATCAACAATGCTTCCAGTAATGTCTTTACCCAGACCAGCGCTGTTTATCGCTTTGATGCCTAGTTTGGAAGGGATATTTTCTACAAGATTTCCACCCTCCGGAAAGAATTGTACATCTATGGCATTGGAAGTTGCCGTGATGGGAATAAGTTTTACGACCTTCTTTTTCCCAGGCAATTCAATTGTGGCGGTGATTTTTCCAGAAGATTTCAGTTCTGGTTTGTTATTCAGGAAATCGAAGTTGATTTCGCCATTGCTGTTGGTGAGCGCTTTTCCTTTACTAATATTTTTATTGTCTATCTGTACCACATAGTTCACCTCATTGCCGCTATAGGCTTTTCCGGTTTTGTCTGTAAATGTGAGCTGAGTATTGACCTTCTCTGCATTTTTTTCTGTTGAGAATGAATATTTTGTACGGGTAAAAACTTTATTTGCCCAGGAATTTCCAATTTTCAGGGTTTTATCGAAAAAGAACTCCGGACCAGCGTTCCGCATCCATTGTGTATAGGCTCTGATCCTATAGTTTCCTTCGGGAAGAGAATCGGTCAGTTTAAAATCTCCCCAGGTAAAACCGCCAATCACAGGAAGCTTAATCTGTTTTTTGACAGAGTCTGCCTCATTGATCAGCTCAACATATAATATGTTGCTGATTTCGCTGGGTTGAGATGTCGTGGCATTTATGATATAAGCCTTGAACCAAATATCGTCGCCAATGGCATAATAGGGTTTATCCAGGTGAAGGTGGACTTTTTCCTGGGGGTTATCCTGGTTATAGGCTTCCAGTTTTTTTATCAGGGCCGAAAATGGATTGTCGTCAATTTTAAAAGCCGCAAAACAACAGAGGCCGAAAAGTACAAAGAGCGTTAGAACTAATTTTGTTTTCATTAGTATATAATTAATTTTAAAGGTTATGAAGCTATCATGAGTTTTATTCATTGTGTTTTGTGAGTGTAAACTCTTGATGGTTTCATCAGAATATAATTTTATTTTAATGGTGATGAAGCTATCATGTGCAACCAAATTCTATTCATATCGGTTTGTGTATTTCTGCACATGATGGTTTCATTGGAATATAATTAGCAAAGTTTTTTTCGAGGTTTTTCTGTTTTTAATTGCTCTTAAAAGGGTTTAAATCCGTATTTACTTGGCGGTTGCATAAATTAAGAGTAATAAAAATAAAGCCTCAATATACGAGTATTGAGGCTTTATTGCAAAATATGAAAGTAAGGTTAAAATGGATCAGAACTTGTTCTGCCACATCATACTTTCTACCGGTTTGGTGGTTTTGTTGCTGTATTTAGCATTGTCCTTTGAGTTGTACATGGTTTTAATATCACCTTCTACAACAAAATAAATCAGCTGGCCAATTGGCATGCCTGCGTAAATCCTTACTGGCTGTGCACAGGAAATCTCCAATGTCCAGGTGTTGCAAAAACCAACATCGCCTTTGCCGGCAGTAGCATGAATGTCAATACCCAGGCGTCCGGTGCTGGACTTGCCCTCTAAAAAGGGAACATGTGCATGTGTTTCTGTGTATTCCAGCGTTACACCAAGATAGAGTGTGCCAGGCTGTAAAACATAGCCATCTTTAGGAATTTCAAAGTGTTCTATGGTGTTGTGTTTTTTTGCATCGAGTACTCTGTCTTTATAGGTGGCCAGATATTTGCCTAAATGCACATCATATGAGTTTGTGCCTAAGCATTCGGGTTTAAAAGGTTCGATAATAATGGTGCCCTTATCTATTTCTTCTAGAATACGTTTGTCGGAAAGTATCATTTATTAAGTATTTGGGCTAAATTATGATTAATTTAAGATACTTTTACCATTGATTTCCTAAAATAGAGATGCCAATCGTTTTTAATAAGAATATTGATGATCAAACCATGCTTTCTGTATGGAAGATAGAAGAGTCTGAAGAACAACTCATTGCGGGTTTACAGCTGAAACAGCATGAACTTGATTTTATTTCTTCTCTGAGCAATGGTAAACGTTTGCTGCATTGGTTGAGTACACGTTTATTGCTGAGAACCATGTTGCAAACTACCGAATATATAGATTGCAGAATGGATGATCATGGTAAGCCCTATCTGGTTAATATAGATTATGAAATTTCCCTGAGTCATTCTTTTGATTATGCTGCGGTAATGATCAGCAGAAATAAGAAAGTGGGTGTGGATATCGAGCTGATCAAAGATAAGATCCATAAGATTGAGCAGAAGTTCCTTTCTGTGGAAGAGCTGGAGCAAAATGATCTGAACAGGAGCACTGAAGGCCTCTATGTGTGCTGGTGTGTAAAGGAGGCTATCTATAAATGGAATGGAAGAAAAGGCCTGGAGCTAAAAAAGGACATGTTTATCGAATCTTTTCCATTGCAGGAAGAGGGACAACTGAGGGCCTTTGTCAGTTTAGCTGATGAGCGAAAAGAGTTAACTGCTCATTATTTTAAGGTAGAGGATAGTTATATGTTAGGTTATGTAATGGCTTAATCATTTCTGTTATGAATAAAAATGTAAGATATATCGACTGGGGGCTAATTGACTATCAACAAGCCTGGGATCAGCAGGAAGGGATTTTTAATGAGACTGTAGCTCTTAAGACTGCGAACCGTACCAATCATACGGAAATAGAAACGCCCAATGTGCTGATCTTTTGTGAACACCCTCATGTATATACGTTAGGGAAAAGTGGTTTGCCCGAAAATTTACTGTTGGATGAAAAGGGGCTGGTAGAAAAACAGGCTACTTATTATAAAATAAACCGGGGCGGTGATATTACTTATCATGGTCCGGGCCAGATTGTCGGGTACCCTATTCTTGATCTGGATAATTTCTTTACTGATATTCATTTATATCTGCGGACCCTCGAAGAGGCAGTTATTCTAACTTTAAAGGATTATGGTGTTGAAGCGGGGCGATATCCTGGCTATACCGGGGTTTGGCTGGATGCGGATAATGAAAAGGCCAGAAAGATCTGCGCTATGGGAGTGAGGTGCAGCCGCTGGGTGACCATGCATGGTTTTGCTTTTAATGTAAATACGGATCTGGACTATTTCAAAAACATTGTTCCTTGCGGAATAGATGATAAGGATGTGACTTCGCTGAAGCGCGAACTTGGTCGTGAACTGGATATGGAAGAAGTTAAGGCTATTCTCAGAGGCCATATTGCAGATTTGTTCTCTATGAAACTGGATGTCTAGTTTTATCTGGTTGGATTAATTTCCTTTTGTTGGTGGTTAAGATTGGAATTTTTAGGACACCTGCTTCCAGGCTTCGCGATATCAGGCGGCCGAAGGGGCCGCAGATCTCTAAGGCCTTCCAGCAGGTATCCTA